>NZ_LZLY01000160.1 GCF_001673535.1 Mycobacterium sp. 1081908.1 | reverse complement strand
GGCGCGGGCGGCGCGGGCTGGTCGGGTGCCGTCGGCGGCAACGGCGGCAACGGCGGGGCCGCCGGCGCCGAACAGGAAGGTGTTGCCGGCTGTGCCGCCGGCCCCTCCCGCGCCGCCGGTGGGCTGGGTGGGCCCGCCGATCCCGCCATTGCTGGCGACGCTGAACATTCCGCCGTTCCCGCCGGCGCCGCCGTTTCCGCCGACGCCGCTGGCCGAGAGCCCGCCCGCGCCGCCGGCGCCGCCGGCGCCGAAGATCCCGCCCGTCCCGCCGGCCCCGCCGTTCCCGCCGGGGACACCGAAACCGGTCGAGAACCCGCCGGCCCCGCCGGCGCCGCCGGCGCCGAACAGCGCGCCGGCCCCGCCGTTTCCGCCGTTGCCGCCGACGGCACCCGACCAGCCCGCGCCGCCCGCGCCGGCCGCGCCGAGCAGCCCGGCGGCCCCGCCGTTGCCGCCGTTGGGGTGGCTGGCCCCTCCGGACCCGCCGGCCCCGCCGTTGCCGAGCAGGATCCCGGCGTCGCCGCCGTTCTGCCCGGTTCCCGGGGCCCCGTTGGCGCCGTTGCCGACCAGCGGGCGCCCGAACAGCGCCTCGGTGGGCGCGTTGATGGCGTTCATCAGGGTCTGCTGGACGTTGGCGGCCTCGGCGCCGACGTACGAGGCCGCGCCCCCGCCGAGCGCCTGGACGAACTGGTCGTGAAACGCCGCCGCCTCGGCGGTCAGCGCGTGAAAGTCCTGTGCCTGGCCGGAAAACAGCGCCGCGATCGCCGCCGATACCTCGTCGGCGCCCGCCGCCACCACCCGCGTCGTCGAGGCCGCCGCGGCCGCGTTGGCCGTGCTGACGGTCGCACCGATACGAGCCAGATCGGAAGCCGCCGCCCCCAGCGCCTCCGGTACCGCGATCACAAACGACATGCCCCCGCCTTCCCTCAGTCGATGCCACGACGGACGTTATCGCCATCGGCGGCCTGCCGCACTGGATCAACCGGCCCGGTGCCGGCGAGTAGCCTGACCGCGTGGACTATGCCGCCGAGTTCCTCAACGAAAACCGGGCCTTCGCGGAGCTTTTCCGTGATGTCGACGAGTCCACGCCGGTGCCGACGTGCCCGGGCTGGAACGTCACCCAGCTGTTGCGCCATGTCGGGCGCGGCGACCGATGGGCGGCGCAGATCGTGCGCGACCGGCTGCAGGAATACCTGGATCCCCGCGCCGTCGAGGGCGGAAAGCCGCCACCGGATCCGGCCGACGCGATCTCCTGGCTGCACGGCGGCGCGCAGCGGCTGGTCGACGCCGTCGAGCTGGCGGGCGTGGAAACGCCGGTGTGGACGTTCCTCGGGACGCGCCCGGCGAACTGGTGGGTCCGGCGCCGGCTGCACGAGACGGCGGTACACCGCGCCGACGCCGCCATCGCGACCGGCAGCGAATTCACCCTCGACGCCCACGTTGCGGCCGACGCGATAACGGAATGGCTTGAGCGCGTGGCGATTCAGTCGGGAAGCGACGGGTCGCCGCTGCCGCTCGAGGCCGGCGCCACCCTGCACCTGCACGCCACCGACCCCGGGCTGGGCGACGCCGGCGAATGGACGATCGGCGTCGACGGGGGCGCCATCACCTGGTCGCACGAGCACGGCAAGGGCAGCGCGGCGCTGCGCGGTGGGGCGACGGAACTGTTGCTGGCGATTGTGCGCCGGGTCGCGCTGGCCGACACCGGTATCGAGCTGTTCGGGGACGACTCGGTGTGGCAGGGCTGGCTGGACCGTACCCCTTTATAACTCAGGCGGACACGGTAGCTTGCTGACCATGAGCACATCGGAGATCGCCACCGTTCTGGCGTGGCACGACGCCCTCAACGCCTCGGACCTGGACACCTTGGTGGCCTTGTCCAGCGATGACATCGAAATCGGCGACGCCCACGGGGCCGGGCAAGGCCACGAGGCGTTGCGTCAGTGGGCGTTTTCCCGCAAAGGCACGGCCGAGCCCGGCCGGATGTATGTGCACGACGGCGTGGTGGTCGTCGAGCAGAAGGTCACCACCCCGGAGGGCGCCGTCAGAAACGCGGCGGCGGCCTTCCGGGTGGTCCACGATCACGTCACCTCGATTTTCCGGCACGAGGACTTGGCGGCGGCGTTGGCGGCGACGGAACTCACCGAGGCCGATCTCGTAAATTAGGGGGGCCGAACAGAGAGGCACTTATGCGTGGGATCATCCTGGCCGGCGGGTCGGGCACCCGTCTGCATCCGATCACGATCGGCATCAGCAAGCAGTTGTTGCCGGTGTACGACAAGCCGATGGTGTACTACCCGCTGTCCACGCTGATGATGGCCGGCATCCGCGACATCCTGGTGATCACCACCCCGCACGACGCGGCCGGCTTCGAGCGGTTGCTCGGTGACGGCTCGCAATTCGGCATCAACCTCACTTATGTCCAGCAGCACGAACCCGAGGGTCTGGCCCAGGCTTTCGTGCTCGGCGCCGACCACCTCGGCAACGACTCGGCCGCTTTGGTGTTGGGGGACAACATCTTCTACGGCCCGGGACTGGGCACCAGCCTGAGCCGCTTCCAAAACATAAGCGGCGGAGCGATTTTCGCCTATTGGGTGGCCAACCCGTCGGCCTACGGTGTCGTCGAGTTCGGCGACGACGGCATGGCGCTGTCGTTGGAGGAGAAGCCGGCCACCCCGAAGTCCCAATACGCGGTGCCGGGCCTGTACTTCTACGACAACGACGTGATCGAGATCGCCAAGAACCTGAAGAAATCGGCGCGCGGCGAGTATGAGATCACCGAGGTCAACCAGATCTACCTCAACCGCGGCCGGCTGGCGGTCGAGGTGATGGCCCGCGGGACGGCGTGGCTGGACACCGGCACCTTCGACTCACTGCTGGACGCCAGCGACTACGTCCGCACGCTGGAACGGCGGCAGGGGCTGAAGGTCAGCGTCCCCGAGGAAATCGCGTGGCTGCAGGGATGGATCAGCGACGAGGAGTTGACCAAGCGGGCCCGCACCCTGGTCAAGTCCGGTTATGGCGACTACCTGTTGGGGCTGCTGGAACAGCGGCGGTGACAAGGGCGGCTTCGGGTTTCGCCAGCACGGCGGCGATCGCCGTCGTCAACGGCACCGACAGCGCCAGCGCGATGCCGCCGACCGCGGAGCGGGCGAGTTCGATGGCCACGCTCTCGCTGATCAGCACGTCGCCGAGCGAGCGATTGGACACGCTGAACAGCAGCAGCAACGGGAGCGACGTGCCGGCGTAGGCCAGCACCAGCGTGTAGACCGTGCTGGCGATGTGATCGCGGCCCACCCGGATGGCGCCCACAAAGATGGCCCGCCGGGAGCCGCCGAGGTGGGCGAGCTCGAACACCGTCGAGGCCTGGGTCACGGTCACGTCGTTGAGCACACCCAGCGACCCGATGATGAACCCGGCGAGCAGCAGCCCGCTGATCGACACGTTGCCCAGATACGCCGAGACCTGGCCGTTCTGGTCGTCGGACAAGCCGGTGAGGTGGGCCAAATCGACTGCGGCCCAAGACAATCCGGCGGCCAGCAGCAGCGACGACAGGGTGCCCAGCAGGGCGGCGCTGGTCCGCAGGCTCACCCCGTGGGCCAGGTAGATCACCGCGTAGAGGATGGCCGCGGAGGCCACCAGCGCGACGGGGACGGCGGGGGCGCCCTCGCGCAGCGCCGGCAGCAGGAACACCAGCAGCACCAGGAACGCGACCACGATGCCGACCAGCGCGAGCAGCCCGCGCCAGCGGGCCACGGCGACGACCACTACGGCGAACGCGACCGCGAGCGCGACCAGCGGCCAGCCACGTTCGAAGTCGTAGAAGGCGTAGCTGGTCGTGCCCTGCTCGTCGACCTGCCGGACCAGCCGGACGCGGTCGCCGGCCCCGAAATGAGGCTGGCCCGGACCGGGAGACGACTCCAGCAGCGTCTTGGCGCCGGCGTTCGGCCCGGAGTCGATGGCGACCAGCGTTTGTATGCATCGCCCGGCGCCGGGGGCCGCCGATTGCGGCGCGGTGGTGATCACCTGACCCGCCGACGGGCTGCCGCAGTCGCCCAGCGCGCTGGACAGCACGTGGCCCTTCTGCGTGCTCACGGCGCCGCCGGCCGCGTTCTGGAACGGCATCGGGATGTCGACGTGCTGGCGGCTCGGCCAGAGCAACGCCGCGCCGGCGATCACCGCCACACCGATGGCGACCAGCAGCCCGATCACAATCTTGGCGGGCAGCGGATCCAGCCCGGAGGGGCCCCCGGACAAGCTGTGCGAATGCGAGTGCGTCACCCGGTCGAGGGTAGAGGGCGCCGGGTCGGCACCCGCCTATTGCCGGTAGCCGGCCAGGAAGTTGCCCAGCCGCTCGATCGCGGCGGCCAGATCGCGCGACCACGGCAGGGTCACGATGCGCAGGTGATCGGGCGCCGGCCAATTGAACCCGGTGCCCTGGGTGACCAGGATCTTCTCGGACAACAGCAGCTCGAGGACGAGCTGCTCGTCGTCCTCGATGTCATAGACCTCGGGATCCAGCCGGGGAAACGCATACAGGGCGCCCTCGGGTTTGACGCAGGACACCCCGGGAATCTCGTTGAGCTTGGCCCAGGCGACGTCGCGTTGCTCGAGGAGCCGACCGCCGGGCAGCACCAGGTCTTCGATGCTCTGGTGGCCACCGAGGGCGACCTGGATCGCGTGCTGCGCCGGGACGTTGGGGCACAGCCGCATGTTGGCCAGCAGGTTGATGCCCTCGATGAAGCTGCTGGCGTGCTCCTTGGGCCCGGTGATCGCCAGCCAGCCGGCCCGGTAGCCGGCGACCCGGTAGGCCTTCGATAGGCCATTGAAGGTCAGGCACAACATGTCGGGCGCCAGCGTGGCGAGGCTGATGTGCTTGGCGTCGTCATACAGGATCTTGTCGTAGATCTCGTCGGCCAGCAGCAGCAGTTGATGCCTGCGCGCCAGGTCGACCATCTGGGTGAGGATCTCGCGGCTGTAGACGGCGCCGGTGGGGTTGTTCGGGTTGATCACCACCAGCGCCTTGGTGCGCTCGGTGATCTTGGATTCCAGGTCGGCGATGTCGGGCTGCCAGTTCTGGGTCTCGTCGCACAGGTAGTGCACGGGTGTGCCGCCGGCCAGCGAGGTCGACGCCGTCCACAGCGGGTAGTCAGGCGCCGGGATCAGCACCTGGTCGCCGTTGTCGAGCAGGGCCTGCAGGGTCATCGTGATGAGCTCGGATACTCCGTTTCCCAGGTAGACGTCGTCGACGTCGAACCGCGGGAAGCCCTCGACCAGTTCGTAGCGGGTGACCACCGCGCGCCGGGCGGGCAGGATGCCCTGCGAGTCGGAGTAGCCCTGGGCGTAGGGCAGGGCCTGGATCATGTCGCGCATGATCACGTCGGGCGCCTCGAAGCCGAACGGGGCCGGGTTGCCGATGTTGAGCTTGAGGATGCGGTGTCCCTCGGCCTCCAGCCGCGCGGCGTGCTGGTGCACCGGGCCGCGGATCTCGTACAGGACGTCCTGCAGTTTGGACGACTGCGCGAAGGACCGCTGCCGATGATGGCCGACGGCGTGCACGGGCAGCTGGTGAGTACTCACCTCCCTATGGTGCCATCGCTGTCCACTGAAATTTGCTGACGGACCTCAATCTGTGATCAACGCCCGCCCGGCGGGCGAAATTTTCGCTATTCCCGGCGCGAGTAAACAAGCGATACGCTCGTTTCGACGAATCGGGCACTTCGCCGTTTAGGAACGTGACCGAAAGGGAGGCCCGAATGCGGGGCGTCGAGATTCGACTCGGAGCTTTGACAGGGTAGTCGTGGATTTCTGGGCTCCCCCCGAGATCACATCAGCACTGATTCATTCAGGGCCGGGGCCCGGATCGTTGCTCACCGCTGCCAACGCCTGGCGCCAGCTGGTGACCGAGCTGGGACAGACCGCCGCTGACTACGCCTCCACCGTGGCGAGCATTCCCTGGCAGGGTCCATCAGCGACGGCGATGACCCTGTCTTCCCTTCCCTACATCGCCTGGCTACACAACGCCGCTGCCCAGGCCGCTCAGATGTCGATGGCGGCTACCACCATGGCCAGCTCGTTCGTCGCCACCAAGACTGCAGTAGTGCACCCCAGCGTGGTCGCCGCCAACCGCACGCTGTTGGCCGATCTGATCGCGACGAACTTCTTCGGCATCAACTTCCCGGCCATCGCCGCCACCGAGATTCAGTACCTGCAGATGTGGGCGGACAACACGACCGCCATGCTGGGCTACCAAGCCACCAGCCTGCAGACCATGGCGATGCCGACGTTTAACTCCCCGTCCCCGATGACCACTCCGACCGCCGCCGCGGCTCAAACGGCCGCCGTCACCGCGGCCGCAGCACCCGCCCAGGGGATCCTCGACAATCCGTTCGTTCAGACCGTGAACGCCTATCTGGAAAGCCTGGTCAGCAGCGGTATTTTCAACCCGCAGGCCGAGCTTGGCTTGATCATGAGCGGCCACGATTTCTTCCCCGGTCAGTACCCGGACGTCCTGGCCGCCACCCCCCGCAACCTGGCCATCGCCTACAACCTCACCGGTCCCGAGGCCGTGGGAGGGGCTCCCAACGCCTACGCTGCCGCCGCCTATGCGCCCGCCGAGTCTTCTGTCGCCGCTTCTATGGGCACCGGAATGTACGTCAGCAACCTCGTGGTCCCGCCGTCCGCGGTCACGTCCCCGGTCCAGCTGTCCGCCGCAGAGGCGCCATTGATCGCAACGACGGCCGACGGCGCGCCGCTGGTCCCGATGTTCGTCCCGCCGATGCCGCCGGGAGCGCGTAAGGCCCAGCAGGATAAGCCGACGGAGAAAGGCTATGGACCGCCGATCTTCGGCACCATCATGCGGCGACCTCCGGCAGGCGGATGAGACGAACGCCCAGCCGGCCCCTAGCAAACCCCCGTTAGAGAATTGCCGACTCGCTGGCCCGCCCTCGATCGGGCGGCACAGATTTGGGCACCCAGAGGTCCCGACAAATTTGCCCCAACTGGCCGTACAGGGGGCTGGCCTGGCAATCGTTTCGGTATCGCTGGAGCGGCTCGTCGGGCGGGGGTGCGTCGACGCAAGCCTGGGGGGCAGCGGGATCGTTGATGCCGGCACAAGGATCGTCGGCGCGTGCTTGTGGTGGTGGAATGCACATGGATGCCAGTGCTATGGCTGCTGCCGCGCCCATTATTGCCGTCTTCACCACTTCGTCCCTTCGCGCCCGCGAAATGGCCCCCGTATTGTCGCCACTCCAGAATCGCGCAAAATCCCTGCCGTGGCACGCCTCTTTATTGAGAGAAGGCGCTAGAAGCTAGCCACAGACTTGGCCGACCTGTCCGTCCAGGGGGCTGGCCCCCTCGCAATCGCCCAGAAGGTGTCGGCGCGTGGGGTCATGGGGCATGAATCCGTTGAGGCAAGTCTGGTGGGCGGCGGGATCGGTGACGCCGGCGCAGGGATCGTCAGCCCTTGCTTTTGCTGCTGGAACGAACAGGGGGGCCAGTGTCATCGCTGCTGCCGCCGAAACGCCGATTATCGCCCGCTTCATCAGTTCGTCCTCTCGTAACCCCCTATTGACCGCGTCGTTGTCGGCGTGGACGCAGTGTCGCACGTTGCGACGGCGCTCGCAGCGCGACACGAGCGGCGCTGTCGTGGTGGCCGACCAGGTCGAGATGGGTGACCGAAAGGTCACAAGAGCCGAGTGGCGGCGGTATCTGCGATTAACGCTTGCCCGGCGGCCGGGCGCCGCGTGCGATGCCCAGGCCCTTTACCGGGGTTTCGGGCTTTGCCGCGTCGCCGTCGGGCTCCGCCGACGGCTCCGGCTTTTGCTGCGGCTCGGCCTTGGCCTCCGGTTGCTCGGCCGGGGCCTCGGCGGGCTTGGCTGGGGCAGCGGCCTTCTTGACGCCCGGTCGCTTGGCGCCGGCGGCGATGCCGAGCCCCTTCACCGGTGCGGCGGGAGCCGCTGGAGCCTTGGCCTCTTCGGCCGGTGCGGCCGGCTCGGCGGGCGCTTCGGTTGCCTTGGCCGCGGGCGCTGCGGGTGCGGCCTTCTTGGCGCCGGGCCGCTTGGCGCCGGCCGCGAGGCCGAGCCCCTTCGCCGGAGCGGCGGGGGCCTTGGCCTCTTCGGCCGGCGCGGCCGGCTCGGCCGGCGCTGCCTCGGTTGCCTTCGCCGCGGGCGCGGCCTTCTTGGCGCCGGGGCGCTTGGCGCCGCCGGCGATGCCCAACCCCTTGGCGGGCGCGGCGGGCGCGGCGGGCGCCGGGGAGCTGGCCTTGGCCGGCTCCGGCTCGGCGGCCTTGGCAGGCTCCTCGACCTTGGCCGGCGCCTCGGCGGGCGCGGCGGGGGCCGCGGCCTTGGGCGCCGAGGCGGCCCGCTTCTCGGCCTCCTTCGCGGCGGTGCCCTTTTCGGGCAGCGTCGCCTTGTCGTACTCGATCGACCCGAGCAGCACCTGGGCCACGTCCAGCACCTCGACGCCGCTGCGGCCGGCTTCTTCCTGCCGGTCGTTGACGCCGTCGGTGACCATCACGCGGCAGAACGGGCAGCCGGTGGCGATGGTGGCGGCGCCTGTCGCCAGGGCCTCGTCGACGCGTTCGTGGTTGATCCGCTTGCCGATGTGCTCTTCCATCCACATGCGCGCACCGCCCGCGCCGCAGCAGAAGCTGCGCTCGGCGTGGCGCGGCATTTCGGTGAGGGTGGCCCCGGCGGCGCCGATCAGCTCGCGCGGCGCCTCGTACACCTTGTTGTGCCGGCCCAGGTAGCACGGGTCGTGATACGTGATCTCTTGGGAGACGGAGGTAACGGGCACCAGTTTTTTGTCGCGGATCAGCCGGTTGAGCAGCTGCGTGTGGTGCAAGACGGTGTAGTTGGAGCCCAGCTGCCGGTATTCCTTGCCCAGGGTGTTGAAGCAGTGCGGGCATGTGACGACGATCTTGCGGTCGACGGTCTCCACGCCCTCGAACAGCCCGTCCAGGGTCTCGACGGCTTGCGCGGCCAGTTGCTGGAACAGGAACTCGTTGCCCGACCGGCGCGCGGAGTCGCCGTTGCAGGTTTCGCCGGTCCCCAGCACCAGGTACTTCACGCCGGCGACGGCCAGCAGCTCGGCGACGGCCTTGGTGGTCTTCTTCGCCTTGTCGTCGTAGGCGCCGGCGCAGCCCACCCAGAACAGGTACTCGAAGCCGTCGAAGCTGTCGACGTCCTCGCCGTAGACCGGGACGTCGAAGTCGACCTCGTCGATCCAATTGGTCCGGTCCGAGGCGTTCTGGCCCCACGGATTGGCCTTGGTCTCAAGGTTTTTGAACAGCACCGACAGCTCGGAGGGGAACTCCGACTCCATCATCACCTGGTAGCGGCGCATGTCGACGATGTGGTCGACGTGCTCGATGTCCACCGGGCACTGCTCGACGCACGCGCCGCAGGTCACGCAGGACCACAGCACGTCGGGGTCGATGACGCCGCCCTGCTCGGCGGTGCCGACCAGCGGGCGGGTGGCCTGCTCCGGACCGGAGCCCATCACGCGGCCGAAGCCCGATTCGGGGACGTGATGCTCCTCAGCGTGCTTCTCGCCGCTCAGGTTCTCGGCGACCCCGCCCTCCGGGGTGTTCTCGAGCGGAGTCTCCTTGTCGCCCAGGATGTATGGCGCCTTGGCCATCCAGTGGTCGCGCAGGTCCATGATGACGAGCTTGGGCGACAGCGGCTTTCCGGTGTTCCAGGCCGGACACTGCGACTGGCAGCGCCCGCACTCGGTGCAGGTGGCGAAGTCGAGCATGCCCTTCCAGGTGAAGTCTTCGATCTTGCCGCGGCCGAATTGGGCGTCGTCGGGCGGGTTTTCGAAGTCGATCGGCTTGCCGTCGGACTCGATCGGCAGCAGCGGGCCGAGCCCGTCGGGCAGGCGCTTGAAGATGACGTTGATGGGCGCCAGGAAGATGTGTAAGTGCTTGGAGTGCAACACGATCAGCAGGAAGGCCAGCATGACGCCGATGTGCAGCATCAGGGCGACGGTCTCGACGATCTCGTTGGTGTTGTGCCCCAACGGCTGCAGCAGCGATCCCATCAGGTGGCTGAAGAAAGCGCCGCGGCCGTACGGGAATTCGTCGCCGAGGGCGTTCACCGACGCCCCGCGGAAGATGGCGTAGGTCCAGATGACGTTGAAGATCATGAACAGGATCAGCCACGCGCCGCCGGTGTGTGAGCCGTAGAAGCGGGACTGGCGGCCGTACTCTTTCGGCTCGGTGCGCAGCCGGATGATCGCGAAGGTGACGATGCCGGTCAGCACGGCCAGCGCGAAGAAGTCCTGCAGGGCGCCCAGCGCGTCCCAGCGGCCGATGATCGGAATGTGGAAGTTCGGCTGGAACAGCACGCCGTAGGCCTCGATGTAGACCGTCAGCAGGATGAAAAAGCCCCACATCGTGAAGAAGTGCGCCAGGCCGGGCAGCGACCACTTCAGCAGCTTGCGCTGCCCGAACACCTCGGCGAGTTCCGCCCAGATGCGGTTACCGACATGGTCGGCGCGCCCGCTGGCCGGCTGGCCGGACATGACCAGCTTGTTCAGCCACAAGACTCGGCGCACGGCGAAAGCGCCCACCACCACGGTCATGCCCAGTCCGATGATCAGTCTGATGAGCGTTTGCGTGGTCACAGAAGGTCTCCCCAATTCCTAGTTTGTGCCTACTGAGGCTTGCTCATAGTGACATCTGGGTAGCTTTCGACGCGAGATAGGTTGCCCTAAGTCGCGGATCGGCAGTAGCCGTGGCCTGCGGCTAACGCCCGAACGGCGGTTGCGGCAGGGGCAGCGGCAGCGGCCGTTGCCGGGTGGTCGTCGGGGCCGCGGTGGTGGTCGCCTGCGACGTCGTCGGCTGGGCGCTCGTGGTGGTCGGAGCCGCCGTCGTGGTGGTGGGCGGCGGGCTGCTGGTCGTGGTGCTCGGCGGCGGCTGCGTCGTCGACGACGACGGCGGGGCCGGTGGGGGCGGGAGCACCGTCACGGTGGTGGTGCCGTTCGGCTCCGTGATCGTCTCGGTTTGCGACGTCTGCGGTGGCGCGGGTTCGGTGGGCGGCGTGTTGTTGGTCGGGTTGGTTTTCGGGTGGCCCAGGGTCAGCGCCAGCACCACCGCGACCAGCACCGCCGCGGCCGCGCCGACGACGCTCAACACCAGCGCGGTGCGCTTGTACCAGGGCAGCGTCCCGGTCGCGGCGGCCAGTCGGCCGCTGTCCGCCTCGCCGGATGTCGTTGGCTCCCGGCCGTATTCGCCCGTCATGTCGGGGCCGACGTACGGCACCGGCTCGGCCGAGTCGTCGGCGTCCGCCGACCACGCCAGGGCGGGACCGCCGTCGACGACCTTGGCCGTCTCGACCAGTTCGGTCGGGTTTTCGACGACGGGACTCGCGGCGGTCGCCAGGCCGGCGGCGGCCTGCTGCTGGCCCAGCACCGAGGCGCCGACTGCGGCGGCGAGCGCGGGATGTGGCGCGGTGTGGATCGGCACCCGCAGGCGCTCCGAGAGGCGCGCGGCGATCAGCGGGATGCTCGCACCCCCACCGACGGCCGCCACGGCCGCCAGACCTGATAGTTGAATCCCGTTGCGCTGCAACGTGTCTTCCACCGTGCTGACGAAACCGTCCAGCGGTTGCGAGATGAGCTGCTCGAGTTCCGCGCGGGAAAGCCGGACCTCGCCACCGGACGCGGCGGCGCCCGACAGCTGCTCCTTGGCGCGGCGGCATTCGGCGAGCTGGCGCGCCTGCGCGCCGATCCGCGCGGTGCCGGCCAGGTCGGTGCTGGTGGCGTCGGAGCCGCCCGACCGCACGTAGTCGAGGATGAGCTGATCGATCGCGTCGCCGGAGAAGTCGGTGTACCGCACCGACGGACCGATCTGCGCCAGCGTCGACCCGGCATTGATCAACGTGACGCTGGTGCCGCTGGCGCCGAAATCGCACACCGCGACGACGCCGGCCGGGAATCCGGGGTGGGCGCGCAGCGTCGCCAGCGCCGCGGTGGCGTCGGAGATCAGGGCCGGTGCCACACCGCCTCGGTTCAGGTCCGGCTGGGCGAAGAATTCATCGCGGAGCGCGGTGGTCTGAGCCTCCGACCAGTAAGCGGGCACCGCGACGGTGACCGGTGTGCCGTAGCCAACCGTGCGGGCCATGGCCTCGATCGCCTCGACCGTCAGCACCTCGCCTTGGTACTTCGTCCCGTCGGCCGCGACCAGCGGGGCCCGGTCCCCGACCCGCTCGACGAAACCGCGCAGCACCAGCCCGGATTCGGTCAGGTTCGGGTTTTCCTCCGGAAGGCCGATTTCGGTGGGCCGGTTCTCGAACAGAGTCAGGACCGAACTGCGGACCACCGGGGCGCGGCCCGAACGGACCGCAACCAGGTTGGCCGCCCCGATCGACAACCCCAGCGCCTCGCTCATGACGCGCACCCCATTACGACATGCCCGGCGGCAACGTGACCACGGGCCCATCGGGAATGGTGATCACCGACGGCAGTTGCGGCATGTGGTGTCGATGCGTCGGCTGCTGCTGGGTCGGCTGACGCGTGGGCTGCTGGGTCGGCTGCTGTGCCGGCGGCTCGGCGGCGCTGCTGGTGGGCGGCGGCGCCGACGATTCGGTGGTCGTCGGCGTCGTCGTGGTGGTCGTCGTCGTGGTGGTGCTGCTCGTGGTGCTCGGGCTGGGGCTGGTCCCGTGGCCGCCGCCCTGGATCAGCTCCATGAGCCCGTAGACGATCAGCGCGAGCAGGATCAGAACCGCGACGATCCAGGCGATGATCCCGGCGGGTTTCCGGTACCACGGGGTGGGCTCCGGTTGCTGCTCGAAGGGATCGAGCGCCTCGGGTTGCTCCGGCTGGTCGGGCGGCGGTTCCGCCGGAGCTTCACCCGGCGCAGGGGACCCACCCAGGGCGCCGTAATTCGCATACTGCGTCCGCTGGTTGTGGAAGTCGTCCGGTGGGCCGTTGGATGCCACGGAGTCGATGGTAACGACACCCCTTTCGGACCAGCTCAGAGCGTCGAGGCGCGGTTAGGCGATACCGAGTTCGTGATCGATCTGCGCCCAGTACTGCGGGCCGTCCAGCGTGAGGATGATCCAGTCGTGAATCTGGCCGTTGGCCAGCACGAAGTTGAACGGGGCTCCGGCCAGGGCGGCGTTGTGCTGCAACACAAGCACGTCGGGCGAGAGGGAATCCAGGTTGCCCGTGTAGACATACGTCGGCGGGAGCCCGGCGAGGTTCCCGTACAGCGGACTCACCATGGGGTCGGTCACACTGAGGCCGCCCGCCCACTCCTTGCCGATCTGAATCCCGGGCGCGACAGGCAGCAGGGGATCCTGGACGAACGCAATGTTCGGGTTGCTGAAGGTGACGTCCAGCCACGGGGACAGCAGGACCATCGACGTCGGCATAGCGGCATTCGGATTCTGGGCCAACGTGTATTCGAGGGCCGCAAGTGCCAGGTTGCCGCCCGCCGAGTCCCCGGTCACGCTGACGTGGCCTGGGTGCGCGGCGACCTGCGAGGAGATGAAGTTGGCCATGTTGGGCACCACCGTGCCCGCGGTGCCGCCCTGCTGCAGCAGCGGGTAGATCGGCACCTCGATGGTCGCGCCGGTCTGGTAGGCCATCACGGTGTAATCGATCCAGTGGAAGATCGACGGCGCGAAGATGAACGCCCCACCGTGGATGGCCACCACGTAGTCGCCGGTCGGATGGGCCGGCGTGATCTGCACGACGGGCATCCCGTTGTACGTGGTCTGCTGGACCGTTTCCCCCAGCAGCAACGGCAGCAATGCCGGCGGCTTGTTGGACAGACCTATCCCGAGTAGCGGGTTGTCGCCCGTGAACAGCTGCAGGAACGGGGAACTGGGCGACGAAAGTTGAGCTTCGAGCCCGGGAAAGAAGCCCAGCAGGGGTTTCACCGGGTACAGCGCGGCTTCTTCGAATCGCGTGGCCAGCGACGGTCCGCCGGTGTAGGTCCCCGTCTGCGTTGCCGAGAACGGCGGATTCGCCGGCGCCCCGAAGATGGTGCCGAAGACCGTGTTGGCTACGTGGTTGAATTCGCTTTGGACGGCCTGGACGAATTCACCGGGCAGGCTTTCGAGCGATTGCTCCCACGAGCCCAACTGCGCGACCGTTGCCGACGCGCTGGCGTGATACCCACCCATCGCGGCGACGTCCTGGGCCCACATCCGCTCGTAGTCGGCCTCGGCGGCCGCGATCGCCGGGGCGTTTTGACCGAACAGGTTCGAGAGCACCAGCGACACCAGCTGGCCGCGGTTGGCGTTGATCACGCTGGGGTTCACGATCGTGGCCAGCGCGGACTCGTAGGCGACGGCGGCCGCCCGGGCCTGGGCCGCCGACTGTTCGGCTTGGGCGGCCGCCCCGCCCAGCCAGCTCACATAGCGGGCGGCCGCGCTCGTCATGGACGCCGACGACGGGCCTTGCCAGGCCTGGCCGGCGAGGTCGGAGGTCAACGAGCCGAACGCGTTCGCCGCCGAACTCAATTCGGAGCCCACGCCGTCCCAGGCCGCGGCCGCCTCCAGCATCGGCCCCGGGCCCGGTCCGTCAAGCAGCAGTACCGAATTCACCTCGGGCGGCCACACCAAAAAGCTCATTACTGCTCCCCTCGATCAGCGCTGATCGCATTCCCCTTTCAGGAAGGTACCGCATGGATTCGGCCGACAATCCTGATTTGGCGGGCGCTTTATCCTCGGTGACCCGCCAATCAGGCTGTGGCGCTTGGATGATGGCGGAAACTTGTCGTACCCGGTTGCGATGATGGGGTTATGTCGTTGACCGCAGCTGCCGAGCCTTGGGTGAATACGCCCACGCGTATTGACGTGCTGTTTGAGGAGTTGGCGGAGTTGTGCGGTCAGCGCAATGCCATTGATGGCCGCATTGTGGAGATCGTTGCCGAGATCGATCGTGACGGGTTGTGGGGTAACACCGGCGCGCGGTCGATCCCGGGTTCAGTGGTTGGCCGTCATCGTCAGTGACGATCAGCCGGTCGGCGGTTCCGGTGATGGTGATCTCGCCGCGGTGGTGTGCCCGGTGGTGATAGGGGCAGACCAGCACCAGGTTGGCCAACTCGGTGGGCCCGCCGTCCTCCCAGTGCCGGATGTGATGCGCGTGCAGACCGCGAGTGGCCCCGCAGCCGGGCACCACGCACGTGCGGTCGCGGTGTTCGAGCGCGCGGCGCAGCCGGCGATTGATCACCCGGGTCGTGCGCCCGGCGCCGATGGGCTGCCCGTCGCGTTCGAACCACACCTCACAGGTGGCATCGCAGGTCAGGTAGCGGCGTTCGGCGTCGGACAGCAGCGGCCCCAGATGCAGCGCGGCGGCGCGCGCCGCCACGTCGAGGTGCACGACCACCGTGGTGTGCTGGCCGTGCGGGCGGCGGGTGGCCTCGGCGTCCCAGCCGGCCTCGACCAGGCGCATGAACGCATCCATCGTGTCGGGCAGCGGCGGACAATTCTCTGAACTGTCGCCGCGATCGCGCTTCCACTGGGTGATCAGCGCGTCGCGATGCGACGCCAGCGCGGCGTCGAACTTGGCCGCCTCGGGGTGCGGGAGTTTGATCCGCCACCAGGCGAACTGCTCATCGGAGCTCTTGGTGATCGAGGCCTGCTCGGGCCGCGGTTCTGGTTGGGGGCGCGGTTCGAGGTTGACCGCGGTGCGCAACTGGTTGACCGTGGCGACCTGCGCCAACTCCACGTAATGCGCATCCGAGCCCTGCCCGGCGCGTGCGGCGATCACCCCGAGCCGATCCAGCGACAGCCGCCCCTCCCGCAACGCCTGGGTGCAGCGCGGGAACTCGTCCATGCGGCGCGCCACCGTGGTGATCGTGTGCGCGTTGGCCGGCGAGCAACCGGTCTTCCAGGCCACCAACGCCGGGATCGACCGCGCGCCGGTGTTACCCCACAACCCGTCACGATCGATCTCGGCGACGATCTCCACAATGCCCCCATCAATCGCATTGCGCTGACCGCACAACTCCGCCAACTCCTCAAACAACACGTCAATACGCGTGGGCGTATTCACCCAAGAGCCAGCAGCTGCGGTCAACGACATAACCCCATCATCGCAACCGGGTACGACAAGTTTTCGGCTATGAAATCCGCGCCGCCAGCGCGCCGATCCTCGTCACTGCGGGTGGCTGGCCACGTACTCCGCGGCGGGGATCGGTGACGACGCGGCGTAGCCGATGGGCAGCAGCACGTCGCCCGCGGTGGTGTTGCAGTACACGTCCCAGCGGTAGAAGCCGGCAAACGTGGCCGGATCGGATCCGATGAGGGCCGCGTATTGATCGACGGCGCGCACGTATTCGTTCGCGTGGTTGTACCGGTAGATGGCGTGATCGCGGTCGCCGACAAAGCCATTGGCGGCCAGCATGCGGCCGGCCGCCATGATGCTGTCGTGCGGCGAGTTGATGTCACCGCCCTGCCCGTAGCTGGCAAATGTCCCGGGCAGGAATTGCATCGGCCCCCGGGCGCCCGCGGTGCTGACGCCATGGATGCTGCCGAGGCGCGTTTCGACGAGGTTGATCGCGGCCAGGTAGTTCCAGCCGACGCCGGATTCCGACTCCGCTTGGTGGTAGTAGCCCAGCAGCTCGTCGGCCGGCGCCGGTGGCTCAATGCTCCACGCGGGCAGCGTGTCTCGGACGGCCGTCATGGCGGTGAGCTGCCGGCGGGCGTCGACGTTGCGGTCGTAGACGTCGAGCAGCGACGCCGGGATCCGCGGTCGTATGGTCGCGTCCCATTCGGGGTGGCGCCCGATGGCGCGGTAGGCCGCCTGCTCGCGGTGCGCCGCCGCCGCCAACGCGGCCTCCCCGGTCGACGCGTCACGCAGCGCGTGCTCGTCGGCGACGAGGTCGTCGGCCACTTGTGCGGGGTCCGACGCCAGTTGGGGCTGCGCGCCGGCGGGGATGCTCGGCGCGGCGGGCCGCGCCGTCGTCGTGGCCGCCGACGTCGGAGCCGGCGCCCCAGCAAGGACGACCAGGATCACGCCGAGGACAAGCAGCGTGGCGCGCGGTTTACCGCTCACGGTGGGCCTCCCGTCGATCCGACTCGGGGTAGCTCAACGGTAGCGAGCCCACCGGCCGACGCTATGCGCTATCCCCGATTCGCGCGGGGGCGGCGGTCATCGGCTCGAGCGGCGGTTGCCGCCGGGTCGGCAAACTGGCTCCGGCGGCTTCGTCGCGGCCGAGCGCGATCGCGGCCGCCGCCATCGCCGCCACCGCGACGGCAAGGACCAGCGCCGCCGACCCCCGAACGGCGAGGTGCTCCCCGAGCACCACGACGCCGAGCACGACCGCGACGATCGGTTCGCCGACCAACATGATCGGCACGGACGCCTGCAACGCACCGGCGTGGAACGCCGCCTGCTGCACCACGGTGAGCGCGACGGCCAGCCCCACCAGCACATACAGGGCGGGAACCGTCAGCAGCCCGTGCCACCCGGCCACGGCGAAGCGGTGCGTGCAGATCTTAGTCAGGACGGCGATCATGCCTAGCAGGACCGCCACCGGGACCGCGAGCAGCATGGCGCGGGGCCGGCCGGCGGCGCGGCGGGCCGCGGCGACGCACACGATCACCAGCGGCACGGTCATCATCAGGGCGATCGTCCACGCCGGCACGGGGGCCCGGTTATGGCCCTCGCGGGGCTGACCGACGAGCACGAATACGGCCAGGGCGGCGGTCAGCAGCGTCGCCCACCCCCAGTCGGCCCAACTGATGCGCTGGTGGCACAGCCTCGCGCTCATCGGCAGCGCGAACAGCAGCGACGACACCAGCAGCGGCTGCACCAAGAGCAAGGATCCGTGGGCCAGCGCCAGCGCTTGGAAGACGTAGCCGGCGACGGCGGCGAGAGTGCCCGCCCACCACAGCGGTTCGCGGACCAGGGTGGTGGCCATCGTCGGCGACATGGCTTTGTCGTCCGGTACGCCGCGGGCGACGCGTTGCCGGACGACGATTCCGACCGCGGCCCAGAATGCGGCAAGCAACGCCGACACGATCGCCACCGCGTGTTGCGCCACCCACCCCATGGCCGGGTGCATACCCGGCATTCAAGCGGCGCGAAACTCGGCCGTCGAGGGGGCGCGACTCACCGATAGAAGATCGTCGTCCCGACGCCGCCGGGGCTATACGAGATGTACACCGGGTGTTCGAGGAAGGGCAGCGCCCCGGTGTTCATGACGTACGGCGACGGCGTCGGGAAGTACGTCCCGTCGTAAACGTAGGAGTACAACAGCTGGCCGTTGGGGGCCCAGACATAAATGGCGGTGCCGGGCACCGCGTTGAGGCCGGTGGGGATGGTTCCCTCGACACCGCCCGAATCGATCACCGCGTTGACGGTGTACTGCGGCCCCAGGAAGCCCAACGGTCCGGTGCTCAGCCCCAAGGTGGTGACCGGCGACCCGTTCAACGTGGCGAACGGGGTCAGGTTTATCGGAGGCGGACCGAACTGCAGATACGGTTTAGCCCCGACCTCGTTGATCAGCAGGCCCTGGTTGTAGGGCGCCGGCAATGCCTGGGTCGGGATGCTGGGTCCCGGGCCGCCTGCATTGGGCCCAACCCCGAGCACGCCGGTCACACCGTCGGCCGCGAAATAGGACCGCCAGCCCCAGCCGTGGCTCATCGCCGCCTGCAGGGACGACGGCCACGAAAAGAGCTCGACATTGACGGGGGTCCTCGCCGTGACGAGTCCATTCCCGAAATTCACCGGCGCGTCGAATGTGGCGTAGAGATAATTCAATCCGCCGCTGTAGCCGCCGGTGCCGATTCCGACGGGCAATCCCAGACTGAGCAGCCCGAATATTCCGCCGACATTGCGAAGCGGGACAACGAGACCCGTGGATCCGGTGTCGACCAAGACGGGCGCAAACCCTCCGCCGCCGACGGCGACATTCACCACCGGCTCGACGGAATTGACCATCGTTATCGGGACGGTGCCGGGCTGGCTGGTCGTCGCGTTGGTGACGACGCTGGCGGCGACGTTGCCGATCAGCGGACGGCCCACCAACAGTTCGGCCGGGGTGTTGACCGCGTCGATGACGGCTTGCTGAGCCTGGCCGAGCATCGCCGCGGCGGGACTGCTCGCGACCGCGGAGCTGATCGAATTCAGTCCCGCGCCAACGGGACTCGCGGCGACGGCGGCGGATGCCTGGGCCGGCAGACCCTGAAGGGCCGACGACCACGAGGGCAACTGTGCCGCCGCGGCCGAGGCGCCGCCATGGTAGCCGACCATCGCGGCCACGTCGGCGGCCCACATCTGCTCGTACTCGGCCTCGGCCGCCGCGATCGCGGGTGCGTTCTGCCCGAACAGGTTTGACACGACCAGCTGCACGAGCCCGTTGCGGTTGGCGCTTACGGCCGCGGGATGGACCGTGGCGGCGACGGCGGATTCGAACGCGTTCGCGACCGTCTGGGCTTGCGCCGCAGCCGATTCCGCCTGCGTCGCGGCCGCGCTGAGCGTCCCGGCGTACCGCGCGGCGGTGGACGTCATCGCCGTTGCCGCCGGTCCCTGCCAGGCCGCGGCGGCCAACCCCGAGGTGATCGACGAAAACGACTGCGCCGCCGACCCCAATTCGGCGGCCAGCCCATCCCACGCCGCGGCGGCGGCCAGCATCGGTGACGAGCCGGCACCGCAGTACATCAGGGTCGAATTGATTTCCGGTGGTAGCACCAAGAAACTCATGCCCCGCCGCCCTCCCCCTCCGCACCACGATCGGTAAGCAAAGGTTATGGAACGCCGGGACGAACGAGTTGAAAACCGTTCTTCCCGTTAACGATCCGCTATACCGATTGCTAAAGCGGCGGATCTCAGATCACTGGTAAACGGTCGCGCCGCCCGTGGCGTAGTTGATGTAGACCGGGTGCTCCGCGAAAATCAGGTTCCCGGTATTCATCAGCCCGCTCGAGATCGCCGTGGGGAAGTAGTCCGAGTTGTACACGAACGAGTAAAGATCTTGACCGTTGGCAGAGACCACGATGGTGTCTCCCGGCTGCGCGTTCAACCCGGTCGGGAGGGTTCCTTCTACACCGCCGGAGTCAACAATCGATTGGACATTTGGAAACGAAGTTGTAGTGGCGCCGTGAGTGACGGTCACGTCTAAGCCGGTGATCGGCATTTGGGGCAGCGTCGTCAACACAGAATGCCCATTGATTGCTGGTTGGGCTCCGAACTGCAGATAAGGGCTGGGATCGGTCTGATTGATCAGCAGGCCCGAGTTGAAGGGTGCCGGCAGCGCCTGCAGCGGAATGCTCGGGCCCGGGCCGCCGGCATTGGGTCCGACACCCAGAACGCCGGCCGCGCCGTCGGAGGCGAAGAAGGACTGGAACGTCAGGCCGTTGGTCATCGCGGACTGGATGGACACCGGGAACGCCAGGAACTCGACGTTGACAGGGGTCGACGCGGTGACCAGCCCGCCGCCGAAATTCACCGGCGCGTTGTAGGTGAGGTACAGGTAATCCAGCCCGCCGCTGTAACCCCCGATGCCGCCGCCCCGGGGGATGCCGAGCTGGAGGACTCCCAACAGCCCGCCGACCTTTGTGAACGGGATGACGAGGCCGGCCGAGCCGGTGTCGACCAGCAGTGGCACGGGCGATCCGGTGCCGACCGACGCGTTCACCAACGGCTCGGTCCCGGCGAAGACCGTCAGCGGGGCGGTCGCTGTGCCGCCGGTAACTGTCGCGCTGGTGCCGAGCGACTGCGGCCCGGTGGGAATCAGCTGGCGCCCGAACAGGATGTCGGTGGGCGCGTTGATCACGTTGATGGCGTACTTCTCGAAGCCCGAAATCAGGTTCGTGAGCGGGTTGTTGGCCGCGGAGGTCAGCGAGCCGATTGCCGCGGGGACGGCGGCCGCAGGGTTGGGTTGGCCGGCAATCGCGGCGGACGCCTGCGCCGGCAGCGCCTGCACCGCGGACGCCCAGGTCGAGAGTTGGGCCGCGGCCGCCGAAACCCCGCCGTGGTAGCCGACCATCGCGGACACGTCCTGGGCCCACATTTCCTCGTATGCGGCTTCGGTCGCGGCGATCGCGGGCGCGTTCTGCCCGAACAGGTTCGAGAACACCAGCTGCACCAACTGGTTCCGGTTCGCGGTGACCAGCACGGGATGCACGGTGGCGGCCAGGGCGGACTCGAACTCGCTGGCGACCACCTGGGCTTGCACGGCGGCCGTCTGCGCCTGCGTCGCCGCGGCGCTCAGCGCCCCGGTGTACTGCGCCGCGGTCGACAGCATCGCCGCCGAGGCGGGCCCCTGCCAGGCGTCGGCGGCCAACCCCGAGGTGATCGAGGAGAACGACTGCGCCGCGGAGCCCAGTTCGGCGGCCAGCCCATCCCACGCCGCGGACGCGGCCAGCATCGGCGTCGGGCCGGCGCCCGCGTGGAGCAGAGACGAAATGATCTCTGGCGGTGACGTCAGAAAACTCATCCCCCGGGTGTCCTTCCGCTCTGCCCCACGACCACGTTTCCAGCGGGGACGGCACATCACGCCACCAGCCGATACGCGAGACTCTAGGGAAAACCTGGGCAAAATTCTCGGGATTTACCAAACGTTTCCATGCCGGCGGCCGTGCCTGCCGACCGCGACTACCGTGGCGCTGTGACCGACCGCCAACAACGCGCGATGTCCTTCGGATCGATCGCCGAAAACTATGACGGGCTCCGGCCGCAACCCCCGCAGCAGGCCGTGGACTGGCTCGTTCCGCCGGGTTGCGGGGTGGCGGTCGACGTCGCCGCGGGCACCGGACTGTTCACCCGCACGCTGGTGGGCAAGGCCACGCAGGTCATCGCCGTCGAACCCGACGCACGCATGCGGCGGGTCCTGACGGCCCGGTCCCCCGGCGTGCGCGTCGTCGAGGGCCGCGGCGAGTCGATTCCGCTGCCCGACGCCTCCGCGGACGCGGTGTTCGTCTCGTCGGCGTGGCACTGGCTGGACCACGAGCGCGCCGTGCCCGAGATCGGTCGGGTGCTGCGCGACGGCGGTCGGCTCGGCCTGATCTGGACCAGCCGGGACCGCGAGGTCGGCTGGGTGCGCAACCTGGACCGGCTGCCCGGCGACGAACCTTCCGGGGCCGAGGCGGCCGACCGGGCGCGCCGGCGCCTGGACATCGTCCTCCCGCTGCCCGCGGTCTTCCGCAACTTCGCGCGCGAGACGTTCCGGTTCACCCGGACCATGACGATCGACGACGCCGTCGCGATGCTGGGCACCTACAGCCGGGTCATCGTGGCATCCCCCGACGAACGCGCCCGGAGGCTGGCCGAAGCGCGGGCGGCCCTGGAGGCGCGCTTTCCCGGCGCCGACGCGGTGGACATCCCGATGCAGGCGCGCTGCTGGCGCGCCGACCGGATCGCGCGCGGCGACGGGCTATGAGGCACCGCATGCGCCGCGGTCGGCGAGGGTGTGTCAGCATTTGGAAATGAATTCACGCAGGGTTGCCCGCATCGTTGGAGTTTCGGCCGTGACGGCGTGGGCGGCGCTCTGCGCGCCGATGGTCACCCCGGCCGCGTCCGCCGATCCCTGCACCGACGTCGCGGTGGTCTTCGCTCGCGGCACCCATCAGGAGCCCGGCCTGGGAAACATGGGGCAGGCGTTTGTCGACTCGCTCACGTCGCAGCTCGGGGGGCGGTCCGTCAGCGTCTACGCCGTCAATTACCCGGCCAACGACGACTACCACAACAGCGCGACGGCCGGCTCCAACGACGCCAGCGCGCACATCCAGGACGTCGCCGCCAGCTGTCCCAACACGAAAATGGTGCTCGGCGGATACTCGCAGGGCTCGACCGTGATCGACCTCGCCAGCCAGACATTGCCGGGCCCGGTGGCCGATCACGTCGCGGCCGTCGCCCTGTTCGGCGAGCCCTCCAGCGGATTCTCCAGCATGTTGTGGGGCGGCCAGCCGCTCCCGACGATCAGCCCGGTGCTGGTCGGCCGGACCATCAGCCTGTGTGCGCCCGACGACCCCATCTGCTCCGCCGGCGGCAACATCTTCTCCCACATGACGTACATCGACTCCGGGATGGTCAACCAGGCCGCGACGTTCGCGGCCAACAAGATCGGTCAGACGCCCGCGCGGGCACAGAACGGCTAGCAGCCTCCGAGCCAACGGATTGTGAAATCCCTCGTCGCGGTTCGGATCCTGATCGCCGTGGTGATCGGCGCCGCCGTCGCATTCGCGGTGGGCAACACGATCGGCTGGCGATTCGCACTCGTCGGCTGGGTCGTCACCGCCGGTGTGTATGTGGTGTGGACGTGGCTCCTGCTGGGCCGGATGGATGCCGACGAAACCCGTGAGTACGTGACCCGCGAGGACCCCACCCGGTGGATCGCCGACACCGTCGTCGTGTCGGCAAGCCTGGCGAGCCTGGTCGGGGTCGGCTATGTGGTGGCGGCCGGGTCGCGCTCCGGCGCGGCGGCCGTCGCGGCCGCGCTGCTGGGGATCCTGGCCGTTACGGCGTCCTGGTTCGCGGTGCACACGTTGTTCACCGTGCACTACGCGCGGCTGTACTACTCGGACGAGCCGGGCGGGATCAACTTTCACGACCCGGAGCCGCCCCGGTTCAGCGACTTCGCGTATCTGGCCTTCACCGTCGGCATGACCTATCAGGTGTCCGACACCGAGATCGGACTGACCGCCATCCGGGCGACGGTGTTGCGCCAGGCGCTGCTGTCGTATCTGCTTGGCGCCGTTGTCCTTGCGGTCACGATCAATTTGATCGCCGGGCTGGGTTCCAAGCTGTGACGCCGGGTTAATCTGGCTGGCATGGCCATCGAGTCCACCATGCTCGCCCTCGGCACCCCCGCGCCGCCCTTCTCGCTGCCCGAGCCGGCCACCGGCGACACGGTCAGCCTCGACGATCTCGCGGGCCCCGCGCTCGTCGTCACCTTCATCTGCAACCACTGCCCGTACGTCAAGCACGTCGCAGCCGGGCTCGCCGCGCTGGGCCGTGACCTCGCCGACAAGGGCGTCGCGATGGTCGGCATCTCGAGCAACGACGTCGTCACCTACCCGCAGGACGGGCCCGAGCAGATGGTCGCCGAGGCCCGCGCCCACGGCTGGACGTTTCCCTACCTCTACGACGAGAGCCAGGACGTCGCGCGGGCATTCTCGGCGGCCTGCACGCCCGACACGTTCGTCTTCGACGGCGAGCGCCGGCTCGTCTACCGCGGACAGCTCGACGACTCCCGCCCGGGAAACGACAAGCCGGTGACGGGCGCCGACGTCCGGGCGGCGGTCGACGCGGTGCTCGCCGGGAGGCCGGTCGATGCCGATCAGCGCCCGTCGATCGGGTGCGGCATCAAGTGGCGTTCAGCCTGATTCGCGCGTTTGGCCGCCGCGCGGGCGGGTATCGCAACAGCAGTTATGACCGCGCAACCCCCCGATCCCGATCCCGCACAAACCCCCGACCTCGAGCGGGGTGGGGGCGTCACGCCGGGGGCGACCCCGCCGGCCGCGCCGCAGACCTCCGGTGTGGCAGAGGCTCAACCACCCAATCGCGGGCGGTTCACTCCCGGGTCCGCCCTTACGATCATCGCCGTCTGCGTATTCGTCGTGGCGTTCGCCGCGGTGGGGGTGCTGCTCGTCATGAAAATACTTGGGCTGGGCTGATTACGCACGGATGGTGACGGGGTCACCGACCCGGACCACGCCCCGCCCCACCACCTCCAGGTAGGCCCCCGCGCACGGCTGCGGCCCGTGACCCCCTGTGTCCCAACGGTTCTCAGCGGCGGGAGTGCGAAGCGCGTGCGGGGCGCGCGGCAATGGGCCGTGCTCGAGCGTGGGCACCACGCAGCGTGAGGTGGCCGTCAGGGCGCGCAGCCGCGCCTCCCCCACCACGATTTCCCTTCCCACCCAATCATTTTCGGAATAGGGAGGGTGGCCGGGCGGCGTCGTGATCACCAGGTTCGGCCGATATCGCAAGGCCTCCACGCCGATGTGCTCGAGGGTGGCCGTGGTGATCGCATGCAGCGGGGCCTCGTCGGTGAACGAGTCACCCGGGGTCGCCTGAGCGATCTCCAGGATGCGGCCGCCGACCTCGGCGTCCAACCCGAGCTCGAGCAGCTGCTCGGGATCCGGGCGCTCCAGCGTCGCGCCTTGTGGTCGCTGACTGACCAATCGGACCGTGCGCCCCAACAGCCGCGACAGCACGTCGTCGACGCCGGGGTCGTCGTCCGTGATGTCGGTCCCGTCGGGCAGCCGGATCCTGACCCGACCGGTGTCGGCGTGGGCGGTGCATTTCAGCAGCCCGCGCCACAGCCGCGCCTGTTTGGCGCTTGCCACATGGCCGGTTTCGGTGTCGACGAGCGCCAGCCGCCGGTCGCCCTCCGCGCCGCCTTCGTCGACGAACAGGGAGTCCACGGCTTCGCCGAGCATCGACTTCACCGGATAGCGGCGCAAACTCTCCACCCGCATGTGCACTTATCCCCCGCGAGAGACCCGTCGTTAACCGTCAGGGACGACAGTAGTGGGGCGTGCGGCGTCGACTAGCCCGGGCAGTAGGTCGATTCCGCCGCGCTGACCCAGCCGGTCATGTCGGCGAACGAGAAGCCCTTCTGGCTCATGTTGGAGTGCAAGTCGGCGGCGATCGCATCCGGCGTCTTGCCGGCCATCCGGTCGGCGCACACCGCGTGCCCCATCGCGATCATGTCGGAGTCGCTCGACGAGGGCCAGCTGAATCCGAGCGTTTTCAGCTTCGCGAGGTATGCGTCGTCCGTGGAGTCGGCCGATGCAATCGCGGTGCTTGCTGTCAGGGCAGCGCCAACCATCACGGGAATTGTCAGTTTGGCCAGCCAACGAGGTGCAGACATTTCGTGCCCTTCTTTTCTTTTGGCGTCTAGGGTGCCGCCAGTATATGAGCGTCCGGGCCGGCGTGAATATTAAAATTTTAGAAACTTGTGACGCGACGGTTGGCCAAGCTCGGTGGTCGATGACGCCGGGGTCGATCCCCGCGACAGTGAGTGAGGGGACGGCCTATCGCGCGCGGCAACAAGTGCATCGCCCGTTGGCAGGAATGCAACGCCGGCGAATACGCCGCGTAACCATCCGGTGCATAGCTTCGGCAGCCGTCGAATGGCAACTGTTGCCCTGATCGACAATTTGCTAGGGGATCTGAGCCAGGAGTTTCTTTTTCTGTTCTGTGAATTCCTCGTCGGTGAGGATTCCCGAGTCGCGCAGCGAGGCCAGTTCCCGGAGCTCGGCGGCCACGCTCGTGATCGGTCCGCCGGCCGGGGCGTCCGGCGGCGCTTTCTTTTCGGTGGTCGTGGGCGCGCCGATCCGTTCCCGGCGGGCCGGGCCGCCGCCCGCGCCACCGGTACCGGCCATCGCGCGCCCGGCCATGCCCGCCAGTGCCATCTGGCTGAACAGGCTGCCCATGCTTCCGGTGGAGGCCTCGGCGGCGGCGCCCACGCTGGCCGCCGGCAATGCGACCGCCAGGGGTCGTATCATCGTTGTCTCCGCCGCCCAGGCAGGTGGAACCGACAGCGCGCCAATGGTTTTCGCTTCGGCGAGGCCGGCCGTGGCCGCCGACCCGCCGGCCAGGTTCGTGATCACCGGGAAGGGCGACGGTGGCACCGGCGCCGTCCCCGGCCACGCCTCGACCCCCGCCCAACCGCTGACGATGTTGTCGGTGTGGAAACCGGTCAGGGCGCCGGCGACGTCGAACGGAAGGGCCGGTAGCGCCACTCCCGTGTCGACCCCGAGGCTCGCCGCGCTTAGTTCGGGGTCGATGAAGACCCCGCTCAGGTTCGCAAGCACGGCCAGCAGGTCGAGCGGGCCGAACTGGGCGGGGGTGGCCGCGAGGCTGGTCAGCGCGTTGGGCACCGCGGCGATCGCCGCCGGCACGCTCGACACGGCGCTCTGCGCGTTTCCCGCGGAGGTACCGGTGGCCTGCGCCACCGCCGCGGCCTGGGCGGCGGGCCCGGCGGCGCTGGTGTTGCGCGGCGGCGGCGAGAACGGCGTCAGCGTCGTCGCCAACGCCGACGCGGCGGCGTAGCCGTACATGGCGGCGGCGTCCTGGGCCCACATCTCGGCGTACTGCGCCTCGGTTGTCGCGATCGCGGGGGTGTTCTGTCCGAAGATGTTCGTCGCGACCAGGGTCATCAGCAGGCTGCGGTTCGCCGCGACCACCGGCGGCGGGATCGTCTCGGCGAAGGCCGTCTCGTAGGCGCCCGCCGCGGCTTTGGCCTGGTTGGCGGTCTGCTCGGCCTGCGTCGCGGAGATTCTCGTCCACGTCAGGTACGGGGCGGCCGCGGCGGCCATCAACCCCGAAGCCGGGCCCAGCCAGGGGCCGGCGGTCAGCGCCGCGACCTCCGACTGGTAGGAGCTCGCCGCCGCGTGCAGGGCGGCGGCCAGCCCGTCCCAGGCCGTCGCGGCGGCCAGCAACGGCCCCGAGCCGGGGCCGGTGTACATCCGGGCGGAGTTGATCTCGGGCGGCAGCGCGGCGAAGTCCATGTCGTTCCCTCCGATCGAGTCAAAGCGCCGCCAGGGCGCTGGCGCCTTCGGCGACGACTAGTTGGGCGGCGGGCGAAACCGGGCCGGCAAAGGATCGCACTTCCCTCAGTAGTACATGTCCGGCGCGTGAACGTGGCGATTACCCCGTCAAACGGGCGCGTTAACAGGTGCTGTCGGTGGGCTGCCCCTGTGCGACCGCGGATCGGGTCGTGTAGAAGAGTCTCGTGGACGCGCCGCAGCCCAAACCGTTCGACACGCCGAGGCTGCGCGAAGCGATGGTCAGCCGGCTGTACCGCCGATCGATGGCCGAGGGCCAGATCTCGGTGCCGGCCGTGCCCGGCATGATCGACGAGTACTCCCAGCTGTGCGCGAACCTGTGCGCGACCCTGGGCGTGCCGTACACGCCCGAACAAGCTCGTCAGCTCAACCAGGTGCTGGAGGCCGAGCTGGCGAAGGCCTTCAAGGCCTCCCAGCGTTCGGAGATCGTCATCTCGTTTCAGGTGCCCTTCGGGACGGGCCTGAACTACCGCGTCAAGGCCGAGTGGCGGACGGTCGAGGCCGACTACGACAACTGGGTCGCCACCCGCCAACCGCCGCTGTTCGGCCACGAGCCGGACGCCCGCGTGCTGGCGCTGGCCCGCGAGGCGGCCGACCCGGCGAGCTGCCGGGTGCTGGACGTCGGCGCGGGAACGGGGCGCAACGCGCTGGCCCTGGCCCGGCGCGGCCATCCGGTGGACGCGGTCGAGATGGCGCCGAAGTTCGCCGAGCTGATGCGCGCGGAGGTGGACGGCGAATCGCTCGGCGTGCGCGTCATGCAGAGCGACGTCTTCACGGCGATGGAGGGAGTCCGCGACGAGTACCAGCTGATGGTGCTCTCCGAGGTGGTGCCAGACTTCCGGACCCCGCACGAGTTGCGCGGCGTGTTCGAGCTCGCCGCCGACGTCCTGGCCCCCGGCGGGCGCCTGGTGTTCAACGCGTTCCTGCCGCGGCCCGGCTACACCCCCGACAACGCCGCGCTCGAACTCGGGCAGCAGTGCAACACCATGATCTTCACCCGTGACGAGGTGACGAATGCCGCGGCCGGGCTGCCTTTCGAGCTGATCGCCGACGATTCGGCCTACGACTACGAGAAGGCCCATCTGCCCGAAGGCGCCTGGCCCCCGACGGGCTGGTTCGAGAGCTGGGCCAGCGGCCTCGACGTGTTCGACGTCCCGCGCGAAGAGTCCCCGATCGAGTTGCGCTGGCTCGTCTACCGCAAGACGGCCTGACGTCCCTCTCGCCGAACGTGTTCTCACGGCGAGAAATCGGCGAATTTTTCGCCCTCAGGACACGTTCGACGCGGGGCTGTGCGCCGTCAGGTCCCTGGTGGCCGGGCCTTCCAGCAAGGTGCCGTCCGGGGCGAACCGCGACCCGTGCAGCGGGCATTCCCACGCCTCGTCGGCGTCGTTCCAGTTGACGATCCCACCCAGGTGCGGGCACACCGGCGAGACGCGGTGCTCGGTGCCGTCCACCCGGCAGCGGGCCTCCAGGTGCCACGGCGGCCCGCTCACCACACCGCCCTCGCCGTTGACGGGGCTGCGACGGCCGGTGCGTATCGCCGGGGTGATCCAGCCCTTCGCCAGGTCGAATCCCACCTCCAGGTTGGCCTGCATGGCCGTGAACAAGCCGGACAGCTCGTGGGGGCTCCAGCTGGCGAACGCGGTGGCCCAATCCATCCGCCCGCCCAGGATGCGGCTCGACAGCGCCAACGCCGCCGCGGCGCCGTTCGTCATGCCCCACTTGTTGAAACCCGTTGCGACGAAGATGGTTTCGCTACCCGGCAGGATGGGACCCACATACGGCAGGTGGTCGATCGGCGTGTAGTCCTGCGCCGACCAGAAGTGGGTCTGCACCGCGCCCGGATAGTGCTTGTGCGCCCAGTCCGAAAGTTCAGCCAGCGATTTCGACGGGCTCTTCTTGCGGCCGACCGTGTGGCCGGCCCCGCCCACGATCAGCCGCTCCCCGTCGGCGACGGGCGCATAACGGACCGAACGCGTCGGCGAGTCGGTGGAGATCATCATCGGCCGGGTGATGGTGCCGGGGACCTGAAACGCCAGGCAGTAGGACCGGCTTGGCTTCACCCGCGCGAAATACCCGCCGCGATCCAGGATCGGGATTCCGGTGGCAAGAACCAGCTGCCCGGCCTCCAGCTCGACGTCCCGCCGGGCGGCATCGTTGACGTGCACGCGTACCCCCTTGCCGCGCCAGGACACGCGCCGGACCCGGGTGTGCTCGACCAACCGCCCGCCGCGGCTGAGCAACTCGGTGACCAGCGAGTCGAGGAACGGCATGGGGTCGAACTGGGCCTGGTCGGGCAGCCGCACGCCGCCGTGGTACGGAAACGGGACGTCCGCGTCGTCGTCCCACACGGCGCCCAGGCCGACCGCCTGGCAGGCCGCCAGTTCCGCGCGTGCGGACAGGACGCCCCTCGCGGACTGGGCGTAGGTGTAGGCGTCCTCGCGCTGCACGGCAATGCCGTTCGCCTCGCAGTGCTGCAGCACCCACTCCTGGCCCTCGCGATTGCCGCAGACGTACGCGCGGGCCACGTCCGGGCCGTGCCTGGGCAGCAGCTTCGACAGCTGGCTGCCCTGCAGCAGACTGATTTTCGCGGTGGTATTTCCCGTCGCGCAGGAACCGACGGTGCGCGCCTCGACCACCAACACGTCCTTGCCGGCGCGGGCCAGCAGGACGGCTGTCATCAGCCCGGTGATGCCGGCCCCCACGACGATGACGTCGGCGGAAGTTGGGCCCTCGTCAAGCCGGCTTGCGGCCCAAGCCGGTTCGGCGCGGTCGGTCAACCATAAAGAAGTCACGGCTGGGCAGATACCCGCGCAGCGGCGACGGAAACTGCGCGCCGCGTTCACGCCCTCTTGAGCTGCGCCTTCGCCTCTTTGACCGATTCGGCGGCCGCGCGGCAGGCCCGCTGCGCCTTGTCGTAGTCGGCCTCGGCCCGGTCGAATTCGCGCTCGGCCTTGCGCAGGGTCGCGCGCGCTTCGTCGCGACGCCGGCGGGCCGCGTCGCGTTCGGCTTGCCGCCGGGCCAGCGCGTTGTCGGCATCGGCTTGGGCTTGCTCGGCTTCCGCAACGGCAGCGTTCAGCTTTTCCCGGCGCCGCTCGGCGGCAGTCTGGGAACCCTTCGCGGGCCGCGCCGGCGCGGCATCGCCGAACCCGCCGAAGCCCGACCATCGCTCGGGCTTGGCCAATCGGCCGAGCCGTTCCCTGACCTCGGGGTCGGCGATCGCGGCTTGCAGGGTGCCGGTCACGTCTTCGCGCACCGACGCCGACGGCCGCTTGACGTCGGCCGCCTCGAACGCGGCGCGGGTGAGCCCCTCGATCAGCTTGTGTTGCTCGGCCGACAACGCCCGGATGCGTTCGCCGTCCATCGCGGCGTGCGCGGCGCGCAGGCGGTCACCGAGGTCGGCCAGGCGTTTCTTGGTGTCCTTGTGCCCGAGCGCGACCCGGTTGACGATCCAGGCCGCCGTCGTGGGCTTGCGCGCCGCCGAGATTTGTTTGGCGGCCGCGGCGTCACCGCGGTCCTTCGCCTGGGCGGCCAGTCTGTCGCGTTGGGCGGTGAATGCGCCCGGCTCCGCCCAGTACAGGCTGTCGAGTTCGTCGTCGGCCACGACCCCCATGATCCTCGCGCGCCGGCCGCGCCACGTTTCGGCGCGTACGCCCCGGGCTATTTGATGCACATGATCGCCCTCCGCTCGGCAACTGGATGGCTGCGCCCGTTCCTGTTGGCGGTGTTGCTCGTGGTCGGGGTGGTGGGCGCGATCTTGCTTGCGACGTCGGCCAGGTGCCCGCACGGCACCTGCCCGCGCCCCGGGGCCGCGGCGAAAGACCCTGACACGGCGCAGATAACGATCACGCCCGGACCCGGCGCGCACGACGTCGACCCGGTCGCACCGGTCATGGTGAAGGCCGACGCGGGGACGCTCACGGACGTTCGCATGGTCAACGAGAGCGGCAAACCGGTCCAGGGCGTCACGACGCCGGACAACACCGTCTGGAAGCCCACCGTCCCGCTGGGATACGGGCGCACCTACACGGTCACCGTCACGGCGCGCGGGCCCAACGGCGCTGCGGCAACGCAGGTCTCGTCGTTCTCCACGCTGCAGCCCTCCAACCAGACCAAGGTTTCGTTCACCACCACCTCGGAGGCCGCGTTGCACGACGGCGGCACCTACGGCGTCGGAATGGTGGTCGTCGCCCACTTCGACGAGCAGATCGCCGACCGGGCCGCCGCCGAGCGGCAGCTGAGCGTGACCACCAACCCGCCGGTGCAGGGTTCATGGTTCTGGGTGGACAGCCAAAACGCCCACTGGCGACCCGAGCACTACTACGCCCCGGGAACGACCGTCACCGCCGAAGCCAAGATCTACGGAATCGCCCTGGGCGACGGGCTATTCGGACAAGACGACACGCGGGTGTCGTTCCGGATCGGCGACGCGCACATATCCATCGCCGACGACGCCACCAAACAAGTCAGCGTCTTCGACAACGGCAGGCTCGTCCGCACCATGCCCACCAGCATGGGCATGGGCGGCACCGAGGACGTCGGCGGTCGCACCATCTCGCTGTGGACCCCGCCGGGCATCTACACCGTGATCGACAAGGGCAACCCGGTCGTGATGGACTCCTCGACGTTCGGGCTGCCCAAGAACTCGCGCCTCGGCTATCGCGAGACCATCAATTACGCGACCAAGATCAGCACCGACGGCATCTACCTGCACGAGCTGGACGCCACGGTGTGGGCCCAGGGTCACCGCGACACCTCCCACGGGTGCCTGAACCTCAACGCCGACAACGCGAAGTGGTTCTACGACTTCTCCGTGCCGGGAGACGTCGTCGAGGTCCGCAACAGCGGAGGGCCGCCGTTGACGCTGGCCCAGAACGGTGACTGGACGCTCAGCTGGGACCAGTGGCGCAACGGCAGCGCCCTGCGGCCGGCTTCCTAGGGTCGCGGAGTCGCGCTCTGGCGCAACGGGATTCGGCCCGCTGGCCCCCAACCGAGGGGCACGGTTCACCAGACATTCGGGCACTCTCCCCCGGGAAAGTCTTGACTGATTCCAAATAAGGGAGTGATATGGACCACGTGTCCTCATCGGCGAGTTACGCGGAGCGGCTGCGCATGGCCGACCTGCGAGTGACCCGCCCCCGGGTCGCCGTCCTCGAGGCCGTGCACGCCAACCCGCATGCCGACACCGACACGATCTTCAACGCGGTGCGCGGGGACTTGCCCGACGTCTCGCGCCAGGCCGTGTACGACGTGCTGAGCGCGCTGACCGCCGCGGGCCTGGTGCGTCGGATCCAGCCATTGGGTCTGGTCGCCCGCTATGAATCCCGCGTCGGCGACAACCACCACCATGCCGTGTGCCGCTCCTGCGGGGACATCACCGACGTCGACTGTGCGGTCGGCGAGGCGCCGTGCCTGACGCCGTTGGACGACAACAACGTTCTGGATGGCTACGTCCTCGACGAGGCCGAAGTCATCTATTGGGGCATGTGCCCCGCCTGCTCGACGGCAGAGTCCTGAGCACAGCCCGTTCCACCTAACACCGAAAGGAAAGTTGTGTCTGAGAGCGAAAACCCGGTAATCCCCGCGCCCGAGCCCAAATCGCACGCGCCGCTGACGAACCGGGACTGGTGGCCCGACCAGATCGACGTGTCGACGCTGCACCCGCACTCCCCCCAGTCCAACCCGCTCGGCGAAGACTTCGACTACGCCGCGGAATTCGCCAAGCTCGACGTCGACGCGCTCAAGGCGGACGTCATCTCGGTGATGACCACATCGCAGGACTGGTGGCCCGCCGACTACGGCCACTACGGCGGCCTGTTCATCCGGATGAGCTGGCACGCCGCCGGCACCTACCGCATTCACGACGGCCGTGGCGGCGGTGGGCAGGGCATGCAGCGCTTCGCCCCGCTCAACAGCTGGCCGGACAACGTCAGCCTGGACAAGGCGCGCCGGCTGCTGTGGCCGGTCAAGAAGAAGTACGGCAACAAGATCTCCTGGGCCGACCTGATCATCTTCGCCGGCAACTGCGCGCTGGAGTCGATGGGCTTCAAGACCTTCGGCTTCGCCTTCGGCCGCGAGGACGTCTGGGAGCCCGAAGAGATCCTCTGGGGCGAAGAGGACGAATGGCTGGGCACCAACAAGCGCTACTCCGGCGAGCGGGATCTCGCGCAGCCCTACGGCGCGACCACCATGGGCCTGATCTACGTGAATCCCGAAGGGCCCGAGGGCAAGCCGGACCCGATCGCCGCGGCGATCGACATCCGCGAGACGTTTGGCCGGATGGCGATGAACGACGAGGAGACCGCCGCGCTGATCGTCGGCGGGCACAGCTTCGGCAAGACCCACGGCGCCGGCAGCGGCGACCTGGTGGGTCCCGAGCCGGAGGCCGCCCCGATCGAGCAACAGGGGCTGGGCTGGAAGAGCTCGCACGGTAGCGGCGTGGGCAAGGACGCCATCACCAGCGGCCTGGAGGTGGTCTGGACGCCCACCCCGACCAAGTGGGACAACACCTTCCTGGAGACCCTGTACGGCTACGAGTGGGAGCTGACCAAGAGCCCCGGCGACGCGTGGCAGTTCGTCGCCAAGGACGGGGCCGGTGCCGGCACCATCCCGGATCCCTTCGGCGGGCCGGGCCGCGCCCCGACGATGCTGGTGACCGACATCTCGATGCGGGAGTCCCCGATCTACCGCGACATCACCCGCCGCTGGCTCGACCATCCCGAGGAGCTGACCGAGGCGTTCGCCAAGGCCTGGTACAAGCTGCTGCATCGCGACATGGGCCCGATCAGCCGCTACCTCGGGCCGTGGGTCGCCGAGCCGCAGCTGTGGCAGGACCCGGTTCCGGCTGTCGACCACGAGCTGGTCGACGACAAGGACGTCGCCGCGCTGAAGGGCAAGGTGCTCGACTCCGGCCTGTCGGTGCCGCAACTCGTCAAGACGGCGTGGTCGGCGGCGTCGAGCTACCGCAACACCGACAAGCGGGGCGGCGCCAATGGGGCGAGGCTGCGCTTAGAGCCGCAGCGCAACTGGGAGGTCAACGAGCCCTCCGAGCTGGACAAGGTGCTGCCCGTGCTGGAGAAGATCCAGCAGGACTTCAACGCGTCGGCTTCGGGCGGCAAGAAGATCTCCTTGGCGGACCTGATCGTGCTGGCCGGCTCGGCGGCGGTGGAGAAGGCCGCCAAGGACGCCGGCTACGAGATCACGGTGCACTTCGCGCCGGGGCGCACCGATGCCTCGCAGGAGAGCACCGACGTGGAGTCGTTCGCGGTGCTCGAACCGCGGGCCGACGGGTTCCGCAACTACATCCGCGCCGGCGAGAAGGCGCCACTGGAGCAGCTGCTGGTGGAGCGGGCCTACCTGCTGGGCGTGACCGGGCCCGAGATGACGGTGCTCGTCGGCGGGCTGCGTGCCCTCGGCGCGAACCACGGCGGCAGCAAGCACGGGGTGTTCACCGACAGGCCCGGGGTGCTGACCAACGACTTCTTCGTCAACCTGCTCGACATGGACAACGCGTGGAAGGCGTCGGAGACCGCGGAGAACGTCTACGAGGTGGTCGACCGCAAGTCGGGACAGAAGAAGTGGACGGCGACCGCCAACGACCTGGTCTTCGGGTCGAACTCGGTGCTCCGTGCGCTGTCTGAGGTCTACGCCCAGGACGACTACCAGGGGAAGTTCGTCGAGGACTTCGTCGCGGCCTGGGTGAAGGTCATGAACGCCGACCGGTTCGACCTCAAGTAACGCCCGGAATCCGATAACGCCCGGCGCCCCGCGAGCTACCGACTCGCGGGGCGTCGGCTATGGCGCACAGTGAGGCCAGCCACACTATTACCCACGGGTAACCTACGAAGGCGTAAGTTGCGTACCGTGGCTAGATGGCCGATGCGTCCGACTACCAAAGCTGGGTAAACGGTTGACATGAGCGAATTGCAGTATCTCGAACTCCACGGGGACCGGATCGCGTACCGGGATGCCGGCGACGGCCCTGCCCTGCTGCTGATCCACGGGATGGCCGGCAGCTCCGCGACGTGGCATGCGATCATTCCGCAGCTGTCGAAGAAATACCGCGTCATCGCCCCGGACCTGCTCGGCCACGGCATGTCCGCCAAACCCCGTGGCGATTACTCGCTGGGAGCCTTCGCCGTCTTTCTGCGCGACCTGCTCGACGAACTCGGGGTGGACCGGGCAACGGTCATTGGGCAGTCCCTCGGCGGCGGTATCGCGATGCAGTTCGCCCACCAGCACCGGGACCATTGCGAGCGGCTGGCCCTCATCGGCAGCGGTGGCCTCGGCCCCGACCTCAGCCCGCTGCTACGGATCCTGTCCGCACCGGGCGCGGAGTTCGTGTTGCCCGTCGTCGCACCGCAACCGGTGCTGAACCTCGGGAACAAGCTGGGTTCGTGGCTGACCTCGGCCGGGATTCGGGCGCCGCGAGCGGGTCAGATGTGGCACGCCTACTCCTCGCTGTCCGACGCGCGGACCCGCCAAGCCTTTTTGCGGACCTTGCGCTCAGTGGTGGACTACCGCGGTCAGGCGGTCAGCGCTTTGAACAAGATCCACCTCGCGGCCGGGATGCCCATAGTGCTGATCTGGGGCGACCAGGACCGGATCATTCCCGTTGCCCACGCCTACGCCGCCCATGATGCGCTGGAGGGCAGTCGCCTCGAGGTACTCGAGGGCATCGGACACTTTCCTCATGTGGAAGCTCCGTCGGCTGTGGCGGACATCCTGGAGGACTTCATCGCGTCGACGACCCCGGCGACCGCGCCCCAGCGGAACGGTGACCGTCCGGTACACCTGGGGATGTAGAGCCGGATCAGCGCGGAAAATCCCACTGGCCGAAATCGGCGGCGAGGACGTCGTCGATGTCCACGTTGATCCCGCCCAGCAGCGGGCTCGGGTTCGACGGGCTGTTGACCACGGTCTGATAGAGCACCGCCGCCGGTTCGCGCTCCCCGTTCGACCACGACCTGGTCTGCCACGCCCAGCGGTGGCCCGGGGTGGTCGAGTTCCCGATGACGCCGTCGCGGATCGCCCACCCGCACGCCCGGGCGTGCCCGTAGATGCCGGTGCGGCCCACGCCCAACGCCGAGTTGATCCCCCGAAACCATTGCACCGCAGGGCCATTCCAGGTGTTCTCGTCGATGTTGTCGTCGACGCTGAAGAAGATCGGCGCCGAGGCCGTCCCTCCCGCCGCGTTGTGCAGTTGCAGGGCGGTGTGCGCGTCGGCCACGCCGCCGTCGTACCCGCGGGTGTAGTCCGACGGGTCGGGCCAGCCGGGTTTGCCGTACTGGAAGTTGCTCACGATCTGAAGGCCCGCGGCGCGCAGCGCGTCGGCGTACTCGCGCGTGATCGGCTTGGCCTCGAAGTTCGCGCCCGGCCGCGACGCGGACACGTAGTTCACCACGCCGCCGTAACCCGCGGCTTTGATCTCGTCGGGCGCGATCCGCTTCTCGGCGAAGTCGATCAGCTTCAGGTCGGCGGCGGACGCTTTTTGCTGCGCGAGCGGCGCGGCCAGCCCCAGCAGGGCCGGCGCGAACGCGTACTTGAGGACCTCGCGTCGTGACACCGATCGCACGGCGCGATGGTAACAAAACCGGCCCAGGTCAAGGCCAGCGATACGCGCCGAACACCGGCGGAACCACTACGCCGGGCGGCATCTGCCTGACATAGGGAACGGCGCGGACCGCGGTCATGGCGACCGCGAGTTGGCCGCCCGGCCCGCCGTCGGGGGCGTCACCGATTCGGATCTCGACTCGCAGCGGCGGGGCCCCGTCGACGGTCACCCGCACGAGAAACTGACCGTCGCGCGCGACGTCCCAACCGGCGACGGAGTCGGTGACCGTCCAGAATTCTTCCGCGACGAGCACGCACCGACCGTCGCGATAGCCCGCCCACCGCAGCTTCTGCGCCACGACCGTGCCCGCCCGAAGCCGCCCGCACGCGAGCTCGATATCGGTTTTGCCCGTTGCGGTTTCGATGTCCGAGCGGATCTCGTCCAGGCCCAGGCCGAGTGTGTCCGCGGCGGCGCCGAGCGCCTGTTCGTATTGCAGCGACACAGCCCGAAACATCGGTGACTCGGTGGTGATCTCTTCGGGAGGTTTGCCCATGCCCATGAGATCGACGAGCATCCGGCGCTCCGAGATGCCGGAGCAATCGACGAACTCCTGCACGGTGATCCGGTCGACGCGCTGCGATAGGGCCGTGAGCCCCACCGCGAGCCGTTCGAGCATGAAGCCGGGGTGTTCGCCCGCGGCGTGGAATCGCGCGCCGCCGCGCTCACACGCCCGGGTGATTCGTTCCTGGGTGTCGCGGCCACAGGTGGGCAGGTGGTTGTACGACGTGGTCGTGATGACGTCCTTGCCGGACTCGAGCAGGGCCACGATGTCGGCTGTGTTGGTGTCTTCGGACCCCGCCTTACTGGCGGCGTGCAGGACGACATCCGCGTCGAGCGCCAGGATCGCCGACTTGTCATTGGACGCGACGACGCCGGTCGGTGGCCTGTCGACCAGTGCGCCGGCGTCGGTCCCGACCTTGGCCGGGTCGTACACGAACACACCCGCGAGCTCGAACTGCGGGTTGTCGATCACTTCGCGCAGCTGCGCGGAACCCACGGGTCCCGTCGCCCATTGCACGACGCGAACGGGTATCATTGGCGCGCAGGCGAATTGACCAGGCCCTCGATGGTCCCGTGCATGACGATGCCGCTGGCGTCGGGCAGGACCCGGCGGGCCACCAGGAATTCGCTGCCCATCCACCCCCGGCGGATGAACTTGCCGAAGCCGACTCGGGTGCCCGGTGCTCCCGACGCGGCCGGCATCATCTTGATCCTCTCCAGCGCCGCCTTGACGCCCCCGCCGGTCAACGGTCGCGCGGTGGCCAGGGCGGTCATCATCACGCGCCCGACGTCGCAGCAGTAGACCGGGAAGAAGTACTCGGGCCGGTGCCCGTGCCGCGCCTCGAAGCGGTCGAGGAAGGCCCGACCGATCGTGTTGCGCTCGTCGAACTGGTCCAACCCGATCCAGCCGGCCAGCTGCTCGAGCCACCACCGGCTGGTCGTCGCGAACTCGAAGGCCGTCGTCGTGTATCGGGGCGGCAGCCAACCGATTTCGGTCAGCGCGACGTTCATGCCGGGGATGCCCAGCCCGAAACCCACGTGCAGGATGCCGTCGGGTCGATGAACCGCCAACTCCGCCATGGCCTTTCGTTTGTTGGTCTGGACCTGCGGGATCGCGACCTCGGCTGTGATGTCCAGGCCCACGTCCTTGCACGCCACGCGGGCCGTGCGCAGGTACTCGTCCCCGATCAGCGAAGATTCGAACGCGATCCCCACCGTCCTGCAGCCGTCGAGCGCGGCGACGGTCGCCATGATGATGGGTTCTTCCTCCATCGAACCCGCGGGCAGCCCGAACACCCACTCGCCCAGCATGTTCTCGGATGCGCCCATCGTGATGATCGGCACCTGCCCGAGGTCTTCGACGTAGCGGCGGAGCGCGACTCCGTTCTCGGACACCCACGGGCCGAAGATCACCAGCACGTCTTCCTCGATCAGCTCGAAGAAGGCGTCGCGGACGGCTCGGAAGGAACCGTTCGGCAGGCCCTGCACCGCGCGGACGACGAACTCGACCGGCCGGTCCACGACGCCGCGCTGCACGTAGTCGTCGACGACCAATTGCAAAGAGGGAAGGACGTTCTGGTCGTAGCCACCGTCGCCGTCGAGGTAATCGAACAGCAGCCCGATGCGGGCGGCCTTGACCGCGGTCACCCGTGGGCCCGGGCAAGTTTGAAGCGCTGCATCATCATGTCGAGCAGTTCGGGCGTCAGCATGCCGCCGGCGTACTCGACCCAGCACCAGCTTCGCGCCGGCTCCTTGCCGGACGAACTGCCGGTCAGTCGTCCGAAGAAATGCAGCGGGCTGCCGCTGGTGTCGAACGCGAACGAGTACGAATCGGCGCCGATCGACGCGTCCAGGGCGACCAGCCTTCCGTCGCCGTCGAAGCTCGGCTTGGCGACGATGTCGTCGTGCACGGTGGTGACGCCGCCCCGGAGCTGGTAGCCGGGCCCGAAGACGAGGTTGTCTCGGCCCTGCCAAAAGCTGCCGCCGCCGAGTTCCCCGTCGCTGTACACGTGCAGCCAGGACACCCACATGCCCTGCAGGTGACGGGCGATCGGCAGTTGCGTATAGGCCATGCCCGGCGGGCCGTAGGCGAAGTCCTGGTGAGCGTAGCCGGAGACCTCGACGCCGTTGACCACGCCCGTCGCGTACATCAGCTCGTGGCGGTAGTAGACCTCGTCGTCGACACCGTCTTGCGCGGGAACGTGGGTCACGACGACGTCGCTGACCGTCTGCCCGTGGATCTGCCACCTGTCGCTTGCGTCGTACCAGTGCAGGCCGGCGGCGTCGCGTTCGATGCGGCCGCTGGAGTAGATCGTCTGCAATCGATCGCCGCCGTCGATGTACTCGAGGGGTTCGAACCAGTCGATCGACGAGTACTCGTCGAACAGGTGCTGCGCGTCCGGATCGAGGCCCTCCGTCAGGGCGCGGAAACCGCAAATGGGCGAGACGACATGGGTCATCCCGACCAGGAAGTCGTCCGTTCCCCGCAGCCCCCAGTAATCCTGGCCCGAGGCGTCGGTGACGACCGCCCCCAGCCAGACGCCGGCCAATTCCGCGCCGTGTCCGGGCGTCCATTCCCGCCGATAGTGCTGCAGCGACGGGGCCTCACGGGTTACCTCGAACTCGACTCGGTCCAGCACGCTGATCAACATATCGCTTGTTGGTTGATTAGTTAAGGCCCGGCAATTTCAGCGTGGGGAACGAATCACGTTTTGCTGCTGCGCCTTCAGTAGTGCGGATCACCCGCGACGGCCGGCCGTGCCCGGCGCCCGCATCGCCAGTGTTCCCGGCACTAACATTCAGCGCGTAGGTTGATACGATCGGCGGATGGCGAGGCGAGGTGGGAGCGATGAGGACCGTCGCGCCCGCGGCGACCGGACGCGCCGCGACCTGATCGCCGCCGGGCGCGCGCTCTTTGTCGACCCGGGATTCCTGAAGACGACAATCGGTGAGCTGGTTTCGCGATCCGGGGTGGGCACCCGGGGCGCCTTCTACCACCACTTCGACAACAAGGCGGAGCTGTTTCACGCGGTGTTCCGGGAGGTGGAACAGGACCTCATGCTGCGGTCACTCGCCGATCCCCCGTCGGGTCGTAGCGCCTGGGAGTACCTGGTCACCGGATTGCGGGGGTTTCTCGACGCGGCTCTGGAACCCGAGGTGCAGCGGATCATCCTCATCGACGGGCCGGTGATCCTGGGGTGGCAGACGCTGCGCGCGATCCAGGACGCCGGCAGCATCGCGATGATCGAGGTGCTGGTCCGCCGCGCGATCTCCGAGGGCTCCATCGAGCCGCAACCCGTGCACGAGCTCACCCACATGATGGTGGCCGCGTTGGAGGAGGCGGCGTTGCTCGTCGCGCATTCGTCGGACCCGGGGGCCGCCCGCGCGTCCGCGGGCGAAGTCCTGGATCGACTCCTGCGCGGCCTGACCTCGAGCCCGATGAGGAGCCTTCGATGAAATCTCGCGCGGCGATCCTGCACGGTGTCGGGAAGCACTGGGACGTCGCTGAGATCGACATCGGTGCACCTCGGACCGGCGAGGTCTTGGTGAAGATGGCCGTCGCCGGGGTCTGCCACTCGGATGACCACTTTGCAACCGGTGACGGCGTTCCCAACGGCGATTTGGTCGCGATCATGAGGGCGGCGGGACAGCCTGTCCCAGAATGGTTTCCGATGCTGGGTGGGCACGAGGGGGCCGGCACGGTCGAGGAGGTCGGGCCAGGGGTAACGGCGCTGAAGACCGGTGACCACGTCGCGACGTCGTTCATTCCGGCTTGCGGGAGCTGTCGCTGGTGTGCGACGGGATCGACTTTCCTATGCGACGTCGGCGCCGACATCTACAGCAAGAACATGACGACCGACCACACCCCCCGCCGCCACCTCAACGGCGAACCCTTGATGGCCATGATGCAGGTGGGCACGTTCTCCGAATACGTCGTGGCGTCGGAACGGTCGCTGATCAAGGTCCACGACTGGATTCCACTCGAGGCGGCATCGCTGGTCTCCTGCGGCGCTACAACGGGTTTCGGATCCGCGACGATCAGCGCGGGAACCAGGCCGGGCGACACGGTGGTGGTGATCGGCGTCGGCGGCGTCGGGATGAACGCTGTGCAGGGCGCGCGCATCGCCGGTGCCAAGTACGTCGTCGCCGTCGATCCGGTCGACTTCAAACGTGAGATCGCGCCGTCGTTCGGTGCCACCCACGCCGCGGCCGACGTCGGCGCCGCGTTCTCGCTGGTCCGGGAAATCACGTGGGGCGCGATGGCCGACGCGGTGATTCTCACCGCCGGGACCGTTCCGCCCGATCTGGTGTCCGCGGGGATGATGCTGACCCGAAAGGGTGGAACCTGCGTGATAACCGGGATGACGCCCATCTCCGAGATGTCTGTGCCCCTGATCCTGGCCGACATGATCAACTCGTGTAAGACGCTCAAGGGGTCGCTGTACGGGCAAATGAATCCCCGCGCCAGCATGCCGATGTTGCTGTCGATGTATGAAGCGGGTGACCTCAAACTCGACGAGCTCATCACCCGCCGCTACAAACTCGACGAGATCAACGACGCGATCCAGGACCTTCGCGACGGCCGAAACATACGCGGCGTTATCGACTTCAGCGCCTGACGGCGTCGAGTGTGCGCTGAGGGCTTTGACTGTGCGCTGGATTCACAGTGGAAGCCCCCAGCGCACACGGGCGATGCGGGGCCGCCGAGACCTCGATTGCATCAATTAGGTCGGCGAACTATAGTCTGGACACATGTCCAGTTTGCTGACACGGAGCTCGGGAGTCCGTTGATCGCGATGGATTGGGGGCCGCCCGCCCGCGATTTTTCCTCGGCGGATAAGAGTTGAGTATGCGAATTGCCCTGCTGTCCTATCGCAGTAAGGACCATTGCGGCGGACAGGGCGTCTACGTGCGCCATCTCAGCCGCGGCCTGGTCGAGCTCGGCCACGATGTCGAGGTGTTCTCCGGTCAGCCCTATCCCGAGCTGCTCGATCCGCGGGTGCGCCTGACCAAGGTGCCCAGCCTGGATCTCTACCGCGAGCCCGATCCGTTCCGGGTGCCTCGTCCCAGCGAGATCCGCGACTCGATCGACCTGCTCGAGCTACTGACCGTGTGGACCGCGGGCTTTCCCGAACCGCGAACGTTCACCATGCGCGTGGCCCGGCTGCTGGCCGAGCGCGCGAACGACTTCGATCTCGTGCACGACAACCAGAGCCTGGGCACCGGCCTGCTGGCGATCGCCGACGCCGGGCTGCCGGTGGTGGCGACCGTGCACCACCCCATCACCCGCGACCGCGTGCTCGACGTCGCCGCCGCACGATGGTGGCGCAAGCCGCTGGTGCACCGCTGGTACGGGTTCTCCAAAATGCAGGAACAGGTGGCCCGCCGGATTCCCGATCTGTTGACGGTCTCGTCGTCGTCGGCCGCGGACATCGTCGCCGACTTCGGCGTCTCCCGCGAGCAACTGCACGTGGTGCCGTTAGGGGTGAACACCGAGCTGTTCCGGCCGGCATCGGGCCCCCGCCAACCCGGCCGCATCATCGCGATCGCCAGCGCCGACACCCCGCTGAAGGGTGTGCGTACACTGCTGCACGCGGTCGCCAGGCTGCGCACGCGCCGCGACGTCGAATTGCGACTCGTCGCCAAGGTGGAACCCAACGGTCCCACCCACAAGCTCATTGCGGAGCTGGGGATCTCGGACATCGTCCACATCACCAGCGGGCTTCCGGACGAGGCGCTCGCCGCCCTGTTCGCGTCGGCCGAGGTCGCCTGCATTCCCTCTCTCTACGAAGGGTTTTCGCTGCCCGCGGTGGAAGCCATGGCGAGCGGAACGCCGATCGTGGCCAGCCGGGTGGGCGCGCTGCCCGAAGTCCTGGGGACCGACGGCGCCTGCGCCGAGCTGGTGCCGCCGGCCGACGTGGACGCCCTGACCGGCGCGCTCGGCGAGCTGCTCGACTCGCCGGAGAAGCGCCGCACCATGGGCAGGGCCGGCCGGGACCGCGCGATCAACGTGTTCAGTTGGGAAGCCGTGGCCGCTCAAACGGTGCAGGTCTACGAGCGGGCGATCGCGCGATGCTGACCGTAGATTTCGACCGGCTCGGTATCGGGCCGTCCACCAAGGTGATTGACGTGGGATGCGGGGCCGGCCGGCACGCCTTCGAGGCGTATCGGCGCGGCGCCGACGTCGTCGCCTTCGATCGTGACGAGGCCGAACTGCGTTCCGTCGAAACGATTCTGCGCGCGATGGCCGAGACCGGAGAGGCGCCCGAGGCGGCCTCGGCGAAGGTTGTGCTCGGCGACGCGCTGAGCCTGCCCTACGCCGACGAGACGTTCGACTGCGTCATCGCCTCGGAGATCCTCGAGCACGTCCCGCAGGACGACGCCGCTATCGCCGAACTGGTCAGGGTCCTCAAAGTCGGTGGGACACTGGCGGTCAGCGTCCCGCGGTGGCTTCCCGAGCGGGTCTGCTGGCTGCTTTCCGACGAATACCACGCCAACGAAGGCGGCCACGTGCGCATCTACCGGGCAAGCGATTTGCGCGGCAAGATCGCGGGCGGCGGAATGGAATTGATCCACGCCCATCACGCCCACGCCCTGCACTCGCCATTCTGGTGGCTGAAATGCGCGGTGGGCGTGTCGAATTCCGATCACCCGGCCGTGGCCGCCTACCACAAGCTCCTGGTGTGGGACCTGATGCGGCGGCCCAAGGTGACCCAGCTGGCCGAGTCGCTGCTCAACCCGTTCGTGGGCAAGAGCGTGGTCCTGTATTTCGCGAAGTATTATGCCGCGCCGCCCGCCGCGGAAGGCGAAGCCGCCCCGGGGTATTCAGTTGCGTCGATTTAGCGCGCCGGCGATTCCCGGTGTCCTCACCCCGGACCAATGCCGGCAGACCGCGCGCTCGATAGCCGCCGATCAGGAATCGTCGGGTGCCATCCCCTGGTTCGCGGGTGGCCACACCGATCCGTGGGATCACGTGGAATGCGCGATGGCGCTTACCGCGGCCGGGCTGCTGGAGCCGGCGCGGGCCGCGTTCGAGTGGAGCCGTCGCACGCAGCGGCCCGACGGCTCATGGCCCATCCAAACCCGCGCGGGGGTCATCGAAGACCCCAACAGCGACAGCAACTTCTGTGCATACATCGCCACCGGCGTCTGGCATCACGTGCTGATCACCGGCGACAGGTCGTTCGGCGCCGAAATGTGGCCGGTGGTCCACCAGGCGATCGACTTCGTCATCGACTTGCAGTTCGGCTACGGCGAGATCGCTTGGGCCCGAAGCGAAGCCGGGCCGCTCCCGGAAGCGCTGCTGACCGGGTGCGCGAGCGTGTTCCACAGCATCCGCTGCGCCCTGGCGCTGGCCGTGCTAGTCGGGGACCCGCAGCCGGAGTGGGAGCTGGCCCTCGGGCGCCTGGGCCACGCGATCGCGGTGCACCCGGAGGCGTTCACCGAAAAGGACCGCTACTCGATGGACTGGTACTACCCGATCCTGGGCGGTGCCCTGCGGGGCCCGGCGGCCGCCCGGCGGATCCGGCAGCGCTGGGACGACTTCGTGGTCGGCGGTCTCGGCATCCGCTGCGTCGACGATCGGCCCTGGGTGACCGGCGCCGAAACCTGCGAGCTGGTGATGGCTCTTGACGCCATTGGCCACCGCTCGGCCGCGCACCGGCAGTTCGCCGCGATGCAGCACCTGCGCGAAGAGGACGGATCCTATTGGACGGGCTTGGTTTTCGCCGACGGGAAGCGGTGGCCCGAGGAGCGCACCACCTGGACCGGCGCGGCGATGATCCTGGCGGCCGACGCGCTGTCGGACACCACCGCGGGCAGCGGGATCTTCCGCGGCGAGGGCCTGCCCATGGGGTTGCAGACCGACTTCGACTGCGAATGCGTGGTCACGTGACGATCGGGTCACCCGGCCGTCCGCCGGTGCGTTCGAGCACCCGCAGCGACCCGGTGGCCGAAACCTCCCGGAACTGACCGGAATCCATCGCGCGGCGATAGATGTAGTAGGGCGGGCGGCCGCCGTCGCGGGGGTCGGGGAACACGTCGTGAATCAGCAGGGCCCCGCCGCTGTCCACCCACTTCGCCCACCCGTCGAAGTCCTCGTTCGCGGCCTTCTCGGAGTGGCCGCCGTCGATGAACAACAACCGCAGCGGTGCCCGCCACCCCCGGGCCACCACCGGTGACTTTCCCACCACGGCGACGACGTGGTCGTCGAGGCCGGCGGCGTCCAGCGTGCGCCGGAACGTCGGCAGCGTGTCGAACAGTCCCGTCACGTCATCGACCAACGACGTGTCGTGGTACTCCCAGCCGGGTTGGTGTTCCTCCGAGCCGTGGTGATGATCGACGGTGTAGAGCACGCTGGCCGTCTCTTGCGCCGCCGCGCCGAGCAACAGTGTGGACTTGCCGCAGTAGGTGCCGATCTCGACGCCGACGCCGCCGTTGAGGTACCGCAGCGCGGCGTCGTAGAGCGCACGGCCCTCGTCGGGCGGCATGAAGCCTTGCACCTGCTCGGCCAACGCAAACAGGCGCTCGGCTGGACCGACTTCGGCGTGGCTCATGAGGCGAACCTATCCGACCGCCATTCGCGCTGCCCGGGCGGCGCGGTCGCTCTACGATCGTGCTGTGCGTGCATTGCCCTTCCTCAAGTTGGTTGATATCGGGATGGCCGCCGTTGCTGTCGCGGCGGGACTGACTTTGACGCCCGCAGTGGTGCCGTCGGGGACGCCCGAGGCCGCCGCCGCGAGTTGTCCCCCGGTGCAGGTCGTCTTCGCCCGCGGAAGATTCGAGTCGCCCGGCACCGGCTCGCTCGGCAGCGCTTTCATTAGTGCGCTGCGATCCAAGGTTTCGAAGAACATCGGCGTCTACGCCGTCAATTACCCGGCCGACACGCAGATCGACATCGGCGCCAACGACATGAGCCATCACATCCAGGACATGGCCAACAACTGCCCCGACACCCGGCTGGTGCTCGGCGGCTACTCGCTCGGCGCGGCCGTCACCGACGTGGTGCTCGCGGCGCCGATCGCCGCGTTCGGCTTCGACAGCCCCCTGCCGCCGGGCATCGACCAGCACATCGCCGCCGTCGCGTTGTTCGGCAACGGAAGCGCATGGGCGGGTCCGATCACGAACTTCAACCCGCTCTACAACGACCGAACCATCGAGCTGTGCCACGGCGCCGATCCCGTCTGCAACCCGGCCGATCCGAACACCTGGAAAGAGAACTGGCCCCAACACCTCGCCAGCGCGTACATCGACGCGGGCATGGCCAATCAGGCCGCCGATTTCGTGGCGGCCAAGCTGTAGCGGCTAAAGGCCCACGGGCGCGGTGCTCCGGGTGCCCAGTTTGGCCGGCATCCGGCTGAACCCGCGCAGGTTGACCAGCTCCCGGGGCTGCCAGGGCGGCGCCGAGGCGGGCGTGTAGTCGACGGGACAACGCTTCGAGTGCTCTCGCTCGGCAGACCCGGCGACACCCCGGGAGCGACCGCAGTTCGAAACGCGAACTCCTCGTGAAGGGAAGTGCTCCGACAGGGACCCCTACGTATCCGTGGCTCGCTGGCGCTCGAGCCACGTCGTCACGTCGGTGTAGACCGATTCGCGCTGCGGCTCGTTGAAAACCTGGTGCCACAAGCCTTCGTAGAGTTTCAGCGTCCGGTCTTGCGACCCGATCGTGTCGTGGACGTAGCGGCTGGTTGACAGGTCGGCGATCACGTCGCCGGTTCCGTGCAACAACAGAACGGGCATCGACAGGGCGGGTAAGCCCGCCGCGACGTATTTCATCGCAGTCAGCGTCTGGCTGGCCATACGAGCGCGGATCGGCCCTTGGTAGGTGAGCGGATCGGTGCGCTGTGCTTCGACGACGTTGGGGTCGCTGCTGACCTTGTCGTAGGGAATTGTGGCTACCCCGGTGTTGGGTGCGATGTTGGCGAGCAGTTTGCCGAGCAGGACTTGGATCGCCGACACGTTCTTCGGGCGGGCCGCTGGGGCGGAAAGTATCAGACCCTGGATGTCGTGTGGGTGCTCAACCGCGTATGCCAACGTGACCAGGCCGCCCCAACTGTGCCCGGCCAGAAATATCTTGCGGCCGGGAAGGTCTCGCTTGATGAGCCCGACCATCGTGGACAGGTCGGCGACGGAGTCGACGATCCTGCCGGCAGTCCGCGGTCCCGCGGAGCGGCCGTGGCCACGTTGATCGAGGGCATAGACGGCGTTGCCTTCTGCCACAAGGGATTCCGCGAGTTGGGCGTAGCGACCGCTGTGATCTCCCAGGCCGTGGGTAATCAGCACGGCGGCGCGCGCCCCGGTTTCCGGCTGCCAGGTCCGATAGAACAGAGGGAGCTGCCCTACCCCGAGCAGCCATCCGCTGCGTTGCGCCGAAATCACATTGTCGTTTCGAGTGTTTTCGATGCCGTTCATATCCTCGATCCTTCAATCTGCACAATTGCTTCGACCTCAACCGGACTTCCGCCGGGCAGGGATGCCACGCCGACCGCCGAGCGCGTATGAATGCCGATTTCGCCGAAGACATCGTTGATCAGCTCCGACGCCCCATTGGCTACCAGCGGCTGATCGGTGAACCCAGGAGCACTGGCGACATACACCGTCAGCTTGACCACGTGACGCACACGATCGAGATCGCCGAGCGCCGCGGCGATCTGCGCCACCACGTTCAGCGCGCATTGCCGCGCACAAGCAATCCCGGTTTCAAGGTCGACCTCAGCACCAAGCACGCCTCGGGCCACCAAACCACTCTCGCCATCAACAGCGACCTGTCCGGAGGTAAACAACAGATCGCCGACGGTAAGAGCCGCCGTGTAGGCGCCGGCCGCAGCCGGTGCCAGGCCCAACGTGACGCCACGTTCGGCAAGACGAGATGCGATAGAACCCAACATCATTGACTCCTTAGGTGAGGTGACCGCCGCACGTCCGTTGTGCGGGTGATGGTTTCGCATTCGCGGCGATCATGGTGTGCTGCATGTCACCGATTCCTTCGATGCGGCTGGCGAGTTCGTCACCGGGCCTGAGGAATCGTGGAGACTGGCGGCCCATACCGACACCCGCCGGTGTCCCGGTGTAGATGACGTCACCCGGCAGCAGCGGAACGACGCAGGACAGCTGTGCTACCAGCGCGGGCAGGGGCGCGATCATCTGCGAGGTCCGTGCATCCTGGACGATGTCACCGTTGAGTGTGCAGGTGAGACGAAGATCGTCGGGATCGTCGATCTCATCGAGTGTGACGATCCAGGGTCCCATCGGGGCGAACGCGGGATAGGACTTGCCGAGGCTGAATTGCGGTGTGCTACCGCGTAACTGGGTTTCTCGTTCGGACAGGTCCTGCCCCACGGCGAGGCCTGCGATATGGCGCCAGGCGTGCACTTCATCGACTTGCCAGCCTCTTCTGCCGATGACCGCCACAAGCTCGATTTCCCAATCGACGCTGCCCTCGGGCAGTGCGACCGAACCGAATGGGCCGGTGATGCTGCTGGCGAACTTGGTGAACACCGGTGGCGGCCCGTGAGCGACGGTCGTGCCGAATTCCTGGGCGTGGGATCGATAGTTGAAGCCGACGGCAAAGATTTGGCTCGGCCGGGGAGCTGGCGCCCCCAGGTCCAGCGGGCTGTACGCGCGTCCGCCACCGGCCAAGTCGGTCTGTGCGGCCCATTGGGTGAATTCGTCCCAGCGCACATAGATTGCCTGCGGGTCGGCGTCGAATCCACCACCGCTGGCCTGCTCGACATCGATCGCCCCGCTGTCGGTGACGATTGTGAGCCTGCCAGCGAGGTTGGCGACCTTCATCGGGTGCTGCCAGGTCGGTCCGGCGGATAGCTGAGTTGACCGCGCCCGAACGACCAATTCTCCTTGGGCACCTCGACGAGGTTGATGACCAGGTCGTCTCCACGCACACCAGCCTCGGCCAGATTTTGCGCGATGCGCGCATACAGGGCCTTCTTGACATCCACGGATCGGCCCGCATTGAAAAAGATCTGAACGAACACAACCGAGGGACTCCGGTCGAATCCCAGGTAGTCCGGGCTGTAAATCAGGTTCGCCGACGGACTTTCGTTGATGACCTGAAAGCGATCCTCGGTGGGCACATTAGCCACATCAACCAGCGCTCGATAGATGCCGTCTCCGATCTGAGCGCGCTGGTCCGGCGATGTCGTCCCTTCAGCAAGCGTGATATAGACGAGGGGCATGCTCTTTCCTTTCGTAGGGTTCAGATAGCAGCGATTACCGCGCGGCGGCCGCCTTGAGCTGGTAATGGTCGAGTTCGGCAGGGTCGTGTGACGAAATCACTTCGACCTGATCGGGATGGGCGTTCACCAGCGCACGAAGACGTGCCTGGTTGGTCATGCGGGCAGCCGCGTCGACTTGTTGACGCTTTTCGAACAGTGCTACGCCGGCCGGGGCCCGCGGATTGTCGCGATCGAGTTCGGTACGCGCGAAATACGCGTCGCCCGCATGCAACAGCCATCGGTCTTGCGAGCCGGCGGTTGAGTCGAGCCGGACGGCGACCCCGGTGTGGCCGAGCGTGTGACCTGGCAACGGGACCAGAAGGATCTCCGGCGCTAATCCGCGTAATTCACGCACCGCCTCGAACCCGAACCAGCGCTCTCCCACGCCCAGTCGATAAGTCTGCCAGCGCGGGCCGTGCGCCCACTGTTTCTGATTGACCCGGGTGGGGTTGACCTTGCCGCCGCCCGAAGGCGCGGTCGCTGCCCGGTGCTCGTCCTCCAGCAGGTGAACTCTCGCGTGCGGGAAATCCGACAGTCCGCCCGCGTGGTCGGGGTCCAGATGCGTGAGCACGATGTGGGTGAGATCGGCTGGGTCGTAGCCGAGGGACCGTATCTGGCGTAGCGCTGTCTGGTCGGGATCCAGGACCGGCCGCGCGAGCCGCACGAAGGGTTTGCCCAGTCGCTCGACCGGGCGCTCGATGTCGCCCATCCCGAGCCCGGAATCCACAAGGACGAGCGCACGATCAGTCTCGAGAAGCAGGCAGTGGCACACGCCGCGTGCTTTCCGAAGCGGGTGGCCCTCGCCCCCCATCAGGCGGCCGCCGAGCGGTTCGCTACTTCCGCAGTTCAGGTGGTGTATCCGCATAATCTGGCCTTCTTCACTAGATCGGTCTACCTATTTTTGAGGTAGCCCCCTGACCTGTCGGCAGGCTTACTCAGAGGACGTTGTTGATGATTCGAATTGCTGCGTCTAGAGGGTCGGTCCTTCGATGCGTGCGGGCCAATACCATCGCCCCTTCGAGCACGGCAAGTAAGAACGTCGCCATGTCGTCCGTGTCGACGCGCCCATCGGCCTCGAGCTTTTTGCAAAGCGTCTTGTGCCAATCCCGATAAGCGGCCGAGCAAGCCTGCTGAATAGCATCGTTGCTCGCTGAGGTTTCCAAAGCGACCGTGGCGACTGGACAGCCCTGGTTCCAGTCCGACTCCTCGAGCCGCTGCCCGAGTGCGCGAAGCAGGACTGTCATGAGCTCGCTGGTATTGGCTGCTTCGATGCCGTCGATGATCGCGTCGATGCTATTGCCGGCCTGACGGATTGCTTCGCAGATCAGCTCATCCTTGCCGCCGGGGAAGTGGAAGTAGAGCGAACCACGCGGGGCGCCACTGTCGGCCAGCACCTGGTTAAGACCGGTGCCGAAGTAGCCACCCGACTCGATCAGCGTCTGGGTCGAGTCGATGAGCGCGCTCCTGGTCGCCGCACCCTTCTTGCCCATGCTGCAACACTAGACCGGTCTACATAAAATGTAAAGCAGATGCACGATGGTGGACGCCGTACGCAGGCCCGCACCACCAACCTCCGCGCGGAGGTTTCAGGCTTCGTAGGTGACCTGATACCAGTGCCGCACCGGCTTGTGGCTCTTGTCCGCCTGGCCCGTGTCCGTCGCGCTGACGACATTAACGTCGGTGACGCCGGGGTTGTGGGCCTCGATGTAGCGCTCCAACTCGTGCAGAACTGCGCCATGCGGCTGGGCGGGGTTCGCGAGTGCCTTCGTCCTGCGTGTCTCTGCCACGCGAAGAATTATGCCGTGGGGCCGGTCGTTGCGCACCCGATGCTAATAGATTGCATTACAAGGGAATTCGGATAAATGGCGGTGAGGTGCCCGCGTCCCCGAGCGTGCAATTGCCGACGCATTCACCGAAAAACGGTGTTGGCAGTTGCACTTTCGCGGTTAAGAGCGGCGGTTTTCAGGCCGGGGTGTCGGTGCTCGAGTACACCTTGAAGTCGCGGGTGACCTGGCCACCCGCTGCGGCGCGCCGCCGGGCAACAAAAGAGGGATGGCGACGCATCGCTTCGCGGCGCTCCCGATCCCGCCGCCGCGCCGCGGCCCATGCGGGATGGGACTGCAGGAAAATGACCGTCGCCCCGCCTGCGTCCGCCACGATTCCCAACTCCTCCCGAGCAATCCGCAAAAGCACGAACAGTGTTTATCGGTTCGTAATTCAGGATGCCCTGCCGATCCTGTGACCAAACCACGCCCCAAGATGAGAATTAGCCATGAATTTCGGCGTCATCCAACCCCACTGACCCGGCGATCCACACGTTAGCGACGGCCACCGACAGGATTTCCCGTTTCGCGCCCGGACAGCGCCGGCTGCTATCGTGCCTTGCCTATGCAGCACATAGACCGCCGCCGCATGATGTTGACGACCGGGATCGGAGTGCTGGCAGCTGCGCTGCCGCTCCCCGAGGCCTGCGCCTTTCCGAGTCGACCAGACGCGCCCAGCGGCCAATCCGCGAACTACATCTTCCAGGACGAATTCGACGGTCCGGCCGGTTCGGCCCCCGACCCGTCGAAGTGGGCGATCGCGAAAGCCCGCGAGACGATCAAGGACCCGACGTATTGGGAGTTGCCCGAGCACATCGGGCAGTACCGGGACGACCGCAAGAACGTGTTCGTCGACGGCAATTCCAACCTCGTCCTGCGCGCCGCGAAAGATGGCCCCACGTACTTCAGCGGCAAGGTCCAAAGCCTGTGGCGGGGCGGGGTCGGCCACACGTGGGAGGCCCGGATCAAGCTGAACTGCCTGACCGCCGGCGCCTGGCCCGCCTACTGGTTGGGCAATGACGACCAGGGCGAGATCGACGTCATGGAGTGGTACGGCAACGGCAACTGGCCCTCGGCCACCACCGTGCACGCGAAGGCGAACGGCGGTGAATGGAAGACCCACAACATCGCGATGGACAGCGCCTGGCACACCTGGCGCACCCAGTGGGACGCGACGGGCATCCGGTTCTGGAAGGACTACTCCGACGGCGCCCAGCCGTACTTCGATGTGCCCGCCAGCTCGCTTCCGGATTGGCCGTTCAACAACCCCGGCTACGCCGTGTACCCGGTGTTCAACCTGGCCGTCGCCGGTTCGGGCGGCGGCGATCCGGGGCCGGGAACCTATCCCGCCGACATGCTCGTCGACTGGATACGTGTCTGGTAGCTCACGGGGTGAGCAGCGCGACCGCACTCCAGGGCCGGCGGCCGGGACGACGGGGATCGGGCTGGGGCAGCCAGGCGAGCGGGCGCATGAACATCGGTAACCGATGGAACCGGTGGGCGGCGAGATACAGCGCTTCCACCTGCGCGGTGCGCCAGCCGAGGTTTTCGAAGTAGGCCAACCCATTCTCGGGCGCGAATTTGAACGGCGCGTTTTGCAGCATGCCGGCCATCTTCTTGTTCATCAGCCTTTTGAGGCCGGGTCCGGCGAAGTCCAGCATCCACCAGGCGATCTCGGGTCGCTTGAACGCCGCCGAAAGCGCCTCGACGTCGCTGTCTTCCAGATACATCAACAGTCCCTCGGTCAGCACGAGGGCTTTGGTCGCGCCGTCGAGAGCCTCGTCGAGGAAGGCGTCGCGGGCCTGCGGGTCTGCCAGGTCGACGGCGACCCGGGTCAACCGGCACCGCGGCGTCTGATCCGCTAGAACCTGCGTCTTTTCCTCGAGCAACTTCGGTAGGTCCGCCTCCACCCAGGTGAACTCGGCCGGGAGCTCCAATCGGTACGGCCGAGTGTCCAGGCCGGCGGCCAGGTTCAGCACCCGGTCGCAGCCGCCGGCGATCGCTTCGGCGATGGCGTCGTCGATGATCTTGGTGCGTGCGACGAGCCACCACCCGTTGCGCGTCGACCGCGGGACGTTGGCAACGATCGCGCGGCCGTGCTCGCCGGCTAGGCGCTCGGCGAGGGGGTCGCTGAAAAGCGCGTCGGGACGGGCAGATTCGGTGGCCCGGTGCAGCGCTGTCCAGCGGGCCGTGTCCGAAACATGGGTGATCGAGTGCGTGGGGCCTGACATAGTTGCGTTATAGCAGCCGGCCCGCCGCCCTACTGACCGGCCTTGCCCCCGGCCAGCCAGACGGCGCTGACGGCATGGGTCTGCGGCGGCGGAAAGACGCTGTTCGGTTCGCCGACTTCACCGACTTTGACCTTCCACACCCCCGACGAGCGGTCGATGCACGCCCCGGCGCCCTGGCTGGGCTGCCACAACACCGCGGGGTTGGCGCCGCCGCCGCTGCCACAGCCGTAGACGCCGACATATCCGTCGGCGCGTCCACCCCAGGCTCCCCCGTTGCGGAGCAGGCAACGCGTGCCGTCATCGAGAGTCAGCGCGAACGGGTCCGGGGTGGCGTTCGGCTGCACGGGCGGGAGCGGGCCGTCGTAGCTCACCCGATGCAGGCGCTTGTCCCACGGATCGTCAACGCACAGCAGTGTTCCGGGCGTCGACGGCCAGCAGGTGCCGGCGCCGGCCGCGGTCGGCGAACAGTAGTAGACGTTGCCGGCCACCGCGGACGGCGACGGTGTCGTGCAGTCGGTGACGGTGAAGACGTTGCCCTCCCCGGGCGCCTCCCGGTAGCCGTTGATCGGTTGGCCGCCGGGTCCGACGGCCACGACGGTGATCTGCTGGGTGGGTGACGGATCGGCGGCCGCCGGCGCGGGGAGCGACAAACCCGCCGCCGTCACGGCAGCGATGGGCATCAAGGCGACTCGCGAAACCACGTTCATCGCGCAAACCTCCGTCCGGATAGCTGGTTTCCTCCCGGCTTACTGACCGGCCTTGCCTCCCGCAAACCAGGCCTCGGTCACCGCGCGGGTCTGCGGCGGCGGAAGGGCGGCGTCGGGTGTGCCGAGCTGACCGACCTTGACCGTCCACGCCGCCGACGAGCGGTCGATGGGGCTCCCGCGCGGGCTGGGAAGCCATAGCACCGCGAGGTGCGCGGTGGTGCCGCTGCAGCTGTAGGCGCCCTCGTAGCCGTCGGCGCGCACGCCCCAAGCGCCCCCGTTGCGAAGGAGGCAATGGGTGCCGTCGTCGAGCGTCAGCGCGAACGGACTTGGGTTCGCGGGCGGCTGCACCGGCGGCAGCGAACCGGCATATCGCACCCGGTGCATGCGCCTGTCCCAGGGGTTGTCCACGCACAACAGCGATCCCGGGGTGGACGGCCAGCAGGTCGCGGCGCCCGCCGCGCTCGGCGAGCAGGAGTACACATTGTCGTCCATGGCCGACGGTGAGGGTTCCGAGCACTCGACGGTGACGACGTTGCCCTCCGCGGGCGTCTCCGTATAGCCGTTGATCGGTTCGCCGCTGGGGCCGACGGCCATGACGGTGATCTGCTGCGTGGGTGGCGGATCGGCGTTGGCGGTCACGGACGGCGACAAACCTGCCATCACGACGGCGATGGGAACCAGGGCAATTCGCGAGACCATGTTCACCGCGCAAAAACCTCCGTCCGGCGGAACCCCTTTGTGGAAGCGTAGTTGTCCCGGCGCCGGTCCAGTACGGTGCGCTTATGCCCGATCGAAATCGCCGTTTTCTGCTCCGCGAACGCCCCTCCGGCCGGATCGGCCCCGACACCTTCGAGCTGAGCGAGGAGGCCGTGCCCGAGCTCGCCGACGGCGAGGCGCTGGTGCGCGTCGACTGGATATCGCTCGACCCCACAAACCGGATGTGGATCAACGACACCCCCACCTACCTGCCGCCGGTCGGCATCGGCGAGGTCATGCGCGCGGGCGGCCTGGGCGAGGTCGTCGCGTCGAAGAGTGCGCGCTTCCCGGTCGGGCAGAAGGTACAGGGCCTGCTCGGCTGGCAGGAGTATGCGGTGCTCTCGGATTCGGCGCTCGTGATGCCGGTCGACGTCGCCGAGGGCATTTCGCCGAGCGCCTACCTGGGTGCGCTGGGCACGACGGGGCTGACCGCGTGGGTCGGCATCCGCGATATCGGCAGGCCCAAGCAAGGCGAGACGGTCGTGGTCTCGGCCGCGGCGGGCGCGGTCGGATCGATCGCCGGGCAGCTCGCCAAGGTCGAGGGGGCGCGGGTCGTGGGCATCGCGGGCGGACCCGAGAAGTGCGCCCTGCTCACCGACCAGCTCGGCTTCGACGCGGCGGTCGACTACCGCGCCGACGACTGGGCCGCCCAGCTGGCCGCGGCGACTCCCAATGGCATCGACGTCGACTTCGAAAACGTCGGCGGCGACATCATGGACGCGGTCTTCGCGCGCCTCAACATCGGTGCCCGCGTCGCGCTGTGCGGCATGATTTCCGGCTACAACGCGGAAGATCCGCCCCCGGGACCGCGCGCGTTCGGCAACCTGCTCATCCAGCGTGTGACGCTGCAGGGCTTCATCGTCCTCGACCACCTGGGGCGTGCCCCGGAGGCGGCCACTGAGATCGCCGGACTGATCGGCGCGGGCCGGCTCACCCCGCTCGAAACCGTCGTCGAGGGCTTCGAGCAGCTGCCGACCGCGATCAACATGCTCTTCGACGGCAAGAACGTCGGCAAGCTCGTCGTGAAACTGTCGGGCTAGCTACATGTTTCGCATGACGGTCCAGGACGTGTTCGTCATCCGCGGTCGCGGGGCGGTGGCCACCGGCCGGGTGGAGTACGGGGAGCTGCGCGTCGGCGACCAGGTGAAGATCAACGACGGGCCGACCGTCCGCGTGGACGCGATCGAGGCTTCCCGCAAGAAAACCGACACCGCGACGACCGGTGACAACGTCGGCTTGCTCTTCAAGACACTCGACAAAAACGATGTTGCCGCCGGGGACGTGATCACATCGTCGGTTGTCTTCTTGGCCTAACCGAGACAAGTCCTGACTATTGCCGGCCGCCGGCCTCTAATGTCTTCGCCATGGCAACCGGCGTTCCCTCAACCACGACGTCCGGGGACGCCGTTCCGCAACTGCGCCGGGGTCTCGCCAACCGGCACATCCAGCTGATCGCGATCGGCGGGGCGATCGGCACCGGACTTTTCATGGGGAGCGGAAAAACGATCTCGCTCGCCGGCCCGGCGGTGCTACTGGTGTACGCGATCATCGGGTTCTTCGTGTTCTTCGTGCTGCGCGCGATGGGCGAACTGCTGTTGTCGAACCTGAACTACAAGTCGTTCGTCGACTTCGCCGCCGACCTATTGGGCCCCGCGGCAGGCTTTTTCGTCGGCTGGTCGTACTGGTTCGCCTGGATCGTCACGGGCATCGCCGAAATCGTCGCCATCGCCGGCTACGCGAAGTTCTGGTGGCCCGACGTGCCCTTGTGGCTGCCGGCGCTGGTGACCGGCTGCGTGATCCTCGTGTTCAACTTGTCCAGCGTCCGCAACTTCGGGGAGGTGGAGTTCTGGTTCGCCCTGATCAAGGTCGCGGCGATCGGGTGCCTCATCGTCGTTGGTGTCGTGCTGGTGGCGACGGATTTCGTTTCGCCGCAAGGCAATCGGGCGACGGTCGACAACCTGTGGAACGACGGCGGGTTCTTCGCGACGGGGTTCATGGGCGTGGTCGGTGGGTTTCAGATCGCGTTCTTCGCATTCGTGGGGGTGGAACTCGTCGGCGCCGCGGCGGCCGAAACTGCCGATCCGCGCCGCACCCTCCCCCGCGCCATCAACGCCGTCCCCATCCGGGTGGCGATCTTCTACATCGGTGCGCTGCTGGCGATCCTCACCGTCGTCCCGTGGCGGCACTTCGCCGGTGGCCAGTCCCCGTTCGTGACGATGTTCGCCTTGGCCGGGCTGGGCGCCGCCGCATCGATCGTCAACTTCGTGGTGACCACGGCGGCCGCCTCCTCGGCCAACTCCGGGGTCTTCTCCACCGGCCGCATGCTGTTCGGTCTGGCCGACAACGGAAGCGCCCCGTCGCCCTTTCGTCGGCTCAACCGCGCCGGTGTGCCCGCGGTCGCCCTCTTTCTCACCGCGGGGCTGCTGCTGACCTCCATCCCGCTGCTCTACGTGGGCGGTTCGGTGATGGATGCGTTCACGCTGGTGACCACCGTCGCCTCGTTGCTGTTCATGTTCGTGTGGGCGGTGATCGTCGTCAGCTACCTCGTCTACCGGCGCAGGCACCCGCAACGGCATGCCGACTCGTCCTACAAGATGTCCGCCGGCGTGCCGATGTGCGTGGCCATCCTGGGCTTTTTCGCGTTCGTGATCTGGACGCTGTGCACCGAACGCGAGACCGCGATCGCCTTGGCCTGGTTTCCCCTTTGGTTCGTGGTGCTCGCCGCCGGCTGGCTGGTGGTGCGGCGCCGGCCCGGCCGCGCCGAGACGTATCGCCGGTTCCAGGCCGAGATGGCCGCCCGCCCCTGACGCCCGCCGTTCTTGGGATCGGTAGCGAATCCCGGCCTCTGTACTTGTCACAACGACGACGCCAACCCGGCGGCGCCACGTGAAAGGAAGTCAGAAATGAAGCTTGTCCCCACCAGCATCGAAGAGCAGATCAACCGCGTCGACCGCCAGCGCAGCCTGTACTTCGGCATCAGCGCCGCCGTGGTCGCGGTGCTGAGCCTGTTCCGCCTGATCTGGACGCTCTACCTGGCGCTGACGTTCGACTGGATGTTCGGCTCGCTGGTTTTCCAGATGCTGATGCTGGCCGTCGTCGGCTCCGTCGCCGGGGTGGCGGCCTATGGGTTCCTGACCCGCTACACCAGGGGGTCTTGACCCTCGCGACGTCGCGGCCGAGAAGTCCCGAACCCGCTTGTGGTTCGGGACTTTTCCGTTGCGCGCACTCAGCGGACCTGCTGGATGCGAATCAGGTTCCCCGCGGGATCGCGCACGGCGCAATCGCGCAGCCCGTATGGCTGTTCGGTTGGCTCCTGGACGATTTCGGCGTCGGCGGCCTGCAGCCGCTCGAAGGCGCCGTCGAGGTCCTTGGTGGCCAGCATGAGCATGGCGTAGGTCCCCTTGGCCATCATCTCGGCGATCGTGCGTCGCTCGTCGTCGGTGATGCCCGGATTGGCGGCCGGCGGGCTCAGCACGATGGACGTGTCGGGCTGGTTCGGCGGCCCGACCGTGATCCAGCGCATCTTGCCCTGCCCGACGTCGAGGCGAACCTCGAAGCCGAGGGCGTCGCGGTAGAAGGCCAGGGAGGCTTCCGGGTCGTCGTGCGGAAGCATGCTCGAATGAATCGTGATGTCCATGCCGTCAGGCTAGGTGCGGCCCGGTGCCGGGCGCTTCTCGATTCCTGATCGGTCTGGTGACCTGCTTCGCGACGCACGGCGGTATTCCCGCCGCCGCGTCGGCCGCCCGGCGGCGAAACGCGCTGGGCGGCATGCCGACCAGCTCGGTGAACCGGGTGCTGAAGGTGCCCAGCGACGAGCAGCCGACCGCGAAGCAGACCTCGGTGACGCTCAGGTCGCCGCGACGCAGCAGCGCCATCGCGCGCTCGATGCGCCGCGTCATCAGATACGAGTACGGCGATTCGCCGTAGGCGCGCCGAAATTCGCGGCTCAGGTGCCCGGCGGACATGTGCACCGCCCGGGCGAGCGCCTCGACGTCCAGCGGCTGCGCGTAGTCCCGGTCGATGCGGTCGCGCACGCGACGCAGCAGCGCGAGGTCGCGCAGCCGCTGCTCGGCCGAGCTGCTGGTCACCCACCCGATATTGCCACGATCGGCCGGGCGCCTACGGCGTCGTCGCCCGGTGCCACGCCAGCGGGTTGAGGCCGCGGTATGGATCGTCGTCGCGCAACTTCAGCAGATCATCCAGGATGTTCTCCAGCGCCCGTTGTGTTTGGTCTTTGACGATGTCCACCCACTCCTGCTCGGTGACTCCCACCGGCCTGCTGGTGTCGATCGGCGCACCGAACCGGAGATACATGCGCTGCGGCCGGGGAATCAGGGTGGGCCCGATCCCCCGCAGCAGTGGCATCGCCATGTCCGGGCGCCCATTGAGCCTGCGGCCCAGCGCCTCACTGAACCTCCCGTAGGCGCTGTCGCGGGTGATCAAGCTGCGATAGACGTCGTCGCCGCCGATGAGACCGGCCGGCACGATCGGGTAGCCGTTCTCTATCGACACGCGCGCGAACCCCGCGCGCCCCTGCCAGCGCAGCCGGTACTCCTCGCCCTTGAACTTGGCGATCTCGCGGCCGCCGCCGGGGAACACCAGGATGGTCTCGTCGTTTCGCATGAGTTCGCGCGCGGTCTCCGGCGCGCCGACGACGGCGCCGTACGCCGCGATCAGGTCGCCGGGCAGCCCCCGCATGCGCCCGAAACCGCGTTCGGCCAGTGGCCGCACCCGGGTCCCGATCGTGCGCCGCACCGTATCGGAGATCAAGAAGACCTCGGAGCCGAACTGAGTGTGGTTGCCCACCAACAGGAATCGTCCGTCCGCGGGCAGGCGCTCGACGCCGTCGACGTAGGGCCGGGAAAGGTCGACGACGGGGCGGAGACGGTCGCTCACGCCGTCGAGGGCGCGGCGCAGTGTCCGCACCCGCGCGCTTGGCTCCGTGATCGCGGCCAGGTCTGTGTTGTCAGCCACGGTCGTCCGCTCCCGGGCGGGAGAACACCACGGTGAGCGACGGCGGGCCGAACCGCGTCGGGCTGGGCAGCATCTCGATGTTCATCCGCGGGTCGGCGGCGCGGCCCATGGCCTCCATCGCCGACGGGCTGTAGGCGCGCAGCGCGCTGATGAACCCGTCGTGCAGCCCGGGTTGAATCGACGACCATGGCAGCAGCACGAGATGCAGCGGCAGCGTCAAGACCGGAAACAGCATCATGGCCAACGGGTTTCGCCGTTTGAGGTCGATGACGAGGAATCGCTTGGCCACGCGGGTGGCCTCCGCGATGGCGCGGGTCGCGACCGCGGGCGGGAGGTGGTGAAACGCCAGCGCGAACACGACCAGGTCGTAGCTGCCGTCGGCGGCGTCGATCGCCGTCGCATCGACCACCTGGGTGCGCGCCCGCGGGTGCTGGCCCAGTTCCCCGGCGGCGATGTTGGCGACCGAGGTCGGATCGAGGTCGCTGACGGTGACGGTCGCGGTCGGGTGGAGTTCGAGGATCTGCGCCGAGAGCTTTCCGTGGCCCGCACCGAGTTCCAGGATGCGTGGGTTGGGGATGTCGGCGACGACGCGGAGCGCCGCGCGCGCGTAGTTCTCATGCTGATTGGTCAGCGTGCCCATCCGATCGAGCATGCTGATGACCTTCTGCTTGACCTCGTCGGCCACGTCGTCGCGGTCGAGGTACTCCAGCGCGTCGGTCTCGAATCGGCGATCCAGCCACGACGCGCCGGGGCCGCCCCGCGGCATCGTCGCAATCGCCTGGTCCGGGGTGTGGGTCGTAGCCATCACGGCCTCTCCTTCTCATGTCGTCATGCGTTGTCGAACCCACCATAACAAACGAACCAGTTCGTCTGTATATGATGATCCTGTGAGATCGAAGACAGAGCTGCGCGGCGAGATCCTGGCCGCCGCCCGCGCGGAGTTCGCCCAGTACGGCCTGGCCGGGGCGCGCATCGACCGCATCGCCCGCGCCGCCAGCGCCAGCAAGGAACGGCTGTACGCGCATTTCGGCGACAAGGAGACCCTGTTTCGCGACGTGGTCGCCACCGACGGCGCGGAATTCTTCCGGGCCGTGGAGCTGCTCCCCGACGCGGTGCCCGAGTTCGTCGGCGGCATCTTCGACCTGGCGCAGAACCGGCCCGAGCACGATCGGATGATCACCTGGGCCCGGCTGGAAGGCTTCCCGCTGGACATTCCGGAGTTCGACGAGGAGCACCCGCCGGAGCGGGCCATCGCCGCCCTCGAGCAGGCGCAGGCCGACGGCCACGTCGACCCGGCATGGGATCCGCAGCAGCTGCTGGTTTTGCTCTTTGCGATCGCCCTGGCGTGGGCGCACTGGCCCGACCCCGCGGCGGCCACCACGGACGCGGGCGTCATCGCCGAGCGGCGCGCCGCCGCCGTCGAGGCCGCGTCCCGCCTCGTGACGCCGAAATCGAATGGGGCGTAACGTCCCCAGCCATGGCCGATGAGATCCACTTCGTCGAAGCCCACGCGCTGAGATTCGCCTATCTGGAGGACGGCTCCGGGCCGCTCGTCCTCTCGCTGCACGGGTTCCCGGACACCCCGCACACCTGGGACGATCTGCGCCCGCGGCTGGCCGCCCAGGGCTACCGCGCCGTCAGCCCGTACATGCGCGGATACCATCCCAGCGCGATCCCCGCCGGGGACGCCGACCAAGAAACGTTGGCGGGCGATCCGCTCGCGCTGATCGAAGCGCTCGGCGCGCGCGAGGCCGTCGTCATCGGGCACGACTGGGGCGCGTCGGCCGCCTACGGCGCGGCCGCGCTCGGGCCGGATCGCGTCAAAAAGCTGTTCGTCGTTGGCATTCCGCATCCGGCGGCCCTCAAGCCGACGCTGAAAAAGCTCTGGGGCGTGCGGCACTTCGCGACGTACAAGTTGCCGGGCGCGGCGAAGCGCTTCGCGCGCAACGACTTTGCGGCCCTGCCGGCCATTTGATCGGGGCCCGCTAACGTCTACGCGCTGACCAGCTCGGGGTGGAACTTCGCCGCCAGCCGGCGCATCCCGTCCTGCCAGTCGACCGCCGTGCCGCCGATGAGCTCGTGCATGCGGGTCAGGTCGGTGGGATTGCCCCGCAGCGCGTGCGCGTCCTCGGTGAAAACGGGCTCCTTGCCCACCAGCGAGCCGAGGTAGCCGCACCACTCCTGCAGGCTGACGGTCTGGTCGCCGCACCAGTTGACCGTGGTCGCCGGCACCGACGCCGCGTCGAGCAGCTTCGGCAGCGTCGCGATGATGTCGTCCTCGTGGATCGGGTTGTACTGGGCCGGACCGCCGGGCGGCACCGGGATCGGGATACCGGCCAGAATCATCTCCATGTGGTAGAACGGCCAGCCGCCGTTGTTCCCGTACGGGACGTTGAGGCGGGCGATGACGGTGGGCACGTCGAGGATGCGCGCCATCGATCGGGCGACGACCTCCCCGGCGACCTTGGAGATGGAGTACGTGGGGAACAGAAACTTGTGGTTGTCGCCCAGGGCGGCCCGTTCGGTGCGCGGCTCGTCGCCGGGCGGGTCGTACACGGCGGCCGAGGAGCAGTGCAGGAAGGCCTTCGCGCCGCGGCAGTGGGCCATCAGCAGGCCGACCGACTCGGCGTTGGCGCCGAGGTCGGTGTCCCAGTCCCCGCTCTTGGCAACCGCCAGGTTCAGGACGTACTCGAAATCGTCTGGGAGACCCGTGAAGTCCCCGGCCGCCAGGTCGACTGTCTCGCACCGGACACCGGCTTTTTCGAGGCCTTCGCGCGCCGCGGGATTGGTGAAGCGGGCGACGCCCCACACCTCGTTGTCGGGCGCCAGCGCCAGGGCGATGGGCGTGGCCAGTTGACCGGTCGGGCCGGTGATCAGGATCTTGGATCCGCGCATCCGCTGATAGTAGGTGAGCGCCACGGGGTGCAGACGCCGACCGACTTTCGCGCATTGTGCTCACTCGCGCGGTAGGGTCCTTCCATGGCCGCCAGGGGCCGCATCGACTTGCGACTCGCCACGCAGGTGTTGGTGCTGCAACTCTTTGTCGTGACGCTGACCTTGATCATCGCCTTCGTGTTGTTCGCCGTTTTCAACCGGGCCCGCCTCGACAGCCAATACCACGTCCACGCCACCGATATCGCCCGCGTGGTGGCCTCATCCCCCACCGTGGTCACCAACATCGCTCGGTACGACAACGGCCCGCTCACCCCGAGCCCGGAACTGATCGGCGAACTTGCCACGGGTCCGATCCAGGGCGTTGCAACCCGGGTCCAACAACGCACCCATGTGGCGTTCGTCGTCATAGCCAACGCGAGCGGCATCAGGGTCGCGGATCCCCAACGCGACAGGTTGGGCCTTCCCGTCCAGGCCGACATCGCACCGCCGCTGGCCGGGCACGAGATGACCTCGCATGACGACACGGTTCTCGGCCGCGCGATCGTCGCGAAAGTCCCGGTGTTCGAGCCGGGTTCCGATCGGGTGCTGGGGGTCGTCATCGTCGGCCTCTCCACCAAGGCTTTCGATGAGCAGTTTTCGAAGAACCTGGTCGTGCTGGGCGCGATGGGTGGTGCCCTCCTACTGATCTCGGTCGCCGGCTCGCTGCTGCTGGCCCGCCGGTGGCGGGGGCTGACACTGGGTTTGCGGCCGGCCGAGATCACCGAATTGGTGCGCAGCCAGGCGGCGGTCTTGCAGGGCATCGGCGAGGGTGTGCTCGCGACCGACACGGCCGGGCGGACGACCTTCGTCAACGACGAGGCATGCCGGCTGCTCGAGATCGGCAGTGAAACGGGCCGGCCAGTCGGCGAGATCGGGTTGACCCCGCGGGTGCTCGACGTGCTCAACGCGTCCGATACCACCCCCACGTTGGCGACGGTCGGCGAGCGGATCGTCGTGGTTTCGGCGCGGCCGGTATCGCGCGAAGGACGCCCGCTGGGAACCGTTTTGGTGGTGCGGGATCGAACCGACGTCGAGTCGCTGACCCGCCAGCTCGACGCGGTGCAGGTGATGAGCACGGTGCTGCGCGCGCAACGCCACGAGTTCGCCAACCGCCTGCACCTGCTGACCGGGCTGTTGCACGGCGGTCACGTCGAGGAGGGGCTGCAATATCTGGAGGAGCTCCTCGGGTCGGGCCCGCTGGGATCCGCGCTGCCCGGCATCGACGCCATCCGCGACGCCTACCTGCAGGCGTTCCTGGCGGCCAAGGGCGCCGCGGCCCGCGAAGCCGGCGTGACACTGACGATCGGCGAAAACACTTGGGTGTCGGGGCGGCTCGTGCTGCCGGTGGACGTCACCACCGTCGTCGGCAACCTGCTCGACAACGCCATCGACGCGGCCCGCACGAGCGACAACGCCACCAAACAGGTGGAAGTCGAGCTGCTGCAAGAGGGTACGACGCTGCACATCACGGTCGCCGACAGCGGCGACGGCGTCGCGCCCGAGTTCGTCGAGCACCTTTTCACCGAGGGCACGTCGACCAAGCCGAACTCCGGCATACCGGGTGGGCGGGGCATCGGGCTCGCGTTGTCGCGGCAGATCAGCCGCGCCCTCGGTGGTGACCTGTGGCTGGCCAGCCCCGGCAATCCGGAGCTGCCGCTGCGCGGTGCGGAATTCATCGCCCGGCTCCCGGGCGTGATGGTTGAGGAGGCGCAATGGGCGACGCAGACCTGACGGTGCTCGTAGTCGACGACGACTTCCGCGTCGCCAACCTGCATGCCGAGGTCGTCAACACGCTGCCGGGATTCGCGGTGACCGCCACCGTGAACACCCTCGAGGCCGCGCGGGGCGCCCCCGCCGTCGACCTCGCGCTGGTCGACGTGTACCTGCCCGACGGCTCCGGGATCGACTTCGTCCGCGAATTGCGCGGGGACAGCATGGTGTTGACGGCGGCGACCGAGGCGGCCACCATCCGCGACGCGATGTCGGCGGGGGCGCTGAGCTACCTCGTCAAGCCGTTCGCGACGACCGAGCTGGCCGCGCGGTTGGCCGGCTACGCGCGCTACCGCAAGATCCTGGCGAGCCCCAGCCTGAGTTCAAGCGACGTGGACGCCGCGCTGGATGCGCTGCGTCCCCGGATCGCACCCGCGACGCCGCCCACCATCGCGGCCTCGTCCACCAAACAGCTTGTGCTGCAAGCCTTGCGCACAGCGGAGAAACCCATGTCGGCCGCCGAAGTGTCCGCCGCGATCGGGATATCGCGGGCGACCGCCCAACGGTATCTGGCGGCCCTAGCCACCACCGGCGACGTCTCGGTCGGGTTGCGGTACGGCACGACCGGCCGGCCCGAGCAGGAGTTCGCGGCGCAGGACAAGCGGCCCACCCGCCGCTGACGGGTCTCGCCGAGACTGCGCTCAGCGCGCGATCTGGCGGGCCAACCGCGATCTGTGCGCAGTCCCGGCGCCGCGGGCAGGCCACCAGTTCGCCTTTCCGACCATCGCCGCCAGGGCCGGCACCGTGACGGTGCGAACCACGAAGGTGTCGATCAAGATGCCCATGCCGATGATGAATCCGGTCTGCACCATGGTCGAGAGGCTGCCGAAAAGCAGGCCGGACATCGACGCGGCGAAGATGATGCCCGCCGAGGTGATGACGCCGCCCGTCGAACGGACCGCCCGGATGATCCCCGAGCGCACGCCCGTGCGCGACTCTTCACGGATTCGCGTGATCAGCAGCAGGTTGTAGTCCGCCCCAACGGCGACCAGCACGATGAACGCCGTCGCCTGCACGTTCCAGTAGATCGGCTGGTGGAGCACGAACTGGAAGAAGACCACCCCCACGCCGACCGCCGAGAGGAACGAGATCACCACGGAGGCAATGAGATACAGCGGCGCCACGACCGCGCGCAGCAACAGGATGAGGATGACGAAGACGATAAGCAGCGTCATGGCCACGATCAGGCGAACGTCGTGGTCGTAGTAGCCGCGAATCGCGCTGTACATCGCCGTCGTCCCGACCATCGATATCGACGCGTCCGAGAGTGAGGTGTTGGGCTGCGCGCCGCGCGCCGTCTCGAGGATCGATGCGACCTGATCCATCGCGGCCGTGCTGAACGGGTCGAACTTCGTTTCGACCAGGTAGCGCGCCGAGTGCCCATCGGGCGAGATGAACAGCTTGGCAGCGTTCTTGAAGTCGTTCGAGCTCAGCACCTGCGGTGGGATGTACATGCCCGCCATGGATTGCCCTGTGGCGTCGCGCTTCATCGACAGCAGCAGGTCGGCCGCCTGGTTCATTCCGGTGCCCATCCGCTTGGTCTGGTCCACGAGCGCCCTCACGCCGTCCGCCAGCCGCCGGCTGCCGTCGGCCAGCTGGTCGGCGGCCGCCTGCAGGCCGGCGATCTTCTGTGACATGCCGGCGGTGTCGCCACCGGCCGCCCGCAGGCTGTTGGATGCCGTCGCCAGGGCCGCGGTCAGGCTCTGAACGATCGCCTCGACGCCTTGTGCCGCGGGCGGTGCGGCGAACCCCGCGGCGGTGACGGCGTTGGTGAGCGTGGACACGGACCCGGTGGCGAGCCCGCGCACGCTGTCCATCAGGTTGGCCGCCGCGCCGAGCTGCTGCTGGGCCTGGCTCAGCGTCGCGGCGAGTTGGGTCATTGGCCCGCTGGCGCCGCGGATTTGGTCCCGAACCTGAGCGAGGCTGGTCGCGAGTTGGTCGGCCCCACGGGTCAGCGCGTCGAGGTCACCGGTCCGGTCGTTGATTTGCGTCGAGGCGTCTTCAAGCTTGGAACCGACCGCTCCGGCCTGGGAGCTGAGCTTGGCCTGATCGAGCGGCTGGCCGTCGGGCCGCGTGATGCCGCGCACCGCGGCGATGTTGGGCAACTGGGATACGCGTTGCGCCATCTGGTCCAGGTCGGCCAGGGCGCGCGACGTCCTCAGGTCGCGGGGCGAGCGGACGTAGATGTATTCCGGGAGCAGGGCGCTCGTCGAAAAGTGGTTCTCCATCGCGGTAAAGCCGACGTTGCTCGGCGCCGAGCGGGGCAGCTGCAGGCGGTCGTTGAAGGTGGGGCGCAGGAAGGCCGCGCAGCCGGCCAGCGCGATCAACACCGAAAGGCTTACCAGCAGATGCGCTTTCGGTCGGCGAACCAGGTGAACCGCGGAACGCTGCCACAGGCGGCCGGTCAGCGGCGGACGCGGCGCCACCCACCCGCGCCGGCCGGCCAGCACGAGGACGGCCGGCAACAGCGTGACGGCGGCGAGGAACGCGATGGCGATCGAGATCGCAAGCGCCGGGCCGATGCTCGTGAATGCGGGCAGGCGGGTGAACACCATCCCGAGGAAGGTGACGGCCACGGTGGCCGCCGAGCCCGCGATGACCTCCCCGATGGAACTCAGCGCTTTTCGCACGGCCAGGTCGGAGTCAACGCCGGACCGGATGTACTCGTGGTAGCGGCTGATCAGGAAGACGGCGTAGTCGGTGCCGGCGCCGAAGATCATGGCCGTCATCAACCCGATCGTCAGCGCGGAGATGCCGAGCCCGACCTGAGCCAGCGCGGAGACCACACCCTGGGCGGACGCCACCGAGACCCCGATGGTGATCAACGGCAGCAACACGGTCACGGGCCGCCGGTAGATCACCAGCAGGATGACCAGCACGAACAACGCGGTGACGATCTCGGTGGTGTGCAAGTCGCGGGCGGTGACCAGCGACATGTCGCCGACCATGGCGGCCTGCCCGGTCACGTCCGCCGTCAGCGGGGCGCCCCCGGTGGAGCGTTTGACCGTGTCCGTGATCCGTTGGTACGCCTGCGATGACTCGGGAGATCCGGCGGGCGCGCGCAGCATCACCGCGAGGTAGAACGCCTTGTTGTCCGCGCTGACCAGTAGCGGGCGCAGGGCGGGCGTGGTAACGACGTCCTGCACGCCGGTCACATCGCGGGCGTCGTCGCGCAAGGTCGCGGCCAGCCTGCGGTAGGCGTCCTGGTCGGCCGGCTGCAGTCCGCGATCGTCGGTGAGCACGACGATCAGGACGTTCTGCGCGGATTCCCCGAAGTCCTTGGCCATCTGCTCGGCCGCGGCCATCGCCTTGGGCGGCAACGGTTGCACGGTCTGGCCTTCGACCACCTTGGTCAGCGGGGGGAATGCCACGGCCAGCACCGCCACCACGGCTGCCCAGGCGGCAATCATGAGCCAGGGCGCGCGCACGGCGGCGCGGCCCAGCGCCCAAAAGGCGCCGGCGCCTGTCTTGGACGTAGCGGACTCGTTGGTCATCGTGGATACCCCTCATCGTCGTGCGCGGCAATGACTTTCGCGCCGGTTACACCGAACTTATGACGCCGCGGCGGCCGCGTCTCGCTTGTCGGCGATAGTCGGAATTAGCCGCGATTCCACGCTTTTGCGCGTTGTGCTCGCCGGCCCGGGGCACGCAAAGCCGATCGTGGCGTCAAGCGAGAAGTCGCTCAGCGCGGCCGAAAGGTCCCGGCGCAAGCCTTCATTGGAGTTGGGGCGGCCCGGCTGATACGCGACGACCGAGACGAAAACCTGTCCGTTCGCCCGTCCCGAGGCCAGCGACAGCATCCCGCCGAACCGGTCCATGACGGCCGTGGTCGCGTCCGGGTGGGGGGCCTTGATGGCGAAGTGGTCGGCGTCCGCGCCGTCCGGGCGGCACACGCCCGGCTTGAGGTCGCCGATGTTGGATGCGACGACGGCCGTGGGACTCCCGGCCGCCACGCCGACGATGCGCCTGATCAGCCGCCGCGGCATCAGCGGAACGAGGGGCAGCAGTTCGCGCCGCCGGTCGGGTGTGTCCCGCAGCCGCGTCAGCGCGCGCTTGGTCGCGGCCCGGATCGCACGCAGGTCGCTCGCCGCGGGCGCGGGGTCCACGGTGATGTCGGCGTTGGCGACGGCGTTGGCGCGGGTGTCGCCCGCGGTGCGCTCGTTGACGGGTATCGCCAGGGTGACCCGGCCGTCGGTGGTGACGCGTCCCGCCCGCTCGGCCAGCCGGGCGGCCAGCCCGGCGAGCAGGGTGTTGCTGGTCCCGCCGAGCGCCTCGGCGCGGGCGTCCCACTCGCCGGCGTCGACGAACACCGTTTCCGTTGGGAGCGTGACGGGTTGGTCCGCGGCGGCGGAGGGCGCCCGCGGCGGCCCGGCCTGAGCGGATCCGGCGCGCGCCTGTCGCGCCACGCCGGCCAGGGCCCGGCCGATACCCGGGATGTCGCGCGCGGTTTGGCGGGCGTCCTCGCGCAGCGCCTGCCACAGCCGGCGCGAGGCCGCGGGGGGCCAGCTGACCGGGTCAGCCCGGCCGGCAGCCGCGTCCGCCAACGCATCGCACAGCCCGATGCCGTCGGTGAGGGCGTGCGGGATGACCAAGCTGATGCCCGCGCCGCCGTCGGTGAACGGCAGCATCGCGAGGTGCCACTCGGGCCCGCGCTCGGCGTCCAGCGGCGTGGCCGCCTGCTCGCGCAGCCAGCCGTCGAACTCGTCGCGCGGCCTTGGCGTCGCGACGATCTCCAGCCGGGACCGGCCGCTGCTCGAGACCCAGCGATCGCGGCCGAACGGCAGGGCCGATCGTTCGATGCGCCGCGACAGCCGTCCCCGCAGCAGCTTCCGGTGAAACCGCCGCAGGCCGTCGATGTCGATTCCCCGGTCGTACACCCAGACGCACTGCAGCAGGCCGAGAACTCCGGTGGCCCGCTCCAGGCTGGAGAAGGTCTGGTCGAACAGGTCGAGTGTGTTGTCCATTTTCTGAACTCCTTGGGTTCTAAATCGCTTGGGCGGCAAGGGGACGCGACCAGCCGTCGATGGTGTGCAGCGAGAATTCGTCCAAAACGCTCGAAAGGGTTTGGCGCAGCAGGTCCTTCGAGTTGGGTCGCCCCGGCTGATACGCCTGCACCGAGACGAAGACCTGTCCGTTCACCCGCGCCGACAGGAGCGCCAGCACTCCCCCGACGCGATGCAGCGTCGCCTCGGTCATGCCCGGGTAAAGGGACGTCACCGAGACGTAGTCGGCGTCCGTGCCGTCCGGCCGGTTGACGGCCGCCGGGGCGGCACCGAGGTTGGACGAGACGACACCGGCCGCCGTGCCGGTGGCAACCCCGAGGCATCGCTTGGCGAGCCGCTTGGGCAGCAGCGGAACGAGGGGCAGCAGCGCCTCCCGCTCGTCGGGCACGTCGTGGCGCTCGATCAGCGCCCGCTTGATGGCCGCGCGGATCTGGCGCAGGTCCGTCGACGCGGGTGCGGGGTCGACCGCGACGTCGACGTTGCCGACGGCGTTGGCGCGGGTGTCGTCGGCGATGCGCTCGCTGACGGGTATCGACACGGTGACCGAGCCGTCCGCGCCGACGCGTCCCACCCGCAGGGCGAGCCGGGCCGCAACGCCCGCGAGCAGCGCGTTGCTGGTGCCGCCGAGCGCTTCCGCGCGGGCGTCCCACTCGTCGGCGTCGAGGAAGATCGTGGCGGTCGGGATGGTGATCGGCCGGTCCGCGCCGGTGGGCCGCGGCGCGTCCGGTGCGGCGCCGTCGCGGTTTCGCCGCGTAAGTCGTGCCGCGGCCGCCGCCGCGACCACGGCGCGCCCGACGCTCGGGAGGTCGCGGGCGGCTTGGCGGGCGTCCTCGCGCAGGGCCCGCCACCGCCGCCGCGACCCCGCGGCGGGCCAGTCGATGGCGCTGTCGTAGCCGCAGGCCGCCTCCACCACCGCGAGGCAACCCGCCATGCCGTCGGCGAGGCTGTGCAGGGCGACCAGGCTCACGCCGGCGCCGCCGTCGGTGAACGGGAGCACCGCGAGGTGCCAGCCGGGCCCGCGCTCGGCGTCCAGCGGCGTGGCGGCCTGCTCGCGCAGCCAGGCGTCGAATTCTTCGCGGGGCCGCGGCGTCGCGACGACCTCGAGCTCGGACTCGTCGCTGGGCGACACCCAGCGGTGACGGCCGAACGGCAGGGCCGAACGTTCGATGCGGCGCGACAGCCGTCCCCGCTGCAGGTGACGGTGGAACCGGCGCAGGCCATCGAGGTCGACGGCGCGGTTGTACACCCACACGCACTGGCCCACGCTGGTGACGTTGGTCGCCTCCTCGAAGCGGAAGACGGTTTGGTCGAACAGATCGAGTACGTTGCTCATTTGGGTCGGTCCTTTCTTGGTCAGTGGTTGGGTCAGAGGCTGATGACCGGGATGCCGTGATTCGAATTCGCGTGCTCGGCAACGGCGTCCACCCAATCCGAGGTGGTGTTGACCGCGTACGCGAACGCCTGGGTCAACGCCGCGAGGTAGCGATGCACCGACTTGCGGGCCGTCGCGTTGTCCGGGAAGGAAATCGTCGCCGTGGTCTTGTCGGTCTGGCGGTTGATCCACAGGTTGATTCCGCCGTGCGACAGGCTGTCGGCGTAGGTTCCGAAGTTGGTCTGCTCGAACAGGGTGGCCGCGGGAATCTTGCGAAAGTCCATGAACGACACCATCATTGCCCGCGCCGTGGGCGCCGCCATCCCCAGCGGGCCCGCCAGCTCGAGCGCCCGTTCGACCGGCACCTGTGCGAGTTGCTTGGCGTCGTCGTATGACTTCTGGGCCGCCCGCGCCGCCTCGTCGAACGTGGCCGCGCCGATCGGCACGGTGATCGGAACTAGGTTGGCGAACCAACCCACGGTCATCGAGTCGACGCCCGGCGTCCGCGTGTCGTAGGCGGTGAAACCGTGGTAGGTCTCGGTGCCGGTGAATTCGTGCTCGGCCAGGGCCGCGCACGCCAGCACTCCTCCGCTGAACCGGGCTCCGGCTGCGTCGCAGGCGATCTCGAAGGACTCCGTCGCGGCGGCGTCCAGCAGGTCGACCGTCAGGAACGCACCCTTGCTGCCGGCCACGGTGTCGCCGACCGGAAGCGGGAAGCTCGGCCAGTCGCCGCCGGTGTCGCGCGCGAAGTCGATCCAGCCCCGGATTCCCGGAGAGGACGCGGTCAGGCTCGCCACTTGCTCGCGCTGCCGCGCGGCGTAGCTGCGGTAGCTTGCGATCCCCGGAAGGACGGGCGGTTCAACGGGTTCGGCGCCGCCCTGGGACAGCTGCTCGTACATCAGGTTGACGTCGAAGAAGATCAGGCCGGCGGACATGCCGTCGATGTGGAGGTGGTCGATGCTGGCGTAGAACGTGAAGTAGTCGGCGTGCTGGACGATGCCGAACGTGAAGCAGTCCCACTCAAGCGTTTCCGGCGTGGTCATCAGGGCGTGTTCGCGTATTTGCTCGGCGCCCATGTGCCCGAAGTCGGTCGGCACCAGGTCGATGACGTCGGGGTCGTCGATCGTCCGGCGGACGAAACGGCCGTCCTGGAATTCGAACCAATCGTGGTAGGCGTCGTGACGACGGACGTGGGCGTTGATCGTTTCCGTCATCGCTCTGGCGTCGCAGACGCCCGGCATGTCCCAGGCCACCACCATCAGCCGGGGCAGCCGGACGCCCATCGCTTTGGCGTCGTATGCCGCACGGAGGTGGCGACGCCGCTGGTAAGTCGGTGCCAGCTCGCTGCGCCGCGCATTGCGGGCCGCCGCCCGCGCCGCGGCCGAAGCCGTCCACGTGATAACCGAGCCGTCGCCGGGCTGCCATCCGTTGATGCTGCCGAGTGTGACCATTTTCCCCGTCCCCTTGTGATGCCGCAGATTCCGCGCGAATTCCATTCGCGCTAAGGCAAATTGGGTTAATGCGCTGCGTTCGTGCGGCGTATTCGGTTGTTTGCTGAAACCGAACTTACGGCGCGGCGAAGCCCCTGTCGCTCTTGTGGGCGATAGTCGAAATAAGCGACGATTACGTGCTTTTGCGCATTGTGCGCAGGGCGGGAGTTACAGCCCCGGCTGGTCTTCGATGATGCCCAGCCAGATCTGCGCCACGTCGATGGCCACCTTCTCGCTGATGAAGGCGTGCTGGGTTCCGGTGTAGATGTCGCGGAAGGCGCGCTCCAGGCGGCTGCCCTCGCGGATCGAGCTGGTGCCGGCCACCAGATGCGCCCACTCGGCGCAGTTTCGGGCCGTGTCGGTCGCGTAGACGGCGGCCACCCGCATGTCGGCCCGCAGGGCCGGCGTCAGGTCGTCGCCCGCCGCGACGGCGGCCTCGGCGGTGGTGAAGGCGTCGAGCACCAGCAGGCGGGCGGCGCGCCAGGTCGGCCGGTGGTGCGCCAGCCCCTTCTGGAACGTCGGGCGGCTGGCCAGCGACGCCATGTCGCTCATCCGGAACTTCGTGGCGGCCAGCTCCTGGACGTCGTCGAGCATGCTCTTGGACACCCCCAGCGCCCACGACGCGTGACCGGCGGCCGTCACGGGCATCAGCCCCATGCGCGTGGCCGGCGAGGTGCCGCGGTACGGCTGCCGGACGAACAGCTCGAAGGTGCGGCTGTCGGGCACGAACACGTCCTGGGCGCTGTAGTCATACGAGCCGGTTCCCTTGAGCCCCTGCACGTACCAGCCGTCGTCGAAGCTGATCTGGTCGCATGGGATGACGGCGACGCGCATCTCGGGGAAGCCCTCACTGATCCAACGCATCTCGCCGTTGTCCATCGGAAAAAACCCGGCCGCGACGTATTGCGAATGGCCGATGCCCGAGCCGAAGTTCCACGACCCGGTCACGGTGTAGCCGCCGTCGACCACGGTCCCCTGCCCGTTGGGAAAGAACTGGCCGCCCAGGGTGACGTGGTTGTCGTGGGCGGTGAACACCTCGGCGAAACCCTCGTCGGGCAGGTACGCCGCCGCGGCGAAGGACGACGGCAGGTTGGCGATGCCGATCCACCCGAACGACCCGTCCTGCCAACCCATTTCGATCCAGGTTTCGATCATCGCGGCGAACGACGGCTCGACCCCGCCGGCCTCGACGGGGTTGAACGCGGACATCAGCCCGCTGGCCCACATCTCGTCGACGATCGCCGGGGTGAGCGTGCGCGCCCGCTCGGACTCGGCGGCTTCGGCCCGCACGAGGTCCCGCATGCCCCGGGCCAGCGAAACCACCCGATCGTCCGTGTCGGCTAGCGACGTCATTGTCGTTTCCCATCGTCGACTGGAGAAAACTGATACCGGTGCCCGTAGTTAATACCATTGCCGCGCCTTCCCGGCGGGCAGTCGGGAATTAGTGCGCGCTGACGGCTTTCGCGTGTACCAGGACTCACACGCGGCGCGCGAATGGCGCGGTGCCCTACCGTGTGTCTGTGCGATGGATCGTCGACGGCATGAACGTGATCGGGAGCCGGCCCGACGGTTGGTGGAAGGACCGCGGCGCGGCCATGGTCACGCTGGTGGACAGGCTCGACCGATGGGCATCGGTCCAGGGAGAGGACGTGACCGTGGTGTTCGAGCGACCGCCGGCGACCGCCATCACCTCATCGGTGATCAAGGTTGCCCACGCCCCGAAGGCGGCGGCGAACTCGGCCGACGACCAGATCGTCCGGCTGGTGCAGGCCGGCGCCCGGCCCGAGCAGATTCGGGTAGTGACGTCGGACAAGGGCCTGACTGAGCGCGTCACGGCGTTGGGGGCCTCGGTCTATCCCGCGGCGAGCTTCCGTGACCTGATCGACCCCCGCGGCTGATGGCTGCCGATCGACTGGGACCGGTTACGACGGACGGCTTCTGACGTCGAACTCGACCCGTTCACCGTCGACCTTGGTGATGCGCATGTGCGCGGTGTACGGCTTACCCTCCGGGCCGGTGAAGTGACAGTCGAACTCCTGGCCGACCTTGGCCTCGACGCCCGACGGACAGTGCACGTCGTTGGGGTGAAAGCCGGTCTGGCTGGAGACGACGTCGACGACGGATTGCGCCGCGCCGTCGGGCTTGACGGTCGACTTCGCGTGACACGCGGCCAGCAGGACCACGGGTACGAGCATGGCCGCCGCAAACCGGGTGTGGTGGTCGCTGATTCTCGTCATCGCCTTGGCAGGCTAACACGCGACGACGGCGATACGACAGCTCAGGGCGGCGAGTCGTATCGCGCTGCAAACGGCCGGCGTCAGCCGACCGCGGCCAGCGCCGCGTCGTAGTCGGGCTCCTGCGCGATTTCCGGAACCAGCTCGGTGTAGGCGACGTTGCCGTCGGCGCCGATCACGACGACCGCGCGCGCGAGCAGCCCGGCCATGGGGCCGTCGACGATGCTGACGCCGTAGTCCTTGCCGAAGTTGTCCCGGAACGCCGAGCCCGTCTTGACGTTCTCGATGCCCTCCGCGCCGCAGAATCGCGCCTGCGCGAACGGCAGATCGTTCGACACACACAACACGGACGCGCCGGTCGCGGCCGCCCGCTCGTTGAAGGTCCTCACGCTGGTCGCGCACACCGGGGTGTCGATGGACGGAAAGATGTTCAGCACCACGGGCTTACCGCTGTACTGGTCGCTGCCGATCGCGCCCAAGTCCGTGCCGGTCAAATTGAAGGCCGGGGCCGAGGATCCGACGGCCGGAAGCTCGCCCACGGTGTTGATCGGGTTTCCACGCAAGGTTATCTGTGCCATGGGCACAGTCTGCCAAGGCCGGTGCGGCGGCCTCGGGTCAGGTCCGCATGTCCTAATTCGTGGGGTACGCGGCATAGACGCCATGGCCGGTCTGGCCGAGACTGAATCCATGGCTCGCAGAGTGGTGATCGTCGGCTTTCCCGGCGTTCAGGCGCTCGACGTCGTCGGGCCCCACGACGTGTTCACCGGGGCGTCACTGCTGACCGACGGTGGGTACGACGTCGACATGGCGTCGGTGGACGGCAGGCCCGTGACCACCGCCACCGGCCTGGCCTTCCTCACGACGCCGCTGCCCGAACCGAGCGAACCGCTCGACACCGTCGTGCTGCCCGGCGGCGGCGGCGTCGACGCGGCGCGATCCGATCCCGAGCTGGTCGGATGGATCAAGCGGGTCAGCGGCAACGCCCGCCGGGTTGTCACCGTCTGCACCGGCGCGTTCCTGGCCGCCGGAGCGGGGCTGTTGGACGGCCGGCGGGTGACCACGCACTGGGCGTTCGCCGGACGGCTGGCCCGCGAGTTCCCCGCCGTCGACGTCGATCCCGACCCGATCTTCGTCCGCAGCTCGGACACGGTCTGGACGGCCGCGGGCGTCACCGCCGGCATCGACCTTTCGCTCTCGCTGGTCGAGGACGACCACGGCACCGAGGTCGCCCAGACGGTCGCCCGCTGGCTCGTCCTGTATTTGCGCCGCCCCGGCGGGCAGACACAATTCGCGGCGCCGGTGTGGATGCCGCGCGCCAGGCGCACCTCGGTCCGCGAGGTGCAGGAGGCCATCGAGGCCGAACCGGGCGGTCAGCACAGCATCGGCGACCTGGCCCGCCGCGCGGCGATGAGCCCGCGCCATTTCACCCGGGTGTTCACCGACGAGGTCGGTGAGGCGCCGGGCCAGTACGTCGAGCGCATTCGCACCGAGGCCGCGCGCCGCCAGCTCGAGGAGACCGACGACACCGTCGTCGCCATCGCCACCCGGTGCGGCTTCGGCACCGCGGAAACCATGCGGCGCAACTTCATTCGGCGCATCGGCATCTCGCCGGATCAATACCGCAAAGCCTTCGCCTAAATCAGAAAGGGCACCTCCGATGACCCAGATCGCCTTCGTGGCCTATCCCGGATTCACCGCGCTGGACATGATCGGCCCCTACGAGGTGCTGCGCAACCTGCCCGACGCGGAGGTGCGATTCGTGTGGCACGAATCCGGACCGATCACCGCCGACTCCGGGGCGCTGGTCATCGGCGCCACCCACTCGCTGGCCGAAACCCCTTCCCCCGACGTCATTCTGGTGCCGGGCGGCCCATCGACGCCGGTGCACGCGCGCGACGAGGCGCTGCTGGAGTGGCTGCGCCGGGCACACCGGACCGCGAGCTGGACGACGTCGGTGTGTTCGGGCTCGGTGATCCTCGCCGCCGCCGGCCTGCTCGAGGGACGGCGCGCGACGTCGCACTGGCTCGCCATTCCGTTGTTGAAGGGGTTTGGCGCCATCCCGGTGGCCGATGAGCGCGTGGTGCACGAGGGCGACGTCGTCACCAGCGCGGGGGTTTCCGCCGGGCTTGACCTGGCGTTCTGGCTGGCCGGCCAGATCGGCGGCGAAGGCCGCGCGAAGGCGATCCAGCTCGCGATCGAATACGACCCGCAGCCCCCGTTCGACTCCGGCCACATGTCGAAGGCGTCGGCGACCACGAAAGCCGCCGCCACGGCGCTGCTTTCGAAGGACAGCGCCAAGCCGGCCAACCTCAAGGCCACCACGATGCTGGCGTGGGAGCAGGCGCTGGCGGCGGTGCGGTCGCGGCGGCGCAGGCGGCTGGCGCCCGCCGCGTCGGTCCCTTCCAGCTAGCTTCCCCTTGACGGCTTTGTTTAGCATCTCCTAAATTTAGGAGATGCTAAACTACCAGCCGCCCCCGCCCCTGCTGCTGTACCGGGCCGCGACGGATCGCGCCGTCGCGGTCGTGGAGGCGGTCACGCCGGACCAACTGGAGTGGCCGACCCCGTGCTCGGAGTGGTCGGTGCGGCAACTGATCGATCATCTTGTCGGCGGCGCCGAGTATCTGCTCGCCGCAGCGACGGGGTCGGAGCAAGCCGCGTTACGCGGCGCGCAGTACCGGCAGTGTGTGGACCGCGTCCTGACGGCCCTGGAATCGCCTGGCGCGATGGAGCGCGTCTGCGTCTCGCCGCTGGGCTTCGACTGGACGGTGGCCGATGCGGTTGCGGGAACGTTCATGGATGTTCTGATCCACACCTGGGACCTGGCCCGTGCCACGGGCCAGGATGAGCGGCTCGATGCGGACCAAGTGGCGGCGTGCGCCGCGATGTTCCTGCCCGAAATGCCAAGGCGCGGGCGGGAAGCCGGCATTGTCGGCCCGGAGGTGCCGCTCGGCGAGGGGGCGTCGGCGCAGGATCGACTGCTGGCGGCGATGGGCCGCGCGGTATGACCGAGCCGGCCGTCGAGGCGGCCATCAGGGCGCTGGCCCATCCGGGCCGGCGCACGATGCTGCGTTTGGTATGGGATCAAGAGCGACCTGCGTCCGCGCTCGCCGAGGCGGCGGGCCTGTCGAGATCGGCCGCGAGCCAACACCTCAAGGTCCTGCGCGACGCGGGATTGATCGACGTGCGCGTCGACGCGACCCGGCGGCTGTATCGCGCCGATGTGGCTCGGGTTGCCGAGGTGGCCGCGCTGCTGGACGAGTTCTGGGCCGCACCGCTGCAACGGTTGCGCGCCGCCGCGGAAAGCGAAGCGCCATGAAGTTGGTGGCCCAGCAGTTCGTGGTGCGGGCCAGCGCGCAGCGGGTCTTCGAATTGTTCACCGACCCCGTCCAATTCGGGCGATGGATGGCCGAGGATGCGCTGCTGGACGCCACGCCGGGCGGCGTCGTCCGCTGGACGCATCCCAACGGCGACACCGTGAGTGGCCGCTACGTCGAGGTCGAGCCGCCGCGCCGCATCGTCTTCACCTACGGCTGGGAGCGGGCCGACGTCGGGATCCCACCCGGCTCGACCACCGTCGAGATCGACCTCATAGCACAGCCCGACGGCACCACTCTCGTCAAACTGGTGCACCGTGGTCTCGAGGATCGCGCCGCCGACGCTCACGACGGCGGTTGGGCTCACTACCTCGACCGGCTGCGCCGCACCGCCGAGGGCGAACACGTCGGCGCCGATCCATGGGCCGACCGTCGGGTGCCGAGTCGCGAGGAGCTGCACCGGTGAGCGACAACTTCGCCGAAGCCAACTTCTGGGCGCTCGCCGAACCGCTGCTGACCGCCGCGACCGTCACCCGCTCGACAATGATGGGCCTGCCCTGCCTGCGCGTCGGCGGTCGGTTTTTCGCCTCTTTCGACCGCCGCGCCGCCGCGCTGCTCGTCAAGCTGCCCGCGGCCAGGGTCGACGAACTCGTCAAATCCGGTGAGGCCGTGCCGTTCGCGCCGGCAGGGCGGCGCTTTCGCGAATGGGCCTCCGTCGACGTCGGTCGATCGCAAACGTGGGCGTCACTTCTCGACGAGGCCGTGGAATTCGTTGCGGCGCATTAAGCCGTCCGGGGGACGAACCGGACGAAGGGGAGGTTTTCGCCGACGGCGCGGAAGTCCGCGTCGGATCCGTCGACGGAGAACCCCAGCATGCGGGGCAGCACGAACTTGGCCGCCGCGCGATGCCGCGACGCGTAGCGAAGAAAGACCTGCGCCCCTTCGTCCTTGCCCAGCGGTATGGCCGTCACGGGGATCGTTCGCGTCCCCACCTGGACGCTGACCTCGGGGTTGCGCAGGACGTTGCGATACCACGCCGCGTTAGCTCCCCATCCCGAGGCGACGACATAGCTGTCGCCGTCGCGCTCGGCCACCTCGAGGACGGTCTGGCGGGGCTGGCCGGAGACGCGGCCGGTGTGGTTGAGCAGCAGAATGCGGCTCCCGAACAGCCACCCCAGCCCGAGCCGATACAGGTGGATGGGCATCCGGAAAAGGAACCGGGTCGGTCCCGTTGGTGGCTGAATCTCCTTGACAATCCTCATATTCGACGACCTCCGCTCCCCTATGGTAGACAACTGCAATTATTGCACAATGCAATTGTCATGAGAAGCCGTCGGCGCGGCCTAGGCGTTGGGCTGCAGGAATTCCGTGGAGGCCAGCTGACCGCCGGCCTGCAGCCACGCCCCCACCACACCGGGCGCGTCCCGGTTCGGGTTGTAGATGTCTTCCTCGCTGGAGAACAGGCCGTTGCCCGCGTAGACGAGCCGGGTCCAGTTGGGGAACCAGAACGGCTCGCCGTTCGGGTCGGTCGGGTGGTCTAGCAGGTTCTTGATCATGATGACCACGGCGTCGTTGTCGTCGTCGTAGGCGATCCAGTCGCTGGGAAAGCGCATGTGCGGGAACGGGGCCATCACTGCGACGATCCAGTCGCGCACCGCCTCCCGGCCATGAAAGACGCCGTAGTGATGCTCGGTGTAGACGACGTCCTCGGTGAAGAGATCGGCGAACGGTCGCCAGTCGCCCGAGGCGCTGCACCCCTCGGCGACTTTCGTGTAGTTTTCGACGGCTCGCTCGATTTCGGCCCTGGTGAATTTGCCCATGCCGGACACACTAGAACGGGTTCTTGTTGAAGGCGACGGTTGGCGAATGGGGATGTCCGATGAGTGTGCTGGACCTGTTTGATTTGCGCGGCAAGCGCGCCCTGGTGACCGGGGCGTCCAGCGGCATCGGCAAGGAGGTGGCACTGGCCTACGTTCAAGCCGGCGCGGAAGTGGCCATCGCGGCAAGGCATTCCGACGCCTTGGCCAAAGTCGCCGAAGAGCTCACCGCGGCGGGCGGCCGGGCCGTGCCCATCAGTTGCGACGTGACCCAGCCCGCTCAAGTCGACGCCATGGTGGACCGGGCCACCGCGGAGCTGGGCGGCATCGACATCGCGGTCTGCAACGCCGGGATCATCACCGTCACCCCGATGCTGGACATGCCGCTGGAAGAGTTTCAGCGCATCCAGGACACCAACGTGACGGGCGTGTTCCTCACCGCCCAGGCGGCGGCCCGGGCGATGGTGCGGCAGGGACGGGGCGGGTCAATCATCACGACCGCGTCGATGTCCGGCCACATCATCAACATCCCGCAGCAGGTGGGCCACTACTGCGCCTCCAAGGCGGCGGTGATTCACCTGACCAAGGCCATGGCCGTCGAGTTCGCGCCGCACAACATTCGGGTCAACGCCGTCAGCCCGGGTTACATCCTCACCGAGCTCGTCGAGCCGCTGGCGGACTACCACGCCCTGTGGGAACCGAAAATACCGATGGGCCGCTTGGGCCGGCCCGACGAGCTCGCCGGGCTGTACCTGTACCTGGCCAGCGAGGCGTCCAGCTACATGACCGGTTCGGACGTCGTGATCGACGGCGGCTACTGCTGCCCCTGAGCGGGCTCAGCCGACGAGGAACGGGCGACCGAACCGGGTCCGCACACCGGACGAGAACAGCGGGCGCAGGCGCTCGCCGGCGGGGCGGACCCCGCTTGCGCCCAGCAGGTCGTCGCTGAGCTCGGCGATCTCCGCGCGGCGAAACGGCCACGGCTCGTGCTCGTTCGGCACCCACCAGGTCCGCCCGGCCTTGTGGGTGTGGGCCCCCCAGCGGGCGGTAAGCCACACCTCCACCGGCGTCGGCTCGACCGCCTCACCGACGGCGACCGTCAGCCGGCTGCGCAGGCCGCGCCGCGGCCAGCGGCGCACGCTGTCGTACTCGATGCGCTCGCCACGTCGCGTCACCCGCATCCGCGACCAGGCGTAGGGCACGCCGAGCGCCATCCGGATCACGGGCACGACGGCCAGGCGGGACGTTTCCAGCGATCGGAACAAAACCCCGTGCCGGCCGGCGTCATCGATCGAATACAGCCGGACATTGGTCTCCGCGAAGCCGCCGAAATACGGCACCGGTAACGCCGTGCCGACTTTGGTGCTGGCCAATACGAACGGGATCAGCCCCACGTAGGTCATCCCGTCCGCGAACACGTCCGGCCGGGTTCCCGGCGGGTAGAAGCGTTCGACGCTCTCGGGCCGCACCGGCCAATGGACGAAGGTCAGGTCGGCCCAGCGCTGCTCGAACGTGACCGGGCCGGGAAGCGGCGGCGGGCTGAGGGGGAAACCCACAAGACCTGAATCCGCGTCGGGCAGGTCGGGTATGGCGGTCATGCGATCATCGTGGCACCCCGCCGGCTTTGCCGCCTAGCTCTCCAACTGACCGGAGATGCCGCGCTCGATGCTGGCCTGCGTCGTCGACGGCAAGACGAGGAGGCCGTCCAGCTCTTTGCGGGCCAGGTCGAAGGCCTGCTGGCGTTCCTGCGCCGCCGCGGCCGGGTCCGACGCCACCCGCAGCAGGCTCTGGGCGCGCGCGATCCGCTGCTGGGCCTCCCGCGAGAAGTCGCTCCGGCGCTTGCGCATCGCCTCGGCCTCGGCCACGTTGAACGCGGTCACGTAGTCCTCGACCGCGGTCTGATACCGACTCGCCGCCTCCCGGTCGTCGAGCAGGTCTTCGGCTTTGACGGGGCGCAAGAAGTCCGCCCGAAGCTTTGCCTTGTGGAAGCCGACGGTCAGCGGGTCCCGCATGTCGGTCATCAGCGGGAAGTCGAGAAGTTTGGCAACGTCGAGTTCGTACTCGAGCCATCGGGCGTCGGTGCGGCCGTGCTCCTCGATGACGCGTCGCAGCGAACGCCATTGCGCCGCTTGGCTATTGACGCCGCGTTCGGCCGCCGGGACCGCGGCTTCGGCCGGCGGGTCGAGTTCCTGCCGCCGTTCGGTGCGGCGCTTGTTGGCGCCGAACGCCCGCACCGCCGCGATCGCCATGCCCGTCAGCGGAAGGATCACGATCAGCAGCTCGGCCAAGCGGATCAGCAAGCCCACACCGCCAGGATGCCATCTAGCGCACGCCCAATGTGCCGTCCAGGTATTCGGCACGGCAGGCCCGGCGGGCGAGCTTTCCGCTGGTGGTGCGCGGGATGGCGCCGGCCGGCAGGAAACGCACGTCGGAGACCGCCACCCCATGCCGCCGCGACACCGCGTCCTGGATCGCCAGGATCGCCGGGCGCGGATCGTCGCGTCCGGTGCCGGCGGCGCGTTCGGCGATCACGACCAGGCGTTCTTCGCCGTTGGCCGGAACGGCGAACGCCGCGACGTAGCCCCGGCGCACCATCGGCGAGGCTTCCGCGGCGGTGGCCTCGATGTCCTGCGGATAGTGGTTGCGCCCCGCGATGGTGACCAGGTCCGCGATTCGGCCCGTCACGTAGAGCTCGCCGTCGAGGTAGACGGCCAGATCCCCCGTCCGCAACCAGGTTCGTCCGGCCGTCGAGCCCTCGGCGTGGCTGCCCTCGGCCAGCCGCGACTGCAGCTTGGCGCCGAAGGCCAGCTGGGTTTCCTCGGGCAGCCCCCAATAGCCGAGACCGACGTTGTCGCCCTGCAGCCAGACCTCGCCGACCTCACCGTCGGGCAGCTCGGATCCGCTGTCGGGGTCGACGATCACGGCCCACAGGCTGCGGGCGACCCGGCCGCAGGACACCTGCGCCACGGCGTTGGGGGCGTCCGCGTCGACGCGTAGCGCGTGACCGGCGCTCAGCTGTTCGCGGTCGAGGTACGCGACGGATGCCTCGGCGGAGGCGTCGATGGTGGCGATGAGCAGCGTCGCCTCCGCGATGCCATACGAGGGCTTGAAGGCCGTGCGCGGCAACCCATACGGGGCGAAGGCCTTGTTGAAGGTGCGGATCGCGTCGATGCTCACCGGTTCGGAACCGATGATCATCACCACGTTGCGCAGGTCGACGTCGTCACCGGGCGCGGGCAGGCCGCGCTGCGCCGCCCACTCGTAGGCGAAGTTCGGCGCGGCGGTCACCACCCGGCCCTGCTTCGACCCGGCGGACATGGCGTGGATCCAGCGCAGCGGCCTGCGGACGAAGGCGGTGGGCGACATCAGCGTCGAGTGCCCGCCGTACACCGCGGGAAAGCCGATCATGGAAAGGCCCATGTCGTGGTAGAGCGGTAACCAGCTGACGCCGTGGGTGTTCCGGTCGAGCAGGTCGATCGAGAGGATCATCTGCACGAGGTTGGTGCCGACCGCCCGGTGGGTGATCTCCACGCCGACCGGTGGCCGTGTCGAACCCGAGGTGTACTGCAGGTGCGACACACGGTCCATGTCCAGCTCGACCGGAAGGAACAACTCCCCCGCCGAGTCGGGGACCGCGTCGATGACGATCAGGTGCGGCTTGCGCAGGTCCGGCAGGCTTTCCAGAAAGTTCTCGACCGCCTCTTTCGTCGCCGCCGTCGTGAGGACCGCGGCGGGCTGGGAGTCGCGCAGCGCGGTCTGCAGCCGTTCGGCGTGACCCGGCAGCTCGGGCGCGAACAGCGGCACCGCGATGGCGCCCGCTTTGATCGCGGCGTAGAAGCCGGCGACGTAGTCGATGCCCTGCGGCGCCAGGATCGCCACCCGATCGCCCTCGCCGGCGACCTTCTGCACCTGCGCGGCGATGGCCCGCAACCGGACCCCCAGTTGGTTCCAGGTCACTTCGAAGGTCTGGCCTTCGGAGCGGGCGTAGTCCAGGTAGCGATATGCCACGGCCTCACCGACATTGGCGATGTTGCGCTCGATGAGCGATATCAGCGTGGTGCCCGGCGGCAACGCGACGCCGCCGTCGGCGTCCAGGCAGTCCTCTATCAGAAGCATGCCTTGTGGAGCCGCGGCGTCGTGGCGGGTACCGCAATCCATAGGCGCAGTCTAGGGGCCCGACCGGGCGGCCCCGGGTCAGCCGGTCGGCCTCGGGCGGGCGGCGCGCGGCGGCGTGGCGAACCTCAGCCCGCGCCTAGCCTCGGCTCGCTCGACGGCCGAACAGGGCGAGTAGCTGGTCACTTGGCGTGGCGTTCGCGGGCGACGCCAGCGGCGCGGCGAACACGTGCCCGGCGAGTCCGGCCTCGGCGAGGGGTGGCGAAACCCACAGCAGCGCCGAGGCGACCTCCGCGGGAATGGGGCGGTCGGTTCGGCACGCCTGGGCGATGTCCCACGCGTGCAGCACCATCTCGATCGCCCCAACGTAGACAACAACTTTGGCGGGAATCGGGCGGCCGCGGATCTCACACCACCGGTCCGCGGTCGGTGCCGTGGTCGACGCGAGCAGGAAGTCGACGATTCCGACCCGCACCGCGGCGACGGGATCGGAGGGATCGGGGTCGGTCGCCGCCCGCTCGGCCCCTCGGTCGGGGCCGCGCGCCGCCAGCACGTCGGCGACATCCGCCAGCGAGGCGCGCACGTGGCACAGCAGCCGGCGCAGGTCCCAGTCCGCGCAGGGCGTCGGCGCCGACAGGTCGGCCTCGCGAACCAGGAGCAGGTTGCCGAACAGATACCGGGTCGCCTCGGACAGGACGGGGAGTTCATCGGTGTCGGACACGGACCGGGCCCTCACCCCGCGAACGTCTCGGGCAGCCCGAACTTGGCGACCAGCGTTGCGTCGTTGAAGGCGACGATGCGTGAGATGCGGCCGCCGATCAGCGACAGCGCGTCCAGGCCGTGAGCGTGGAAAGAGCCGTCCGGGCCGCGCCGGTACATGGCGAACGCCGGGGCGCCGTTCGCGCGGGTGTAGGTCAGCCGCCATTGATCCGGCGTATGCAGCACCACCCGGGCCAGGAACCCGCGCACGACGTCGCGCCCGATGAACCACGTTGGGATGGGCGGCATTTCGAGCTCGACGTCGGCGCGCAGCAGCTCCGCCAGCCCGTCGACGTCGGCGTGTTCGAAGGCGGCCATGTAGCGGTCCAGCACGCCGCGCAGCTCGGGCTCGGCGGGTTCGCCAAGCTCGTCCAGCGTCGGGCCGGCCTCGGCCAGTCGCGCACGGGCGCGTTGCAGGGCGCTGTTGACCGCCGCCGTGGACGTCTCCAATATCTCGGCGACTTCGCCGGCCTGCCAGCCCAATACGTCGCGCAGCACCAGGACCGCGCGCTGCAACGACGACAAGTGTTGCAGCGCGGCGACGAACGCCAGACGCACGCTGCTGCGCAACGACACGACCACGGCGGGATCGTCGGTGGCGCCGTAGAGCAGGCTATCGGGGGCGGGTTGCAACCACGGGATCTCGGATTGCGCCGGCGCTAGCGCGGCCGTCGCGCTGTCGGCCGGGGTGCTGAGCCCCGACGGCAGTGGGCGCCGCTTGCGGGTTTGCAACGCGTTCAGGTAGGTGTTGGTCGCAATCTTGTAGAGCCACAACCGCACCGAGGAGCGGCCCTCGAACCGCTCGTAGGCCTGCCACGCGCGAAGGTAGGTGTCCTGAACGAGATCCTCGCACTCGTCGACGGATCCGAGCATGCGATAGCAGTACGCCCGCAGCTCGGGCCGGTACTGTTCGGCGACTTGCGCGAAATCGTCGAGGCTGGAGTCCGGCATGGCCCAAAGCCTTTCACGGCTCCCGGCGCGACGGCCGGGGATCGCTGGGATCCTGCTCGCCCGGCTCGGGGTCTGCCCACCATTGCGCCGGCTGATCGCCGTACGCGTCGTGCCAGTTCCACCACGCGTACGCGGGCCCCTGCGGATACCCCTCCGGGGAGTCTTCCCAATCCTCTTGGCGCCCAAGCGCGGTCATGTCCAGGTAGCTCCAGGTGGTGCCCAGTGCCTCATCGCCGCGGTTGTTGATGAAGTACGTGCGGAACACCCGCTCGCCGTCGCGGATGAACGCGTTGGTGCCGTGCCATTCGTCGACCCCGAAGTCGCGGTCGAAGTCGTCGGTGATGGTGTACCACGGCATCCGCCAACCCATCCGGGCCTTCACCCGCTCGATGTCGGGCTGGCCGGCGCGGGAGGCGAACACCAGGGTGGTGCTGCGGGCGTTGAGATGCGCCAGGTTGCCGATGTGATCGGCGATCATCGAGCAGCCGCGGCACGCGTGCTCGGGCCAGCCGTCCACCCCCGGCTCCAGGAACGCCCGGTAGACGACCAGCTGACGCCGGCCCTGAAACAGGTCCAGCAGGCTCACCGTGCCCTCGGGCCCGTCGAACCGGTACGGCTTGTCCACCTCAAGCCAGGGCATCCGCCGGCGCTGGGCCGCCAGTGCGTCACGCGCCCGGACTACCTCTTTCTCCTTGACGAGCAGCCGCTGGCGCGCGGCCTCCCATTCCTGCGCCGACACGATCGGGGGCGTTTGCATGTTCATGTCCAGCCTTTCGCTTGTGGTGGAAGGTCTTTCAGGCGATCTTCTGCAGGCCGGCGCCGGTCAGGAGGTAGCTCGCGGCGACGGCGGCGGTATCGGCCTGCGCCAGCTCAACGACGGCCGCGCCGGCCCCCTGCGGGCTGAGCGGTTCGCCGAGCTGCTTGATGTACTCCTCCTCGGATTGGCCCTCGCGGGCCGCGTACGCCCGAACGGCGGGGCGGCCGAGCTCGGTCAGCGGGGTGATGCGGGGCATCAGGGCGGTGAAGGTGATGCCCAGGTCGGCGCGGTTTGCCTCGTCTTGGGCGTAGCCGGTGATGAAGCGTTGGGTCGCTTTGGCGCCGGCGTACCCGCCGCTGAGCGGTGATCCCGCCAGGGCGGCGCCGCTGCTGAAAACCACCACCCGGCTTCCCGGGCGCAACGGCTTGAGCAGGGCCTCGCGCAGCCAATGAAAGGCGATGCGCACGTCGGTGTTCCAGTTGGCCGAGAACGTCTCCCAGGTTTGGTGTTGCAGCGGGCGCGGCAAGGGGCTCGCCCCGGCCACCAGCACCAAAAGCTGTGGGTCGTATCGATCCAGCAGGGTGCCCGGCGCCGAGGGGTCGGCCGCGTCGGCGACGACCGCTTCGATGCTGCCGGCACCGTTGGTGGGGTTGGGAAACGTCGTGGCGGTGCGGGACACCGCGACGACCGAGGCGCCGGCTTCGGCCGCGGCCGTCGCGATGCCGTGGCCCAGGCCCCGGCTGGCGCCCACGATGAGCGCGGTCTGACCCGATAGGTTGTTCATCTTGTCCTCCTGGTGATGGTGTTATGCGGGCGTGGCCGTCGCAAGCAGCTGGGCGTACTGACGTTCCAGCTCCTTGGCCGGGGTGCTGTCCCAGCCCTGGGCGATGGATTGCGAGATCGGATCGGGGAAGACGTCCTGCTCGCCGCGTTGCAGCGCATCGAAGATGGCCGCCGCGACCGAGCGCGGGGTGGCTTTCGGTATGTCGAGTTCGCGGCTCATGTCGGTGTCCACGGGGCCGGTGAACACCGCGAAAACCCGCACGCCCTGCGGGGCCAGGACGGCCCGCAGCGACTGGGTGAGGTTGAACGCGGCCGCCTTGGAGACCGAGTACGCCGGGATGATCGGCAAGGGCGCCAGCGCGTTGACCGACAGGTTGTTGACCACCGCTCCCCGGGATCGAATCAGCGCCGGCAGGAACGCCCGCGTCACCGCGTGCGTGCCGAAGAGGTTCACGGCGAGGTGCCGTTCGAGCATCGCGGGATCGGTCAGGTCGTCGTAGAGCGCGATGCCGGCGTTGTTGATCAGGACGTCGAGCGATTCCGCCGTCGCGGCGGCCGCGCGGATCTGTGCCGCGTCGGTCACGTCGAGCGCGATCGGAACCACCCGCTCGTCGGGATACGAGGAACCGTCTCGCGTGCCCGCGTACACCCGCGCAGCCCCACGACGGACGGCTTCCTCCACAAGGGCCCGACCGATGCCGCGGTTGGCACCCGTGACCAAGACCGATTTGCCTGCGACCGTGTCCTCCGCCAAACCCATGACAAACCCCTCTCAAGTGAAAAGCCCCCGCACGGGGGTGCGGGGGCGTCGATGATGAGCCGATCGAGTCCGATCGAACTACAGATATAGACAGGTTCCGTCGCCGAAACTCATCGCAATGTCGAGCTCCAGTTTCCCCGCGCGGGACGCTGCCCGCCGGCAACTTCTGGCAACTCCGGTTGTCATCGGCGACGAGGGCCCCTGAGTTCACCCGGCGGCAACAAAATTGGGGTTGCCTTAGGCGGGGTTTCGGGGAACGGGGAGACAGAGGAAACAGATGACCACGACACAGCCTCGACGGGCGCAACGACGCGGCTTCATCCAGGGGCTGACCGAGCTGTGCGTCCGCTACGTCGAACGCCTCATGCCCGACCCCTATCTCTTCGCGGTCATCCTCACCCTCATCGTCGTCGCGCTCGTCGCGTTGCTCGTCCGGGGAGCGACGGCCTCCGGCATCCTCAAGGCGTGGTACGGCGGAGTGTGGGGACCGCAGAACATCTTCACCTTCGCGTTCCAGATGGTGCTCGTCCTGGTGACGGGTTACACGCTGGCCGAGGCGCCCGCCCTCAAGCGGGCCATCGTCCGTCTCGCGAGCAAGCCCGACAACCAGGTGCAGGGAGCGCTGCTGTGCTTCGCGGTCAGCACCGTCTTCTCCCTGCTCAACTGGGGACTCGGTCTGGTGGCGGGCGCTCTGGTGGCGCGCCAGGTCGCAAAGCGCCTGCGGGGCGCGCATTTCGGCTACCTGATCGCGACCGGGTTCATGGGCTACATCGTCTGGACGCAGGGCCTGTCGTCGTCGATCGCGCTGGCCAACACCGACACGACGAGCCCGATCAACGTGATCCACAAGATCACCGGCATGACCGTGCCGTTGACGCTGACGGTTTTCCAGCCCTACAACTGGATCGCCGTGATCACCACGGTCGGCCTGCTCGCCGTCGCGATCTGGCGCATGGAGCCCCGGCACGGGCTCGAGCCCGATCCGGCGGTCTTCGACGAGGAGCCGGAGCCTCCGACGCCCGGTGGCAAGCGGACGTTCGCCGAGTGGTTGGAAAACCTGTGGATCCTCAACGTCATCGTCTTCGTCGCGGGCATCACATATTTCGCGCTGAGCGGCTTCGCGCTGAACATCTCGTCGATGATCATGCTGTTCACCGTCACCAGCGCCCTGCTGCACCGGACGCCGATCCGCTTCATCCGTGCGTTTTCCGGGGCGGCGAAGGTGTCCGGCCCGCTGCTGCTGCAGTATCCGCTGTACGGCGGGATCGTTGGTCTGTTGGGCTATCTGCCCACCGGCTCGGGCAAAGCGCTGCAGACGGTGCTGGCCGAGGCGCTGGTGCGGGGCGCCGATCAGTACACGCTGCCGTTCCTGACGTTCGTCGGGTCGGTCATCATCTCGTTGTTCGTGCCGTCCGGCGGCGGGCATTGGGCGGTGCAGGGACCGATCGCCGTTGACTCGGCGTTGGCCATTGGCCAGCACTCGCCGGCATACCTCGGGCTGACCTCGATGTCGGTCGCGGTCGGCGAGGGAGTCGCGAACATGATTCAGCCGTTCTGGCTGCTGCCGGTGCTCGCCATCGCCAAGCTCAATGTCCGCCAGGTGATGGGCTTTACGGTGATCGCCTTCCTCATCGGTTTCGCGGTCGCCAGCGTCATGGTCCTCATTGCGCCATATGTCATCTGACCCGCCGGCCGGGCCGCCCGGCTCCCCCGCCGCGCGCGTGCGCGCCGCGTATCGGCGCATAGCCGAAGCCGACCGGCCCGAAATCTGGATCACGCTGCGCGCGCGGGACGACGCGCTCGCCGACGCCCGCGCGGTCGAGAAGCGGCTCGCCGCCGGGGAAAGCCAGCCCCTGGCGGGGCTGGTGGTCGCCGTCAAGGACAACATCGACGTGGCGGGCCTGCCCACCACGGCCGCGTGCCCCGAATTCGCCTACCTGCCCACAACCACCGCGGTCGCCGTGGAGCGGCTCCGCGAGGCCGGGGCCGTCGTGCTGGGCAAGACGAACCTCGACCAGTTCGGCACCGGCCTGGTCGGCACCCGAACTCCCTATGGCGCCGTGCGCAATTCGCGTCATCCCCAGCTGATCGCCGGGGGCTCGAGTTCCGGTTCCGCCGTGGCGGTCGCGCTGGGCATCGCCGACATCGGCATCGGCACCGACACGGCCGGATCCGTCCGGGTCCCCGCCGCGCTCAACGGGATCATCGGCATCAAACCGACGCTCGGCATCGTCCCCACCCACGGCGTCGTTCCGGCCTGCCCAAGCTTCGACGCGGTCTCGGTGCTGGCGGCCGACCTCGCCGTGGCGACCGCCGCGGCCGCGGTGATGACCGGGCCCGACCCCGGCGACCCCCGCAGCCGCACCTGGCCCCCCGACGTTCGGCTGGCAGCGCCCGACAACCCGCGCATCGCGATCCCCGATGCCGCGAACCTCACCGCGCTCAGCGACACCTACCGAGACGCGTTCGAGCGGAGCGTGATTCGCGCCTCCGAGGCGGGATGCAGCATTGAACCCGTCGACATCTCCGTCCTGCTGGAGGCGGCCCTGCTGCTGTATGACGGCGCGTTCGTCGCCGAAAGATACGCCGCGGTAGGCGAATTCCTCGCCGGCGCGCACCGCGGCGCGGACCCCCACGTGGCGGCGATCATCTCCGCGGGCCGCGCGATCACCGGCCCCGCGTTCGCCGCGGACCTCGACGCGCTGGCCCACGCCCGGGCCGCCGCTGCGAAGCTCCTCGCCGGATTCGATGCGCTGCTGCTTCCGACCACCACCGAACACCCCGCGCTGGCCGACGTTCGGGCCGAGCCGTTCTCGATCAACCGGCGCATGGGCACCTACACCAATTTCTGTAACCTGCTCGACATGGCCGCGGTGGCGGTTCCCGGCGTGCCGACGGCCACGGGCGGCCCGTTCGGCGTGATGATCGTCGTGCCCGCGTTCCATGACCAAATCGCCGTCGACATCGCCGCGCGCTTCTGCGCAACGGCACCCGCGCTCCTGATCGAAAGCTGCTGCGAGGTAGCACTATTCGGTTTGGAGCCCCTGCGCCGGCAACTCGAACTGCTCGGCGCCCGCCACGTCGGTCACGCCACCCCCAAGCCCGGACGGGCGGTGCCGTCGCGGGCCGAGCTCTTCCGGGTTTCCGAAGCGGTGCTGGGGCGCCTGGTGGCGGACCTCCCGGCGCCCGCGGTGCTGACCGTGGTCGAACTGGAGGACGGCCGCACGGTCACCGGGCTCACCGAAAAGGGTTGATGCTCGGCTACATCCACAGTTTGGCCAGCGAGTCGGCCAGGGTTTCGGGGTCCTGCCTGTCGGTGTTGCAGGCGACGGCCAGGGACGTGTTTCGGTCCTTGCTCACGCGGAATGCCGAGACGAACCCTCCCCATGCCCCGTCGTGGTCGAGCGTGCCGTTGGCCATCAAATAGATCCCGGCTCCGTACCGATCGGCGCCGCCCGGTTCGGTCGGCACCGCGCCGGCCAGCTGCGCATCCAGGAGCGCGGGACCGCCCACCCGTCCGGTTCGGTAATTGTCGGCCCACCCGACCAATTGGCTTGGCGTGGTTTGAATTCCGCCGTCACCGACCTGTTCCCAACCCGATGAGGTCGCCCGGTACCCGTCGCCGCTTCTCTCGTAGGCGACGGCCTTGTCGGGGACCGGGCCGGTGGGATCCAGCACCATCGCCAGTCCGAGCGGGCGGAAGATCTGGTCGGCGAGGAACTGCGGCAGCGGTTGGTGCGCGACCCGGCGGACGATCTCGCCGAGCAGCAGGTAGTTGGAGTTGGAGTACTCGAATTGCGAGCCGGGCTGAAATTCCAGCTTTGGCACGCCGGCCACGGCCTGCAGGGCTTCGTCCTCGGTGGTGCGATCGCCGAGCTGATAACCCTGGGCCTCGAGAAGCCCGACATACTCGGGGATTCCGCTGGTCTGGTGCATCAGCTGCGCGACGGTGACGGTGCCGGCCCACGTCGGCAGCTCGGGCATGTAGCGGGACACGGGGTCGTCGAGGCCCAGCTTGCCCGCGGCGACGAGCAAGAGCAGCCCGGCGGCGGTGAACTGCTTGGACACCGAGGCGATGTCGAACACCGTTTGCGTCGAGATGGCCTTGCCGCTCGACATATCGGCGACCCCGCGAACGCCCGTCCAGGCCACCCTCCCCCTGACCCCGACCGCGGCCGAGCACCCGGGCGCGCCCGCCTTGATCGCGTCGTCCAGCACGCTCTGGCTGCGCACAGCCGCGTCGGCGTGCTCGGTTGCCGACCTGGTGGTGGGCGCGGGGCCACGGCCCGCGGCGCAGGCGCCGACCAACAGCAAGACCGCGAAAAACGCGAACCGCCGAGCCATACCGTGAATGATCGCGCCCGGCGCGGGGCCCCGCAGAGAAACCGCGCTTTGAGATGGTGGGGGTAGGGTACGCGGCAGTGCCATCCGGGTCACTCAGCGATCTTCAGGAGTCGGGATGTCGGGTCGTAAGTTCACGTTCGAGATCAACCGGACCAGCAGCGCGCCCGCGGCGACGTTGTTCCGGCTGGTGGCCGACGGCGCCAACTGGTCGAAGTGGGCCAAGCCGATCGTCCTTCAGTCGAGTTGGGCGCGCCAGGGGGATCCGGCGCCGGGCGGCGTCGGGTCCATCCGCAAGGTGGGCATGTGGCCCCTGCTCGTGCAGGAGGAAACCGTCGCCTACGAGCAGGACCATCGCCACGCCTACAAGCTGGTCGGGCCGCCGAGCCCCGCCAAGGATTACTCCGGCGAGGTGATCCTCACCCCGAATCCGGCGGGCGGCACCGACATTCGCTGGACCGGCGCGTTCGTCGAGGGGGTCCCCGGGACGGGCCCGGTGATGCGGGCCGCGCTGGGCGGCGCAGTCAGGTTTTTTGCGGGCCGGTTGGTGAGGGCGGCCGAGCGCGAAGCAAGTGGCGGAAGGTAGCGATTACCTTGGCGTACAAGGTTTTTCGAGCCGCTTAGGGGTTGTTGGCCTGCTGCTCGGTTGTCTGCGCCTGCTGCATGTCCTGTAAGAACTGCTGCTGGGCCGCTTCGTTCTGCTGCTCGGCCTGCTGCATGGACTGTTGCATCTGCTGCAGGTCGAGCTGTTCCTGCAGCTGGGCCTGCTGCTGAGCCTGGTCGTCGTCGGCATCGGCGGCGAAGCCCCCGAAGGGTCCGCTCTCGGGAGCCGAGACGGCGACGTCCGTCAGGCGCACGGATCCGGGCGCGGCGGGCGTCGTTTCGGGGCGCGCGGCGTCGAACAGCGCGATCATCGCCAGGGCCGCCGCCCCGGCCAAAACCAGCCGCACCGTTCGCCGGCGCCGATCCGGGGCGGTGATTGTCATCCTTCATGTATCTGCCCCCTCGCTAGCTGCCCGCTGAGAAGGGGCTATCGCCCGCATATGAGGTTTAAACCAGAGGCGGGAGGCCAAATACTAAGGGCGTCGCGGCTGGTTTGCCCGAGTGGGTGATTGCCCACGATGCCGCGGTGCAGCTCGGTCGCTGTGAAGGGGTGGACGAATGAAAAGCTTCGTTGTTTTCGGCATAGCGGCGACCGGTTGGCTGGGTCTGAGTGTTCCCGTCGCGCAGGCGGATATCGGCGGCAACGTGCCGGGCCCCGGGTTGTGCGACTACCCCGGGGTGGGCGGATCGGGCATGGAAATGGGGGCCTATCACTACTGGTGCGACTTCCCCGTCGAGGAGAACGGCAGTCATTGGCACTGCGAATACGGCGGCGGTGCCGTGCAGGGCATCGGCGGCATCAACATCTTCATCTTCAACGCCTCGGTCATCACTCCGCTGGGGGCGCTGGAGGGTTCGTGCTCGTTCCGCTGCCCCGACGGCGCGCTGTCGGCCCCGCCGAACCCACCGGGCGCGTGGAAAAACGCGCTTCATGCGAAGAAATGTGTGTCGGTAGAGGTGGCGCCGGCGTCCGAGCCGAACACCGGGCTGCCGCCCTGGCCGGGGCAGCTTCCCGGGGTAACGAACCCGGCGACCCCCAACCCCGTGACGACGGAAAACCCTTAGCCGCTTTTCTCGCTTTCATACTTCTTGGTCATGTGCTCGACGGCCTGCAGCTGGGACTGCGCGAAGCCCTCGCGCACCTGCCCGGCGCGCGCGGCGGCGTCCAGTGTCGGCTGCGCTTGACCCTGGAAGTGCGGAATCACCTCGGCGGCGAACAGCTCGGCGGACCGCTTGGTGGCGGCGGGGTTGGCCCACTCGTGGCCCATCTGCAGGAAGCAGCCGAATCCACCGGACTGGTCCCATAGCCGCTGCACCTGGGCCCGCGCCCGCTCGGGCGTGCCGATCACCCCGGCCCCGCTCTCGTTGATGATGTCGATCATCTCGTCGAGCTGCTCCCCCGGCATGGTCATCTGCGGGAAGGCCGCAACCTTCTGGAAGTAGTTGAACCACGACTCGATGCCGAATTTCACGTCGGTGCGGGCCTGCTCGTCGGTCTCGGCGATGTGCATCGGCCCGACCAGGCTCCAGTCCTTGCGGTCGACGTGCGTGCCGAAGGCCGCGGCGCGCTCCTCGACGATGCCCCAGTGATAGGAAAGCGCGTCGAAGCCCTCGACGATCAGCGTCGCCCCGATGGACAGCAACCCGATGCCGTGCTTGCCCGCCAGCCGCGCCCCGGTCGGCGAGGCGACCGCGGCGACCGCCAGCGGGATCCCGCCGTCCGAGTACGGGGCGAGCTGCAACTTCGCGTCGAATAGCTGGTGCGTCGCGGTTTTCGCGCTAACCGTCTCCCCCGCCAGCAACCGGACCACGATGTCGAGGTTCGTCTCCAGAAGCTCGCGCGTGTCGGTGGGATTCAGCCCGATCATCGCGGAATCCGTCGGCAAGGAGCCCGGTCCCATCCCGCCGATCACGCGCCCGTGCGTCAGGTGATCCAGCAGCATCAACCGATCGGCGACCCAGAGCGGGTTGTGATACGCGAGCGAAATGACGCCGGTGCCAAAGCGAATCCGCTTCGCGCGTTCGGCTGCCGCGGCGATGAAGACCTCCGGGGAGCTGATGATCTCGCTGCCCGCCGAGTGATGTTCGCCGATCCAGGCCTCGTCGAAGCCGACGGCGTCGAGGTGTTCGACGAACTCGAGATCGCGCTGCAGGGCCAGCGTCGGATTCGTACCGGCTCGATGGAACGGGGCGATGAAATATCCGAACCTGAGCTTGGCCATTGGAGTCCCCTTGCGGTCGAGTTGCCCGAACCATAACCCAAGCCGCCGTTGGTTACCGCAAAAGGGCGGACCCCAGATATTGCTCAGCCGGCGGGGCCAGAATCACATGACCCCACCGGCTTGGTAGCAAGTCTTCGCCGTAGCCGGCGTGTTAGTAGCCGCCGCAGACGTTGCCGACGCAACCTCCGCCGCCGCCCGGCCCACCGCCGCCGCCACCGACGCCGGGGATGCTGCCGCCCCCGCCGCCGGGACCGCCGCCACCGGTCGGGCCACCCGGGACGCTGCCACCGCCGCCGCCCGGGCCGCCGCCACCAGTCGGGCCGCCGGGCACGCCGCCGCCCCCGCCGCCGGGACCGCCGCCACCGGTCGGGCCGCCCGGCGCCGTGGACGGCGCGGGCGCAACGCTGGACGACGGTGTGGTGGTGGTCGATGGCGTCGTGCTGCTGCTGCTCGGCCCCTTATTGCCGCCGCCGCATCCGACTGCGAACACGAGCATCGCCGTGCCGCCGAAAAGTGCGACGGCATTCCTAGCTGCTGATCTCATCGCCAATCCCCACCTCTCCACTCGCGCCGCTCTTTGCGCGGTCCACTTCTCCGTACCCCGGCTCTCGCCGGCGCAAACGGATGGGGGCGGTGGCAGTGGGCGAATGCGGCCGGTTAGCAGTCGAGGCCGGACACGCAGCTTGCCAAAGTGGCGGCCTGCACGCCGGCGCCACCCGCCGGGGCCACCGCGTCGGGGTGCGCCGACGTCACGCTGGACGACGCATGCGTCGTCGGTGCGGGCGCGCCGCCCACCGGGCTAACGCCGACGCCACCGAATCCGACCGCCAGTGCCAGCGCGGTGGTACCACCAAACATCGCGATCGCCGTCTTGACCCGAGCCGTCATCGGTCTGTCCTCTCCTCGCAGGGGCGCTTGCCGCAGCTAATCCTACACATGTGCAACTATTGCTGCAAGGGAGAGTTGTCAAGGCATACGGCCATCGACGATTCCGGGGGGGCCCAGCGGTAGGTGAAGACCGCCGCGCGGGCGAAGCCGCGCGCGGACCGAAACGGCGCGCGGCGAGACGAGCTCGGCAACGGCCCCGGCTCGGTCAGCAAATAGTCGGGGGCGGATCCCTAGTCTTCCTTGGTGATCAGCTTCCGCAGCGCCACCCGGTCGGGCGTCAGCAGCTCCTCGATGCGCGGATGGTTCACCTCGGCGACGATGATCTCGCCCACCTCCTGGTTGACCTCGCTGAAGATGCCGTGGGACTTCATCTTCGAGGTCTGATACAGGTTGTCCTCGGTGGGCGTGACGTAGTAGACCGCGTCGGCCTTGAACCGGTGCACCAGCCACAGGTGGATCAGGGTCATCAGCCGCTTCTGGCGCAGCTTTTCGGCGAACGTGTTCTGGTCGCGGACCGTGAGGATGCTGCGGCCGTGGCGGTCCTTGATGGGATCGAAGACGACGTTGGCCAGCTGCTCGTCACCGTTGCCGTGGATCCCCAGCACGAGCACATCCGAGCCGGCCCGGCGCGGGCGCAACTGCACGCGGAGCTTTTCTCCGAGGTGGTAGTGCTCGCTCCACAACGTGAGCCATTCCTCGAGCAGCTTCTTGGGCACTTCGGTCTGCACGAGGTGCTGGTGCTGGGTCGAGCCCTTGCCCATCGCCTTGGTGGTCGCGGTGCGTCCCGAGGACGCGGCCAGCGCGGCGTCGCTGCGCGGGCCACCCACCAGGGTTTGCGGTGTCCGGTAAGGCGACTCGACGAGTCGCATCTTGCGCTGCAGGCGGGCCAGCGCCAGCATGCCGTCCTGTCTGAGCGCGGTGGCGAACTCCTCGGCCGCGACGCCGTCGATCTGGTGTCCGCCGTAGGTGATGAAGTTGAAGACGAAGCCCATCTTGCCGAGCTCTTCCGGGAAACGCTTCATCTCGTCATCGGTCATGCCGGTGGTGTCCCAGTTGAACGACGGCGAGAGGTTGTAGGCCAGCATCTGGTCGGGGAACTTGGCGTGGATGGCCTCGGCGAACTGCCGCGCGTCGGCGAGATCGGCCGTCTTCGTCTCCATCCAGAGGATGTCGGCGAACGGCGCCGCCGCGAGCGACTTGGCGATCGCGTACGGAATGCCGCCGCGGATCTGGTAATAGCCCTCCGGGGTCTTCGCCAGCTCGCAGTCCCAGGGAGAGTCGACGCCCAGTTCCTTCGCCCTCTCCTTGGCCTCGAAGAGCGAGGCGCGCTCGGCGAACCGGCGCCAGTCGTCGGGGGTCATGGCCGTCGGCTCGTCCTCGCTCTCGCCGAACTTGAGGACCTCCGCGACGGCCTCGGCGTAGGTCATCAGCCCGGCGTCGTCCTCCCAGGCGGCGACGAACCGCGACTCGACCTGGTCGAAGAGGTCGTCGATCGATTGCTTGCCGTTCTCCCGCCAGGCATTGACGGCGTCGGAGATCAGGCCCTGAATGCCTTGGCGCTCAAGCCATCCGGTGGCGTTGGCGTACTCCGAGTCGGACATCGCGTAGAGGAGATGGCCGTTGAGCTCCTTGACGCCCAGCTCGTAAAAACGCCGTACCAGCGCCAGGAAGCAGGCCTTGTAGGACGGAATCTTCAGGTTGGTCGCGCCGAGCAGGAACGGCTGGTCGCGCTCGTCGGCGCGGCTGTCGATCAGGTTGGCCGCCTCGGCGTCGGTGCGCGCGACGATGATGCCGGGCACCCGCATCACGTCGAGCTGGAAGCGGGCGGCGTTGAGGCGCTTGATCTGCTCGTCCGACGGCACCAGGACCTTGCCGCCCTGGTGGCCGCACTTCTTGGTGCCGGGGCGCTGGTCCTCGATGTGGTAGCCGGGCACGCCGACCTCTACGAAGCGACGGATCAGGTTGCGCACGTGCGGATCACCGCCGTGGCCGGTGTCGGCGTCGGCGATGATGAAGGGCCGGAAGTCGTACTCCGGCGCCGTCGCCCGCTGCTGTTCGCTCATGTTCCGGCGCAGATACTGCTGATTGCGGTCGGCGGTGAGCAGGGCGCGCACCAGCACCGCCGCGTCGTCGGGCACCTGGCTCAACGGGTAGCTGGCCAGGTCCGGCCCGGGGTCTTCGGTCGTGGAGCCCTTGGCCGAGGTCGCCCAGCCGCCGAGGTAGATGCCCTCGATCCCCATCCGCTTCATGCTGACCGCCTGGCCCGGCGAATACGGGCCGAACGTCGTGATGCTCTTCTTCGCCGCGAAGAGTTCGCGCAGCCGGTCGTAAAACGCCGCCGCCGCTTCGCGCGCCACGGTGTAGTCGGTCGGAATGGTGCCGCGCTGCTCGGCGACCTGGCGGGCCGTGTACAGGCGGGTGATCCCGGCAAAGCGCGAACCCTCGAAGTATCGCTGCGTAGCCTCGACGTCCTGCTCGAACGGCGTGCGGACCTCGGTGTCCGTTTCGATGATGGCCATGGGGTTACGCTCCTCTTCGGCAGGAATCCGCTGACCGTGAGTTTATCCCCGGAGATGGCGGTTCAATCAGGGGGCAATGGTCCCGAGCCGGAACTGTGGCCATGCCGCACTCCGGCATGTCGGCGCAATGGCGCTCACCACCTTCCCCCGCGCAATCCCCAGCAAAGCCCGCCGGTGATCGGTAGTCTCCGTTTCGTGCAGACGAGCTTGCGCTTTGAGCGTTGGTATCTTCCGCTGGCGGGCGCGGTCGGGATGGGCCCCCGCCACAGCGAGATCCGTTGGGACGCGGGCGTGCTGCACGTCAAGATGGGCTGGGCGTTCGAGGCCGCCATCCCGTTGGCCTCCGTCCTCATCGCCGCCTGCACCGCCGCGCGCGCCTAGCCGGGCGCCAAGGGCGCGCGTCTCTTCAACCAATCCCGCTGCCGGCGGACGAATTCGGCGTCGACGGCCCTCCCGTGGCCCGGGACGTAGACGGCCTGGGGGCCACCGATCTCGAGTACCCGATCAAGGGTTGCCGGCCAGGCCGCCACGTCGGAATCGGCGTCGATATCGGGGTCGGCGGACTCCTCGACCAGGTCACCGGTGAAGACCACGACCGGGTCGCTTCCACCGTCTCGGGCTGGCACGACCACGACCAGGTCGGCGGTCGTGTGGCCGCGCCCGGGGTGCGTCACCGTCACGGTGCGGTCGCCGAGATCGATTGCGGCGTCGTACACGCCGCGCCGGGGCGGCCGCAACGCCGAAATCGCGCGATCGACTTCGGCGGCGTTCGCGCCGTAGCTCAGCGCGTCTTCGCGAAGGTGGCCGGTGCCCGACTTGAGATATTCGACAACCGCAGGCGTGCAGTGGATTTCGGCGTCGCCGAACGCCGAGCAACCGAGGACGTGGTCGAAGTGCTGGTGCGTGAGCACAACGTGAGTCACGGGGCGCCCGGTGAGCCGCCGTGCGTCGGCATTGATGGCAGCCGCTTCGGTGAGGGTGGTTCCGGTGTCGATGATCAGCGTTCCGCCGGCGCTCCGCACCAGCCCGACCGTGACGTCGCAGAACGCCAGCCGACAGCGATGGACCGTGTCGGTCAGTCGTTCCCAGGCGAGGCGCACAAGGAGGACGGTAGCCCGGTTTGTGCCGCGCGAGAACGTGTCGGGAAAAGTTGACATGTCGGGAATTCCCGACATATATTGCGGCTGTGGCCTCCGCCGATCGCGTCTTTCTCGCCCTGTCGAACCCGGTGCGGCGCGAGCTGCTGGAGATCCTGGCCGGGCGGCCCCTGTCCGCGGGGGAACTCAGCGACCGGTTCGAGCTCAGCCGCCCGGCCGTCGCCGAACACCTCAAGGTGCTGCGTGACGCCGGGCTGGTGGCTGACGAGCCGCAGGGCCGCCGGCGCATCTACCGCCTGACCGCCGAACCGCTGGCGGAGCTCGGCGAGTGGCTACATCCGTTCGAGAAGTTCTGGCGTGCACGGCTGGCCGGGCTCGCCGAGGCGGCAGAGGAGCTGGAATGAGCGAGACGCCCGCGACGATCCGCGTGGACCAATTCGTTGCGGCCCCACCGGCGAAGGTGTGGCGGCTGCTGACCGAACCGGCGCTGATGCGGCTGTGGTGGGCCGAGGGCGAGGTGGCCGCGGTGGTCGGCCACCAGTTCACCCTCGACATGCCGGGCTACGGCAGGCAGCCCTGCAAGGTGCTCGAGGTCGATCCTCCGCACCGCTTCGTCTACACGTTCACCGCGGCCTGGACGCTGACCTGGCGACTCGAGCCGGAAGGCGGCGGCACTCGGGTGTTCTTGGAGCACAGCGGTTTTGACCTGAACGACACCAGGATGGCGCAGGCGTTCGAACGCATGGCCCCCGGCTGGCGGGACGTCGTTCTCCCCCGCCTCAGCGGTGTCGCCGCGCGGGTCTGAGGCGCCCGGCGGCGTGTGCGACCATCACACGATGCGCGCAGTCGTCATCACCAAGCACGGCGACCCGTCGGTCCTGCGGGTCCAGGAGCGCCCGGACCCGCCTCCTCCCGGCGCCGGCCAGTTGCGGGTCGCGGTGCGGGCGGCCGGGGTCAACTTCGCCGACCACATGGCCCGGGTCGGCTTGTATCCCGACGCGCCGAAGCTTCCGGCGGTGGTCGGCTACGAGGTCGCCGGGACGATCGAGGCCGTCGGCGACGGTGTCGACCCCGGCCGCGTCGGCGAACGCGTGTTGGCGGGCACGCGATTTGGCGGCTACGCCGAGGTGGTCAACGTGGCGGCCACCGATTCCGTCCCGCTGCCCGCCGCGTTGAGTTTCGAGCAGGGCGCCGGCGTCCCGGTGAACTACGCGACGGCCTGGGCGGCGCTGCACGGTTACGGGTCGCTGCGCGCCGGCGAGCGAGTGCTGGTGCACGCCGCGGCCGGCGGGGTGGGCATCGCCGCCGTCCAATTCGCGAAGGCCGCCGGGGCTGAGGTGCACGGCACCGCGTCGCCGGCAAAGCACCCGAAGCTGGCCGAGCTGGGCGTCGACCGGGCCATTGACTACCGGCGCGACGGCTGGTGGAAGGGACTGAATCCCTACGACCTGGTGCTCGACGCGCTGGGCGGCACGTCGTTGCGCCGGTCCTATGCCCTGCTGCGCCCGGGCGGAAGGCTTGTGGGCTATGGCATTTCGAACATGCAGCACGGCGAGAAGCGCTCGCTGCGCGCGGCCGCGCCGCACGCGTTGGCGATGCTGCGCGGTTTCAACCTGCTCGATCAGCTCTCGGAGTCGAAGGCGGTGATCGGCATCAACATGCTGCGGCTGTGGGACGACCGCGGCACGCTCGAGCCGTGGATCACTCCCCTGGCCAAGGCGCTCGACGACGGCACGATCGCGCCCGTCGTCCATGCGGCGGTCCCGTTCGCGCGGGCGCCGGAAGCGCACCGGATCCTGGCGGCCCGGGAGAACGTCGGCAAGGTCGTGCTGGTGCCGTGAGTTTTAGCGCCGCGACAATGGCTATCTAATCCGTCATGGCTATCACCGATTCCCGCGAAGTCGTCATCGACGCGACGCCCGACGAAATCATGGACGTGCTGTTCGACCTCGAGTCCTTGACCGAGTGGTCGTCGTTTCACAAGAAGGTCGAAATCCTGGAACGCGACGCCGACGGCCATCCGAGCAAATCGCGGCAAACGGTGAAGATCGTGGGCGTCAGCGACGAGCAGGTGCTCGACTACTCCGTGCACGACGACGGCGTGGGCTGGACGCTGGAGAGCTCCAAACAGCAGCGCGCGCAGGAGGGTCGCTACACCCTGACGCCCGACGGCGATTCCACCCGGGTGCGTTTCGATCTGACCGTGGATCTTTCCGCTCCGGTCCCGGGGTTCCTGGTCAAACGGGGGGCCAAGGGGCTGATGGAAACCGCGACCGACGGCCTGCGTAAGCGCGTGCTCGAGGTCAAGGGCGGCAAGTAGGCTCCGAAACGGGTCCTTCCCGACCGACCGTCGGCGAGCGAGACTGTCTTGTATGGAATCGTTTCGCCGCATCGCGCCGGTCACCGCCGGGCTGGCGCTCCTCGTCGCGCTGGCCGGCTGCGGCGGCCAGGGTGGCACCCGGACGACCGGCCCGCAGACACCGAAGGTGACGACCCTGGGCCGCACCGTCGCCCAGGCGCCCGGCACCGGGCCGGTGACGATCAGCAGCCCGGCGTTCGCCGACGGCGCGCCGATCCCCGCGCAGTACACCTGCAAGGGGGCCGACGTCGCGCCGCCGTTGACGTGGTCGGCGCCGCAGGGCGGGGCGCTCGTCGTCGACGACCCGGACGCGCCGCGCGGACTCTACGTCCACTGGATCGTCGTCGGAATCCCGCCCGGTCCCGGAAGCACCGGGGACGGCCAGACTCCCGCCGGCGGCAGCAGCCTGCCGAACTCGGCGGGGCAGGCCGGCTACAGCGGCCCTTGCCCGCCCGCGGGCACCGGGGTGCACCACTACCGGTTCACCCTCTACCAGCTGCCCGCCACCTATCAGCTTCCCGGTGGGCTCGTCGGGGTGCCGGCGGCGCAGGCGATCACGAATGCCGCATCGGCGCAGGCGCAGTTCACCGGAACGTTCGAAGGCTGATGCCTGCCACGCAGCCCGCGTTAGACGTAACGCGGGCAATACAATTCGGCCAGCTCGTCAACGCCACCTACGCGACATCGCCCGGCGATTTGACGAACCGGGCCGGTCAGCCGCTGAGCACCGGCGGCGTCGACTACACCGTGGTCACGACGATCTACGCCAACGACCTGGCGACTGACATGAACCCGGCCCGGGAAGACGACGCGGTCTCCATCGGATTGATCTGCCAGGAGAACAAGACCGGCGATGTGGCGATCGCGATCCGCGGCACCGAAGGCTGGCTGGAATGGATTCACGACGCCGAGTTCGCCCTGGTGCCATGCCCGTTCCTGGTCGGCGCCGGCCACACGGAGGACGGCTTCACCGACATGTACGCGTCCCTGCGGACCGGGTCCACGCCGGATTCGCCTAAGGTGGTCGACGCGCTGGCAAGGCTATCGTTCCCGAAAGCCGTTGGCGCACTGACGATCTGCGGCCATAGCCTGGGAGGGGCCCTGGCGACGCTGCTGGCCCTCGACGTGGCGGCCAACACGGCGTTCACCACCCCGGCCGTTTACACCTATGGCAGTCCACGCACCGGGGATTCGCTGTTCGCCGCGACCTTCGACCAGGTGGTGAAGAATTCGTCTCGCGTCGCGAATCGCCTGGACATCGTCACCGCGTTGCCTCCCCCGGTGGACTACGAACACGTGCTGAACCCGTACTGGTTCAACCCCGTTCGGCTGCTGCCGCTCCCGCCGAAGGTTCTGGTCAAATACTCGGTGTCCTGCGAACATTCGCTCGCGACCTACCTGTACCTGGTGTCCCTGCAATCCGGCGGCCCGGTCCTGCCCCTGCAACCCGCCTGCACACCCTGAACTTCAATCCGCGGGCGTCCGGGTGGCGAGCCGAAGCAACCCTCGGCGCAGCCGTTTGTCACGCTTGCCGGCGGCGAGCTCGATCAGCGCGATCTCCGCGACCGCCGCGACGAGCAGCGCCGCAATCGGTTCCGGAGACGCCCATCCGAGCGCGACCAGGTCGGGCACAATCTGCGCGGCCGCGCTCTCGTTGCGGGCGGCGACCAGGTCGCTCAGCCCGGCCTCGGTGCGCGACTGCACGAGCAACGCCTTGGTGGCCGGCTCGGCCAGGCAGCCGTCGAGGTAGGCGTTCATCCCCGCCTCGAGCCGCTCGCGGCCGGGCGGCAGGTCGGCGCCGGCGGCCGCGATCGAGTCCTGCAGGTCGTCATGGAACCGGGCGTGCAAGGCCCGCACATATTCCGAGCGGCTGGGCCAATGCTGATAGAAGCTGCCCTTCGCCATGCCGGCCTCGGCGACGATGGCGTTGACGGAGATCCGCGCCAGGTCGGCCGATCCGAGCAGCCGCTGTCCCGCGTCCAGCAGCGCATTGCGTCCGGGCTCGGGGGGCCTCACGCCAATCCGGCCTTGCGTTGGCTTCGCCGGGCGAGCATGTCGCCGTACTGCTCGCACACGTCGATCACCCCGGTGAGCTGGTAGGTGATCCACCCTTTGTGGGTCGATGGGAGGTTCTTCTCGAACACCCGGTGACCGAGGATGTTCATGGCCCAGCCGCCGACGAACATGGTGGCACCGACCTTCGGCCTGGCGAACAACAGCGGCAGTCCGGCCGCGATGATCGGGATGCCGACGCGGTGCACCGCCCGTACGCCCTTGGAGGTGTGCTGCGTTCGGTAGTAAGCCATCTTGTCGGCAAACGGCGCTTCGGGCGGCGGGGCTTGTTCCATCTGGATTCCCTCCTTGTAAAGGCGTTCCTATCGTTGTAGCGTACGGCATGACCGACCAGTCGGTCAACGCTTACCGAGAGGAACCCCATGGCGATTGTTGAAACCCGGGCGGGGCGCGTTGCCTACCACGAATCCGGCAGCGGCCCAACCCTTTTGCTACTGCATGCCACGCTGCATGACCGGCACGATTTCGACCCGATCGCCGACACGCTGGCGCGGGACTACCGCACCATCGCGGTGGACTGGCCCGGGCACGGCGAATCCGATCCAGTTGCCTCCCCCTTGGCGGCCAGCGCGCCGCTCTTCGCCGACGTGCTCGAAGACGTCGTCGACGGCCTCGGCCTGTCCGGGGCGGTGCTGATCGGGAATTCGGTCGGCGGATTTGCGGCCGCGCGTCTGGCGATCAATCGCCCAGACTGCGTGGCGGGTCTAATCCTCGTCAACACAGGCGGGTTCGTGCCGTTGACCCCACCGGTCCGGGGCTTTTGCCGGGTGCTCGGCACGCCGGCGGTGTTCCGCCGGGCCGCTCCTCTCTTTGTCCGCGGTTACATGAAGGCCAGGACCGACCACGACCGGCGGATCGTTGAGCGTGCGACCGCGGTGGCGAAGACGCCCGAGGGCGTCCGCATTGGAGCGGCGCTGTGGCGAAGCTTCGCCACGCCCGAGCACGACCTGCGTGACCGCGCCGACGAGCTGTCCGTGCCCACCCTCGTCGTGTGGGGCAAGAAGGACATCGCCATACCGCTGCGTGCGGGCCGTGCGACCCACGACGCCATCGCCGGTTCCCGGCTGGAGATCCTCGACACTGGCCACGTGGTCTTCTCGTCGGACCCCGCCGGGTTTCTCGCCGTCGCCGAGCCGTTCCTGGAATCGCTCAGCCTGCGGCGTTGATCGACGCGCGATCGCGTCGCGACACTGCAATGACTGCGACGACACGCCGAGAAACGTGACGCTCCTTTAAGTTTCGCGAAAGGGCGCCCCTCATGGCCGGTGCGGGCGCTGGGCAACCCTGTCCTCGCCACCTGGCACGGCAGTGAGGACCAATTGTCAGGTTCGGTCGGCGAGGTCGCCAGGATCCTGAACGGGGCGCAGCCCCCAGCTCAGTACAGGGGTGACCACTCCGACGTGCGCAGCAGGCGGCTCTCCCATTGATCGCGCAACTTCAGCGCCTCCACCATGTAGCTGCCCGGCCTGCGGTGCTCGGCCGGGACCTCCTTGGTGAGCAGGTGGACCAGGGCCGCGTAGTTGTTGGCGTCGTCAATCTTCTGCCACAGCATGGCTTCTCGCCGGCGATAACTTCCATGGGCCACCTGGAAGCACGCCTGGATGTTGAGGATCCGCATACCGGCCGGCGCCTTGGACAGCGGCCGGTAGTAGATCTCGTCCCATGCCCGGATGTAGTCGTCCAACGGCGCGTAGGGCCAGCCGGTGTCCTCCATGAACATGGTGGGCGGGTGGGTCTCGCCGCTGGTGGGCACGCTCGCCAAGTCGACCGTCTGCAGCGGTGACCAGTAGACGGGCAGCAGCAGCTTGCCCGTCACCTCGTGGCGCAGGTTGTCCAGCTCGCGCATCCATGGGCGAAGGTCCCCGGTCTGGGCGCGGCGGACCAGGCTTTCCCACGCCGCGCCGTCGCTGATGGCCGTGATGGTGACGACGTTGTAGGACACCCCGGAGCCATGGGCGTGGTTGGTGTACCAGAGCAGCCGGGCGTCGTCTCCCTCGGCCAGCGTGGGCATCCAGCCTTCGCGGTAGGCGGCTTCGAATTCCTCCTCCCGCGCGCCCGCCACCTTGTGGGTCTCGTGAAGAAACAGCACTGGCACTCCCTGATTTCAGGCACTATCCGCGATGAGCGCGGCGATCTGGCGGCGGCTGACCTTCCCGGTCGCGTTGTACGGGATCTGATCGACGATCGCCAGGCTCTCGGGCAGCTTGAAGTACGCGATCAATTCGCGGCAATGCGACCGCAACTGCTCGAGTGTCACCGGGGCGCGGGCCACGACGGCGGCCCCGACCCGCTGGCCGAGCTCCTCGTCGGCGACGCCCGCGACCGCGACGTCGCTCACCGCCGGATGCGAACGCAACGCCTCCTCGACTTCGATCGGTCCGAACTTTTCTCCGCCGCGGTTGATCGTGTCACTCAGCCGGCCGCACGGGAAGATGTAGCCGTCGGGATCCCGGCGGGCCAGATCACCGGTGTGCAGCCAGCCTTCGGTGACGTTCTGGCTGGTGTTCACCCACAGCTCGCCCACGGCTCCGGGCGCGACGTCCTCGCCGCTGGCGGGGTCCACCACTCGCACGTCCACCCCGGGCAGCGGCCGGCCGACCGAACCGGCCCGGGCCGGATCCCGGTGATCCTGGGGCAGCAGGGTCGTGTACGCCCCGAGCGTCTCGGTCTGGCCGAACACGTTGGCGAACGCGACGTGCGGAAGCGCGGCCATTGCCCTGCGCACCAAGGAAATTGGCGCGGCGGCGGCCCCATACGCGATGGCGACCAGGGACGAAAGGTCGCTGGTCGCGAAGTCGGGGTGATCGAGGATGCGCTGCAGCATCGTCGGCACCATGAAGGTGGCCGTCACCCGGTGCTCCGCCACCAGCCGCAACCACTCGCCGGCGTCGAAGCGCGGCTGCACCACCGAGGTGTTTCCCGAGTACAAACTGCCCAGCGTGCCGAGCGAGCCGCCGACGTGGAAGAACGGGACACACATCATGCCCACCGCGGGTGCGGCGTCCGCCCGGAACGGCGCGGCCATCCCCGTGATCCGCGCTGTGAGCTGCCGGGCGGAGATGCCGACGGCCTTGGGGAGTCCGGTCGTGCCGCTGGTGAACAGGACCAGGCCTTCCCCGTCGTCGGCGGGCGGCGCGGGATCGGGCCCGTCATCCGTGAGGTCGGTGGCCGTCAGGACGGTCGGTGCGCCCGCCTCGCGCACCCGCCCGACGTACGGCTCCCCCGCGACCGCCACGTTGGCACAGCCGGCGTTCTTCAGCAGTCCCTGTAGCTCCGGTGGGGTCAGGGCGGGATTCATCAGCGCGGCGGCGGCGCCGAGGCGCGCCGCCCCGAGCACGGTCGCGATCGACAGCAGGCTGCCGTTGTCGACGACCGCGACCCGCTGCCCGGCCACCACGCCGCGGGCGGCCAGGGTCGCGGCGCACGATCGCACCGTCGCCGCGAGTTCGCCGTAGCTGATGGTGCGCCCGTCGATGATCAGGGCGGCGCGGGTGGGATCGCCGGTCGCGGCGGCCTCGTGGATCGTCCCGGTGTGCATCCGCTTTCCTAATACAGCGGCGACCACGTCGAGGTGCGCAGCAGCCGGCTGGTCCACTGGTCGCGCAGGTCGAGGGCGTCGTACATCCATGTTCCGGGGGCGCGGTATTCGGCGGGGATGTGGGTGCGCAGCAGATCGAGCAACGCCTCCGGCCTGCTGATGCGTTGCATCAGGATCACCTCGCGGCGCACATGGCTGCCGAGCGCGGGCTGGAACGCGGCGTGCATCGTGAGCATGGACGACGGCTCGCCGAGGCTCTTCGCGTAGACCTCGCCGCATCTGACGATGTACTCCTCGAACTTGTCCTCGTAGGGCCACATGGTGTCTTCCATGTAGAGGCTCATCTCGTGCTCTCGCCCGTCGACCGGAACCTGATCGAGGGCCACCTCCTGCAGTGGCGACCACGGCAGCGGGACCAGCAGCTTGGCGTCGACCTCGTGGCGGAGCTCGTCGAGGTGGCGCATCCACTCCTGCAGATCGCCCTTCTGGACCCGGGTGGTCAGGCGCTCCCATGCCGCGCCGTCGCGAACGGCGGTCACGGTGACCACTGTGTAGGCCGGTCCACTGCCATGGGCCTGGTTCGCGTACCAGAGCAACCGCGCGTCGTTCCCGGCGGCGAGTATGGGCATCCAGCCCTGTCGAAACGCGGCCTCGAAGTCATCCTCGCTGCGGCCGCGGACCTTGTGCACCTCGTGCATGAAGAGCACGCACAGACCTCCAAATTCGGGACGCCCGCCCGATGAGCGCCCTCAATCAACGGACCGTAGCCAACCAAATTTTCGGGCCCGCGCCGGGTATGCATATGCACGATCGCATGCGGGCGCCGACCTAGACAGCCGAGTTGAGAATCTGGTTTGCTCCACTAGGTAACGATCTTCCCCGGGCAGGAGTTCACGCATGGCCCGCGTCAGTGTCCCCGACGGCCCCGGTGGCGAAGCCGCCATGATCTGGTCGCTACGACCCCAGCTCGGCTCCATGGTCGAACGGATGATTCGCGGCGCTTACCAGCAGAGCATGCTCCCGGCCGAGGAACGCGAGCTGGCCCGGATGCGAATCGCTCAGATCAACGACTGCGTGGCCTGCTCGGACTTCCGCGCCCAATCGGTGCTGGACGCCGGGGTCGCCCCCGAGCTGTACGACAACGTCGCCGCGTACGCCAGCTACCCCGGCTACACCGCGCGCCAGCGCCTCGCCATCGAGTTCGCGGAACGCTTCGCCACCGACCACGCGTCGATGGGCGACGCGTTCTTCGATCGGCTGCGGGAGTCGTTCTCCGACGAGGAGATCCTCGATCTCACGCTGTGCGTCGCGGTTTTCCTGGGCCTGGGGCGTTCGCTGACCGTCCTGGGCGTCGACCAATCCTGTGCCATCGACCTCTGAGCTTTCTTGAACCAACCCCGGGAAGGACGCAATGGACCTCGCCTCGGTCGACGAATTGCTGACCACCACCCGGGCGGTGCGCAGACGCCTCGACCTGAGCCGGCCGGTGGGTCGCGATGTGATCCTCGAGTGCATCCGGCTCGCGATGCAGGCCCCGACCGCGAGCAACGCGCAGGACTGGCGATGGCTGGTGATCACCGATGCCGACAAGCGCGCCGCGATCGGCGACATTTATCGCAGCATCGGCGCCGAGTACCTCGCGTACGCGGTCAAGGAGGCGGCCGATCCCCAGACCCAGCGCGTGTACGCCGGCGCGCTGGCCCTGACCGAAACGCTGGCCCGAGTGCCCGTGCACGTCATCCCCTGTCTGGACAACCGCATCGACAACTCGAATCTGCTGACCGCCGCGTCGGCCTGGGCGTCGATCATCCCGGCGGGCTGGAGCTTCCTGCTGGCCCTGCGGTCCCGCGGGCTGGGATCGGTGTGGACGACGATGCACCTGGCCAAGGAAAACGAAGTGGCCGAATTGCTCGGCATCCCCGACACCGCCACCCAGGCCGCGCTGTTCCCGGTCGCCTACACCATCGGCACTGACTTCCGGCCGGCCAAGCGGCCGCCGGCGGAGACGATCACTTACTGGGATAGCTGGGGAGAGAGCTGATGCAGTCCTACACCGTGCGATTCCACGTCGATGCGCCGCCGAGGAAGGTGTGGCGGGTGCTTCATCCGCCGGTGCCGCCGAACGCGCCGCGGCCGCGGGTCCTCACGTGGCCCACCGGCAGCATGGAAATCCTGAACGAAGGCAATGAGGCCGGCGAGGGCCTGGTGCGCACGTGCATATTCCCGGTTCCCAAGTACCTGCTGTCCGGCGGCAAGGGGCGATCCTGGGAGAGCGTGACCGAGGCCGAGATCAACAAATTGTCGCGTTATGTTGCCGTCGGTGCGCCGCTGTGGTCCCGCGCGGAGGGTTATCACGAACTGGAGGAGCAGCCCGACGGCACCACCGTGCTGACCTTCCACGAGACCTACCACGCCTACAACCCGGTGCTGCGCTTCTTCCTGGAGCGCCCCGTGCACGCGAGGATTTCCCGCGACAACCTCGAGGTGTACGAGCACGCGCTGGGCTATGCGGGCAAGGTACGCCGGTTGACGTAATCTGCTGTCTTACAACACATTTCGTACAGATCGCGGCAGCACGCCGCCGTTGATCGGCCTTCGCCGTACCAAACATGTCAGACCCTGGGTGCATCGTGTCGGCAAGCACGATGAAAGGGGACTTGGGATGTGCTGGAAGTGCGACAATCCGGGCGCCACCGCCGAGGACTACCTCGCCGAACTGCGCCAGACGATGCTCGAGAGCGGCTGGGCAGTGCAGTACGTGGAGAGCGATCGGATGCCGTTCGCGTATACGGTCGGCCTGACCCGCTACGGGCTGCCCGAACTCCTGGTCACGGGCGTCGCGCCGCGCCGAGCGGCGCGGATGCTGAACACCCTCGGTCGGCGAGCGGTGAAGGGCGAGCGGCCGTCCCCCGGCATGCGGATCGGCCTGCCCGCCGGCCCCCTTGTCGAAATGGTCGAGGTCGAGCACCCCGACGTGTATCTGATTTTCGCGGGCGCAATGTTCGGCGATGAGGTGACGGCGCTGCAGGTGGTGTGGGTGGATGCACGCGGTCGCTGGCCATGGAGTGCGAGCTTCGACGACGGACGGGGCACCCAGGCGGTTCTCGGTGTGCGCACGGCAACAGAAATGTGAAATGGGGCGCTCGCCCCGGTACGCTGACGTTCTATGCGGTTCAAAGCGGGCGCACCGGTAGCGGCACGAGTCGTTGCCGCCGGGCTGCTGCTTGCGGGTTGGGCGGCGTCCGCGGGAGTCGCCGGCGCCGATCCGACGCCGGCGCCGCCGCCCGGGCCGAAGACGGCGATCGATCACGACGGCACGTATGCGGTCGGAACCGACATCGCGCCGGGCATCTACAGCTCGGCGGGGCCCGTCGGCGACGGCACCTGCTACTGGAAGCGGTCGGGCAACCCGGACGGCAACCTCGTCGACAACGCGCTGAGCAAGAAGCCACAGGTAGTGCAGATCGACCCGACCGACAAATCCTTCAAGACGACGGGCTGCCAGCCGTGGCAGCTGACCCCGGACGCCGCCCTGCCTCCCAGTGCGCCGCCCGCCGGCGTGCAAGGCACGCTCGGCATCCTCAACGGGCTGCTCGGCGGCCAGAACGGCCAGCAACCCCCCCATTCTTGACGGGAGCCCGCTGCCATTGGCAAGTGACGCGGGTGACCCGCAGCAGATCGTCGTCGTCGGCGCCGGTGTCAGCGGTTTGACGTCGGCCGTGTGTCTGGCCGAAGCGGGCTGGCCGGTGCGGGTGTGGGCGGCCGCGATGCCCCGGCAGACGACCTCGGCGGTGGCCGGAGCGGTTTGGGCTCCCCCGCGGCCCGCCGAACGCGCCGCGGCGACCCTGCGTTGGAGCGAGCACTCGCTCGAGGTGTTCCGCGATCTGGCCGACGACCCCGACACCGGCGTTCGCATGGCACCGGCGCTGGCCGTCGGGGAATTCATCGGAGCGGAGGCCGCCTCGCCCGCGGCCCAGCTGATCCCCGACCTGCGGCCGGCCGACCCCACCGACGTCCCCGGGGACTTCGGCGCCGGGTTTCGCGCCACCATGCCCATGGTCGACATGCCGCAATACCTCGACTACCTGACCGGGCGCCTGGCCGCGGCCGGCTGCGAAATCGAGGCGCGCCAGGTCGAGTCGTTGGCCGAGGTCGCCGACGCCGCACCGATCGTCGTCAACTGCGCCGGGCTCGGCGCCGGAGCCCTGACGGGCGACGACACCGTGCGGCCGCTGTTCGGCCAGCACGTCGTGCTGGCCAATCCCGGTCTGCGCCAACTGTTTATCGAATTGAACCAGGGCCCGGAATGGACATGTTTCTTCCCGCACCCCCAGCGCGTAGTGTGCGGCGGCATCAGCATCCCCGACCGCTGGGACACCACCCCGGATCCCGGGGTGACCGACCGGATCCTGGACCGGTGCCGCCGGATCGAGCCACGACTCGGCGACGCCGAGGTGCTCGAGACGATCACCGCGCTGCGTCCCGACCGGCCATCGGTGCGACTGGAAGCCGAGCCGCTCGGGCGGGCCCGATGCATTCACAACTACGGCCACGGCGGCAACGGCGTGACGCTGTCGTGGGGTTGCGCGCGCGACGTTGTGCGCCTGGTCGACGGGGTCGCGCGGTGAGCATCGACTACCGGCTGGACGATCACATCGCCACCATCACGATCAACCGTCCCGAGACGCGAAACTCCCTGGACATGGCGCACTTTCGCGACCTGGCCCATGCGTGGGCGGCGTTCCGCGACGACGAACGGGCCTGGGTCGCGGTGATCACCGGCGTCGGCCGGGACTTCTGCACGGGGGCCGACCTCAAGAAGTTCATTCCCGAACTCACCGGCGACCTGCCCAGGCCCGAGGGGTGGAACAAGGACGACGCCATCCACGCCGTGTTGCATCGGTTCCCGGTGTACAAGCCGATCGTCGCCGCCGTGAACGGAACCTGTGTCGCGGGCGGCTTCGAGATGCTGACCTCCACCGACATCCGAGTCGCGGTCCCCGAGGCGCGCTTCGCGATGATGGAGCCCAAGCGCGGCCTCTTCGCCGGCGGCGGGAGCACGGTGCGGTTGCCGCGCCAGATGCCCTACCCGTACGCGATGGAGTTGCTGCTGACGGCCGACATGGTGGACGCCGAGCGAGCCCTCGCCATGGGACTGATCAACCGCGTCGTCCCGGCGGATCGGCTGATGGACACCGCCTACGACTTCGCCGAGCGCATCGTCGCCAACGCTCCCCTGGCGGTGTTCGCGACGAAGCAGTCGGCCGTCGAAGGTTTGGCGCTCGGCCTCGAGGCGGCCTACGACAACGAAACCCGGCACAGCGACCGCGTTTTCGAGACCGAGGACGCCAAGGAGGGGCCGCGCGCGTTCGCCGAGAAGCGACCGCCGCGCTGGCGGGCCCGCTGAACCTCAGGCGCGGGTGACGTCCCGGATGACCAGCGACAGCACCCAGCTCACGATGGACAGCACGATCGCGGCCCAGATCGCCGTCCACCAGAAGTGATCGATCTCCAATCCCCAGTGCGTAGTGTGCACCGTGATCCACGACGTGATCCACAACATCAGCGCGTTGATCACGATATGGAAGAGGCCGAGGGTCACGATGTACAGCGGGATCGACAGGATCTGGACGACCGGCTTGATGAACGCGTTGACCAGACCGAAGACCACGGCGACCACGAAGATGATGCCGATCGTCTGCAGCGTGGTGCTGCCGCCGACGAATCTCATGCCGTGCACGAAGAGCGTGACGATCCACATTGCGATGCCGGTCAGCGTGGCGCGAAGCAGGAAGGGGCCCATGCGGGAAATCCTGCCACCCGCCGGGGCGGTTTTAGTTGAGGTTGTAGAAACGCTGCGCGTTGAGCCCGCCGATCTTTTCGCGCGCCTCCTCGCTGATGTCCGCGCGGGTGCGCAGGTGCTTGGTGCTCTCCGGCCATTCGCCGTCCCAGTGCGGGTAATCGCTCGCGAACATGATGAAGTCGGCGCCGAGCACGTCGATCACGCCGGGCAGGATCGGTTCCTCGGGCTCACACGTCACGAAGATGTTGCCTCCGGCCAGGTACTCGTGCGGATCGCGACGCCAGCCGCGCTCGACCCAGTCGCCCCGCTTCTCGTAATGCTCGTGCAGGCGATCGATGAAGAACGGCACCCACCCTGCACCCGCCTCGAGGAAGGCGACCCGCAACTGGGGATGCCGCTCGAAGACGCCGCCGGAGACCATCGCGGTCATCGCCGTCATCTGGTCGAAGGGAAAGCTGATGCAGTGCACCTGAATGTAATTGGTGAAGCGGTCCACGCCGATCTTCGGCAGGTGAATGCCGGGTGCGCCGTGAACGCCGAGCGGCATCTGAAGATCCACGGCGGCGGCGTAGAACGGATCGAGGTCGGGGTGGTCGAGGTTGCGGGTCTTGAGCGCCGGCGGGATCAGCGTCGCCACCAGCCCGAGCTCTTTGGCCTCGGTCATGACGTCGATGGCCGCCCGGCCGTGTTCGATGGGGGTGACCGCCACCCCGCGCAGCCGGCCCCCCGAGGAGGCGCAGTAATCCGCGATCCACTGGTTGTAGAGCCGCGAAAATCCCGCGGCGAATTCCGGGTCCTCCAGGCTGGGCGCGCACAGCCCCATGCTCGGATACAGCACCATGGTGTCGATGTGATCGCGGTCGGCGTCGCCCAGCACCCCCTCGGGTGAGCGGCAATTGATGTCGGGTGCCTTGCTGATCCCGTGCTCGGGCGGGCAGCCCGCCCCGGGTCCCTGGTCCTCCGGATAATTGCGGCCTTCCAACGTCAACCGCAGCCGCCCGTCCGTGCTGGGCCTGACGTGATCGGGCCAGCGCTTGATCGCTTCGATCGCCAGCGAGGAGTTCTCGGCGACGTGTCCATCGGCGTCGATGATTCGCATGTATCCGGAACTTACTCTCGCGCATCGCCGCCCGGTACTGCACGATGCTGAAGTGACAAGTCCTCGAAATAAGTTGACGGCCGATCAGCGAAATTCGTTCGTCGCGGCGTTGCTGGGCTGGACGATGGACGCCTTCGACTACTTCATCGTCGTGCTGGTCTACGCCGACATCGCCAAGACCTTCCACATCAGCAAGGCGGAGGTCGCGTTCGTCACGACGGCGACGCTGATCATGCGCCCCGTCGGCGCGCTGCTGTTCGGGCTGTGGGCCGACCGCGTCGGACGGCGGCTCCCCCTGATGGTCGACGTGATGTTCTACTCGGTGGTCGGGTTCCTGTGCGCCTTCGCGCCCAATTTCACCGTCCTTGTGGTGCTGCGGCTGCTGTACGGCATCGGCATGGGCGGCGAGTGGGGGTTGGGGGCCGCGCTGGCCATGGAGAAGGTTCCGGTCGAGCGGCGCGGGTTCTTCTCGGGGCTGCTGCAGGAGGGTTACGCGTTCGGTTATCTGCTGGCGAGCGTCGCCTCACTGGTGGTGATGAACTGGCTGGGGTTGTCGTGGCGTTGGCTGTTCGCCTTGAGCATCATCCCGGCACTGATCAGCCTCATCATCCGCTACCGGGTGGAGGAGTCCGAGGTGTGGGAGGCCGCGCAGGACCGGATGAAGCTGACCAGCACCAGGATCCGCGACGTGCTGCGCGACGGGGCGATCATCCGGCGATTCTTCTACCTGGTGCTGCTGATGACCGCGTTCAACTGGATGAGCCACGGCACCCAGGACGTCTACCCGACCTTCCTGGGCGCCACGGGCAATCACGGCGCCGGCCTGTCCAGCGCGACCGTCAAGTGGATCGTGATCGTCTACAACCTCGGCGCCATCGTCGGCGGCCTGTTCTTCGGGACGATGTCGCAGCGGTTCGGCCGCCGGTACACGATCATCTTCTGCGCGTTGTTGGGCCTGCCGATCGTGCCGCTGTTCGCCTACTCGCACACCGCGGCGATGCTGTGCCTCGGCTCGTTTTTGATGCAGCTCTGCGTGCAGGGCGCGTGGGGCGTGATTCCCGCCCATCTCACCGAGATGTCCCCGGACGCCATCCGCGGCCTCTACCCCGGTGTGACGTACCAGCTCGGGAACCTGCTGGCGGCGTTCAACCTGCCCATCCAGGAACGCCTGGCCGAGTCGCACGGCTACCCCTTCGCGCTGGCGGCGACGATCGTGCCGGTGCTGATCGCCGTGGCGTTCCTCACGCTGATCGGCAAGGATGCCACCGGGATTCGCTTCGGAACCTCCGAAAGCGCTTTCCTGCCAACCGAAATGACGTGAGCTTATTCGGCGGTGCCGAGCATGCGCAGCAGCAGGTGCATCGCCACCGTCGTCGACCGCTCGCGGACGTCCGAGCGGTTCCCGGGTAGCCGCAGCGTTCGGGTATCGGTGCGACCGTCGCCCAGCATGACGGTGAAACACACCGTGCCGACGGGCTTTTCCGGCGTCCCCCCGCCCGGGCCGGCGATCCCGGTGATGGCGACGGCGGTGTCCGCGCCGAAGCGCTTCAGCGCGGCCGCCGCCATCGCCTCGGCCACCGGTTCGGACACCGCGCCGTGTTTCTCGATCAAGCCCGGGTCGACGCCCAGCAGGTTCGTCTTGGCCTCGTTGGAGTATGAGACGACGCCGCCCGTCACGTAGTCCGAGGAACCGGCCCGATCGGTCAGCCGCGCCGCCAACAGCCCCGCCGTGCACGATTCCGCCGTCGCTATCCAGCGGCCGGCCAGTAATCGGGCCACGAGGTCGTCCACCCTTGAGCCGTCTTCGGAGTAGATCTGCCGGCCGTGCCGCTCGCGCAGCACCTCGGTCAGGCGCGCATAGGCGTCCGCGGCGTCCGGCTCGTACCGGGTGACCATCTCGATCTCCCCGCGACGCAGGCAGGTGGTGATCTCCAGGCGCTCGAAGCCGGGCACGGATTGCTCGGCGGCGCGCAACGTTTCGGCCAGCCCGGACTCGGGCAGCCCGAACATCCGGATCGTCTCCTGCCGGTACGTCGTCCGGCCGGCGATCGCCTCTTGGGCGGCGGGCGTCTCGATTGCCGTGTGCCACATGGGTTGAAGCTCGCGCGGCGGCCCGGGAAGCACGATCACCGTGGGCTTGCCGGGCACCACCACCCCCGGCGCGGTGCCGACGGGGTCGAGCACCTGCGCCCCCTCGGGGACCATCGCCTGTTTGCGGTTGGCGGCCCTGATGGACTCGAAAGTGCCGGGTTCCAGGGCGGATTGGAACGCGGCATTGCGGCCCATCAGCTTCTTGAGGATCTCGGCGATCTTATTCTCGGTCGCCTCGTCGAGGACGAGCTCGCGGCCGCAGAAGCGCGCCACCACCTCGACCGTCATGTCGTCGGCCGTCGGGCCCAGCCCGCCGCTGGTGACGATCAAGTCCACCCCCTGCTCGGCCATGAACCGCAGCTGCGCCTCGATGTCGGCCGGGCGGTCGCCGCAGATGGTGATGTGCGCCAGCTCGACGCCCAGTTCCAACAGTCGATCGGCGATCCAGGGACCGTTCGCGTCTTGGACGCGCCCGGTCAGGACTTCAGTTCCGGTGACGACGATGCCTGCGCGTGCGCTCACCGGCATGAGCCTACTGGCGTGTCCTGTCTCGGCTGACTGAACTAGCCTGAGGCGGTGGCCGGGACGTCTGCGCCGCGGATTCGCTACGCCAAATGCGGTGACCCCGAATTGGGGCTGGACATCGCCTACCAGGTCTTCGGCGAAGGGCCGGTTGACCTGGTCTTGCTGGCGGGACCATCGATACCGATCGACTCCATCGACGCCGAGCCCTCCCTCTACCGCTTCTACCGGCGCCTGGCCTCATTCAGCCGCGTGATCCGCTTCGACTTCCGCGGAATGGGTCTGTCGTCGCGGGTGCCCTCGCTGGAGATGATCGGGCCGAAGTTCTGGGCCGAGGACGCGATCGCCGTGATGGATGCGGTCGGCTGCGAGCAGGCGTCCATCCTCGCGACGAGCTACAACGCGATGAGCGGGCTGGTGCTCGCCGCCGACTACGCCGAACGGGTGCGCAGCCTGGTGATCATCAACGGCACCGCCCGGATCGTGTGGGCGCCCGACTACCCGGTCGGCGCCCGGCCCAGCGCCACCGACCCGTTCACGTCCGTCGCGATCGAGCCCGATGCGGTTGAACAGGGGTTCGATGTGCTGGGAATCATCGCGCCCAGCGTCGCCCGCGACGACGCGTTCCGGGCGTGGTGGGACGTCGCCGGCAACCGCGCGGCGTCGCCGAGTATGGCGCGCGCCGTGAGCAGAGTCGTCACCGAGAGCGACGTGCGCGACACCCTCCCGCGCATCGGCGTGAAAACGCTTATCCTGCATCGGGATAGCGTCAAATTCATCTTGCCGAGCAATGGTCGTTATCTTGCGCAGCACATTGCCGGCTCACGCTATGTCGAACTGCCGGGCGAAGATTCGCTGTACTGGGTCGGCGACGCCGGGCCGATGCTGGGGGAAATCGAGGAATTCCTCACCGGCGTTCGCGGGGGCTCCGACAGCGAGCGCGTGCTCACCACGATCGTGTTCACCGACATCGTCGGCGGTACCCAGCGCGCCGCCGAACTCGGCGACCAACGATGGCGGGATCTGCTCGACCGGCACGACACCCTGGTCCGCCGGGAAATCACGCGATTCCGTGGGACCGAAAGAAACCAGGCGGGCGACGGATTCCTCGCGACGTTTGTGAGCCCCAGCGCCGCAATTTCGTTCGCCGACGCCGTCGTCGACGCGGTGCGGGTGCTCGGCGTCCAGGTGCGGGTCGGCATTCACGCGGGCGAGATCGAGGTTCGCGGCAACGACGTCGCCGGGCTGTCGGTACACATCGGTGCGCGCGTTTCGGCGCTGGCCGGGCCGAGCGAGGTGCTGGTGTCCTCGACGGTGCGCGACATCGTCGCCGGCTCCGGGCGCGACTTCGCGCCGCGCGGCGAGTATGAGCTCAAAGGCGTGCCGGACTTGTGGCGGCTCTACGCGCTGGTGCGCGAGCAGGCGACCATCCGGCCTTAGCGGCCCGGCTGACCCGGTTGCCCGGGCTGACCGGGCTGGCCGGGTTGCCCACCGGGTCCTGGCGCCCCGCCGTCGCCGCCCCGGCCGCCGTCACCTCCTCGGCCCCCGGCTCCACCCGCGCCGCCCTGGCCGCCGTCGCCTCCCCTGCCCCCGGCTCCACCGGCGCCGCCCTGTCCGGGCTGTCCGGGTTCGCCGCTCGTGGGTGTTTCACTAGTCATGGCTTCACCTGCCTCCCTGGGAGCCAGATCAGCCTATTCCTCGGGTGCCAAGCGGTGCGTGACAATGTGCCGATGGTCGAGATCGAGGTTTTGCAGGCGGACGTAACGAAATTAGACGTCGACGCGATCGCCAACGCGGCCAACACTCAACTCCGGCACGGCGGCGGCGTCGCCGCGGCCATCTCCCGCGCCGGCGGGCCCGAGGTGCAGCGGGAGTCGATCGAGAAAGCGCCGATCGGGTTGGGGGACGCGGTCGAAACCGGCGCGGGCGACATGCCGGCGCGCTACGTGATCCACGCGGCGACGATGGAACTCGGCGGCCCGACCTCCGCCGAGATCATCACCCGCGCGACGGCTTCCACCTTGCGCAAGGCCGACGAACTCGGCTGCCGCACGCTGGCTTTGGTGGCGTTCGGCACCGGCGTCGGCGGCTTCCCGCTCGAGGACGCCGCGCGGCTGATGGTCGACGTCGTCCGGCAACACCGGGCGAGCTCGCTGGAAAAGGTCGTTTTCGCGGTCCACGGCGACGCGGCCGAGCGGGCGTTCCGGAACGCGGTCCGCGGCTAACCGTCGGACAGATAGCGCTCGACGGTGGCGACCTTCTGCGTCATCGCGTCGTGGGCCCCGGGCCGCCAGTCCGCCTTGATCACCGTGCTGACCCGGGGCGCACGGGCGGCCACCGCCTCGACGGCGCGTTGAACGACGGCCATCACCTGCTCCCAGCTGTCGCCCTCGATCACGGTGAACATGGAGTCGGTCTTGTTGGGCAGGCCGGACTCGCGGACCACGCGTACCGCGTCGGCGACGATCTCGCCGACGCCCTCGCCGACGCCCAGCGGGGTGACCGAAAACGCGACGAGCACGGACACGTGACGAGCCTACCCAACCTTGTCGAGGCGAACCTGGCAGCATCGAGGGCCATGCGGGTTCTGGTGCAACGGGTCTCGTCGGCGTCGGTGTCGGTCGACGGCCGGGTGGTGGGAGCCATCCGGCCGGACGGCCAGGGCCTGTTGGCCTTCGTCGGCGTCACCCACGCCGACGATCCGGACAAGGCGCGCAGGCTGGCCGAAAAGCTCTGGAATCTGCGCATTCTCGCCGACGAGCGGTCCGCGGCCGATGTCGATGCGCCCATCTTGGTGGTCAGCCAGTTCACCCTGTACGCCGACACCGCCAAGGGCCGGCGCCCGTCATGGAACGCGGCCGCGCCCGCCGAGGTCGCCGAACCGCTCGTGACAGTGTTCGCGGAGACGCTGCGAGCGCTGGGCGCCGAGGTGCGCACCGGTGTGTTCGGCGCGCACATGCAAGTCGAGTTGGTGAACGACGGCCCGGTCACGGTGAGCTTGGAACTTTGACGGCGCCCGCGCGGGTACGTTGGTGCGCTATGAGCACGACACCTGAATTTGGCTCGCTTCGTTCCGAGGACGACCAGTGGGACATCGTCAGCGGCGTGGGCTACACCGCGCTGCTGGTGGCGGGGTGGCGGGCGCTGCACGCCGTCAGCCCGCAACCGCTGGTCCGAGACGAATACGCGAAGGTATTCATCGCCGCCGCACAGGACCCGTATCTGGCGGGGGTGCTTGCCAATCCGGGAACCTCGGAGGGCGAGACGGCCTTTCCGCGCCTCTACGGCGTGCAAACCCGGTTCTTCGACGACTTCTTCACGTCCGCCGGCGACGCGGGCATCCGGCAAGCGGTGATCGTCGCCGCCGGGTTGGATTCCCGGGCCTACCGGCTCGAATGGCCCTCTGGCACCACGGTTTTCGAGGTGGACTTGCCGAAAGTCCTGGAATTCAAGACCCGCGTCCTCGGTGAGCAGGGCGCCACGCCCAAGGCCCGCCGCATCGAGGTCGGAGCCGACCTGCGCACCGACTGGTCGCGGCGGTTGGAAGGGGCCGGCTTCGACACGGAAACGCCCAGCGCCTGGTCGGTCGAGGGGGTGCTGCCCTACCTGACCGACGACGCCCAGAACGCGCTCTTCACCCGCATCAGCGGGCTCAGCGCGCCCGGCAGCCGAATCGCCATCGGCGCGCTGGGATCGCGGTTGGACCGCCAGCAGCTCGCCGCCCTGGAAGCCGACCATCCCGGCGTCAACATGTCCGGTGACGTCGACTTCTCCGCCCTCACCTACGAACCCAAGTCCGACCCGGCGGACTCGCTCGCCTCGCACGGCTGGGCCGTCGAACCGGTCCGCAACACGCTGGACCTGCAGGCCGGCTACGGGATGACCCCGCCGGAGGTCGACGTCAAGATCGACGCCTTCATGCACTCGCAATACATCACGGCGACGCGCTCGGAGTGAGCCGGGACTAGGGCGTTAGCAGGACCTTCACCTCGTCGCCGGACCGGGCCTCCGCGGTCGCGTAGCCCTTGGCCGCCTCGTCCAATGGCAGTGTGGTGGTGAAGATTCCGTCGACATCGAGCCGGCCGGACCGCAGCAGCGGGATCAACTCGGGCCAGGTCCGCTGGACCGGCGCCGTGGTCATCCGCAGCGTGATGCTGCGAATCAGGCAGCCCAGGGCGTTGAGCGGAAACGGGTTCATGTCGTGCACACCCACCACCGAAACGGTGCCCCCCGGCCGCACCGCATTGAGCGCGTCGGTCAGGGACGCGTCGGTGGCGACGGCGTCGATCACGGCGTCGGCGCCGCGGCCCCCCGTCGCCGCGAGGATGGCCTCAACCGCCGGCGCCTTGATTGGCGTGGCTCCCCACCGCGCGGCACGGTCCAGCCTGCCGTCGACGTGATCGACGGCGAAAATCGTTGCGGCGCCCTGGAACAGCGCGCTGCGCAGCGAGCACAACCCGACCGCGCCGAGGCCGATCACGGCCACGGTGCCGCCCAACGGGATATCGGCGCGCTGCGCGGCGGCCCACCCGGTGGCCAGGTTGTCGGTCAACAGCAGCGCCTGCTCGGTGCTGATCCCCTCGGGCGTCTTCAACAGCTGAAAATCGGCGGCGGGCACGGCGAGCAGGTCGGCCTGCGCGCCGCCGAGCAGGCCCCCGCCGAAGATCTGGAAGCCCGAGTAACACAGGACCGGATCGCGGGTGGCACACCCCGGGCAGTGGCCGCAGCCGGTCACCGAGGACACCATGACCTGGTCGCCGGCCTTGACCGTGCGCACCTCGGGTCCGACTTCCACGACCGTGCCGACGGCTTCGTGGCCCAGCGCAATCGGATCGGGCATCGGGAAATCCGCCTCGTAGAAGTGCAGATCGGATCCGCAGATGCCGGCAGCGGTGACTTCGACGATTGCCCCGTCGGGGCCGGGAAGCGCCGGATCCGGGCGGGTCTCGACGCGAATGTTGCGGGGTCCGTCGACGACTACCGTGCGCATGCTGCTGTGCTCACTTTCCCTCTCGCACAATGAATTGCGACCAGTCGGGCTCGCGCACCGCGGCCCAGTACTCGTTCAGGCGCCACGGGCTGACGGTGTGGATCTCGCCGTCGGCGTTCTTGAAGTAGGAATGCTTGACCGCCGGGTGCGACCAGACCATCTTCTTGATCTGCGTTTGCGTCCGTTCGTGCCATGCGGTGGCGGCCTCGGCCTTCGGCTCGATCGAATGCAGCTTCTGCTCCGCCAGCCGCCGCAGGCACTGGTCGACGTAGCGCATCTGCAGTTCGGATTGGAAGATCAGGCTGCCGCCGTGGGCGAGGTGGGTGCCGGGTCCGTAGATGATGAAGAAGTTCGGGAACCCCGGCACCGTGATGCCCAGGTGCGCGTACGGACGACTCCCCCACATCTCGTGCAGGTCAATCCCATTGCGGCCCCGCACCTTCAGGGGCCACAGCACATCGGTGTGCCGGAATCCGGTGGCGTAGACGATGACGTCCGCGTCGTGGGTCACGCCGTTGTCGGTAACGACGCCGTGCGGCGCGATCCGCTGGATCGGTGTGCGCACCAGCTCGACGTTGTCCCGTTGCAGCGTCCGCAGCCAGCTGCCGTTGTCCTGCAGGGTCCGCTTGCCCGTCGCGGGGTAGTCGGGCAACACCTTGTCCAACAGCTCTTGGGAGTTCGAGCCTTCGGCGACCTGGCTGGTGATCCACTGCGAGAACATCATTCGCGCGGCGGCGTTGATGTCGCTGACCGCGTAGTCCTGATCGGCGTAGTTCGGATCGCCCTCCGCGGCGTCGAGGCCCTTGTCGGCGCCGGGCCAAAGCACGAGAAACCGATACCACCGCCCGTAGAACGGCAGGTGGCGTATCGCCCAGCGCACGCCCTCGCCGACCTCGTCGTGGTACATGGCGTTCGGGAACATCCATTGGGCCGTCCGCTGGAACACCGTCAGGTGCTCGACCTGGTCGGCGATAGCCGGTGCGATCTGAAATCCGCTGGCGCCGGCCCCGATCAGCGCGACCCGCTTGCCCGTCAGGTCGACCGAGTGGTCCCAGGCGGCGGAGTGAAACGACGGGCCCTCGAAGCTCTCGGCGCCATCGAATTCGGGGACATTGGGCCGGTTCAGTTGCCCGACCGCGGTGATGACGGCCCGCGCGGTCAGCGTGCTCGTCTCGCCGTCGGCGTGTCGCAGGGCGACGCTCCAGGCGCCGTCGCCGTCGTCCCACTCGGCCGCGACCACCTCCGTGTTCCACCGGATGTGCTCGGCCAGGTCGTGTTTGTTCATCACCGCGGTGAAATAGTCCTGCAGCTCGTGCTGCTCGGCGAAGAAGTGGGTCCAGTCGTTGTTGGGTTCGAAGCTGTAGCAATAGAAATGGTTTGCGACATCGACGCGGGCGCCGGGATAGCTGTTCTCCCACCACGTTCCGCCGGGTCCGGCGTTCTTTTCGACGATGGTGAACGGGATGTTGGCTTGCCTGAGGCGGATTCCGGCCAGAATGCCCGATTCACCGCACCCGACCACCAGGACCGGTAGCTCGGCGGCGGATTCGGTGGGCAGCTTGGCCGGGCGACGGGGGTCGACGCCCTCGAGATCCATCTCCTCCAGGATCAGCGGCAGGTAGTCGTCGGTCACGTGTTCGCAGGCGGCCCAGTCCATCATCTCCCGAATGAGTTCAGGGCTCAGCGGCTCGGGCTCGGGGCAACCGCGGTCCCGATAGTCGGTGATCACCGGCAGCGCGGCCGCGCGGGCCCGCGCCTTGTCCTCCTCCGACATGAACCCCTGGACCTCGTTGAGGAAAATCCCCATGGGCTTGAAGTCCCGGATGAAGCGTGGGTCGCCGGTGATGTGGACGAGCGACAGCAGCAGGGTCGGGATGCTGACATCCTCGAGCGCGGCCGCGATTTCGGCCGTCGAGGTGGTGAACGGATGGCCGGCGTAACGGCTGCGCATCAAGCCGATCCTTCCGGTAGACGGGACGCCGACCAATTACGCTACGCATGGTTTCGTAATTGGCAGGACCACGCTACCCCGCGACGCCGCCGCCGATCAAGGGAGCCAGCTACGGTTCGTCACCGTCGGGGTCGCGGTGGAATCGTTCGGGGTGGTGGTAGGGGTTGGTGCGAGGTTGTCCGCGATCCAGGTGTGGTGGTGGTATCCATTCCGTCTCGCCCTGGGCATTGGTGCGGGTGGTCCACCCTTTTTCGGCGAGGCGGTTGTCGGGGCCGCAGGCCAGGGTGAGGTCGTCGATGTCGGTGCGGCGGGTCGCGGCCCACCCCCGGACGTGGTGAACCTGGCTGTGGTAGGCGGGGGCATCGCAGCCGGGCTTGGTGCAGCCACGATCCTTGGCGTAGAGCACGATTCGTTGGGCGGGCGACGCCAGCCGCTTGGTGTGGTGCAGTGCCAGCGCCTTACCGCGGTCGAAGATCGCCAAGTAGTGATGCGCGTGGCTGGCCCAACGGATCACATCCGACATCGGCACCAAAGTTCCGCCGGCGGTCAGCGCCTTGCCGGCGGCCGCCTCGAGCTCCTGCAGGGTCGTGGTCACCACGATCGACACGGGCAAGCCGTTGTGCTGGCCCAGCTCGCCCGAGGCGAACAGGGCGCGCAGGCCGGCGAGCAATCCGTCGTGGTTGCGCTGGGCCGGGGATCGGCTGTCGCGGCGCACCGCATCTTCGTCGGGCGGCGAATCGATTACGGGGGTTTCGTCCTCGGGGTTGCAGGCGCCGGGGGCAGCCAGTTTGGCCAACATCGCCTCGATCGCGGCGCGCAGCTCCGGGGTCACCAACCCGGTGATCCGCGACATGCCGTCGAATTCTTGGGTGCCGAGGGTGATCCCGCGCCTGCGCGCTCGTTGTCGGTCGCTGAATTCGCCGTCGGGGTTGAGCCAGTCCATGATCCGCTGGGCGTATTTGGCGAGCTGGTCGGGTCGGTAGTGGCTGGCCGTGCGGGCCAGGTCTGCTTCGGCGGCCTCGCGGGTGCAGCCGTCCACGTCGGTGGGCAGGTGGGCGAAGAAGCTGCGGATCACCCGCACGTGCGTATCGCAGATCAGCCCTTCGCGTTGGGCGGTCGCGGTCGCGGCCATGCGGGGCGGCAACGACTCACCGGTGAGCGCGCGGCGTTCACCC
>NZ_LZLY01000159.1 GCF_001673535.1 Mycobacterium sp. 1081908.1 | reverse complement strand
CGAGGAGCACGAAATCCACATGATCCAACGCCACAAAATCGCCATAACGCTTATAAGCGTCCCGCACGATGATCGCGTAGGCGGACGGGTCGATCCCGATTTCGGTCATGGTTGCAATCTCCTTGTCATGCCTGGGCCCGGACGCGCGACCGCCGAATGAGCAGAACCGCCTTGACGATTAGAAACGCGACCGCGACGCCCATCATCAGGGTCGACAGCGCGTAGGCGCCGTATTCGGCCCCGCGGTTGTAGCGATCGTTCACCAGCAGTGTGAGCGTTTGCGATTCACCGGGGAGGTTGGACGACACCATGATGACCCCGCCGAATTCGCCAAGGGTGCGTGCGGTGGTCAAGAGGATGCCGTAGGTCAGTCCCCACCGGATGGACGGCAGCGTGATCCGCCAAAACGTCTGCCACCAACTCGAACCCAGCGTCGCCGCCGCCTGCTCCTGCTCGGTCCCGACCTCCTGGAGCACCGGTTGGACCTCGCGCACCACGAACGGCAGCGTGACGAAGATGCTGGCCAGCACGATGCCGGGGGTGCTGAAGATCACCGGAATGCCGAGGTCTTTTTCGACGAAACCCAGCGCGCCGGCCGAACCCCAGAGCACGATCAACGCCACCCCCACGATGATCGGCGAGACCGCGAACGGCAGGTCCACGATCGTCTGCAGCACGCCTCTGCCGCGAAACCTGCCGCGTGACAACAGGAGTGAAACCAAGACTCCGAATATGACGTTGAGCGGCACCACGATGGCGACCATCAGCAGCGACAGGTGCAGGGCCGATATCGCCGCCGGCGTGCTGATCCACGTGTAGAACTGAGCGAAGCCGGGCCGGAAGGTGCGCCACAAAATGATGCTCACCGGAGCGATCAGCATCACACCGAGGTAGGCCAACACCACCGAGCGCAGGGCGTAGCGCGCCGAGGTCATGTCGCCTTCTCCTCGCGTTTGGTCCTCCGGCCGCCCACGATCCGCAACAACAAAAGCACTGTGAACGAAATCGACAGCAACACAATGGATATCGCGGCGGCTCCGGTGCGGTCGTCGTTCTCGATCAAGGCGCGAATCCACTGCGACGACACTTCGGTCTTGCCCGGCACTTGCCCGCCGATCGTCACCACCGAGCCGAACTCTCCGATGCAACGCGAAAACGCAAGGCCCGCACCCGAGAACAAGGCCGGTGTCAGCGACGGCAACACGACGGACGTGAAGACCTTCGGACCGCTGGCGCCCAGCGAGGCCGCCGCCTCCTCGGCCTCGCGGTCGATTTCCAGCAGCACCGGCTGGATCGCTCGCACGACCATCGGGAGCGTCACGAAGATCAACGCCACCGCGACCCCCGGCGGGGTGTGCTGCAAATGGACACCCACCGGGCTGTTCTTGCCATAGAGGGCGAGCATCACCAGGCTGGTGACGATGGTCGGCAGCGCGAACGGAAGATCGATGAGCGCGTCGAGCACGCCTTTGCCGATGAAGTCGTCGCGCACCAGTACCCAGGCGGTCGCCAGCCCGAACACCAGGTTGACGATGGTGACCACGACCGAAACCGTCAGTGTCACCTTGAACGATTCCAGCGCGGCATGAGACGTGATCGCCAGCCAGAAGGCCTGCCAGCCCCCGCCGACCGCCTGCCAGGCGATGGCGGCGAGTGGCAGCAGCACGATCAGCGAGAGCCAGAGGGTCGCCACCCCGATCTGAAGCGACGTACCACCGGGCTGGCCGGGCCCGCGTGCCGGACGGGGCCGCGGAACCTCACCGCCGGATGCGGCGAGTTCCCGCCGGATCGGCTCGGGTTGGGAGAGAACGGCGGCGGTCATCCGGTTGCCTGTAGATAGACCTTGGTGATGCTGCCGCCGCTCCTGTCGAAGAGTTGCGCGTCCACTTTGCTCCAGCCGCCGAGGTCGGCGATCGTCCAGAGTTTCACCGGCACCGGGTACTGGTCGCGGAACTTGTCCGCCACGGCCGGGTCCACCGGCCGGAAACCGGCCTGCGCCCAGAGCTTCTGGGCCTCGGCGGTGTACTGGAAATTCTTGAATGCGGTCGCCGCATCCAGGTGCGCACTGGTGCTCACCACCGCCACCGGGTTCTCGATCTTGAAGGTCTGCGTCGGGTTGACGTGTTCGACCGATTTGCCCTGCCGCTCAATGGCGATGGCCTCGTTCTCGTAGCTGATCAACACGTCGCCGCTGCCTTCGATGAAAACGCCGGTCGCCAGGCGCCCCGAACTGGGACGCAACTTGACGTGCTCGCGCACCAACTTGCTGATGAAATCGACGCCGGCGTTGGTATCCCGCCCACCGCCGCTCTTGACCGCATACGGGGCCAGCAGGTTCCACTTGGCCGATCCAGAACTCAGCGGGCTGGGCGTGACGACCTCGATGCCCGGGCGCAGCAGGTCGTCCCAATCGCGGATGTTCTTCGGATTGCCTTTGCGGACAACCAATGTCACCACCGACCCGAACGGGATCCCGCTGGCGGGACCTTTGTCCCAGTCCGAGGAGACCTTGCCGGCCTTTACCAGCCGAGTGATGTCCGGCTCGACCGAGAAGTTCACAATGTCTGCCGGCTTGCCTTCGACGACGCCCCGGGACTGATCGGCGGAGGCTCCGTAGGACGTGATGACCTGCACGCCCCGACCCTCCTGCGAGGAGTTGAATGCCGGAATCACCTTGCTCCAGCCCGGTTCCGGGACCGAATAGGCGACCAGCGTGACCTTCGTATTGGCGTTGGCCGGCCCGGTGCCGCCCGCAATGTCGCTGGCCCCGCCCCCGCATGCGGCCACCATGCCGACCAGGACGGTCAGCGCCGTCAGATGGCGGGCGCGCCGCCCGTGGGGTGCGCCCCGGATGTCGCTGAGCAATTCGTGGCCTTCCGGTGTGGGACTTGGGTGCATCGGTCCCGTGGCTGCGAAAGGCGGTTGAACATCAACGGTCGTCACCAACTCCCAGTCCGCGCACGGGCTTACGCGTCAGCGACAACAGTGCACGGGCGGGGAGCAAACAAGGGCTGCCACGTGCATGGCGCGAAGCCTAACAGCGCCGGCGGGCACCGGCGCGCGGGCAGCAACGCGACTCCACCGGCAGGGCGATGGGGATGCGGATCGGCGTCATGCGACACCGCGCGCGGTTTAACCCGGCCGTAACGACCGTGCCGATCGTGCGGTCCAGCAACGAGTCGTGGTGTGGCTCCCGCACCGCTGGCCGGTCGGCAAAACGGCAGCTCAGAGGCCAACGCATCCGGATCGGGCCGGCCCGGCCGACAATGGCCGCGGCATCGGTGCGACGACCCCTCGCATCGGCGTTCGCCGGTCCGGCCAACCGCGGGTTCGGCCCGCGACGGGGCGCCGGCATAAAAGTCACGGTGATGGAAACGTGCGGGCCGCGCGCGAAACATGGTGCACGCGAGTGCCTTGCGGACGACCGATGCTCAGCGCCCCCGGATCCCGCTGTCGACGACCTTCACCGGCTTGTGCGGATAGCGGCGCTCGGCGTGCGCCTTCGCCCGCGAGTTCGGCAGCACGTACAACGTCTCCTTCTTGTCCTGAAGAGGTTTCAGCACCAAGTCCATGAAGCCCTTGCGGTTCTCGAGGTAGGGCTCGATGACCTCCTCCCCCGCCGGGCACACCGCAAGGCAGTAGGCGGCCTTGTAGTTCGGCTTGAACGACAGGCTCTGCCACATCGAGGCGTTCTCCGAATCGCTGACCCGCGAACGGAAGTCGGCCGCGTCGGCGCTGTCCGCGATCGTCTGGACCCAGTCGGTGAAGCCGCCCATGAACTCGCGGTAGTTATGCACCGAGCAGGAGACGAAGTCGAAATCACCGTCCTTGCCGATCGCACCGACCGGACACGCCGCCACGCACAACTTGCATTCGAGGCACGGGCTGTAATCCAGCGGCTCGCCGTAGCTGCTGACCGGGGCGTCCACCAAGATCGTGCCGAGCAGGATGAAGTTGCCAAACCGGGGGTGAATCACGTTGCGGTGGATGCCCATAACGCCGAGACCCGCGGCGACGGCGACGGGCTTGTGTGCCACCACCCAGATGCGGCCCGGGAAATTGTCCATCTCCATCGGGAACGTCGCCGACGGGTTCAGGGCCCGATAACCGGCGTCCTGCAGCCGGCGCACGATGCGGTGGGCCGCTTCGTTGAGCACCTCGCCACTGCGATGGAACTCCTGGTTTGCGACGCTGCGCGCCGTCGAGCGGACGTTGTCGCGGTTCATCTTGACGACCAGCGAGATGTAGCTCCTGGTTCCCGGCAGCGCGGCCCGGACGTGCTCGACCTCCGATGCCAGCTCGGGGTTGTCAACGGCGGCGAATGCGACGTCGTCGGCGCCTGCGGCCAGGCACAGCTCGCGCAACCAGTCGGCGTCGAGCACGCCCGGTCGCCGTTTCCGGCGGGAACCCACCTTCTTCACGGTGGGGTGGTCCGCCAGCTTCGCCGGGAGTTTTTCCGCCATGCTCGGTATAGTACACAATACTCAGCTGATGGCATGTCGCGGGGCGGCGGACGCGTCGTTAACGGTGTTTGACTTCGGCGTGAAGCGCATGCGAACCTGGCGCGGTGATCGAGTTGAGTGAACAGACGATCATCGCCCAGGTGGCCGATCGGTTGACCAGCAAGTATCCGACCATCCCAGCCGAAACCGTGACCGCGGTCGTGCGGGGCGTTCATGCCCGGTTCGAGGGCCGGCCCGTCCGCGAATACGTCCCGCTTCTCGTCGAGCGGTTCGCGGGCCAGGAACTGGCGCTGCTTCTGTTGACCGGCCGCCGCCCGCTCTCGGAGCCGGCGGTCGACGAGGCTATCGCCGTCTGATCAGACGGGCTCGCCCTGGCGCGGCCGCCGCTGCTCGCCGAACAGCACCCGGCGACGGATTTCCCGCCAATCGGGTTTTTCGGTGTCCGCCCCGCTTTCGCTGAACCCGACACGGTCATGCAGCCGGGCCAACCATCCGGGCGCCCACCAATTGGCCCGGCCGAGCACGCGCATGACCGCCGGCACCAGCAGCATCCGGACCAGCGTGGCGTCGACGAGCACCGCGACCGTGAGCCCGAATCCGAACAGCCGCATGAGCGACACCTGTGCGGCCATCAACGCCACGAACGAGATCGCCATGATCAGCGCAGCGGCCGTGATCACCCGGCCGGTGTGGGCCACGCCGAGTGCGATGCTCCTGTCGTTCGCGCCCCACCCCCGGTGCGAGGCGAGCCAGTACTCCCGGATCCGCGCGATCAGGAACACCTCGTAATCCATCGACAGCCCAAAAGCTATGCAGAACAACAACACCGGCAGGTCCACCCCGATCGTGCCGGTGGCCGCGGTGCCGAGCCCGCCCAGGTGCCCCTGCTGAAACACCCACACCACCGCGCCGAAGGCAGCGGCCAGCGACAGGGTGTTGGTCACCAGCGCCTCGAAGGGCAACACCGCGCTGCCGGTCATCAGGAAGACCAGCACCAGCGTGATCAGGGCGATGATCGTCAGCACCAGCGGCAGGCGCGTCGTGATGGCGTGCACGGTGTCGCGGTTGCTCTGTGCGGCGCCCGCCAGCAGCACCGGCCGGCCCGACGGCGGTGCGACGGCGTGCAGCCGGTCGAGCTGCGCGTTGGAGGCGGCGGAATACAGCGGTGCCGTCGTGCCCACGGTCATGAAGGCGGCGCCGCCGGTGATGGCGGCAGACCCCGACGGCGGCCCGGCCAGCCTGCCGCCGACGAACGTGCCGCCCGGCGAGGACACCGACGACACGTCCGGCGCCCGCGACAGCGCGGCGGCGTAGGCGTTGAGCTCGGCCGGGCCTAGCCCCGTCACGTTCGGGAGCACGACGGTGACGTCGGGGACGCCGCTGTCCGGGAAGCCGGTGCGCAGTTGGTCGCCGACCTGGCGCGCCGAGGCTGAGGTGGGCAGGACCCGGTCGTCGACGACGCCCCAGCGCACCTCGCGGAAGGGTGAGCCGAGCAGCAACAGCAGCGCGACGATGGCGATGACGATCGGCGCCGCGTGGCGCGTGACGCACCTCGTCCATCGATACCAAATGCGGCGTTCGACCGGAGCCGGCCGGAACGCGGGCCGCCGCAGGATGCGGCGCGCCAGCCGGCGCGCGTCCAGGGAATCGAGCCGCTCGCCCAACAGCGCGATCGCCGCCGGCGTCACGACGACCGCGGCGGCCACCGCGAACGCGACCACCGCGACCCCCGCGTAGGCGAACGATTTCAGGAAGTATTGCGGGAACAGCACCATCGTGGCCATCGACAGCGCGACCGTCATCGCCGAGAACAACACCGTGCGGCCGGCCGTCGCCATCGTGCGGATCAGCGCCGCGTCGCGAGTTTGGCCCTCCGCCAACTCATCCCGAAAGCGGCTCAGGATCAGCAGCGTGTAGTCGATGGCCAGCGCGGCGCCCATCGCGACGGTCAGGTTCAGCGCGAAGATCGACACGTTGGCGAACAGCGAGACCGCGCGCAGCGACGCCATCGCACCGAGGATCGCGAACCCGCCGACGGCCACCGGCAGCGCCGCCGCGAACAATCCCCCGAAGATCCATACCAGCACGACAAAACTCAGCGGCAGCGCGAGCGACTCCATGACTAGAAGGTCTTCTCTGGTTTGCTCGTCCACCTGCCAGGTGGCGGTCGCCTCGCCGCCGAAGCGCACCGTGACGCCGTCGCGGTCGTGGGCGAGTTCGCCCGCCAGGCGCTCGGCATTCTTCTGGGCATTGGCCTCGCCGCCCGAAATCGCGGCCACGATCAGGCCCGTCTTGCCGTCCTTGCTGACGAATGCGGGCGCCGCCGGCGGCGGCACGGTCCACGCGGATCGCACCTGCCCCACATTGGGCGAATTCTGCAGCCGGCGAACGAGATCGGTGCCGACCGCCGTGGCCCGGGGGCCCTGCGCGCCGCCCTCGGAGGTCACCGTGATCAGCATGACCATGTCGCCCTGGCCGAACTTCTGCGAGAGCAACGCCGACGCCCGCGACGATTCGGAGCCGGGATCGAACCATCCGCCGGGCAGGAGGGTCTTGCTCACCGGGATGCCGAAGATCGCGGTGCCGATCATGACGAGAACGGCGACCGCGATGACGCGACGCGGCGCGGCGATGGCGAGGCGCGCGATTCCGTGCAGCACGTTAGCGGGGAGCCGGCTCGTGCTCGATGGGTCCGCGACGATCGACGGCGCGCACCCGCTCATCGGCTGTCATCCGACTTCGAATCCCCGACGGCGTGCGAATCAGTGTTCCGGGCCCTGCGCCAGCCTTTCGCGCAGGCTCTTCGGTCGGATGTCCGGCCAGTTCTGTTCGATGTAGTCCAGGCACGCGGCACGGTCCGCTTCACCGAATACCACCCGCCAACCGGCCGGGACGTCGGCGAAAGCCGGCCAAAGGCTGTGTTGCTCTTCGTCATTGACCAGGACGAAGAAACTGCCGTTGTCATCGTCGAACGGATTGGTACTCACTCGCTCTCCCATCCCGTACCAGCGACGGGTCGAGGCCGGGGTCGGCAAGCACGGAACCGTCGCGTTGTACTCCAGATCGCACACCGGCGCCGTCAACATAGCAAACAACTTTCGGAAATCGGCCCAGAGCCGACGTCTTCGGCCGATTCTTCGAAAAAGGTTGCCGCATGCGTCCCACACGACGTTAAGCTGCTGTTCGTGCGCAAAGGCGTATTAGCCATCGGCCGAAGCCGCTGGTTGGCGTTGGCGGCCTCGCTGGTGGTGTCGGCCGCCATCATCTATGCCCAGGGCACCAAGCCCATCTACGCCCAAGGCATCAAGCCGCCCGACAATCGGGCCGCAGGCCAGGCGGCCTCGCCGGCCTCGCCGGCCGTGCCACCGATGGCCGCCGCGGCGCCCGGTCCGACCGCCGCGCCGCCGCCCTCCGGTCCGGGGCCGCAGATCGCCAGTCCCGCGGAGGTGGAAAAGCTGGCCGCGGGCGCGCCGGCCGCCGCCCAGCAATTCCTGTTCCCGTTGTCGCCCGGCGTCGCGTCGGAGCAGCGATTGCAGGTCAAGACAATCTGGGCGGCCCGCGCCATCAGCGTGCTGTTCCCGGAGATCACGACCATTTACGGGTATCGCGAGGATCCGTTGCCGTGGCACCCCAACGGGCTGGCGATCGACGTGATGATCCCCAACCACGCCAGCCCGGAAGGCATCCAGCTCGGCAACGAAATCGCCGGGTACGCCCTGGCGAACGCGAAGCGGTGGGGAATCAACCACGTGATCTGGCGCCAGAAGATCTACCCGGGCGTCGGCGCGCCGAGCTGGATGTCAAACCTGGGCAACGAAACGCTGAACCACTACGACCACGTTCACATCGCCACCAACGGTGGCGGCTACCCGACCGGGCACGAGACGTACTACATCGGGTCGATGACCCCCGCGCCGTCGGAGTGATCAACGCCCCCTTCGGGATTGCGGTCAACCGCCGAGGAGGCCGAGCAGGCTGCCGGTGAGGATCGGGGGCACGGTCAGTTGCCCGCCCCCGAGGCTCGGCGGCAGGGTCAGAATGCCGCCGGAGACGATCGACGGGATGCCGACGTCCCCGCCGCCGACGCTCGAGGGCAGGCTCAGCACCCCACCGGTCAGAATCGACGGGATGCTCACGTCTCCGCCGCCGGCGATCGGGGGCAGGCTCAGCACGCCGCCGGTCAGGATCGACGGGATGCTCAGCTGCCCCCCGCCCAGGACCGGGGGCAGGGTCACCGCGCCGCCGTCGAGGATGGGAATCAAGACGCTGCTGATCGGGGGCACGGTAAACACCCCGCCGCCAAGGCTGGAGGGCAGGCTCAGCAGGCCGCCGGTGATGATCGAAGGCAGCCCCAGCACGCCACCGCCGAGGGTTGCGGGCAGGTCGAGCACGCCGCCGGTGAGGATCGACGGCACGGTCAACTCCCCGCCGCCCAGGAACGCGGGCAGATCCACCACGCCGCCGTTGACGATCGGGCTCAAGGCGGTGGCGATCGAGGACCCGACGGCCGAGATCGGCGGCACGGTCAATTGCGCACCGCCCAGGATCGGCGGCAGATCGAGCACGCCGCCGGTGATGAGCGACGGCACGCTGAATGCGCCACCACCGAGGATCGGTGGCAGGGTCACCACGCCACCGTTCAGGTTCAGGCTCGCGCTCCCGCCCAGGAATGACGACAGGTTCAGGTCGGCGGCGGCCGCCCCCGCGTTCGCCACCTCGGTGCCGAGGTAGGCGCCCGCCCCCGCGCTGATCAAGCCGACGAACTCCTCGTGAAACGCGTTGGCTTGGGCATTGATGACTTGGAAGTCCAGGCCGAAATCGCTGAATAGCGTTGCGACCAAAGCCGATACCTCGTCCTGGGCCGCGGCGGCCACCCGCGTCGTGGGCGCCGCGGCCGACGCGGCGGACCCGGACAGCAACGTGCGGATACCTGCCAAACCTTCGGCCGCAGACTGCAGCTGTTCTGGAGCCGTCACCAGATATGACATATCCGCCTCCCGCCGATCCAACGCGACGGTCGCCCGCTGACCGGAGCATTAGAATCGTAATCGGATATTGCCGAAATGCCTATGAAAACCCCGCTTTTCAGCTGTGGCACTGCCCAAATAGCCTCACATGCGGGTGCCGTCTTCAGCGCCGGTCGTCAAATGGGTGATTGCGGCCGTCGCCGAAACCCTCGATGCCGTCGCGTATTTCGCCTCATTGGGCGGTCCAGCCGCCGTCGATCGAATAACTGGAGCCGGTAATGGTGGCGGCCGCGTCGCCGGCCAGAAACACCGCGAGAGCGCCGATGTCCTCCGGTTGGGTGTAGCGGGCCATCGGCTGCTTTTCGGCGACGAATTCCGTCTTGACCTCTTCGAACGAGCTGCCTGCCGCGTCGGCGCGCGCCTGGATCTGCTGGGCGATCAGCGGCGTCAACACCCAGCCGGGACAGATCGCGTTGCACGTGACGCCGTGGTCGGCGCCTTCGATGGCCACCACCTTGGTGAGTCCGACCAGACCGTGCTTGGCCGCGACGTACGCCGCCTTCTCGGCGCTGGCGACGAGGCCGTGCGCCGAGGCGATGTTGATGATCCGGCCCCAGCCACGGCTTTTCATCCCGGGTAGTGCGCAGCGACACGTGTGAAAAGCGGCTGACAAATTCGTCGCGATCACCGCGTCCCACTTCTCGACCGGGAATTCCTCCACCTTCGCCACGTACTGGATGCCCGCATTGTTGACGAGGACATCGATTGCGCCGAAAGACTTTTCGGCGCCGGCGATCATGTCGGCGATCTCCTCCGGCTTGGTCACATCGGCACTCGAATAGCCGGCGGTCACCCCGAACGTCTCCTCGATGTCGCGCCGCTGCCGCTCGACGGCGTCCGCGTCACCGAAACCGTTGAGGGTCACGTTCGCTCCCTCGGCGGCGAAAGCGCGGGCGATGCCAAGGCCTATCCCGGAGGTGGAACCCGTTACGAGCACCGACTTTCCGCGGAGCATCGCGTCAGCGTTCGGCTGCCGGCTGCGCGGGTTCGACGGTGACGAGCTCCGTTATGCCACTGACGGTGAGGACGGGCATCACCAGCGGGTGGGCGATGACGTCGATGTGGGCGGCGCGGGCGAACAAGGCGTTGATCGCGGCGCTGTCCAGGTACTCCACCGCGCTGAGGTCGACGGTGAACGTGCCGCCGTTGCTATCGGCCTCGGCGGTGGCGCTGCTGAGCGCTTGGTTGAACGCGTCGACGTTGCTCAGGTCGATCTCGCCCGTCGCGGTCAGCACGAGCCTCCCGTCGTTGCGGCGCGCGGTGTCGAGGCTGAGCGACGTGGCCATCAGGAGATCCTCGCGCATAGGTGAACCGTGGTTCCCGCCGCGTCGGGTTTGATGCTGACGTCATGCATGAGCCCGCGCATCAAGGCGATGCCGCGGCCGCGATTCGTTGAGGCGGCCGGCTGCGGAGTTTTCCACGAGCCGGTGTCGGTGATGGTGAGCCGCACCTGGTCGACCAATATGGTGGCGCCCAGGCTGATCGTGCCCCCCGGGCTGTGGCGGTGGCCGTGCTCGATGGCGTTGGCGACGGCCTCGCCGGCGGCGACGAGCACGTTCATCGTCTGATCCGGGTCCAGCCGGGCCCGGGTCAGCCACCGGCGCAGCGCGGTGCGGGTCGGGGCGAGCTGGCTGACGTCGGCGGGAAACTCCAACTCCAGCGGGGCGGGATGGCGGTAGAGCAGCAGGACGACGTCGTCCTGATAGCCGCCGTCCGGTGCCAGACCGGACATGATCTGGTTGGCCAGATCCTCCAGGGTGGAATCGCGCCCTTCCTGCACGAGGGCGGCGGCGCGCGAGATGCCTTGCTGCAGCAGACGACGGCGACGCTCGACCAGCCCGTCGGTATAGAGCAGCAACGTGGCGCGCGGCGCGATGGTCACGCGTGCTTCGGGGCGCGGCCAGTCGGCTCGTACGCCCAGCGCGATGGTGTGGCCGTCGTCAAGCATTCGGGTGGTGCCGTCGGCGTCGACCAGGACGGGCGGCGGGTGCCCGGCGCTCGAGTACACCAGTTCACCGGTCTCCGGGTTGAGCACCGCGCACACGGCGGTCGTACATTGGGCGCCGGCCAGCCGGGCGGCGAAGCGGTCCAACCCGGCCAGGGCGGCGCTGGGACTGGGGTTCTCGAACAGTAGCGCGCGGCAGGCGCTGCGCACCTGCCCCATCACGGTGGCGGCGGCCAGGCCATGACCGACGCAATCGCCGACGATCAACGCGATGCGCCCGTCGTCCAGGTCGAAGACGTCGTACCAGTCGCCGCCAACCTGCAGGGGCCGGCTGGCGGCCTCATAGCGAACCGCGAACCCGTGCGGCAGATCGGCGGGGCCGAGGATCGCGTGCTGGAGCGCCAGGGCCGTTTCGCGCTGCTGGTCGACCTGGTGCACCCGCTGCAGGCCCTGGCCGAGGCGGCCCGCCAGCACGGTCAGCAGGGTCTGGTCCTCGAGGGTGAACGGCCGCCGCTCGACCAGGTCGATCCGGACGACGAGCACCCCCTCGGGGTGCTGCAGCGCGATCCCCGCCGCGCCGGGCTCCGATGCGTTGGGGGTGAGCAGGTCGCCGTCGCGCAACGAGCTGAGCATCTGCCTGGTCTCCGGCGACAGGTCGCCCCACCGCGCGGCCTCACCGACCGATTCCACCCACGGTTCGCCCGACGCGGTTTCCGTGCCGGCACCGTGGGGCGGGAAGGTGACGGCCAGGACGCGACGGGCCCGCCACAGCCGGCGCAGTTCCTCGGCAGCGGCGCGCACCGCGTCGTCGACGCTGTCGGCTTCGGCGAGTTCCTGGTTGAGGGCGTGTTCGCGGCCGGCGGCCAGCGCCAGCGCGATTGCGGCGTGTCGGGCGAAGTCGCTGACGAGCTCGAGGTAGTCGTTGCCGAACGCCTGCTGCTGCGGCTGGCGCGCGACGGCGATCACCCCGAGCACCCTGCCGTCGGCGATCAGCGGGATCACGATCGCCGAGCGTTCACCGACATCGGTGAACCCCTCGATCGGGTACTGGAAGGAATCGGTGATCAGCGGCAGGCCGCGGCGCGCCACGCCGCCGGTGGTCGAGCCGGCCATCGGCACCTGCCGGCCGATCACCTCCGAGGCGTACCGGCCCGCCGTGGCGGCAACGACCAGGGTGTCGACCTCATCGGCGGGCAGATCGGGCTCCCGTGGGATCAGCAAGATCGCCTGCTCGGCGTCGGCCAACTCCAGCGCCCGGTTCACGATGAGCTGCAATGGCCCCGTCTGGGGGTCACCGGACAGCAGCGCGGTCGTGATTTCCCGGCTGGCCTTCGTCCATTTCGAAGATTCGCGTTCCCGCTCGAACAGTCGCGCGTTGTCGATCGCGGCGGCCGCCGCCGTGGCCAATGCCCGGACGGAGGCTTCGTGGGCGTCGCTGAATACCCGGCCCGGCCGGTCGTCGGCCAGGTACAGGCTGCCGAAGTCGGCCGCGCGCACGGTGATCGGTATGCCGAGCAGCGCCCGCAGCGGTGGGTCGTGCGCCCGCAGCGCGGCGGCCAGGGGGTGGGTGCTCAGATCATCGATGCGCAGGCCCTCACCCACCGGCAAGTCGCCGAGCCGCCGAGCCGTGTCGGCGTCGATTCCCGTCTGAACGAACGACGTGAGGGTGCCGTCGGGCGCCCGCATGCCCAGCGCCGCGTACCGGGCATCGGTCAGCTCCATCGCACCATCCACGATTCGGTGCAACGTCGAATCCAGATCCAGGTCCGCGCCGATCTCGACGATAACCCGGACCAGTCGTTCCATCTGGTCTCGAGCCGCCGTCAGCTCGTCGAGCTGGGACCGCGGGTCGTCCCGGTCGTCGTCCCCCATAGCCACAAATCTAATTGTTAAATCCTGCTCTCCGTTAGGGCTCGGCGGGTGCCCGCTAAGGGGCGGGGTCGGCCTCACCGAGGGCGGGTATCGCCGTGGTGATTACCCACTCGGGTGTGAATTCCACGCGGCGTCCGGTGTCGGCGTCGGCGCCGCCCCGGTCGTCCCAGCGGACGGTCGCCTGACCGGAGAGCTGCAACGTGGCGCCGGCGCGGAAGTCGACGAACAGCAGGGCCGCGGAGGGGTCGGCGGCGAGGTTTCCGAAGCTGTTGAACATGTTGTTGCCGGGATAGTCGGGCCACCACGGGCGCCTGTCGGCGACGCGGACGAACCCGGCCGGGCCGCCCCGGTGGGAGGCGTCGCTGCCGGCGGTGGGGTGGGTGGTCCCCAGGAAGAACGTGTCGGCCGCCTCGATGAGCCGAATGTCCTTCGGTCGCAACGCTTTTCCGGAGTACAGCCGCGCCCGGTCGTCGACGGACGCGTCGCCGGCCCGAACGCGGCGCTGATGGATGTATTGCGGGCAGTTGCCGTAGGCCTGGTCCACGTCGACGGTCAGCACGCCGGCCCCGGTACAGCTGAGGCGACCGTTGACCCGGGCGCGCCGCCGGGTGAGGAAGTTCATGGCGATGACGCCCACCTGCTGCCCCGAAGGCAGGCCATGGAGCGGGTCCGCGCTCGGCAGCTCGCCGTCGATCCGCAGTGTGGTCGGTGAGGTGGCCCGAAGAAAGCCGGGCGGCCCCAATAGCGGTGAGGTCCAAAGCCGTCCGGACCGGTCCCGCGCGGTGACGGCCGCGATCGTCACCTCGGAGAGGAACGCGGCCATGCCGGCACGTAATTCTCCGCGGCCGACCATCGCCGCGAGCCGCGCGGCCTCCGCCTCGACGCCCGCTTGTCGTTGGACGGCCAACTCGCCGCTGTGGAAACCCACGCTCGATGTCATCGAGGCACCTCGGCAAATCCCGGTTCCCCCGCGTCGACAACGGAATTGAACCGGTAACGCGTTTCCAGACTTTCGTTGATCTCTCGGATCGCGCCCTCGGGAAGCGCCGCGACATCGAAGTTCTCGCCGATGCGCGCCGGCTTGACCGACGAGGTGAGCACGGCCGAGCCGCGCTGGATGCCCCACGCCAAAAGCACTTGCGCTGGCGTCTTTCCGACGCGCTCAGCGATCGAGACGATGAGCGGGTCGTCGAGCAATCGCGGTTCCAACGCGTGGCCCAGCGAGGCGAAGGCCAGCAGGACGATCCCGTGTTCCTTGCACAACTCGTGAAGTTCCCATTGCGGGTGGTACGGGTGCGACTCGACCTCCACGACCGCCGGCTTGATGCGGGCGGTTTCGACGACCTTGCGGACGCCCGGCGCGTCGATGTCGGACAGGCCGATCGCTCGCGAAAGCCCCTCGTCGACAAGGGCTTCCATCGCGGCCCAGGTTTCCTCTAACGTGACGCCGTCGTCGTAGACCACCGCGCCGTGCGGGTCACGCGGGTCTTGGTCGTCGCCGGGCCGGAACGCGAACGGCGTATGCACCAGATACAGATCGACCGCCTCCAGTCCGAGTCTGTCCAGACTGGCCTGCAGCGCGGGTTTCACCCGTTCGGGTCGGTGGTTGTTGTTCCAGAGCTTGGTGGTGACAAAGAGCTCGTCTCGCCGGACGGTCCCGGCGGCGAATAACTCCTTGAGCGCCGCACCGACCTCCGCTTCGTTGCGGTACCGCTCGGCGGCGTCGAGGTGGCGGAACCCGATCTCGACCGCGGCCCGGACGGCGTTGCGCGTCTGGTTGCGATCGGAAAGCGACGTCCCGAATCCGAGCGCCGGAATCGCACCGCTGCCGTCGTTCAACGAAAATCGGTGCTCGGTCAGATTGCGGTTGGGTGTCATAGTGTTCGGCCTCCCGGACCCGTGTAATAAATGACCAGTCGTCTATCTAACAAGGATGGCGATGACGGCATTCCCGAAGTACGGGTCAGTGCAGCAGCGCCGGGACGGTGACCGCCTCGAACCGGTCGTACGGAACGCGGCTGCGGGTGACTTTCCCGCGCAGCGCCGCGCCCTCCCAGGCTTCGATCAGCCGAAAGGCTAGGTCCCCCGCGTCGAGGTCGCCCCGGACGTCGGAACGCAGGCACTTGCCGAGGGCCGCGCCCCAGCGGTCGAGAATGCTCACGAGCTCCCTGCGCACGGGCTCGCTCGACCCGCCGAGTTCGAGCGACAGGTTTCCGACCAGGCAGCCGAGCACGAAGTCGCCGGCCTCGTGCTCGTCGGCCAGCGCGTGGAAGAAGCGCGTGATGCGCTCCTGCGCCGGCCCGTCCGCGTCGAGGATCGGCAGCAGCCGTGCCTCGACGTCTTCCCAGTGATGCTCGAGGATCGCCGCGGCGAAGGCCTCCTTGCTGGGGAAATACGCGTAGAACGACCCTTTCGGGACGCCGGCCGCGTCGGTGATGTCCTTGACCCCGCTGGCGGCGAATCCGCGCGCATGCACGAGTTCCAGGCCCGCCGCGAGCAGGCGCCGACGCACCTCGGGGTTCGGTGGGCGGGGCATGACAACGATAGTAGCCGACCGGTCGGCTATCTTCGGTTGCCCGCCGTGTGCGGGGCGCGTGGCGTAGCGTCTGGAGCGGCGTTGGCCGGCCCAATGGGGAGCGAAGGAGCGAAATGGTGACTTCGGGTGTGTTCGGTTTCCTGACGCTGCTCGCCCTCATGTTCGCGTTCGTGTTCGCCGCCATTGCCGCCATGCACGTCAAACGGCTGCAGGACCGGCCGCCTCCCCCGCTGAGCGACGAGATCGGCAGCACCAAAACGGTTACCCGCAAAGTGCGCAAGGGCGAACCCATGTCGCAAGACGAGCTGGATTACGCGAAGCACCTCCTTGGCGCCCGCAGCTCGGTGCTGACGCTGGCCATTCCGGGTGCCTTGTTCTCGCTGGGCTGCTTCTACGTGTTCGGCAGTCTCTATCACCTGCATGGAGCGACGCCCTCCGAGCGGACGTTTCTCGGGGTCTTCCCCATGTTGGCCGCCATAAATCTCACGACTCAAGTTCTCCGGAGTGCGAGGTTGAAGCGGCGTCTGCAAAAGATGTCCTGAAGCCCCAGAGGCATGTGTTGCCGTCAGCGACCGGTCGGTGTGCCCGCAGGTCGCTGCGGTCGCGTTGTGACCGCAAGGCCGATACTCTTGCACGATCATCTGTCAATTGGGTACATGACCGTCTACTATCTGCAGTTGGCCTAGGGGTGGGGCCGGGGGGAGGCGATGGTGGCCCGAGCGAGTTCCGAGAGGTGATCGAATGAGCCCTCGTTCGGTGGGCAGGCGGGTCCTGGCGCGGGTCTGGTTGCCGCTGGTCGCCGTCATCGCGCTCGGTGTCGGCGGGGTGGCCATGTGGAAGGTGCACCAGTTCTCCGAGCCCCCGCCCGTCACCACCGTCAACCAGCCGGCGGCACCGCCGGAGTTCAGCATCAAACGGCTCACGTACGAATTGTTCGGCTCCGTCGGTGAAGGCGGGATGCTCGTCTGGGTGGACATCAACGGGCATCCGCACCAGGTTGATCTCACCACCTTGCCGTGGTCGCATACGGAGGCGACGACACTGACCGTGGTCTCGGGCAGCATCTCGGCGCAGGTTCATGGCGGCCAGGTCGGTTGCCGACTGCGGGTGAATGGCGTTGTCCGCGCCGAACAGTCCGACACCAATCAGGACGCACACGTCTATTGCCTGGTGAAATCCGCATGAGCGAGCATCCGGCGGAGCCTCGGACGAAGCGGCCTTTCGTCCCCAGAATGGTTCGCGCCCTTGCGATTCCGATCATCGCCTTCTGGGGCCTGCTCGCCGTTTCGACGAACACCTTCATGCCCCAGGTGGAGCGGGTCGCGGAAGAGCTTGCAGGCCCGGTGGTCCCGCACTACGCGCCGTCACAGCGGGCGCTGCTGTCCATCGGTGCGAAGTTCCACGAATCCAATTCGACCAGCCTGGCCATGATCGTGCTGGAAGCCAACCGGCCACTGGGCGACGCGGACCATCAGTACTACGACGATTTGATGCGCCGGTTCAAGCAAGACCCCAAGCACGTGCAGTACGCCATGGACCTCTGGGGGAAGCCGATCACCGCTGCCGGGGCGCAGAGCCTCGACGGCAAGTGCGCCTACGTGCTGTTGCGCCTGGCGGGCGATATCGGCCAGATGCAAGCGAACGAATCCGTTGCCGCCGTTCGGGACATCGTGGCGAAGGACAAGCCCCCGGCGGGGCTCAAGGTCTACGTCAGCGGCGCCGCCCCGCTCGCCTCGGACACGGTGGCGATTGCGAATTCGAGCTTGAACGACATCACGATCGTGACGATCTTTCTCATCATCGGGATGTTGCTGCTGGTGTACCGATCCATCGTCACCCTGTTCGTGCCGCTGGCCGGGGTTCTGTTCGAAATGCTCGTCGCGAAGGGGGTTATCGCGACCCTCGGCCATCTCGGGTACATCGAGCTCTCGTCGTTCGCGGTGAACATCGTCGTCGCGCTGACCTTGGGTGCCGGGACGGACTACGGCATCTTCCTGATGGGCCGCTATCACGAGGCGCGACACGACGGTGAGAGCCGGGAGGAGGCGTTCTACACCGCGTACAAGAGCGTCACGCCCGTCATCCTTGGTTCGGGGCTGACGATCGCCGGGGCGTGTTACTGCTTGACGTTCGCGCGGCTCAACTACTTCCACACCATGGGCCCGGCCGTCGCGATCAGCATGCTGTTCACCATCGCGGCGGCACTGACGCTCGGACCCGCCTTCCTGACGCTGGGCAGCCTTTTCGGGCTCTTCGACCCGAAGAGCAAGGCAAAGGCACACCTGTATCGGCGGATCGGGGCGAGCGTGGTCCGGTGGCCGGTGCCGATCCTCTTCGCCAGCGCCGCCGCGGTCCTGCTCGGGGCGATCTTTGTGCCGACGTACCGGCAGAACTACGACGACCGTCAGTACCAGCCGCACAAAGCGCCCGCCAATTTGGGCTTCCAGGCGGCCGATCGGCACTTCCCGAAGAGCAAGCTGTTCTCCGAGATGCTGATGATCGAGACGGATCACGACATGCGGAATTCGGGCGACTTCATCTCATTGGACCGCGCGGCCAAGGCGCTCGAACGCCTGCCCGGCGTCGCGATGGTGCAAAGCATCACCAGGCCCATGGGCCGCGCTCTGGAACATGCCACGATCCCCTATCTATTCACCACCCAAGGCAGCGGGAGCGGCCAGCAGCTGCCGTTCACCCAACAGCAGAACGCCAATACCAATCAGCAGGCGCAGATCACGCAGCACACCGTCGAGGTCACGCGCAAAGAGATCGACTATTTCCAGAACCTGTCCGACGAGCTGCACAAGACGGTTCTCACCGTCGAAGATCTGCAACGGGTCACCGACGAGATGAATCAGGAAATCTCGAACTTCGACGACTTCTTCCGACCCATCAAGAGCTACTTCTATTGGGAGCGGCACTGTTTCGACATCCCCATGTGCTGGGCGTTCAGGTCGTTGTTCGACACTCTCGACAACATCGACCATTTGGCCGCTGACATCAACGACGCCAAGACCTCCCTCGAGGAGATGGACAAGATCGTGCCGCAGATCATCGTGCAGCTGAAGCTGACGGCCGACGACTCGGAGGCCTTGGCCAATCTTTTGGTCAGCACCTACGGCCAGTCGGCCCTGCAGACCACGCAGACCAATCAGACATTCGACGACCAGATCAATGTCGGGCTCGACTTCGACCAGGCCCGCAGCGACGACTTCTTCTACATCCCGCACGAGGGTTTCGACAACGAGGACGTCAAGACCGGCATGCAGCTGCTGATGTCACCGGACGGCCAGGCCGCCCGGATCATCGTCACGCACGAGGGCGACGCCAACGGTCCGGAAGGCGTGCAGCACGTCGAGCAGTTCCCCAACGCGATAACCGTGGCGCTCAAGGAGACATCGCTGGCCGGCGCGAAGGTCTATATCGGCGGTTCCGGATCGACCAACAAGGACATCAAACAATACGCGGCGTCCGATCTGCTGATCGTGGCGATCGCCGCCTTCGTGCTGATCTTTCTGATCATGCTGTTCCTCACGAGGAGCCTGATGGCGGCGATTGTCATCCCCGGCACGGTCGCCTTCTCCTACGCCGGGGCGTTCGGGCTTTCCATCCTCGTCTGGCAGCATCTCATCGGCCTGCCGCTGCACTGGCTGGTATTGCCGCTGACGTTCATCATCCTGGTGGCGGTGGGTTCGGACTACAACCTGCTGTTAATCCTTCGGGTCAAAGAGGAGCTGCACGCCGGAATCCACACCGGGCTGATCCGCGCACTCGGCAGCACCGGCGGTGTAGTGACTTCCGCCGGTTTGGTTTTCGCGTTCACCATGCTGGCGATGCTCACGAGCGATCTGCGCACCGTCGGTCAGGTGGGTTCGACCGTCTGCATCGGCCTGCTGCTCGACACGCTGATCGTGCGGTCGTTCGTCGTGCCGTGCATCCTGCGCATCCTCGGGCCGTGGTTCTGGTGGCCGACACTGGTGCGTTCCCGTCCGCTGCCGCAGCGCGTGGCGGTCACACACGCCACGTGAGTACCGTCAGCCGGGCATGAGGCGATTCTCGATTGCGCTATCACCGGCGATATCACAGATGAGATTCACCGACCGCTAGAAGTTCAGCCCCGAGAACATGACCCGGCCGGGATCGTACTTCTGCCGCACCGCGCTCAGCCGGGACAAGTTCGGGCCGAAGTAGCGCGACGCCGGCTGGTTCGCCTCGATGTAGTTGACGTAGCCGCCCACCGAATACGGTTGCACCGCTTGGTGTGCCGTGGCGAGCCAACTCGTCGCCGCCGACGGGTCGCCCGTTTCGACGTACCACTGCACCAGCGACGCCTGCCGGCGCCACGGGAAGGCCGTCGCCCCCGGCGCCACGGTGGCGAGCGCGCCGTCGAGCGCGTGCATGATCGCCAGCATGCGGCCGGCGCCACGCGGAAACGCCTCGACCGCCGAGGCGATCCCCTGCGCGGCGGCCGGCGTCATCGTCGTGAAGACGTCGGATCCGCCGACGTATCCCAGCGGCGACGGGTTGAGGTTGCCGACGGCCAAGTAGCGCACCAGGTCCATGTAGTTGAACGTGTGGTTGTCGGTTCCGGTCGGTTGCACCCCAACGGCTTTGGTGATCGCGGCCGCGACGCTGGTTCCCGATCCGGCCGGGCAGGTCGCCATTATCCGGGGATGGGTGCCGAACCCGTCGACGGTGTTGTCCGCCAGCGCCCAGCTGCTCTGGTCGGCGGTGCGCAGCCAGTTCTGCCAGCCGACGAGGACCTGTGCGAACGCCTGGGGCGGGAAGTTGAGGTTCACGACGTCGACGTCCCGGGTGGGGAATGTGGCGAAGGTCAGCGAGGTGGTCACGCCGAAGTTGCCGCCCCCGCCGCCGCGCAGCGCCCAGAACAGGTCGGGGTTGCTGGCCGCGGACGCGGTGACGGCCTGGCCGCCCGGCAGCCCCACCGACGCCGCCGTCAGCTGGTCGCAGAGCAGGCCCGCGTGCCGCGACTGGGCGCCCAGTCCCCCGCCCAGGGCGTGCCCCGCGGCGCCCACCGACGGGCAGGTACCTGTCGGGATGCCCCGGCCGGCCGCGGCCAGGGCCTCGTGAATCGCGTACAAACTGGTCGCGGGTGTCACGGTGACCTGTCCGGTGGACGCGTCGTAATTGATTCCCCCAGGCAGCTGGCGCAGGTCGAACACCATCGCGCCGTTCGCCGTGGACGCGCCGATGTAGGAGTGCCCCCCGCTGCGCGGTGCGACCTTGAGGTTGTTGGCGGCGGCGAAGGCCATCGCCTTTTGCACGTCCGCCACCGACGTGGGGGTGACGATCGCCGCCGGCGTGGAGCCGTTGTAGTTGGTGTTGAAAACCTGTTTCGCGCCGGCGAATTGGGGATCGCGGGGCAGCACCACCTTCCCGCCGATCGCTGTCGTGAGGCCGTCCCAGCCCGACGGATTACTGGGAGCCGCGGAGGCCCGCGCCGGGCCGAATACCGCGCCGGCGGCCAACGCGCCGGCGGCCCCGCGCAGGAACGCCTGGCGGGAGATCTCACGCGCCATCGTCGGGCTCCCGCGATTGCGTCATGTCCCGCATTCTCAAGTACCGCGGCCGCGGTGCCGCGTGACGTGCCGCGGGGCGACCGGACCGTGCCCCAACCGTTACCGACCCGGGCGGGCCAGGCATAGGCTGGGGCTTTGGGCGCCTGCGCTTCTTGGGGAGGTACCGATATGCCCGCACCGTCAGCCGAGGTCTTCGACCGTTTGCGCCAGCTGGTCGCGATCAAGGACATCACCGCACGCGAGACCAAGACGATCGACGAGGTTTTCACCGGTAAACCGCTGACTACCGTCCCGATCGGCACGGCCGCCGACGTCGAAGCCGCGTTCGCCGAGGCCCGCGCGGCGCAGATCGGCTGGGCGAAGCGTCCGGTTGACGAGCGGGTGGAGGTCATCCGCCGCTATCGCGACCTGGTCGTCGAGAACCGCCAGTTCCTGATGGATCTCCTGCAGGCCGAGGCGGGCAAGGCCCGATGGGCCGCGCAGGAGGAAATCGTCGATCTGATGGCGAACGCCAACTATTACGTGAACGTGGCCGCCGGCCTGCTGAAGCCGCGCAAGGTGCAGGCGCTGCTCCCGGCGGTCGGCAAGACCACGGTGGTCTACCAGCCCAAGGGCGTGGTCGGCGTGATCTCGCCGTGGAACTACCCGATGACGCTCACCGCGTCCGACTCGGTGCCCGCGCTGGTGGCGGGTAACGCGGTCGTGCTCAAGCCCGACAGCCAGACGCCGTACTGCGCGCTGGCCTGTGCCGAACTGTTGTACCGGGCCGGGCTGCCTCGGGCGCTGTACGCGATCGTGCCCGGCCCGGGCTCGGTGGTCGGCACCGCGATCATCGAGAACTGCGACTACCTGATGTTCACCGGCTCGACCGCCACCGGCCGCCAACTCGCCGAACACGCGGGCCGCCGGCTCATCGGCTTCTCGGCCGAACTCGGTGGCAAGAACGCGATGATCGTCACGCGCGGCGCCAACCTCGACAAGGCGGCCAAGGCGGCCACCCGCGCGTGCTTCTCCAACGCGGGCCAGCTGTGCATCTCGATCGAGCGGATCTACGTTGAGAAGGACGTCGCCGACGAGTTCACCAGCAAGTTCGCCGCGGCGGTGCGAAACATGAAGCTGGGCACGGCTTATGACTTCTCGGTCGACATGGGCAGCCTGATTTCGCCGAGCCAGCTGGACACCGTGAGCGATCACGTTGACGATGCAAAGGCCAAGGGCGCCAAAGTGGTCGCGGGCGGCAAAGCCCGCCCCGAGATCGGGCCGCTGTTCTACGAGCCGACGGTGCTCACCGACGTCACGCCGGAGATGGAGTGCGCGGCCAACGAGACGTTCGGGCCGCTGGTTTCGATCTACCCGGTCGCCGACGTGGACGAGGCCGTCGAGAAGGCCAACGACACCGAGTACGGACTCAACGCCAGCGTGTGGGCCGGCTCCACCGCCGAGGGCCAGGAGATCGCCGCCCGGTTGCGGTCGGGAACGGTGAACGTCGACGAGGGTTACGCGTTCGCGTGGGGCAGCCTCGGCGCGCCGATGGGCGGAATGGGCCAGTCGGGCGTGGGGCGCCGGCACGGTCCCGAGGGCCTGCTGAAGTACACCGAATCGCAGACGATCGCGGCCGCGCGCGTGTTCAATCTCGATCCGCCCCTTGGCATTCCGTCGACCCTGTGGCAGAAGTCGCTGGTGCCCGTCGTGCGCACGATGATGAAGCTTCCCGGCAGGAAGTGAGGGCGCCGCCTTCGGCGGCTGAAGCCGGACCCATTGCCACTATCTACTACCGGGCGTAGTATCTGGGCTATCCCACCGTGCACAAGGAGGTGCAACGTGAGGTGGAGTTTCGCCCAGATCGGGCTGCTGATCATCTGTGTTCTGCACGTGATTCAGGCGGTGGTCGGCTTCATCATGGAGCCCAGCTTCGCGACCGGGCCGGGTGCGCCGACCGTCCAGCTGCTCGGAATGGACTACAACGGCTGGCACGCCGTCGCCGGCCTCGCCTTATTCGGTCCCGGGCTGGTGTTCGCGCTGCGCAAGTCGTGGGCCGTGCTGTATCTCCTACTCGCCGCGATAGCCGGTGCGCTGCCGGGCATTTGGGCGTTCTTCTCGCATCAGGTCGCCGTGGTTTTCACGTTCCCCAACAACACCACCGACGCGGTGGTGCACTTGGTGACCGCGGCGGTGATGCTGGCGGTGGCGGCCGTTCAGATTCGGTTGGACGGTGGGCTTCGAAACTCGCTCGTCGACCTTCGAAAGACGCGCTAGCCCAATCGGTTTGCGGCTGACCCGCGGCGTCCCTACCCGCGTTCGCCGCACACCCACTGGATCGACCCGAAGTTCTTGGTTCGCACGCCGACCAATCCGTGGCCGGCCAAGACATTGGCGACCTCGTCGACGTCGAACACATAGGGATCGAGGCTTGGTAGCTTCCGCCAAAACCGGCCCGCATGACGGACGATGGGTACCACCACGGCCAGCCGGCCGCCCGGTCGCAGCACTCGCGCCATCTCGGCCAGCGCCGCCGCGGGGTCCGGCATGAATTGCAGGACGCCGACCGAGACCACCGCATCGACCGTTTCATCGAGCAGCGGAAGCCGCTGGGCGTCCGCGCGCAGGAAGCCGATCTGCGGACCCGACGCGACGCGGACCGCGCGCGCCAACATCGCGTCGGACCGATCGATGCCCAGCACCAGTCCGTCCGGGCCCGCGGCACGCGCCAGGGACGCCGTGAGGCTGGCGGGCCCGCAGCCGACATCGAGGATGATCCCGCCCGGCCGGAAATTCGCCCACTCGACCGGGGACTGGAACGCGGTGAGCAGCTTGCGCAGCACCGCCTGGACGTGGTCGTAGATCATCGCCGCGACCGACGAGGCCCACAGCGCCTGCATCGGCCCAGTGCTCTTCGGCACTGAGGAGTCGTCAACCGAACCGGCGCCCAACAGATCGAGGTAGCCCTTGGTGACGTCCGGTTCGCGTGGTGCATCGGTAAGCATCTCGATCGCCCTGAGCAATGCGGGCGGCAACGTGGAATTCAAATCAGTCACATGGATTCCTCCAACCGATTTCCTATTCCCCGTGGTGACCGACCAGCGGCCCGGACTCCGCACTCACTCGGCAGCCTACGCGTGCGCACCGAATTGCTCGACTGTCTAATTCTGCTGTGCGCCTGCGTTAACCACGATTCGAACCGGATCGGCCGTCGTTGCGTGTCTACTCAAGGACCCCTCGCGCCAACCGGTCGGCGACGCGAGCAAAAGTAGCGCGCCTTTGACGAGCGAATCGGCCGACAGCGCTCCAAATGAAAATGAAAATGGTGGTTCCGCTAAACCGTCGGAGCCGGTAGCCTGAATCCACTGATGCGAGTGTTCCAGACAGGGGGGACTTATCGTGTCTGCATCGAATCGTGGGGAAACGACGCGCTGCACCGAACACACGCGCATTTTGCTGGGAAGTCATCCAGGGCGATTGCGTGAACCGCGGGATCCAGATCCCCCGCGCCTGGACAATGGTGAACCGGTTCTCATGTGACTCGGTCATAGAGGCATGGTTTCGCGGCAGCGGTCATGCGAGGTGGGGAGATGAAATCCCGCTTCGCAGAGCCGTCTTCCGCCGACACTTCCGTCGGTTCGGTATGGCTTGACCTGTGCCACCGGATCGAAGGCAGGTCGACGGCGGCACCGATCATTCGTGCGGGCTCGAGGCTGGACCCGAGGGAGATCGTCGGCGCGGGTCGAGCGGCTTCGGCAACGGCTCCAGATCTCACGGGAACCGTCGTACCCATCCTGGCCGAGCAACCGCAGGACGTGCTGAGCGGGCTTTTCGCGGTGGCGCTCGCCGGCGGCGTGCCCTTGGTGCTGCCGGGATCCAGATCCTACGGATCCCCAACGTCGCTGCGGGAACGCATTATTGACGTTGCCGAAAGGGTCAACGCCCGATTCGTCTACCGGCAGGGGACGTGGCATCGGGCGGGTGGGCACTCCGCGCCCGATCCCGCTCACCAGGACACCGCTTTTTTGCAGTTCAGTTCAGGCAGTGTCGGCAGCCCTCGCCCGCTACGGATTTCGCACCGTGCCATCCGGGCCCAACTGAACATCCTGGCGGATGCCTCCGCGGCCGAGCCGGACGACGTGGTGGGATCGTGGCTGCCCCTGTCGCACGACATGGGTCTGGTTAGCACGTTGCAGGCCTTACGGCTTGGCTGCCCGCTGGTGTTGTGGAGCCCGGAGGAGTTCCTGACGGCGCCGGCCCAGTGGGTCGAACAGATGGCAACGCACCGAGTGGGGTTCTGGCCCGTCATTCCCGCCGGAATGCACGTCGCAACCAAAGCGCTGGCGTCCCGCGGCCTGAGCCTGGAGTCGTTGCGCGCCGTGCTGATCGGCGCAGACGTCGTGCGTCCCAGGGTGTTAGCCGCCTTCGAGTCAACGGCCCGATGCCGCCAAGGTGTGGTGCGGCCGTGTTACGGCCTGGCCGACGCGACGCTGATGGTCACCTGCACTCCCGGAGATCGGCACTGGCGCACCGTCAACGGCCCGGAAATCTCGGATCGGAGCGACGGGCGTCCCACGGAGCTGATGTCTTTGGGGCCGCCCGTTGCGGGTGCCGAGGTGTGGATCGAGGTCGGGGGATATCCGGTAGGCGAACGCGTTATCGGCGATGTGGTGGTGCGATCACCGTCTCGCTGCTCGGGCCCGTTCGACGGCGACGTGATTCCCGCTTCCGCCCCGGTGCGGACGGGGGACCTCGGGTTTATGGCTGACGGTGAATTCGTCTTCACGGGCAGAGCCGCCGAAGTCGTTCGCGTCGCGGGCGAGGACTTCCTACCCAGCGAGGTGGAAGACTTCGTGGTCCGGAGTGGATTCGGCAAAACGGGACGCGTCGCGGTGGTCGGAATCGACTCCGACGCGGTGACTCAAATGGTCGTGGTGATCGAAAACGATTCGGCTGTCGGCGATGACGCGGCCGCGGCCGCCGTTCGTCGCGAGTTGTTGCGAGCTGCCAGAGAAGCGAGTCTGCCCCTGACCGGCGTCAGATTCGTCCCCCAGAACGGGCTAAGCAAGACAACCAGCGGCAAATTGCGCAGACGCCGAATTGCCGCCGATCTCATGGGGGTGAGCACATGACGTATTTCGCCAGCGCATCACGCGACGACGAATTCGAGATCAATGACGGCAGTCCCGGCCCGAAGGCCAAGCTTCACAACGGAATGCCCGCGCGAAGCAAGCCACTGACCCACGAGCGCGTGGTGGCCGTGATCATCCGCGCCGTGCGTGCTATCCGCAGATCGTCTTCTGAGCCTGAACTCGATGGCGATACCAACCTCGCTCTGGATCTCGGCCTAGAGTCGGCGTCCAGGGTGGAGCTCCTGCTCGAGGTGGAACGCACGCTCGACGTCGCGCTGGATGTCGGAGCGGTGGCGGTGTTTGCGGAACTCACCATCGCCGAACTCGCCGACCTCATATTGCCCAAGCTCCAGGACGACGGCGTATACCGGTTGCCAATTTCCTAAGCCAAATCTCCGGGGTTTCTGGCGCTATTTCTGTTCTTGGCGACGCCAGCGTCTGATGCAGGGAGGTAGTGATGTCGAATCGTCGCATTGACATCTCGTCTGCGCAGGAGGCTTTGTGGTTTGCCCAGAGATTAGTTCCACATTTGCCCAACAACATTTCTTGTCATCTCGACATCGACGGTCCGGTGGATCACCCCACGATGGCCGCGGCATTGCGGCAGGTGTGCTGGGAGGCCGAGACCCTGCGTGTCGCGTTTTCCGAAGACGACCGGGGCCTGTACCAGACGGTGCTCGACTCGGCGGCCTGGGAACCGGATTTCTTCGACGTCAGTCATACCGAAAACCCGGAATCGGTTGGCCGGGAGATAATTTCGGAAATAACGTGCCGAGCGTTCGACTTGAGACGCGACATCCTGTGCCGAGCCGGCCTGATCAAGCTCGCCGAGCGCCGATACTCGCTGTTCGTTGTCGTGCACCACATCGTCTGCGATGGGTTCGGGCTCCTGGTCGCGGTACGTCGCATGTCAGAGGTCTACACGGCGTTGAAGTTTGGCGTCCGCCCTTCCCGATCCAAGTTTTGCAGTCCCGAGGCGGTCACCGCCGAGGACCTGGGTTATCGGGGTTCCGATAGCTATCTTGCCGATGGGCACTTCTGGGCGGATTACACGCGGGGATGGCCGGAACCGCTGGCCATCTCCGATCGCCCGGCATTGCCGCAACCGGCGACCTTGCACCAAAACGTGGCACTCGCGGGGAACGACGCGGTCCGCGTGAAGGCGGCGGCAGCGCGTGCCGGCCTGTCACTGCCTCGCTTTTTGACCGCGGCGCTGTCCGGGTGCTTGAGCCGGGCGTCGTCGACGTCGGAGTTCTCGATTCGTTTGGCGGTCGCTAACAGGTTGGGCATCGCATGGAGTACGCCGTGCATGCTTTCCAACGTCGTTCCGGTGCGGGTCAACGTGGCACCGGGTACCGGGTTCGCGGATTTTGCGAGATCGCTCGATCAAGAGATCAGAACAGTGCTCACGCACGCCCGGTATCAGATTTCCGAGATCCAGCGCGAGATCGGACTGCTCAAGAACCAGAAACACCGGCTGGGGCCCGTCGTCAACATCATGCCGTACTTTGGCAATCTGCAATTCGCGGAGAGTCCTGCGGTGTTTCGGGGCGCATCTTTCGGAGCCTGCGATGATCTGTTGATCTCCGGCTATTACGATGCGCGCCAGGCCGACGACGCGAAACCAGCCGACATCCACATCCAAATCGACGCGAATGGGCTGCTTTACACGCACGCGGATCTGGTCCGCTTGGCCGAACACCTGACCGCCTTTTTGCGCGCCGTCATCGCTGATCCGCAGCGGCGGATCGATTTGATCGAGACCATCGATCCGGGCGAGCGCGAGCGGGTGCTGTTCGAGTGGAATGACACCGCCACGCCGATACCGCAGGGCACCGTCCCGGAACTGTTCGCCGCGCAGGCCGCCCGCACCCCCGAGGCCATCGCGGTCGAAGACGGCGACGAAACACTCACCTACCGCCACCTCGACACGCGTGCAACACATCTCGCGGCCTGGTTGATGGCGTACGGGGCCGAACCGGAGGCCATCGTCGCCGTCGCGCTGCCCCGCTCCGCCCGCCTGGTCACCGCGCTGCTGGCCATCACCAAAACCGGTGCGGCCTTTATGCCGATCGACCCGAACTACCCGAGCGAGCGGACCACCTACATGCTCAGCGACGCCGCTCCCCTACTGCTGATCACCGACACTCGGACCGCCGAAACACTGCCCGCCACCGGATTTCCAGTCCTGATCCTCGGCACCTCCGACCACGGGACCGCCCCCACCGCTGCCCCGGCCCACCCAGCGAAACCAGACAACCTCGCCTACATCATGTACACCTCCGGATCGACCGGACGACCAAAGGCGGTCGCGATCACCCACCTCAATCTGGTGGCGTTGTTCGCGGGCCTCGTGCGCTGGTGCGGTTTTACCCATCGGGACGTGTGGGCGTGGTGTCATTCACCGGCCTTCGATGTCTCGGTTTGGGAATTGTGGGGAGCGCTGTTGCACGGTGCGCGCGTCGTGGTGGTGCCGTGGGACACGGTGCGTTCGCCGCTGGACATGTGGCAGCTGCTGCTTCGCAAGCGCGTCACGGTCCTCAGCCAGACGCCGTCGGCGTTTTACGAGCTGATGCGGGCGGAGCGCGACTCTCCCTCTAGCGCAATCGATTCCGCGTTGCGGATGGTGGTGTTCGCCGGGGAGGCACTGGACACGTCGCGCCTGCGCGGCTGGTACCCGGATGAGCGCGCGCACGCGCCGGCCTTGATCAACATGTACGGCACCACCGAAACCACGGTGCATCTCACGCATTTGGAGCTGACCCGCGAGCATGCCGGACGCAATCCGTCCCCGATTGGTGTGCCGTTGGGCAATATGCGGGTGTTTGTGCTCGATGCCGGGTTGTGTCCGGCGCCGGTGGGGGTGCTCGGTGAGTTGTATGTCGCCGGCGCCGGTGTGGGCCGAGGATACCGAGGCCGGCCCGCACTGACCGCCGCACGGTTCGTGGCCTGCCCCTTCGGCCCACCCGGCACCCGCATGTACCGCACCGGCGACATCGGCCGATGGAACCCCGAGGGCACCCTCGACTACGTCGGGCGCGCCGACCACCAAGTCAAAATCCGCGGATTCCGCGTCGAGCCAGGCGAAATCGAAGCCGCCCTGGCCACCCACCCCCACGTCGCCCACGCCATCGTCACCACCCACACCACCAACACCGACACCCAACTCATCGGCTACATCGTCCCCACCACCAAGGCCACGGGCGGTGCGGAGTTAGCCGCCGAACTGCGCCGCCACGCCGCCACCCAACTGCCCGAATTCATGGTCCCCGCCGCCATCATGATCCTCGACGCCCTGCCCCTGACCATGCACGGCAAACTCGACCGCCGCGCCCTACCGGCACCAGAATTCGCCAGCACCACGACCTACCGCGCCCCCCGCAACCCCCGCGAAGGCGTGCTGGCCGCCCTCTTCGCCGAAGTCCTCCAAGTCCCCCGCGTCGGCATCGACGACGACTTCTTCACCCTCGGCGGACACTCCCTGACCGCCACCCGACTCGTCGCACGCATCCGCACCGAACTGAGCACCGAAGTCCCCATCCGCGCCATCTTCGACGCCCCCACCGTCACCCAACTCGCCGAATGGCTCACCGCGCATGCCGACGACCGGGTGCGGGCGCCCCTGATGCCGCGACAGCGGCCGCCGCGAATGCCGTTGTCCTTCGCGCAGACTCGACTCTGGTTCATCTACAAATACGAGGGTCCGTCGCCGACCTACAACATCCCGTTGGCGATTCGGTTGACGGGCAGCCTGGATTCGGCGGCGTTGACCGCGGCCGTCGGCGATGTCGTGGCCCGCCACGAGACTCTGCGCACCGTGTTCGCCGAGGAGGACGGCACACCGTGGCAACAGATTTTGCCGGCCGAGGCGGTCGGTGCGCCGGTGGTGGCGACGGACGTGTCCGGCGGGAAGTTGGCCGCAGCGGCGGCCGCGGCCGCCGAGTACCCGTTCGACCTGGCGACGCAGATCCCCTTGCGGGCCGACCTGCTGCGGGTTTCGGCGACCGAGCACGTGCTGGTGTTGGTGATCCACCACATCGCCGGGGACGGGGCATCGCTGGCGCCGCTTGCGCGGGATTTGGCCACGGCCTACGCGGCGCGGCGTGCGGGCCATCCGCCGACCTGGTCACCGTTGCCGGTGCAGTACGCGGACTACACCCTGTGGCAGCGAGAGATCCTCGGCCGCGATGACGATCCCGACGGCGTCATGTCCCGGCAGTTGGCCTACTGGCGCAGCGAGCTATCGGGTGCGCCAGAACAGATTTCATTGCCGTTCGACCGGCCCCGCCCGCCGCAGCGGTCGTTTCGCGGTGAGCTCGTTCCGCTCGCGATCGACGCGCCGCTGCTGGAAATGGTGGAGCAACGTGCCAGGGAAACCGGAACAACGACGTCGATGGTTCTGCAAGCGGCGTTGGCCGTCCTGCTCCGCAAGCTCGGCGCCGGTGACGACCTGACGATCGGTGGACCGATCGCCGGACGCACCGACCAGGCGCTGGCCGACCTGATCGGGTTCTTCGTGAACACCTGGGTCCTGCGCGTGGACACGTCGGGCAATCCCCGGTTCAGCGCACTCCTCGAGCAGATAGGCGGCAAGGCGCTCGCCGCCTACGAAAACCAGGACGCCCCGTTCGAACGGCTCGTGGATTCGCTCAACGTGCCCCGCTCCACGGCCAGCCATCCGGTGTTTCAGGTGTCGTTCGCGCTGCAGAACATCGCGCTTCCCAGCGTCGACTTCCCCGGACTGGGCGTCGACGTCCTGCCGGTGCCCACCCACACCGCGAAATTCGACCTGTCCGTCAATCTCTTCGAGGTTCCGTCGGTACCCGGCCAGCGACAAACACTCGCGGGCAACATCGAATACGCCACCGACCTGTTCGATCACCACACCGTCGGGGCGTTCGCCAAGCATTACCTACGGATCCTCGAGGCTGTCGTCGCCGATCCGGGGCGGCGGATCGATTTGATCGAGATCATCGATCCCGCCGAACGCGAGCGGGTGCTGGTCCAGTGGAACGACACCACTACGCCGATTCCGCAGGGCACCGTCCCGGAGCTGTTCGCCGCGCAGGCCGCCCGCACACCGGATGCCGTCGCGGTGGAAGACGACGACGAAACCCTCACCTACCACCAACTCAATACGCGTGCAACATATCTCGCCGGCGGGCTCACGACCTACGGCGTGGGTCCGGAAACCATCGTGGCCGTCGCGCTGCCCCGCTCCGCCCGCCTGGTCACCGCGCTGCTGGCCATCGCCAAATCCGCCGGCGCCTACCTGCCCATCGACCCCGGCTACCCCAGCGAGCGCACCGCCTACATGCTCGCCGATGCCGCCCCCCGACTGCTGATCACCGACACCCCGACCGCCGAAACATTGCCGCCCAACCAACTTCCGGACCTGATTCTCGACACCACCGACATCGACATCACTGCGGGCGCCGCCGCGAACCACCCGCCGAGGCCCGACAACCTCGCCTACATCATGTACACCTCCGGTTCGACCGGACGACCAAAAGCCGTCGCCATCACCCATCACGGGGTCGTCAACATGGCGCTGCAGCACTGGCCGGAAGAACGTGCGCGCGACCGGATGTCGATGATCATGTCGCCGGGATTCGACAGCTCGGCGTGTGAGATTTGGCCGGCGCTGTTCAGGGGCGGCACGTTGGTGGTGTCGGCGGGCCGAACGGACGTCTCGGCGCTCCGGCGGCTCGTCGCGGAACGCGGCGTGACGTCGATGTTCGTGCCGACCTCACTGTTCCACCAATTGGCGGAGGAGGATCCGGGCTGCCTCGATCGGCTGAAGCTACTGGAAACGGGCGGCGGCGCGCTGTCGGCCGCGGCGGTCAACCGGTTCCGGACCGCGCATCCCCGGCTGGCGCTGATCAACGCCTACGGACCGACCGAGATCACCGTTTGCGCGACAACGTATTCCGTTCCCGCGGCGGACCGATTCGGCGGCGCGTCGGTGCCGATTGGTGTGCCGTTGGGCAATATGCGGGTGTTTGTGCTCGATGCCGGGTTGTGTCCGGCGCCGGTGGGGGTGCTCGGTGAGTTGTATGTCGCCGGCGCCGGTGTGGGCCGAGGATACCGAGGCCGGCCCGCACTGACCGCCGCACGGTTCGTGGCCTGCCCCTTCGGCCCACCCGGCACCCGCATGTACCGCACCGGCGACATCGGCCGATGGAACCCCGAGGGCACCCTCGACTACGTCGGGCGCGCCGACCACCAAGTCAAAATCCGCGGATTCCGCGTCGAGCCAGGCGAAATCGAAGCCGCCCTGGCCACCCACCCCCACGTCGCCCACGCCATCGTCACCACCCACACCACCAACACCGACACCCAACTCATCGGCTACATCGTCCCCACCACCAAGGCCACGGGCGGTGCGGAGTTAGCCGCCGAACTGCGCCGCCACGCCGCCACCCAACTGCCCGAATTCATGGTCCCCGCCGCCATCATGATCCTCGACGCCCTGCCCCTGACCATGCACGGCAAACTCGACCGCCGCGCCCTACCGGCACCAGAATTCGCCAGCACCACGACCTACCGCGCCCCCCGCAACCCCCGCGAAGGCGTGCTGGCCGCCCTCTTCGCCGAAGTCCTCCAAGTCCCCCGCGTCGGCATCGACGACGACTTCTTCACCCTCGGCGGACACTCCCTGACCGCCACCCGACTCGTCGCACGCATCCGCACCGAACTGAGCACCGAAGTCCCCATCCGCGCCATCTTCGACGCCCCCACCGTCACCCAACTCGCCGAATGGCTCGCACGAGAACCCGAATCCGAGCTCGTCGATCCCTTCGCGACGGTTTTGCCGCTTCGCCTGGGCGGAACCAAGCCCCCCGTGTGGTGCATTCACCCGGCGGGTGGCGTCGCGTGGGGTTACCGCGGGCTCGTCAAACACGTTCAGGACAGGCCGATCTACGGGATTCAGGCCCGCGGCGTCGACGGCACCACCCCGTTCGCCACGTCGATACCCGCGATGGTGGACGACTACATCGAGCAGATATTGGCCATCCAGCCCGAGGGACCCTTCTTCCTGCTGGGTTGGTCCTTCGGCGGAGTCGTGGCCCACGCCATGGCCACGGAGCTGCGGAACCGCAAACATGAAGTAGCGCTCTTGGGACTGATCGCCAGCGTTCCACGGTATGAGGACGATCCCCTGCTACTGACGCACTTCTCGGAGAGCGACACGCGCAGCGTGATCAAGACGTGGGCACACGAGCGCTACGGCATCTCGATCGACGACGCCGAATACAAGTCGTTGGCGGACACCGTGATTGCGTTGACCAAGAACAGCGTCGAGCTCCTCAATGACTTCGTGTCGCCCATCTACGAAGGCCGTTCGCTGCTGTTCATACCGACGATCAACGAGCCCAGATCCGCCGATCAATGCGTCGCGGCATGGGCGCCCTACTTGAGCGGAACCGTGTCCGCGCACAAGATCGAGAGCCGGCACTCTGACATGGATATGCCCGAGCCGATCGCCGCAATCGGCCAGATACTCGACCGCGAGCTCGGTTGGCTATGAGTACCGAAGTTCCCAAGACACCGTTCGCAGCGCGGATGGTTCGCCGATTGTCGGTGCCCATCATCCTCGGGTGGGTGGCGATCGCCCTCGTCGTGAGTTTCGGTGTTCCATCGCTGGAGAGCGTCGCGGAACAGCGCTCCGTTCCGATGAGCCCCAAGGATGCGCCATCGGTACAGGCGATAACGCGCATGGGTAAGGACTTCAAGGAATCCGATTCCGACAGTTTCGCTTTGATCATCCTCGAGGGTGACGAGCCTCTCGGGGACGACGCGCACAAGTACTACGAACGTCTGATCCGTCGGCTGGAAACCGATACGAAGCATGTGCAGCACGTCCACAATTTCTGGGGCGATCCGCTCACCGCGGCGGGCGCGCAAAGCCCCGACGGCAAGGCCGCGTACGTCCAATTGAGCCTCGCGGGTAACCAGGGGACGCCGCTGGCGGACGAATCCGTGGAAGCGGTCCGAAACATGGTGAATCGCACTCCGCCACCCCCGGGCGTCAAGGCCTATCTCACCGGGCCCGCACCACTCGTCGCGGACACGAACCGGGCCGGCAACGAGTCGATCCTCAAAATCACCGTGTTGACGGTCGTGGTGATCTTCACGATGTTGCTTCTCGTCTATCGTTCGGTCGCCACGGTGATTCTGCTGTTGGTCATGGTTGGGATCGGATTAGCGGCGTCCCGAGGAATCGTCGCGTTTCTCGGTGACCACCACATCGTCGGACTGTCGACCTTCGCGATCAATCTGCTGGTATCCCTTGGGATCGCCGCGGGAACCGACTACGGCATCTTCTTCTTCGGCCGGTATCAAGAGGCGCGTCAGGCTGGTGAGGACCGGGAATTGGCCTACTACACCACTTTTCGTGGGGTCGCCAAGGTCGTCCTGGGCTCCGGTCTGACCATCGCCGGCGCGGTCTTCTGTCTCAGCTTTACCCGGATGCCGTATTTCCGCACGCTCGGCGCGCCGTGCGCGGTCGGCATGCTGGTCACGGTCGTCGTCGCGCTCACGCTGATCCCGGCCGTCCTCAGCGTCGGCAGCGGCTTCGGCTTGTTCGATCCCAGGCGGAAGATCGGGGTTCGCGGATGGCGAAGGGCCGGCACGGTAATCGTGCGCTGGCCCTTACCCGTTCTCGTCACGACCTGCGCGATCGCCCTGATCGGACTGTTGACGCTGCCGGGTTACAAACCAAGCTACGACGACCGCCTGTATGTGCCCAACAATATCCCCGCAAACCTGGGATACGCCGCCGCGGAGCGGCATTTTTCACCGGCGCGAATGATGCCGGAAGTCCTGCTCATCGAGGCGAACCGCGACATGCGGAATACGACCGACCTCCTCATCCTCGACAAGTTGGCCAAGGGTGTGTTTCGGGTTCCGGGCATCTCCAGAGTGGTCGCGATAACCCGGCCCGAGGGCACGCCGATCGAGCACACTTCCATACCGTTCATGATGAGCATGCAGAGCGCCGCCCAGATACAGACCATGAAATTCCAAAAAGCCAGCATCGACGACATGCTGAAGCAGGCGGACGCGCTCAGCTCGACCGTTGCCACGATAAATCGCATGTACGGCCTGATGCAACAGCTCACCGACACCACTCATCGCCTGGTCGGTGAGACCAAAGGAATGACGGCGATCACCGACGAACTTCGGGACCGCATCGCCGATTTCGACGATTTCTGGCGGCCCATCCGAAGCTACTTCCACTGGGAAAGACACTGCTACGGCATTCCGATCTGCTGGTCGCTGCGATCGATGTTCGACGCGCTGGACGGTGTCGACCAAGTGAGCGGGCAGCTGCACCTGCTGGTCGGAGACATGGACAAATTGGACCTGCTGTTGCCGCAGATGATCGCGCAGTTCCCGCCGATGATCGCGACGATGCAGAGCATGCGGACCATGCTGCTGGACATGCACAGCACCATGTCCGGCATCTACAGCCAGATGGACGAGATGAGTTCGGACGCCATGGCCATGGGCAAGGCCTTCGACAACGCCAAAAACGACGACTCCTTCTACCTGCCTCCGGAGGTGTTCAAGAACGCTGACTTCCAACGGATTACGAGATACTTCTTCTCCCCGGACGGGAAGGCTGTCCGCTTCATCATTTCCCATCGCGGCGATCCCGCGACGGCCGAGGGCATCTCGAGCATCGACCCGATAAAGACCGCGGCCGAGGAGTCGCTCAAGGGAACTCCGCTGGAGGACGCCAGGATCTACCTGGCCGGGACCGCCGCGACCTTCAAGGACATGCAGGACGGCTCGAAATACGACCTGTTCATCGCCGGGATAGCGTCGCTCTGCCTCATTTTCGTCATCATGCTGATCATGACGCGGAGTTTCGTTGCCGCACTGGTGATCGTGAGCACGGTTGCGCTTTCGTTGGGCGCGTCCTTCGGGCTCTCGGTGCTCGTCTGGCAACATCTGCTCGGGATCCATCTGCATTGGATGGTGCTCGCGATGTCGGTAATCATCCTTTTGGCGGTCGGGTCTGACTACAACCTGCTGCTGGTCTCCCGTTTCAAAGAGGAGATGGGCGCGGGGATCAACACCGGCATCATTCGCGCGATGGGTGGCACCGGGAAGGTCGTGACGTCCGCGGGGTTGGTTTTCGCGTTCACGCTGGCGTCGATGGTGGTCAGCGATCTGCGCGTCATCGGGCAGGTGGGAAGCACGATCGGTCTGGGTTTGCTCTTCGACACGCTGATTGTGCGCGCGTTCATGATGCCCTCCATCGCGGCGCTGCTCGGACGCTGGTTCTGGTGGCCGCAACGGGTGCGCCACCGCGTCGCCAGCACCCTCGTTCGGCCCTCGGGGACGCCGCGAGGGTCGTCACGTGAATCTCTTCACGTTCAGGACTCCCTCGGCCCCGAGTGACGCGTCGACGAAGACGGCGCGCCAAGGATTTCTTGAGGATCCCCCAAGCGGCGCGCGCGATCGTGAGTTCGTCCACCAAAACGACTCACGAGGTTCCGCAATGACTCGCCACCGCATCTACGCCCTGATCGCCTTGGCCGCGGCCGCCTTCTTCGGCGCTGCGTTCATGGCGTCGCCCGCCGCGCAAGCCGCGACCGTCGACCGCTACGCCGTGATCGCCTACTCCCCCGTCACCGGCTGGACGGGCTGGGCCAACAACGCCACCACGATGGAGGAGGCCACTCACGTCGCGCTGGGCAACTGCCAGCGGCACGGCGCGGGCTGCACCGTCGCCTCGTGGACCCGAAACCGTTGCGTCGCTTTGGCGCTCGGACCCGGGCAGTGGGGCGCCGACTGGGGCTCGACCGCGGCGGCGGCGCAGACGGCCGCGCTGGCCAAGGTCTCGTCGGGCCGCGTCGTCGAGGTTCACTGCACCGGGTAGCGGCGATCCTCTTCGTCGATCCGTCGCCGCCAGTGTTCGTTGATGTGGTCGGACTGACGCTCGAGCGGGGGTTTGGGCACGCCGGCGGCGTGGGCGGGATCGGCGCCGAGGAACTGTAGGACGCGGGCGAGCTGCCCGTGATAGTTGGCGTCGAGCTCCTCGTACCGGACCGTCAGGACTTTGCGGCGCCGGGCGGTGAAGTAGTCGGTCCAGGCCGCCTGCTCGGCGGAGAGGTCGCGTTCGATCTCGGCGATCTGCTGGCGCGTCGGCGCCGCGCCGGTGAGGTCCACCGCGGGCCGGCGCGGCCTCGCCCGGCCCAGGTAGAGCCCCCATGGGCGTTCCCGCTCCGATGGGCCGGGGGAACGAAACCACTCGCCGGTGGTTTCGGCGCGAAACAGCGATATGGCCTGGGCGCGCCGATCGGCCCGGATGATGTTCACGAAAACCGCTGCGGGAAAGAGCGTCTCGAGTGCGGCACCCGGGTCTGCACGGTACCCCAAAGCTTGCGCCAGCGCGACGACGTCGCGCCAGTGGATCTTGGCACCCCAAACGCCGTTGTCAGTCGCCGCGAACGCTTTGACCTTTGTCAGGTATTCGGCACACGAGCAGTCCATCGGAAGTCCCAAATCTTCCTTGTAGGCCGCGACGTGGTCCGCCGCGAAGTACTCTTCGGGCCGCCCCGCAACTCCCGTCGCGACCAGGCCGGCGGCCAACAGTGAACTACCCGAACGAGGGGTGGAGGCGATGACATAAGTCGCGGGTCGCATATATCTCCTCGGGCGTGTCATTGAAGTGTAGGCGCCGTCGGGCTGCGCAAGCCGGTCCCCAGAACAGGTAGCGCTCTACTCACCCCAACCGCCTCATCTCCGGCCGACACTGATGACGCAATCGATCGGCGAGCCGGAGGACAACGCCGTATCGCGCGTCAACAGAGGAAGGTCACAGCCATGCCAAAACAGCGGGTGCCCAACACCGATCTCAACCTCGCCGTGCTGGGGGACGAATCGGTCACGCGCACCTCCGCGGATCGCTCCGCGGAGAAGTCGAAAAAGCCTGCGGGGCTTCGTGCCCACGCCAAGGGTCACAGCGCGACGGAAGACACCGTCGACGTCGAGCGGAAGAAGTAGCGCCATGCCATGGTTCGAGTTCAAGAACAATTACAGCAAGCTGGTATCGGTCGCGGTCTTGAAGCGCGACGACGATGCGTGTGGAGGCGAAGGCGGTGGTTGGGCGTCGCACGGGTGGTGGAACCTGAATCCGGGCGAGACCAAGACCGTGATCTACAGCTCGAATCGCTACCTCTACTTCTATGCCGAGGCCGGCGACGGCACGTGGTGGGGCGACAACAACGGACCCCAGGTCTACGTCGACCCGATCGAGAAGTTCGACAGCTGCTACCAGATCGGCACCTCGACGTGGGATGTCGTCGGCATGGCACGCGCGGATGGAGGCTCGTTCTTGGGCAATCATCACACCCAAAACCTGAATCCGTGATCCGGACTAGCCGGCGCCTTTGCCGTTGTCGACGCGATACACGGCGCCATGGACGGCGGCAGCGGCGTCGCTGGCGAGAAACGCGATCACATGCGCGACGTCGAGCGGCTGCATCATGCCGCGCGGTGAGGCGGTGCGCAGGATCAGGTCGTAGTTCGGGTTCTCCGGGGCGCTGAACTGCTCGATTTGCGGGGTAAGCATGCCGCCCGGGCATACGGCGTTGACGCGCAACCGATCCGCGGTGTATTCGACCGCCAGTGCTCTTGTGAGCCCGATCAGCCCGTGCTTGGCGGCGCAGTAGCCGGCCGAGTACGCCTGGCCCTCGACGCCGGCGATCGAGCCGACGTTGACGATGTTGCCGCCTCGTTCCAGCAGATGGGGCAACGCGGCCCGGCACAGGTAGAACGGCCCGTTCAGGTTGACCGCCAGGTCCTGTGCCCAGTCGTCGTCGGTCATCGACTCGGTCCGGCGCATCTGGTGCTTGCCGGCGACGTTGACCAGGACGTCGAGGCCGCCGAACTCCTGGACGCACCGCTCGACCGCGTCCCGGCAGGCCTGCGCCGAACCGACGTCCACCGACGCGTAGGAACCGCTTTCCACGTCGTTGAATACCGCGGTCAGGCGTTCGGTGTCGCGGCCGATGCCGAAAACCGTTGCGCCCTGCCGGGAAAACAACCGCGCCGTTTCGGCCCCCAGGCCCGACGACGCACCGGTGATTATCGCGACCTTGCCTTGCAGTGCTGACATAGCGGCCCTTCTGGGTGCGGTGACAGGGCTTCAAAGGCTACATTGCGCCCTCGTCAGGGCCGCATCCACACCATGCCAACCCGCAAGAACTCAACCGGCCCAACGGTTCTCGGTCCGAAACGCCGCCGGACGCGACGCGCGGTCATCAGTATCAGCAGGCCCATCGCCTGCTTGCCCAGCGCGATCCGAGTGGTTCGCTTCTTCCAGGTTGACGGCTTAGTGCCGGCTCGCCGGCCCAGGTAGTAGCCGAAGCATGCCGCTGTTGCGAGAGCGCAGATCACCGCGACAACCGTCACGATGATTGAGCGTCCTGGGTCGCGGTCGCGGGAAGGTCACGTGCGAGATACACCTTGGCCAATAAGTAGTCGGCCCGATCAGAAATCCGGTCGGACGCTACCGTCGGCGTTGACCATGAGGTAGCGCCCCGTGTAACCGTTGTTGACATAGAGCTCGATGCGCAGCGTCCCGTCTTCCGCGGCTTGAATCGAGATGTAATCCGGGTGGCCGCCGTCGATGTGCAGGGTCTGGGGCGCCGCGCGAAGCGCGCTGATGACGGCCTGGACGTCGAACTTGCCGATGTCGCCGACGGTCGTGTCCATCGGCTTGCTGGCGCTGCTGCTGCTGCTCCAAAGGCCATTAGCGTAAGAGAATTCCACCGTCTTGTGCGCGTTGACCGAGTCGGGACGAATGATGGAGGCGCGTTCGGGATAGACCAGCAGCTCGTAGCCGATGGTGTCGCCAAACTTCGTCCGAATTTGTGCGACTACGTCCGACAGCCCTCCCACCGTCATCAGTTGTTCTGTTGCCGGCGGCGGTGTCGACGATTGCGGCGGTGCGACGCTTGGTGCCTCCGTTGGCGGCTGGGGCGCGACTACCACCGGGTTGGCGGCGGGTGACTGGGGGCGATCCGGCGTCGAACCACGCGTGGCACCGTACAGACCCCAGGCGATGCCGACGCCCAGTAGAGCCACGACCAGGAGGACCGCGATGCGTACCCGCCGGTCGGCGGCGAGCGATTTCAGGTTCGGGAATTGGGCCGCGGCGCGGCGGATCTGCAGGTCGGACACCAACGACTGCAGCTCACCGAGGGTGGTGGCATTGGTCGCGGCGCTCACCCGTTGGCGGTGTTCCTCCATCGACAGCTGGCCGTCGCTCAGCGCTAGATCCAGCAGCTGGCAGGTGTCGACGCGGTTGCTGTCGGTAGCCCGGGTGTTTGCGGTGGCCACGGGAAGATCCTAAAACGTGGGCAAGCCGTCGGATCAGCTCTTGGGCGGGTTGATCCACTGGACGACGCCGTCCGCGTTGAGCGCGATATCGCCGGTATCGCGGTCTTTGGACACATAGATCGACAGGGCCAGTTTGCCGTCCCTGGCGGATTCGATCATCAGGTAGGTGGTGTCGACGTTGTTGAAATTGAGGCTGTGGGGCGCCCCGCGCAGTACGTTGACCACTTCCTGCACGTTGAACTTGCTCAAGTCGGCCGGGGCCGAGGTGAAGGGAATGGCACTGGCCCCCTGCTTGAGCCAGTCGTGGCCGTCGTAGTGGTAGGTCAACGAATTGTGGGCGTCTTGCGGGTCGGGACGGTCGAGGTCCGCGTGATCGGGGTAGACCACCAGCCGGTAGCCGATGGTGTCGCCGATCTCTTTCCGCATCTGCGCGAGTAACCCTGTCAGCCCGTCGACGGTCTGCAGTTGTATTGGTGGCGGCGGCGTCGTCGGGGTGATCGCCACGGTGCTGGTGGCGCTGGGCGTGGCGCTTGGGGCGATGCGGTTTGCGAAGCCGTGCCGCCGAGCACTTTCCAGCCGACACCGAGGGCCGCCAGCCCCAATACCGCGGCCCCGGCGATGAGGATGCCACGTCGGCTGGCCGGCTTCGGGGGTTGGGCGGGCGCGCTGGGGATCTGGAGGTCCGCTACGAGCGAGTTCAGCTCGCCGACGGTGGCGGCACGCTTTGCGGCGCTTACCCGCTGGCGATATTCCTCCATCGACAGCTGCCCGTCGCCGAGCGCGGAGTCCAGCACCCGACCGGCCTCGTCGCGGTCACTGTCGGTAGCCCTGATGTATCCGGCGGCCACGACGGTGAGCGTAACGGAAGACGCAAGAGGCCGACGCTGTCAGGACTGATGTGCGGACCAATCGATCAGCGCGTTGCTAGCGCTATCCTGATGCCGATGCGCGGCAGACGATTACTTCGACCGATCGCCATCGCCGGTGTAGCGGGCCTGGCGGCATGTTGCTCCACCACGGACAGCGGCGGTGCCTCGCCACCCGGGCCGCCGTCGATCACCAGCGAGCCGTTCGGTCAGGTAGACGGCAACCCGGTGAACCGTTATACGCTCACCACTGGGCGCGGCATGCGTGTGCGAATCCTGACCTACGGCGGCATCATTCAGTCGATCGAGGTCCCCGATCGCAGCGGAAACGCCGCCAACGTGGCGCTGGGCTTTCCGACCCTGGCCGGCTACGTCAACAACACGGGATCCGCCAAGACCTATTTCGGCGCGATCATCGGCCGCTATGGCAACCGGATCGCCAAGGGCGCTTTCTCGTTGAACGGCAACGAGTATCACGTACCGACCAACAACAACGGCAACAGCCTGCATGGCGGCACAGCGGGATTCGATACGAAGGTGTGGCAGGCCAGTCCTCAGAACGGTAGCGACAGCGTCGGCCTCAAGCTCCAATATGTCAGCCCCGCAGGCGAAATGGGCTATCCCGGCACGCTGACGATCACCGTCACCTACACCCTGGACCGGAACAACGAACTGCGCATCAACTACCACGCGACCACCGATGCTCCGACCGTGATCAACCTGACCAATCACAGCTACTTCAACCTGGCAGGCGAGGACACGCTCGACGTCTACGACCAGAAGGTCACCATCAACGCCGACAACTACCTCCCGACCGACCCCGCACAGACCCCGACCGGGCAGATCGCCCCGGTCAAGGGCACATCCTTCGACTTCACGTCACCGACGGCGATCGGCGCGCGCATCACCGCGAATGACCCGCAGCTGTTGCTCGCCCACGGCTACGACCACAACTGGGTGATCAACCGCGGCAACAACACCGGGCTAGTGGAGGCGGCCAAGGCTGAGGACCCCAAGTCGGGGCGCACCCTGACGGTCTCCACAACCGAGCCCGGCATCCAGTTCTACACGTCCAACTTCCTCGACGGGGCGTTCACGGGCACCAGCGGGCACGCCTACCGGCAGGGCGCCGGATTCACGATGGAGACCCAGCACTACCCCGATTCCCCGAATCACCCAAACTTCCCGACCACCACGCTCAACCCGGGCCAGACCTACGATTCGACAACTGTTTTCGCATTCGGCGACCGCTAACCGTCGTTGACGAGGTCCGCAAGGAACGCGGGTAGCCGGCCGGCGCCAAAGTCATAAAACCGCGCCCAGCGCGGCTCGATCGAGATGCGCACCATCTCCCGATACGTCGACCGCACGTTGCGTTCGAACTCGGCAAGCTGCGCTTCGTCCATGGACTTCCTCGCCGCCGCCAGGTACTCGTCGGTGACGCCGTCGACTGTTTGCAGCGTGGCGAGGCCACGCACCAACAGCGCCTTCGCCTCTTCCGGGGTGGAGCCGGTGTCGATCGTCAGCGCGACTTCCGGGCGGGCGGACAGCGCGCGGACTTTCGGGGAGGTCGGTGCCGTCGAGACGACGATGCGTTCGCCGGTCCAGTAGAAGCCGACGGGGATGACTCGCGGGAAGCCGTCGTGGCCGTTGTAGGCGAGCCGCGCCATTGAACCGGAGAGCAATTTCTGGGCGTCGGGGTGGCCGAGCTCCCGAGCCAACTCCTGCTTGTCCATCACACCCGTATAGCTACCCGATGTGCACGCAGCTGAGTCGCCCGGGGCGACGAGGCTGGTACCGAGCTTCGGATAGTCGCGTCCCCGCGGACCGGCCCGCCGCAATTGTGCGAATCGCCAGATTGTGGGACGCATCTTTGGCGGGTTTCGGCGCTTTTTCACCGCTAGCCTCATCGGTAGCCGAAGGCAGGGGCGAATATGAATGCCGAGATCAAGACCCGGGCGCATTGGCTGCTGGGATATGGGCTGCCGCGTTGGACGCTGAAATTGCTCGCGCGCCGGGGCGATCCTTTTTCCCAGCTGTTAATCCGAAGCGATCAGCCCGACGACGTGAATCGCCGTATCGAGCAGATACGCGAACGGGGACGTATCTCCGCGATTGTGGGCGGGTGGGTCACCGCTGACGCGCAGATCGTCCGCGACGTGCTGCGCGACGACAGGTTCCGGACCAGCAAACCGCGGGACCGCTCACCGTTTCCCGTCATTCAGCGGATGCTCGCGAAAACCAACCCGGGCGTGCTGAATGGCGTGGAACCGCCGTCGCTGCTGGTCGCCGATCCGCCCGAGCATGCGCGGTTGCGACGCTTGGTGTCGCGGGCGTTTACACCGCGAGCGATCGACGGACTTCGTCAGGGCATTCAAGAGATCGCCGACACCCTGCTCGACGATCTCGAAGGCCACAACCGATGCGATTTGATCGCCGCCTACGCCTCTCAAATCCCCATCGCCGTCATCGTCGAGATGCTGGGCATTTCTCGCGACGAGGCACCCCACCTCCAAACATTCGCCGAGCCCGGCACCAAAATCCTCAACAGCACGTCCCCGTCCTGGCGCGAGTACCGGATCGCCATCGCGGCGTTGCGCGAGTTCGAAAACTACCTCGCCGCGCATATCGAGCGCCTCCGTCGCGGCCGCGCCGAGGACAGCATCCTGTCCGCCGTCCTGCACGACGGCGACCTCACCGAGACCGAGGTCAGGATGTTCGCGGGGCTACTCCTGGGCGCCGGGTTCATCACCACCACCTACGCGTTCGGCAACGCGGTGGTGGCGCTCGTCGGGCATCGCGATCAGCTTGCCCGCCTCCAGGAGCATCCCGAGGGCTGGCCGAACGCGGTCGAGGAGGTGCTGCGCTACGACTCCGTCGCACACGTCGCGGCCAGGGTCGCCACCGAAACCGTTGAGATCGACGGGCATACGTTGCAGGAAGGCTCGGCGATCTTCCTTCTGATCGGCGGCGCCAATCGCGATCCGGCCGTCTTCGAACGTCCCAACGAATTCGACACCACCCGCGCCAACGCCCGCGAACACATCGCCTTCGGCAGCGGCATCCACAGCTGCCTCGGCGCGTCGCTCGCGCGGATGGAACTGCAGATCGGCCTGCGGGCGCTGTTCGAACGCTTCCCACAGCTGGCCCTCGCCGGCGAGCCGATCCCGAACGACAGCACCCTGCTTCGCGGGATCAGGGAATTGCCCGTCGACCTCGGGCCCGCGACGGTTGACCTTGCCCGATGAGTCAGCCGTCGAACTCGTCGACAATGAGCTGAAACTAGCTGCCGCGGCGGCGCGACTTGATGATCTCGAGGCGTTCGTTCAGCAATTCATCGAGTTCCTCGATCGAGCGGCGCTCCCGCAGCATGTCCCAGTGGGTGCGCGGCACCTTGACCTTCTTGGGTTCGGCCAGGTCACCGCCCTCCATCAGGGTGCCCTCCATGCCGTTGCGGCATAGCCAGGTGACGGGGACCTCCGCGTCGGCGGCAAAGGGCATGTCGTATTCGTCGCCGTTCTCGGTGCGGTACCGCGCGACCTTGCGGGCTGCCAGGTCATGGTTGCGGTCGACCTCGTAGCTCAGGGCCCCGAGGCGACTGCCCTTCATGACCCGATCAGCCATCATCACCCCTCCGCTGATGTTCCCCTTGATCGGCAGTCGCGCGCATCCGACCAGACAAGCCGAGCAGATCGTGCTCGCCCAGACCTTCGGGCAGTGTGTAGGCAAGTTGCCGCAATTCGACGGCGTAGTCGCGCAAGTCCTGGCGGAGCCGCGCCTCAACGGTGGGCATGACTTTCTTCCTGTGGCAGGGATTTACTGAGACGTTCCGATCTTCGTGAAACCAGGCTTGAAATCTGATGGCGTCTGGCCGTCAATCCGCAATACACCAGGCGGTGCTTTTTCGCGTCTCCCAACCGCGCCCACCACCTTACGCTGATGGCGGGCCTGACGTGCCGCGGAATCGCCGTGGACCACGGCGACTTCACCGGAACGTCGACGACGCTGGGAGACAATTCGTCTAATCCACCGCTAGGCGGACCGGTCTTTGGGCAGAGATCGATTACTGCGGGCGAGGATTGCCGTCGCCAATCCGCGTCGCCTCACCTCGTTGCCCACGCTTGATACGCCCGACCGTTTAGCCGCATTCGGGAATCTGTGTTCCGACGCGGTCTCTGGTGCGTCGTCCGAGGTCGCGGTGAGAAACCGGTCCGGGAGCGCCAATTTGCAGATCGTGCGCGCCGTGAGGAGGTACTGGCGAAGCAACGGACCCGTCGTATACGGCAGGTCGTAGGTGCCGCATAGCGCGCGAACCCGCTCGGCGATTTCGGGGTATCGATTGCTTGGCAGATCAGGGTAGAGGTGGTGTTCGATTTGATAACACAGGTTTCCACTCATGAATGCCATCACCCTGCCGGCGCGGAAGTTCGCGGTCCCGAGCATCTGTCGCAGATACCATTCGGATTTCGTTTCGCTGTCCAACACGGACGGGGTGAACTTTTCAGCTCCGTCGGCGAAGTGACCGCAGAAGATCACGGCACACGCCCAGACATTGCGCAACCCGTTGGCAACGAGGTTGGCCCCCAGCGTGCGCCACCACCGCCGGCGACTCAGCGCGGGAAACAGCACATAGTCCTTGCCGACCTGCCGAGCGATCTTGCGGATAAGCGCCGTCTTGTGAGCGGCTTTACCGGCGGCCGTCGTCTCGCGCTCCTGCACTGAATACAGGCCATGCAGGGCGACACCCCACTCGAATAGGAGCGCCAGCAGCACCGCGCGCAACGGCTGCAGCAACGCGCGCGGCCGCCACTCCTCGTCTCGCGTCACCCGCAAGACCCCGAATCCGAGGTCGTCGTCTACGCCGACGACGTTCGCGAAGACGTGGTGCCGGTAATTGTGGGAGTTCTTCCACTGCGACGTGAGTCCGGCCATGTCCCACTCCCACGTACTGGAATGGATTTCGGGGTCGTTCATCCAATCCCATTGACCGTGGCTGATGTTGTGGCCGAGTTCCATGTTCTCGATGCACTTGGCTGCGGCCAGTGCGCCGGTTCCGACGGCCCAGCCAACCTTGCCTTTGCTGGTGCCGATGATTAACCTCGCCGCGACGTCGAGGGCTCGGTGAAAAGCGATGGCGCGCTTGATGTATGCGCGATCGCCGGTGCCGCGTGACGACTCGACATCACGGCGGATCGCTTCCAACGCGGCAGCGAGCTCCTCGAGGTCCGTCTCGCTCAGATGGGCGTATTCAGGTACTTCAGCGATGGCCACGGAATCTCAACGAGATCCGGGCACGATGGCGCGCGACGTCCGGTCGACGACGCGCGGCAAAGCAAGGTTTACGAACCGCAGCAATGTGGGTCCCGTCCGATCTTCTTGGATGGTGGTTTACGCGCGAGGGCGAGTGCCGGCGCGAGGTCAGGTACGCGGGGAACTACTCGATCGGGCCGCGATTTTCGTGCGCAGTCGCCAGCACGGATACACGGCTGATCCGAGTGCCGTCGTCGCCCTCGTCACGGGAGTCCGGCGGTCCGGCGAGCCGCCCCGAACCACCTGGCCTGATGGACGGCTGTGCCATGTTTGAGCACCTGCTTGTCGTTGGTTGACCTCCGAGGCTACATGAACCGCGATATCCGCGTTGCCCAGCGCTTGGTCCTACGACGCGGCCGCTCGGCGCTTTCGACCAGGGGCATCCGATTGGTTACAACGACTACACGGACGCGGATTGCCAGTGCAGCCCCGTGAAGTACTACCGAGTCCTCGAAACCGGAGCGGGAAACCACCGCGATGGACAGCGACGCGGCCCCACCGCCGGCGTGATCCAATTGGTCAGGATCAACGGGACAGCCAATCACCTCTAAGGCGACGCTGGACACGTTCAAGATCTGCCGCCGTCGCCGGTTTGTCACTGAACCACGCGATGGTCGCGCCAATATCGGCGATTTTCAACTCGCCGCGAGCCACCAGCTCTCTGGCCACTGCCGCTACCTCGTCTTCGGATAACCGACGCCGCAATAATGCCAGCAGCGCCCTGCAGTCGGTCTTGGGAATGCCGTGCGGGTAGCCAGCGCGAATGAACGCCACAAAACTCGCCGCCAAATCAGTCAAGATCACCTGACACCCCCGCAACAGCCGCTGAAACTACGGATCAGCGCAGCTCATAGCCTAACCCAACGAGCCCGCACCTTCGCCAGCCTCGCGGAGATGTGAAGCGGCGGAAGTGCTGTCGCGGATCTAAGCTCCGCGCACGCGTGACATCGAGGCCACCGCTGCCCTCTGGTACTTAGGCGGGCTGTCGAATTCATGCCGCCAGATTGTTTCTCTGTTGCACGCGGCCAGCCCACGCATGAACCTCGACGTCGCTGCCGACGACTTGTGTCTTCACACGCATGTCTGGTGTGTAAAGACTGCCCACAAAGCGGCCCAACTCGATGTCAATCCGGAGCAGCGACCCGTCCGGCAGTCGACGATGTCCGGTCCTCATCGTGGACATGGTGCTCATGTTTAATACGACGTTTGGATCGTGCAGGAAGTTCACCAGGGCGTCATCCCGAGTCAGGCTTCAGTGCGGGAGCGCGGGCTGGTCCGCTGCCCTCAACACGCGTGCGCGCGAGACTGGTCCCGTGGGGCAGTTTGTAAGGACTTCGTCGGCTATATCTGGCGACGCCGCCGAGGCATCTGTCGACGCCGGCGAGGCCGGAAGGCGTCTTTGACCTTTTCACCCGCGTCTCTCAGGTGAGCCGCCCGCTGACCAGCCCTGCCCTCAGCCTCCAACCCTGGATCGTTGATCGCGCGGCCGACTGCCTCCTTGACCTTGCCCGTGACCTGGTCCATCTTGTTTCGGGCTTTATCCGCACCGCTCACTGGTGTGTCCTTCTCTTCCGGTTACGAATACTGCGCTAGTCGGCGGTTACCCATTTTCGGCCTGAGCCACCCCGGTGGGGCTACCCAGCGACGAGGCCGAAAATCTTCATCCGGTTGAGCTGCCGAAAATCGTGGAATCTCAGCTGCGATTGGTGGCGGCTCTTCGCCCCGGTGAAGACGAGTAGCTCCCTCGATTCTCACAGCCTCAACGACATTCGCGTGCACAACAAATGTCGTGTTCGGCGATCGCTCGCCGACATTTGTGCATTACGAGCCTTCCGATGCGAGGAGGCCCGCAGACGAGTACCTATTCGTTCAGCTCCGCGATTCGGTCGATGTGGGCGAGGAAGTGCGTCAACACCGCATCGGGCGCCTCGAGTTGTGGCCAATGCCCAATATCGTCGGCGAGCATCACCACGTCGGCGTCGGGGATCACCTCGGCGTAGCGGCGCGCCATGTGCGCGCCGGAGTTCGGGTCGATCGGCCCGTCGATCAACCGCATCGGAACCGCGGTTTGCCGCATGGCGCGTACCCACCGATTGCGATGTGTGTAGCGGTCGTTGATGAACCGGCCGACCTTGTGCAGCACCCGACGGCCGTCGTTGTAGTCCAGGATCTGGTTGAACACGTCCATCATGTCCCGGGTCGGCTTGGTGTTCGGGCCGAACATCTCGCGCAGCGTCGGTTCGAGCAGTCTCCGTGAGAGCGGACTGTTCTGCACGTGGCTGAAGATGTCGCCCAGTGGGGTTTGCGACATCAGCTTCTGCGCCGCCCTGGGCGTGTAGGCCTCGATGAACATGCCGCCGTTGAGCCAGGTGATCGAGTCGATCCGCCAGTCGCCGTACGTCTGTTGGCCGAACTCGTGGCGGGCCAACAGTTCCTGGCCGACGGAATCGCCGATGTCGTGGGCGAGAATGTGGGCGTTGTGGATTTTCAGATGGGCTAGCAGGGCTTCGTGCATGTCGGCGTGGTCGTGTACCGAGTATTGGTAGGCCACGGGTTTGGCTGAAAAGCCCATGCCCATCATGTCGGGTGCGATGACGGTGAACCGTTGCGTCAGCATTGGCCAGATCGGTGCCCAGTCAAAGGAATTGAACGGATAGCCGTGGATCAGCAGCAGCGGCGGTCCGCTGCCTTCGACGCGGTAGAAGATGTCGAAGCCGAGGTAGTCGAAGTGCTTGCCCGAGTCGAACCAGCGTTTTAGTTCAGCATCCAAGACTGTGATCCTCCGTAGCCTATGAGGCCTGGCTTGCCGTCGGGCCGCGCATCAAGTCAGCCGCCGACATATCCGGTCACTCGTCGATCGCCATAACCGGCGTCGTATGAAGGCTATGCCAGTGACGGTGCGTCAAAGTCGGCTATCGAGGCGTGGCGGCACGCTCAGGATGTCAACATGTTAGGCCGCAAATTGCTACCGCGGTGCAAGGACGATGCGCGTGTGGTTAACCGTCGATGACGTTCGCCGGGAAGGGGCAACCGGCGGGCAAGAGTCAAAAACCGCGCTTAGTCAAGACCGCGGCAGCATGATTGCGGCATGAGAATTCCTCGCTGGCGTGGAGAACGAAAAGCGCGGGTAGCAGATCCTGACG
>NZ_LZLY01000158.1 GCF_001673535.1 Mycobacterium sp. 1081908.1 | reverse complement strand
GAGCGCGGTAAGGAACAGGGGATCGCCTCCGGCGGTGACCACCCGCAGCGTCGTGGTGAGCCACAGATCGCGGTGGGTTGCGAGCCACCGTGCCGCGGGTTGGTCGATTCCCGCGATGCCGTCGCCCTCGAGCACGTCGTCGAGGACCTCGGTGAAGCCCACCGCGAGAGCCGCCACCACGACGAACCCCAGGAGCAGCGCCACACCGGCGACCTCGTCCGCGGGCAACCGGGCGGCCAACGGCCATCCCCTCGCGCTGACCCGGTCGCGCGCCCAGGTCAGTGCCCGGCCGATCACCTCGGCACCGGACACCCGCGCCCACAGTCGGCGCAGCGCAAGCCCGCACCGCCCGACCCAGATCGCCGCCCCCGTGAGCAGCACCAGAACCACCACGGTGCCGGCGCTGACCACGCCGAAGCCGGGTTGACCCATACCTATTGGCTACAGGAGGTAGCGGTAGGCCGGCGAGCCCGGCTCGAGGGCCTCGACGTGAATTTCCGTCGCCCGCATCCGCGCCATCAGCCCGTCCAGACCCGCGGCCGATCCCAGTTCGATCCCGACCAGCGCCTCACCGGTCTCCCGGTTGTTGCGCTTGACGTACTCGAACAGCGTGATGTCGTCGTTGGGGCCGAGCACCTCGTCGAGGAACCGGCGCAGGGCGCCGGGCTCCTGCGGGAAGTCCACCAGGAAGTAGTGCTTGAGGCCGAGGTGCACCAGCGAGCGCTCCAGCACCTCGCCGTAGCGCGACACGTCGTTGTTGCCGCCCGAGATGAGGCATACCACCGTGGACCCGGGCTCGACGTTCGCCTCCAGCAGGCCCGCGACCGACAGCGCGCCCGCCGGCTCGGCGATGATGCCCTCGTTCTGATACAGGTCCAGCATTGCCGTGCACACCGCGCCCTCGTCGACCGCGGTGATCGACACCATGTCACCGGCGGCGGCCAGCGCGGCATAGGTCAGGGTCCCCGCCCGTTCCACCGCGGCGCCGTCGACGAACTGGTCGACGTGGTTCAGCGTCACCGGCTCGCCGGCGGCCAGCGCGGCCATCATGGCCGCGGCGCCGGCGGGCTCGACGCCGAGGACCGCGGTGTTCGTCGTCCGTTCGGCCAGGTAGGTGGTGATGCCGGAGATGCAGCCGCCGCCACCCACCGGGACCACGACCAGGTCGGGCTCCTCGTCGAGTTGGTCGAGGAGCTCCAGCGCGATGGTGCCCTGCCCAGCCATGGTGCGCGGGTCGTCGTAGGGCGGCACCAGCGTGGCGCCGGTGCGTCGGACGTCGTCGAGCGCCGCCTCGGCGGCCAGGTCGTAGGTCGACCCACCCACGATCAGCTCGATGAACTCCCCGCCGTGGTAGCGGATTCGGTCGCGCTTTTGTTTGGGGGTCTTGGCCGGCACGTAGACGCGGCCGTGCACCCCGAGCGCGCGGCAGGCGTAGGCGAAGCCCTGCGCGTGGTTGCCCGCCGACGAGCACACGACGCCGGCGTCCAGCTCCTCCGCGGAGAGCTGCACCAGCAGGTTGTACGCGCCGCGCAGCTTGTAGGAGCGCACCACCTGCAGGTCTTCGCGCTTGAGGTAGACCTGCGCGCCGGTGATCGCCGACAGCCGATCGCTCGGCTGCAGCGGGGTGGGCGTGACCACCGGGGCGATTCGCTGCGCCGCCGCGTCAATGTCGGCCGCGGACAGCGGCGACCTGCTCGGGCTCTGGCTCAGTTCAGCGGACACCGATCAATGGTCCCATGCCGCCCTCAGCTGACCGGCGTGAGCACGAACACCGGGATCTGGCGGTCGGTCTTTTTCTGGTACTCGGCGTAGTCGGGCCACGCCTCGACGGCACGCTCCCACCAGGTGGCCTTCTCGTCGCCGAAAACCTCGCGGGCGTCGTAATCGCGGGTGACGGCGCCGTCCTGCAGCTCGACGCGAGGGTTTTTCTTGATGTTGTGGTACCAAACGGGGTGCTTCGGGGCCCCGCCCAGCGAGGCGACGACGGCATACTCGCCGTCGTGCTCGACGCGCATGAGCGGGGTCTTGCGGATTTTGCCGGTCTTGGCCCCGACCGTGGTCAGCAGGATGATGGGTTTCCCCTTCATGTCCGCGGCCTCGGTTCCGCCGGACGCGGCGTATTTGTCGGCTTGTTCGCGCGACCAATCCCAGGGGCTCGGCGCGTATTCACCTGTAAGCGGCATGGCAAGAACCCTACTCCCGTTGCAGGTCAGGCACTTTGGGAGATGTCAACTGTTTATTCCCCCCAAGCGACGTCGTTTTCAAAGCCACACAGACTGGGAGCATGCACCTTCACTTGAGCTTTGGTTCGGCCGCCAACCAGAGTCCATCAGGGCTCGCGGCCTGGTAAACCGCCTCTACCCCGGTTATCGAGGCAACTGCCACAAACGGAACCTAAAGAAGACTGTCCAAAGCTGTGACGGTGCGTTCCACCGTGTCGATCGCGTCTGACGCATCAGCATCTGACAGAGCTAGGTATGTGGATACGGCGCTTGGATCCATATCGCACCGGTGGGCTATCTGATTCCGGCGACGGACGACAACGCTCAACGCAATCTTCGCGGGCTCCGCACCGCTCTGTCCAAAGGCGGATGACCAGATCGCCCCGATACCGACCATCGCGAATGCCTTCGCGATGTCATCCGGCTTTTGAAAAGTTTCCATGCTCAAGCGCTCGTTTACGAGAACCTTCGATCTCATCTGCAACTCAAGAGTGTTCGGCGCTGAGATGAGATCACTAACCGCGCCGAAGTGTAGGCCCACCTTTGTGTTGCTACCCCCAGGCCGGACGCCCATCACGATTTCGACGGCCCGGTCCAGAACAACGTCGTGGACATAGGCGTCGAGCGCCGCAACGGCCTGTACGAGCGCAGCGCGATACACGTCCGTCAAGTCGAGGGGTGTGAGGCCGGACAGCGCTTGGCCCAATCCAACCAGTTCCCGTGCCCGTGAAATATTGGCAGCGAACTGAGCGAATCGAGGCGTCGCCATCGGGGAGCTAGACCTCAGACTCGGTCAGTGACTCCACGCGCTTTGCAAGCTCTGTAAAGGTCTCGCGGAAGCTGTCAATATTGGCTTCCTGGTTTCCCCACAACTTTCCCGCGCGACCTACTTCTGCCTGCGTCAAAGTGAAGACTGGCTTCCTCTCCTGCTGAGAGTGAGCGATCAGGGTGTTGAAGTCGGGAATTTCGGCCAGAACGAAATGATCGTCCATACCAACGTCTCGGTACGCCTGCTCCGGCAGCATGGCCCCAGCCCCTTCGAGCGCCGGCACCAAGGTGTCCGAGATCGCGTCATTCAATTTATCGAAGTACTTCTGAAACGCCTTCGTAGGCTTACCGCTCTTTAAGCGAAACCGCTGCACTACGACACCGAGAAACTTGAGATTGGGGGCAACGAACGGGTAATCAGCGTCGGCGAGCACCTCCAAGTTTGCCGCGCGCTCCGCCCAATTGATCCATCTAGGCACGACACGCGAAAGCGAGTCGATCGCCATCACAGAAAACACGTCGGGGCTGCAGGGCACCATAAAATAGTCCGCGGTTGCTACTAAATTCTGATTTACCGCGCCCAAACCAGGGCTGAGGTCGAGGATCACGCAATCAGCGTCGTACTTGTCCGCCGTCAGCCTAAAAAGGTGCCGGAAGCTCCCCGGTTGATTGCGAAGCCCTTGAAGCGACTCGGATAACTGCTGCGCAATACCAAGCGACGTTTCGTCCTCGGCAAGAGCTACGTGGCCCGGAATTTAGAATAGACCTTCTCGCCCAGGGACTTCGATGCAGTCGACAGCAGCGAGGGGCTTCGGTTGGGACTTGAACGCTGGTTCCAGAGCATCTTTCAGGTTTCGGCCAGGATTACTCTTGTAAAAGTCATCAAGCGCATCTTCACCGCTCAGGTCCAAGACCATACCGGTCAGATTGCACTGAGGGTCCGCATCGACCAGGATTACCTTCCTGCCTTGGGAGGCCAACATCCACCCCAAGTTGAAGCAGGTGGTCGTCTTGCTCACGCCGCCCTTGTTGTTGAACATTGCGATAGTCGTAGCCATCAGTCCCCAATCGCGCGTTTCCATCTTTTGGGCCGGCCTAGCCTAGCCGAATAGGCCGACACTAAAGGTGAGTTCGGAGTCGTGTCCTCGCGCGATTCGAACCTAAAGCCGAAGACTCCGCTCGAAGTTTGCACCCCTTACGCGACCTCGATTCACTCCCAGGGCGACGGTGCGTATTCACCTGTAAGAGGCATGTCACCGACTCTACGGCGCGGCACCCGTCAGGTAGCGCGCGAGCACCGGTCGCAGCCACGCGGTCAGCGTCGCGTCGTCCATCCCGACCAGCGCCGGCACCCCGACGACGTAGCGGGCCATCGCGATGCCCAGCACCTGCGAGCCCACCATCGCGGCCCGCTCGGCGGCGCGGTCGGGAGTGACGGCGGCCAGCGCCGGGGCCACCTGCTCGGCGAACACCTCCAGCAGCGCGTCGGCCGCGGCGCGATTGGTCGCGGCCGCGCGCAGCAGCGGCAGGAAGGATCCGTCCGGGTCCCACACCTTGACCAGCAGCGGCACCAGCAGGTCCGCCATCCGCTCGGGTTCGACACCGGAGAGGTCGGGAAAGGTGACCTCGAGCCGCGAGACCTCGGCGAAAAGGTCGGCCTTGCTGCCGAAGTAATGCATGACTAGCGCGGGATCGAAGCCGGCCTCCGACGCGATCGAGCGGATGGTGGTCCGCTCGAAGCCGCGGGCGGCGAACTGCGCCCGCGCGGCGCTCAGGATCGTCGCACGGGTGGCCTGCCCGTCGCGGGTCTTCGTTGGCATGGCGAAATTGTATTCAACAACTGTTGACACCGCCAGCACGCGCGCCTAGCGTTGAGTTCAACAACTGTTGAAATCGATTCGTGGGGAGCCCGCCATGACCGTGACCGTCATCCAGATTGGGCTCGATCCCGATGTGATCGATTACTCGGCACCGGATTTCGCCCAGTTCCCGGGTCTGTCCAGGGACACGCTGCGGGCCGCCAACGACGACAACGTCGCGGCGTTGCGCGCGGCCGGCTACGACGTTGACAACTGCCTCGTCGACTTCGGCACGACGGGCGCCGAAAAAGCCCGCCGATGGCTGGCAGCCAAGCGCTACGACGCGGTGCTGATCGGGGCCGGGATCCGCCTGGTCGCGAGCAACACGCTGCTTTTCGAGTCGATCGTCAACGCCGCCCACGCGACGCAGCCCGGCTGCCGCTTCGTGTTCAACCGTGCGGCGGTGTCGACGCCCGGCGACGTCCGCCGCTGGTACCCCGAGCCGGAAGGAGCGGCGCGATGAACCACGTCGACGTCCTGGTGGTTGGCGCGGGTCCCACGGGCCTGACCGCCGCGGGCGACCTAGCCCGCGCCGGGCGATCGGTCGCCGTGCTGGAGCGCTGGCCAAGCGAAAACCCCTCCAGCCGCGCGTTCGCCACCATGGCCCGGACGCTGGAAGTGCTCGACGCGCGCGGCGTGGCCGACGAGGTGCTCGCGCTCGGGCACCGCGCGCCGGGCGTGCGGCTGTTCGCCGGCGCCCACATCGACCTGACCCATCTCGACTCGCCGTACCCGTTCGTGCTGGTCACCCCGCAGAGCAACGTCGATGCGGCCTTGCGCCGATACGCGCTGGCCGAGGGGGCCGACCTGCGCCGCGGCATCGAGGTGATCGCGCTCGACCAGGACACCGACGGCGTCACCGTGACCGCCCGTCCCAAGGACGACGACGATCCCGCGCATCGGCAGACCTGGCGGTCGCGGTATGTGATCGGCGCCGACGGTGCGCACAGCACCGTTCGAAGGTTGGTGGGGGCAGACTTTCCCGGCAAGACGGTGCTGACGTCGATCGTGCTGGCCGATGTCAGGCTGGCCGACGGACCCTCCGACGGCGGCCTGACCGTCGGAGCCACCGGGGACGTCCTGGGGTTCCTGGCGCCCTACGGCCGAGCGGACGGCGCGTGGTATCGGGCCATGGTGTGGGACCGCGACCACCAAGTGCCCGACACCGAGCCCGTCGACGACGGCGAGATCGTCGACGTCCTCGCCCGGGCCATGCACACCGATTTCGGCGTGGTCGACATCGGCTGGAAGTCCCGATTCCATTGCGACGAAAGGCAAGTCGAGCAATACCGGCACGGCCGGGTGTTCTTGGCCGGTGACGCCGCACACGTCCACTCCCCGATGGGCGGTCAGGGCATGAACACCGGGATCCAGGACGCCGCGAACTTGGCGTGGAAGCTCGATGCGGTGCTGGGCGGCGCCGACGATGGGCTGCTGGACACCTACCATGACGAACGCCACCCGATCGGCAGACGGGTGCTGATCCAGTCCGGGCTGATAGCCCGCGCGGTCACGCTGCACCCGCGACCCGCCCGGTGGCTGCGTAACCTGTTGGCGCCCAAACTACTTCGCATTCCCGCGGTCCGGGACCTGGTGGCCGGCAGCTTCGCGGGCACCACACTGCGTTACGGCCGGCGCGGGCCGGTCGGCACCCGCGCCACCCAGATACCGCTGGTCGAGGGGCGGTTGACCGGACTGCAGCGCACCGGCGGGTTCGTGCTCGTGCGCGAACGCGGCGCGGCGCCGGTCGAGGCGCCCGGAATGCTGCAGGCCGAGCGAGCCGACGACGGCCCGGCCGTGCTGGTGCGCCCCGACGGGTACATCGCCTGGGCGGGAGCTTCGGCCGAGGCCCCGGTCCCGGCTACCGCGACCCGGCCAGCTCAGCGATCGCGTTGACCCGCCGCACGGCCGTGGCGATCTCGTCGGCGAATTCGCGGCGCCGCTGGGCGATCGTGGGGTCCTCAAAGCCGTCGACCAGCTCGCGGTGGCGGGCCAATCGCAGCGCGGTCTTGAACAGCTCCATCGACCTCGATTCGGCGTTGGCGATCCGGCGCTGCAGCTCCCACTGCTTGCCCACCTCGAGACACTCGGTGAGAAAGACGTCCTCGTCGAACGATTCGTCGTCGTAGGCGGCCAGCCGGTCGGCGACGATGTGGTACGCGTCCAGGAACGGGCGCAACACCAGGTGCGCCAGCAGCAGGTCGGCCTTTTCCAGCAACCCGCGCACGTCCGCGGCGCGGGCGGACTTGCTGGTGTCCTCCACCCGCCCGATCAGGCGCACCTCGTCGGCCAGTTCCTTCTCGAACTGCGCACGCGCCGAGAACAAGAACTCGAATTTCAGCAACTCGCGCAGGCTCAGCGCAGCGTCGCGAACGCTCGCCGGTGACACCAAGCCGTCGACAGAAGTCTCGGCGTCCTCGGTCGCGGCCAGCAACGCGGTCTCGGCGATGGCGCGATCGACCAGGATGTGGATGGCGGTGTTGCGGTAAAACGCCGCGACCAGGTGCTGGTCGGCCCCGATGCCCCAGACCGGTTCCGTGCCGGCGTCGTAGACGCTGACCACCCCGGAGGCGACGAGCTGATGCAGCGTCCAGCGGATCGTCGAGCGGTTCGTCAGGTCGGCGGCGCCGGCCACCGTCCAGTTCCGCGCCGCGATGTAGCTCGCCAGCGGACGCACGGTGGCCAGCACCTCGCTCACGGACAACGACCGGTCCGCACCCAGCAGCGCGAGGCTGACCACGGCGGTCGGGGTGACCGGGGTCGCGCGGTTGATCCGGTGCTCGACGTCGAGTGCGATGCGCTCGATCTCGGTCCCGGCGCCGGACGCCTCGGCGCGCAACTCCTCCAGGCGCTTGCGCAGCGGCAGCGGTTCGCCGAAGTCGAGGTAGGCGCGCCCCAGGCGCTCGCCCTGTTGACGCGCCAGCCGGACCAGGAACCGGAAGTCCTCCGGCCGTTTGGCCGCACCGTAGGCCTCGGCGGTCATCGCCTCCACCTCGTGCAGCTGGTCGTACACGATCGAGGTCGGCACCAAATAGACCTCGGGACCGTCGATTTCGTCGACGGCGTCGCTGATGTAGCGCAGGATCCCGTACACCGGGGGCCGCAACTTGCCGGTCCGGGTCCGGCCCCCTTCGATCGACCACGTCAGGTTGGCGTGGTTTTGCACCAGCTGGGCGGCGTAGGCGCGCAACACGAACCGGTACACCGGAATGTCCTTGGTCTGACGCCGGATGAAGATCGTTCCCGTGCGCTTGGCCCAGGCGCCCATCGGGAAGAAGTTCAGGTTCGCGCCACCGAAGGTGAGCGCGGGCGAGAGCCGGTTGGCCTGGATCGACTCGGGCAGCAGCAGGCCGTCCAGGTAGGAGCGATGCGAAAAGGCAAACGCCAGAGTCGCTTTGCGGTCCAGCTTGCGCAGCTGCGCGATCTGATCCTCGTCGACCAGGATGTCGTAGGCCCGCATCAACCAGCAGCTGAAGCTGCGCCAGGCCTTGACGGCCCGCTCGTCCAGCGAGGGCGCCATCTCGCGCAGGTAGCCGGCCGCCTCAGCGCGCACGTCGTCGCGGTCGCGTCCGAGTTCCTCCGCCAACTTGGTCAGCCGCTCGTCATACCATGGGGCCGCGAGCAGCTCGACCACCTCGTCGGGATCGGTCGGCAACGCCGTCGTCGATTCGTCCACTATTCCGGTGCGCTGCAGCAGCTTTCGCACCCCCGTGCGTCCGATTTCGCGCGCTGACACCGCCGGTCCCCCTCTCACGCCGGCTGCGCGGTCGCGGCTTCGGCGGGCTCGTGCACTTCGGGATGCAGGTCGGGAGAATAGAGTTCCTCGATCTCGCCCGCGTACTTCGCCATGATCGGCTTGCGCTTGAGCTTCATCGTGAGCGTGATCTCGTCCCCGCCCGGCTCCCACAGGGTGGGCAGCACCCGGAAGCGCTTGATCTGTTCCACCCGAGACAGTTTGGCGTTGCCCTCGGCCACGCCCGCGGCGATCTGGGCGATGACGTCCGGATGGTTCGCCAACGCGGACGGAGACGCATCGTCCAGCCCATGCTGGGCCGCGTAGGGGCCGACCGAGTCGGCGTCAAAGACCATCAGTGCGGCGTTGTACGGTCGGCCGTCCCCGATCGTGATCATCACGCCGACCATCGGGCAGGCGGCCAGGACGGTGTTCTCGATGTTGGCCGGCGACATGTTCTTTCCGGCCGCATTGATGATCAACTCCTTCTTGCGGTCGACCACCCGCATAAACCCGTCGGCGTCGACCTCGAAGATGTCACCGGTGTGCAGCCAACCGTCCTCGTCGATCGCTTCGGCGGTCTTGGCGGGTTCCTTTCGGTAGCCCTTCATCACCAGCGGGCCGCGGACCAGGAACTCGCCGTCGTCGGCGATCTTGCCCTCCAGGCCGGGAAGCAACTTGCCGACCGTGCCGAGCCGGGCGTCGCGCGGATTGCTCACGGTCGCCACGCAACTCAGCTCCGACATGCCCCAGACCTCGGCGATCGGAATGCCGATGCTGAGGAAGAAGGCCAGCGTCTCGATGGGAATCGGCGCCGCACCGGACACCGCCCAGCGGAGTTCCCCGAAGCCCAGCCGCTCCCGCAGCTTTGACAACACCAGTTCGTCGGCCTTGGTCCACTCGGCGGCCAGTTCGTCCGGCATCTCCTCGCCGGCCACCAGGGCCGCGGCCCGGCGGGCGGCCACCGACATCGCCCACTGCAACGCCTGCCGCTTGACCTCGTCGGTCTCGTGGCTGACGGCGAATTCGATTGCGGCCTTGAGCTTTTCCCAAACGCGCGGCACCGCGCCCCACACGGTGGGCCGCACGTCGGGTAGCGCGGCGGCGATCGCGCGCGCGTCGGAGACTACGGTGACCTGGGTGCCGTTCACCTCCAGGCCGTACAGCGCCATTACCCGGTCGGCGATGTGCGCCGTCGGGAGGAACGACGTGCCGCGGTCGCCGAATTGGGTCGGCAGTACCGAGTTGAGGGCGAACATCTCGAACAGCAGATTGGCGTGCGTCATCTCCACGCCCTTGGGGTTCCCGGTGGTCCCGGACGTGTAGATGAGCGTGACGACGTCGTCGGGTTGCACCGCGCGCCAGGTGGATTCGAAATCGAAATCCGCGCGCGCGGCGGCATACAGGTCGTCGAGCGAGATGGTGCCCGGCGGCGAACCGTCGATGCAGACGATGTGCTCGATGGGGGCGCCGCTGGCGCGAATGCGGTCGACGTACTGCTCCTCGCAGATCGCGACCTTGGTGCCGGCGTTGTCGAACAGGTAGGTCAGCTGCTCGGCGGGCAGCGTGTTGTACACCGAAAACGAAACGGCGCCAAGGTGTTGGGCGCCGATCTCCAATGGGTAGAACTCGACCCGGTTGGCCATCATCAGCGACACCGTGTCGCCCGGCCCCACCCCCAGTCCCGCCAGGCCGGCCGCGACCTTGCGCACCTGCTCCGCGAGCTCGCGCCAGGTCAGCGTCTGGGTCTCGCCGGGGGTCCTCAGCGCGACGGCATCCGGCTCGATCGTCGCGGTGCGCTGGAACGCCTCACAGAGGGTGGCCGGGCCTTCGGTTGTCGTCATTCGGTGAGCGTACGTCCGTGGCCAATGGCGCGGAACACATCACCGGGCATCCGGTCGCCAGAGCTGCACCGTGCTCGTCGCGCCGCCGGGCAATTCGAGCAGTTCGATGGGGGTGCCGTCGGGATCGTAGATGAAGAACATCCGCACCCCGCCGATGTCGACGGGCGGCTCGGCCCGGACGTCGGGATGGTGGCGCCGGACGGTGTCGTAGGTGGCGTCGAGATCGTCGACCCGGAACGACATGTTCGTGTAGCCCAGGTGCGGGCCGCTCGGGGACTCGGGCACGTCCCCCAACGACAGCAGCTCGACCATGGCGGCACCGATCAGGCCGCCGATCATGCGACCCTGCTGCGCCGCCCCGCCGGTCACCGAGTCCAATCCGGCGCCGGCCAGCTCGACGTCGAACACGACGTCCATGCCCAGCACCGCGGTGTAGAACTCGCGCGACGCCTCGATGTCGGAGACGCCGACGCAGATGTGGGAGAAGTTCTGCACGGCGATCGGGTGCGAGTGGGTCATTGCGGCTCCTCCTAGATCGCGTACGGCACCGGCGGCGCGGTGTGAATCCCGCAGGTGCAGGCGTCGATCGAGGGGCACGTGCAGCGCATCCCCCACTCGATGACGGCGCGAGCGCGGGCCAGCGACTCCAGCTGCGCGTCGATCTCGGCCAGCTTGGCCTCGGCCAGGGCCCGGCTGGCGGGCCGCCCGGGTGCGTCGTCGGCGAACAGCAGCTGGATCTCTTCCAGCGCAAATCCGGCGGACTTGCACAGGCGGATCACCTCGAGCCGCGCCAGCACCGAATCGTCGTAGCGGCGCTGGCCACCCAGCCGCGCCGGCGCCGAAACCAGGCCGATCTGCTCGTAATAGCGCAGCGTGGTGGCCGCCACCCCCGCCCGGCGCGCCACCTCCCCGATCGTCAGGCTTGGGGCCATCGCCGCCTCCCGAAACTCGATGCTTGACTTAGAGCTAACTCTAAGTCGTTGACTGGGGGCATGCATACTCCAGCGCTCGACGAGCTGAGCCACGCTCGCTACCTCCTGCTCCGGTCCTTCCGCCGCGACGGAACGCCGGTCGACACCCCGATCTGGTTCGGGCTGGACGGCGAGGGGCTGGTGTTCCGGACCAAGGTGGGGCCGAAGACCCGGCGGCTGGCGGCGCGCCGCGACGTCGAACTCGCCGCCTGCGACTACCGGGGCCGCGTGCGCCCGGGCGCGTCGACGCTGGCCGGCCGGGCGACGATCCTGTCGGGCGCGGACGCCGAGCGGGCCAACCGCGTCCTGCACAAGCGCTATGGCTGGCAGTGGAACGTCGTCCCGCTGATCAAGATTCCGGGCGTGACCAACGTCCACCAGGGCCTGTCGCTCCGCGAAAAGCTGCACCGCGCCCGCGACCGTCGCGTGTGGGCCGACAGCGCGATCGTGCGGGTGGAGCTGCCATGACCGCCACGAAGGCCGGGGTGCCCGACCCGGTCCGCTCCCCCACCGTCCTCCAATGCTGCAGCGCCGCAGCCGGACTCGTCCGGGGCATGGTGCGGCCCCGGCGCCCCGACGCGCGGTTCATGCGCAGCATCGCCGACGCGGGATTGCCGAATCCCCGCCGCACCGTGTCGGTGACCGCGCTACCCCAGGTGCCGCGCCCGGTGCCGACGCCCGCGATCGTCGAGGGCGCGTTTCGCCCCGCGCGCGTGGACAACTCGCTGACGTCGTTCGTCGTGACCCACCCGGAGGCCACCTTCATCGTCGATCCCGCCGTCTGCACCGACGTCGAGCGAAGGGCGATCGCCCAACTGCCCGCGGTGCTGCGTGTCGCGGTCAAGCCGCCCGCGGACACCATGCCCACCGTGACGGCGCTCGCGCGGCTGCCCGAAACGCCGCGACTGGATTTCGCCTTGCCCACCCACGCGCATTGGGACCACGTGTCGGGGCTGCTGGACATGCCGGGCCTTCCGGTGCGCCTGCACCGCAAGGAATTCCAGTGGATCAGCGGCGGCCCTGTCGCGCCGGTGGGCGGGGTGCGGGATTCGCTGCGCGATCGGCCCCTCACCGAATACGACCTGGACGGTCCGTCGGTGCTGACGTTCGCCGCGAGCCACGACCTCTTCGGCGACAACTCCGTCCTGCTGGTGGACTTGGCCGGCCACACCCCGGGCAGCGTCGGCGTGCTCGCCCACACCGCCCGGGGCTGGATCCTGATCGCCGGCGACGCCGCCTGGCACCAACTGCAAATCGAGAAGGTCCGCCAAAAGTCAAGCTACCCCGGCGCTTTGGTCGACGTGGATCGCGACGAGACCTTCCAGACGCTGCAGCGGCTGCACCTGGCGCGCCGGGCGGTGACGATCATCCCGACCCACGACCACCAGGCGGCGCTGAGGTTGTCGTGATCGCTGCGAACATAGCGTGCCGGCGCGGGCGGATGCGAGAGCATGTTGCTCGAGGCACTTATTGGACGCGGACCGAGGAAACATCGACGGTGATGATCGCGAGGCGTTGGTCGGCGGTGCCATCGTCGCCGCGCCGGTAGATGCGGCGGCGGGTTGGGAAGACGAAGTCGTCGAACGTCTTGTAGTCGTCGGCGTAGTGCGCGACGGGAGCATTGCCGGTCGCATCGGCGGCGTAGTCCATCCGTCGCAGCATGAAGTGTTCGTCGTAGTAGAAAACCTGATCGGGATTGTGGTTGGGCATGTTCGGCGGAAAGTGCACGGCGAGGCGCCGCCACGTTTCGTCCCCTTCGCGCCACGGCTGGATTTCGCTGGCCTGCACGCCGGGGTAGGTGAGGCTGAACGGCTGGGTGAAGTAGTTCCAGTTTGCAGCGCTGGTGAAGTAAGCGATTTGGATCGCGTCCCACTTGGTGGTCTGCAGGTCAAACGGCGGAAAGCTCGGCCGCGGGTCGGTGCGCTCGTCAACGACCTCGCCGCCGGTGGCTCGAATGGCGAGCAATTCTGGTTCCACGTCGAACACTGCACACTGATCAGGCCCGGGAAAAGGTGTGGTCGTGATGTGTTCGCGGTGGGCATCCATCGAGATCGTGAGCGTGGGCGCCAGGTCCGGCCAGCCCCGGGGGGCCCAAAACGGCCCTCCGACCGCGATCTCGGCGGTGACCGTGTCGACGTGGTCCCAGTTCGCCAGCCCGCCGTGGGCGTCCAGCACACTGTCGAGAAGTTCGCTGCTCATAGGTGTCTCCTTGACGATTGAGGGGTGTTACACGGGCGTGGGAATGGATCGCTTGATGAGATCGGCGACCTCGTTGGGTTGATCCCATTGCGGCCAGTGAGATGCGCGGTCGATCAGGTGCAGTTCCGAGTTCGTGAATAGAGCGCAGATGTGTTGTGCCACATCAGGGGTCAGGTTCGGATCATCGCGGCCGAATATCACCGACACCGGCACTTGGACGGTCTGCAGCCGGGCCGATGCGATCACGGCGTCCTGCCGGTCCAGGGCCGCGGGAAGACCGCCGGTCCATGACCGGATTTCGGCGAGCGCATCCGGCTGGCTGTCGTCGCCGAAAAACTGCGGCACGATCGAGCTGACGCCGATGCCGTCGGGGGGAAGGCTCCTATCGATGCCGAAGCGACGGCCGGTGTAGGCCAACAGCCACAGCCGCTGGTCGGGGTCGTCAACGAGAGCGTCGGTCAACGGCGTCAACGCGGGATCGGCCATCAGAGCGATCATTTCGGGTAACCGGAGATTCGGCTGCCGCCCGTAATACGTGTTCAGCAACACCAGCCGGGCGACGCGTTCCGGGTGGCCCAACGCGAATTCGATGGCTTCGGGTCCCGATGCGTCGTGTCCGACCAGCACCGCCTGCTCGAGTTGCAGGGCGTCGCAGAGGGCCAGGAGCTCTTCTTGACGGCTGATGGCGCTCGATTTTTTAGAATCGCGCCGGCTTGATCGCCCGTAGCCGATCCAGTCGAACGTCACCACTCGCTGCGGGTCGAGTGGACCGATGAGCCGGTTGTAGATACGTGAATCGTCGGGAAATCCGTGCATCGCGACGATCGCCGGAGCGCGGCCCGGATGGTCGCGCACAAACAATTGAGTGCCGTCGTAATCGAGGAATCGTTCGGTCGATTCAGCCATGATGCCGGCCTTGCTCGAGTTCGGCGGGCACCGGCAGCCTGAGCAGCGACAGCAACTCGGCGAGCTTGGCGTCGAGCAGCCGGCCCACCTCGGTGATGCGGGGATCTCCAAAGCTGGCGAACCGTGTCGAGGGTTGGTCGATGCTGAAATGGGTTGCGCCGGAAGAATCCTCATAGATGGCGGTGCGCAGCGGCGCATAGAGCATGACCGCGGGATTGTGGCGATACATCGTCTCCACCACCACGTTATTGCCCATCATGTAGGTCATCACTCGGGTCGTGTGCCCCAGTAGCCGCATCATCGGTGTGGGATCCAAGGACCAAAACCGGGCAAACGTATGCGGTGTGCGCTTTGCCGTGTAGCGCACCACTTCGTCCAGGTCACCCTTTTTCAGCAGGGCCCTCAGTTCGTCCGACCCGATATCGGGGACAAGTGCCTCGTACCGTCGGCACAGATCGTCAAAGCCGCTGTCGCAGTCGACCACCAGGCGATTCACCTGGTGAGTGACGATGCGGGTGCCGGCGCGGCTGGCAACAGACGGCGTCACGGTTCCCTCCCAAATTTGGATCGGTCACCCTCAACACGGTGGGTAGCTGGACATAATTTTAAACTTTATAGACTAGTTAATCAAGTACTAAGTTGAGAAACAGTTCTTCTGCTGGTAGAAACGCTTTGTGGGCGCCCGCAAGAGCTACCGCCAGAACTGCCCGATCGCCAGGAGCCTCGACATGCTCGGTGAGCGCTGGACGCTGCTCATCCTGCGTGAGTTGCTCGCCGGGCCACGCCGCTACAGCGATCTGCGCGCCGAACTGCCGGGCATTGCGACCAACCTGCTGGCCGAGCGACTCAAGGAACTGGAAAAAGCGGGGTTGGTGGATCGCGCCGAGTTCCCGCCGCCGATTGCGCGCACGGTCTACACGCTCAGCGACGCCGGCTGGCAGCGGGTGCTACCTGTCCTGCAGAGCCTCGCCCGGTTCGGCCTGGATCGCCTTGACTGCGTGGACGGTGGCCCGGTCTCGCCGCTGACTGGATTTCTCGCGTTGATCGTGGTCCCTTTCGACCCGATCAGGGCCGCTGGGTTGACGGCGGCCTACCGTATCGACATCGACGGCCGGCGGTTCGAAGTCGCGGTGGATCAGGGTCATCTCACGGCCGCCGCAGGCGAACCGGACGTGACGGTGACCGCGAGCGCCGCGGATCTCGCGACCGCGCGACTCGGCTCCACCGAAGCCATCAGCAAGGCGGCACTGCGGCGAATCAAATTCGACGGTGAACCCGAAGCCATCGAGGCGCTGCGCACCGCGTTCTCCTTGTCGGACGATTAGGAGTAGTCATCCGGTTGAAGCGGCGGGTGTGTCAGTCGGCCACCACCGAACGTGCGGCCAGCCGCACGCTCGGGCGCGAGTGTGCGGCCAGCCGCACGCTCGATAGCTAGAGACCCAGGCAGCCCGGGCCGAGCAGCTCCTTGAGGTCGCCCATCAGCGCCGGCGACGGCGTCACCCGCAGCGAGGCGTCCAGCTCGAGCGTGGTGATCCGGTCCCCGCTGATCAACCGCAGGTGCACCTGCGAGGTCCCGGGGTGGCGGGCCAGCACCTGCTTGAGCGCGCTGACCTTGTCGAAGGTGCACTGGCGCGTCGGCATGCTGACCGCCAGCGGTCGGTCCGGCTGGGCGTTGGAAAAGTCCGGCACCACAAGCTCGTTGGCGATCAACGCGATACGGTCGTCGCGGATCGCGACCTTGGCGTTGATCAACACCACGGCATCGTCGACGATGTCGGCGCCGAAGCTGGAGTACGCATGCGGGAAGAACATCACCTCGATGCCACCGGTGAGGTCCTCCAATTGCGCCGAGGCCCAGGGCATTCCGTTCTTGTTGACCCGCCGGTTCACCGACGCCAGGATGCCGCCCACGCGCACCTGGGTGTCGTTGGGGACGTCGCCGTCGAGGATCGCCGGGATCGCGGTGTCAACCTGCGCGGTCAGCAGGTGCGCCACCCGGTTGAGCGGGTGCCCGGAGACGTACAGCCCCAGCATCTCTCGCTCGAGGGCCAGCTTGTGCTTGTCCTCCCACTCGTCGTCGGGAACCTTGATGGTGAACACGGAGTCGGTGGTGCCGGCGTCTCCGCCCCCGAAGAGGTCGAACTGCCCCATTGCCTCGGCCTTCTTGGTGCCCAGCACGGAGTCGACGGCGTCGGTGTGGACCAGGAACAGGCCCTTGCGGGCGTGGCCGAGCGAATCGAACGCGCCGGCCTTGATCAGCGACTCGGTGACCTTCTTGTTGCACGCCGAGACGTCGATCTTGTTGAGGTAGTCCGAGAAGTCGGTGAACTTGCCCTTCTCGCCGCGGGTGCTGATCAGCGAGCTCACCACGTTGGCGCCGACGTTGCGCACCGCGCCCAGCCCGTAGCGGATGTCGGCGCCCACCGACGCGAAGTTCAGGCCGGATTCGTTGACGTCCGGCGGCAGCACGGTGATGCCCAGCTTGCGGCAGTCGGCGAGGTAGACCGCCGCCTTGTCCTTGTCGTCGCCCACCGAGGTCAGCAGCCCCGCCATGTACTCGGCGGGATAGTTGGCCTTGAGGTAGGCGGTCCAGTAGGAGACCAGGCCGTAGCCCGCGGCGTGCGACTTGTTGAACGCGTAGTCGGCGAACGGAAGGATGGTGTCCCACAACGCCTTGATGGCGCCGGCGGAAAACCCGTTGGCCTTCATGCCGTCGGAGAAGCCCTCGAACTCCTTCTCCAGGACCTCGCGCTTCTTCTTGCCCATCGCCTTACGCAGTATGTCCGCTCGGGCCAGCGAGTAGCTGGCCACCTTCTGCGCGATGCGCATGATCTGCTCCTGATACACGATCAGGCCGTAGGTCTCGGCGAGGATCTCGCGCAGCGGTTCCTCGAGCTCGGGGTGGATGGGTTTGATCGCCTGGCGCCCGTTCTTGCGGTCGGCGTAGTCGTTGTGGGCGTTCATGCCCATCGGCCCGGGCCGGTACAGGGCGATGACGGCGACGACGTCTTCGAACCCGGTCGGCTGCATGCGGCGCAGCAGATCGCGCATGGGCCCGCCGTCGAGCTGGAACACCCCGAGCGTGTCGCCGCGGCCCAGCAGCTCGTAGGTGGCCTTGTCGTCCAGCGGCACGGATTCCAGGTCGAGGTCAATTCCCTTGTTGGCCTTGATGTTCTCGATCGCGTCGCCGATGATCGTCAGGTTGCGCAGCCCCAGGAAGTCCATCTTCAGCAGGCCGATGGCCTCACACGACGGGTAGTCCCAGCCGGTGATGATGGCCCCGTCCTGCGGCCGCTTCCACAGCGGGATCGCCTCCGTCAGCGGCTCGCTGCTCATGATCACCGCGCAGGCGTGCACGCCCGCGTTGCGGATCAGGCCCTCCAGGCCGCGCGCGGTCTGGTAGATGGTGCGGACGTCCGGGTCGGTTTCGATCAGGCCGCGGACCTCGGCGGCCTCCTTGTAGCGCTCGTGGTTCGGGTCGGTGATGCCCGACAGCGGGATGTCCTTGGCCATGATCGCCGGCGGCAGCGCCTTGGTGATCCGGTCGGCGATGGCGAAGCCCGGCTGGCCGTAGTGGATCCGCGCCGAATCCTTCAGCGCCGCTTTGGTTTTGATGGTGCCGAACGTGATCACCTGGGCCACCCGGTCCGAGCCCCACTTGTCGGCGGCGTAGCGCACCATCTCGCCGCGGCGGCGGTCGTCGAAGTCGATGTCGATGTCGGGCATCGAGGTGCGCTCGGGGTTGAGGAACCGCTCGAACAGTAGCCCGTGCGGGATCGGGTCGATGTCGGTGATGCCCAGCGCGTAGGCGACCAGGGATCCGGCGGCCGAGCCCCGGCCGGGCCCGACCCGGATGCCGACCGACCGCGCGTAGTTGATCAGGTCGGCGACGATGAGGAAGTACGACGGGAAGCCCTTGTCGCAGATGACCCCGATCTCGTAGGCCGCCCGCTGCTGGTAGCCGTCCGGTGGGCCCGCGGGAAACCGCCGGGCCAGCCCGGCGTCCACCTCATGGCGCAGCCAGGACGCCTGGTCGTGCCCATCCGGCACCGGGAAGACCGGCATCCGGTCGCGCGGCGCCCACACCTCGTCGTAGGGCTGGACGCGCTCGGCGATCAACAGCGTCGAATCGCAGGCGCCGGGCACCTCGTCGTCCCAGATCTGGCGCATCTCGGCGGCCGACTTCAGGTAGTAGCCGTCGCCGTCGAACTTGAACCGGTTGGGGTCCGACAGCGTCTTACCCGTCTGCACGCACAGCAGCGCCTCGTGGTTGTGGGCGGCGTCGCGGGTCACGTAGTGGCAATCGTTGGTCGCCAACGGCGGGATGCCGAGCTTGCGGCCGATATCCAGCAGCCCCTCGCGGACCCGCCGTTCGATGGACAGCCCATGGTCCATCAGCTCGAGGAAGTAGTTGTCCGGCCCGACGATCTCGCGCCACTTGGCGGCCGACTCCAGCGCCTCGCGGTCGTGTCCGAGGCGCAGCCGGGTCTGCACCTCGCCCGACGGGCAGCCGGTGGTGATGATGATGCCCTCGGCGTGTTCGGCGATGAGCTCGGCGTCCATCCGCGACCACTTGCTCAGCTGGCCCTCGAAGGACGCGAGCGAGGACAGCTTGAACAGGTTGCGCAGGCCGGTGGCGTTCTCGGCCACCATCGTCAGGTGCGTGTAGGAACCGCTGCCGGACACGTCGTCGGCCTTTTGGCTGGGATCGCCCCAGGTGACGCGGCGGGTGTCGAAGCGTGAGCCCGGCGCGATGTACGCCTCCACCCCGATGATGGGCTTGATCCCGGCCTTGGTCGCCTCGTTGTAGAACTCGCTGGCCCCAAACATGTTGCCGTGGTCGGTCATCCCGACCGCGGGCATCTGGAGCCGCTCGACCTCGGCGAGCATCGGCGCGATCTTCGCGGCACCGTCCAGCATCGAGTACTCGGTGTGGTTATGCAGGTGCACGAAGGAATGGTTCATAGGGACGCCAGTCTATGACCGACCACCGACGCAACCCCGGCGTGTCGCGAGTGTGTCTTTAACTCACGCAATCGGTCGCCGCGGATCTAAGGTGGGCGCATGACCCAGACTGCCGACCGGTTCGCGGGTCCGGCGCCGTGGTCGCCGCGCGAGGCCGAGCTGCTCGCGGTGACGTTGCGGCTGTTGCAAGAGCACGGTTACGACGGGTTGACGATCGACGCCGTGGCCAGCGAAGCCCGGGCCAGCAAGGCCACGGTGTACCGGCGCTGGCCGTCGAAGGCCGAACTGGTGCTGGCCGCCTTCATCGAGGGCATCTGCCAGGTCGCGGTCCCGCCCGAAACCGGCACGTTGCGCGGGGACCTGCTGCAGATCGGCGAGAACATCTGCCGGCAGGGCCACCTGAACGCCGGCACCATCCGCGCGGTCCTCGTCGAGGTGTCGCGCGACCCCGCCCTCCGGGACGCCATGCAGCACCAATTCCTCGATCAGCGCAAGGCCACCATCCAGTACATCCTGAGGCAGGCCGTTGACCGCGGCGAAATCGACGAGGCGGCAATCACCGACGAGCTCTGGGACCTGTTGCCCGGATACCTGATCTTCCGCTCGATCATCCCCGGCGAGCCGCCCACGCGTCGCACCGTGCAAGCCCTGGTGGACGGCTTCATCATTCCCGGACTTACCCGATCCAGCGGATATCAGGCCAGTTGATAGATGACCGGAGAAGTGTACGGTCACGTCTCTTGTGCAGTACTGATCAGTACCGTAGGGTCATACCCAACGATCGCGCTCACAGGGCAGCGTGACCGTGGCGCCTGAGCATCGAGAGTCCAACGGGTGAAGGGGATTTCGATCATGTCCCTCGTCAGACGGGGATGGATTCCGCTGGTGGCGGTGCTCGTCGTCGCGCTCACGGGGTTCGCCATCTACCGCCTGCACGGAATCTTCGGCTCCCACTCCAACGTCTCGGCCAACAGCGGCCTGGCCAACGAAATCGTCCCGTTCAACCCCAAGAAGGTGGTCCTCGAGGTCTTCGGCGCGCCGGGCGCCGTGGCGACCATCAACTACCTCGACGTCAACGCGCAACCGCAGCAAGTCAAGAACGCGCCACTCCCCTGGTCGTACACCATCACCTCGACCGAGCCCGCGGTGATCGGCAACGTGGTGGCGCAGGGCACCGGGAACACCCTGGGCTGCCGGATCACCGTCAACGGTGAGGTCAAGGACGAACGCACCGTGAACCAAGTCGACGCCTACACCTTCTGCCTGGATAAGTCGGGATGAGCAACCACCAAGAGACGCGGCCCCGCGTGCCGCACATCATCCGCCGGCTCGCGCTGCCGATCCTGCTGTTCTGGATCGCGCTCGCCGCGATCACCAACATCGCGGTGCCGCAGCTGGAAGAGGTGGGCAAAACCCACAACGTGGCGCTGAACTCCCCGGATGCGCCGTCGCTGAAGGCGATCAAGCGCATCGGCCAGAAGTTTCAGGAATTCGATACCGACAGCCAGGCGATGATCGTCCTGGAAGGCGACAAGCCGCTCGGAGCCGACGCGCACAAGTTCTACGACGCGATGCTCCGCAAGCTCGAGCAGGACAAGAAGCACGTCGAGCACATTCAGGACTTCTGGGGCGACACGCTGACCGCGGCGGGGTCGCAGAGCAACGACGGCAAGGCGGCCTACGTCCAGCTGTTCCTCGCGGGCAATCAGGGCTCGGCGCTGGCCAACGAGGGCGTCGGCGCCGTCCGCGACATCGTCGAGCACATGCAGCCGCCGCCCGGTGTCAGGGTCTATGTGACCGGCGCGGCGCCGCTCATCTCCGATCAGTTCGACATCGGTAGCAAGGGCACCGCCAAGGTCACCGCGATCACCGTCGGGGTGATCGCGGTGATGTTGCTGTTCGTCTACCGCTCCGTCTTCACGATGCTGCTCGTGCTTTTCACCGTGCTGATCGAAATGTCCGCCGCCCGAGGGATCGTCGCCTTCCTGGGGAACGCGGGGATCATCGGGTTGTCGACGTACGCGACGAACCTGCTCACGTTGCTGGTGATCGCCGCCGGAACGGACTACGCGATATTTTTCGTCGGCCGCTATCAGGAGGCGCGCGGGGGCGGCGAGGAGAAAGAGACCGCCTACCACACCATGTACCACGGAACGGCCCACATCGTCCTGGGCTCGGGGCTGACGGTGGCCGGCGCGGTCTTTTGTCTGAGCTTCACCCGGCTGCCCTACTTCCAAAGCCTGGGCATCCCAGCCGCTCTCGGCATCCTCGTGGCGCTCTTCGCCTCGCTCACCCTGGGCCCGGCGGTGCTCACCCTGGGCTCCGCCCTGGGCGTCTTCGAGCCGAAACGCGCGATGCGAACCCGCGGATGGCGGCGGATCGGCACCGCCATCGTCCGCTGGCCCGCCCCCGTGCTCACCGCCGCATGCGCGCTGGCCCTCGTGGGCCTGCTCGCGCTGCCCGGGTACAAGACGAGCTACGACACCCGGCCCTACATGCCCACCAGCGCCCCCGCCAACATCGGTTACACCGCCGCCGAGCGGCACTTCTCCCGCGCCCGGCTGGAGCCCGAATTGCTCATGGTCGAAACGGATCACGACATGCGTGACCCGGCCGACATGCTGATCCTGGACCGGGTAGCCAAGGCGGTGTTCCACGTCCCCGGCATCGCCCAGGTGCAAACCATCACCAGGCCGTTGGGGACCCCGCTCGTGCACAGCTCGCTCGCGTTCGTGATCAGCAATCAGAGCGCCGCCCAGCAGGAAAACCTGACGTATCAACGGGATCGCGCCAACGACCTGCTCACCCAGGCCGGCGAGCTGGCGAAGACGATCAACATCCTCAAGCAGCAGTACGCCCTGCAGCAGCAGCTCGCCGCCGCCACCCACAGCGAGACGCAGAGCTTTCACGACACCGTCGACACGATCCGGGACCTGCGCGACAAGATCGCGAACTTCGACGACTTCTTCCGGCCGATTCGCAGCTATTTCTATTGGGAGAGGCACTGCTTCGACATCCCCGCCTGTTGGGCGATCCGCTCGGTCCTGGACGCGCTCGACGGCGTCGACCAGCTCACGGAGAAGTTCGAGAACCTCACGGCCACCCTGGACAAGCTCGACGAACTGCAGCCGAAACTGGTGGCGCTGATACCGCCCCAAATCGACAGCCAGGAGACCAACCGTCAACTGGCCCTGGCGAGCCACGCCACCCAGGCCGGCATCAACGCCCAGACGCAAGACGCGATCGACAACGCGACGGCGCTGGGGCAGGCCTTCGACACCGCGAAGAACGACGACAGCTTCTACCTGCCCCCCGAGGTGTTCAACAACCCCGACTTCAAGCGGGGGCTGAAACTGTTCCTCTCCCCCGACGGCAAGGCGGCCCGGATGATCGTCACCCATGACGGCGATCCCGCTACGCCGCAAGGCATCTCACACATCGACCCGATCGTCAACGCCGCGCACGAGGCCCTGAAGGGCACGCCGATGGCCGACGCCAAGATCTACGTCGGCGGCACGGCGGCGACGTACAAGGACATCCAGGACGGCGCCAAGTACGACCTGTTCATCGTGGGATTCGCCGCGCTGGCGCTCATCCTGCTGATCATGCTGATCATCACGCGCAGCCTGGTCGCGGCGCTGGTAATCGTTGGGACGGTGGCCCTTTCGCTGGGCGCCTCGTTCGGGCTGTCGGTGCTGGTGTGGCAGTACCTGTTCGGCATCAAACTGTATTGGGTCGTGCTGGCGCTGGCCGTGATCCTGCTCCTGGCGGTCGGATCCGACTACAACCTGCTGTTGATCTCCCGATTCAAGGAGGAGATCCACGCCGGCCTCAAGACCGGCATCATCCGCTCGATGGCCGGGTCCGGCTCGGTGGTCACCTCCGCCGGCCTGGTCTTCGCGGTCACCATGTGCGCGTTCGTGTTCAGCGGTTTTCAGGTGCTCGGCCAGATCGGCACCACCATCGGCCTCGGGCTGTTGTTCGACACGTTGATCGTGCGTTCCTTCATGACACCGTCCGTCGCAACGCTTCTCGGGCGCTGGTTCTGGTGGCCGCAACGGGTGCGCCCACGCCCGGCCAGCACGATGCTGCAGCCCTACGGCTCGCGGGCGGCGGTGCGTCAGCTGCTGCTGTGGGAGGACGACGACACCGCGGTGATGCCTAGCCGTACCGCTCGACAAACTGCTTCAGCGACTTCTCCACGTCTCCCCTGACCGCGCGGGCCGCGGCCGAGCCCACGGGGCCGAACAGCGCGCGCCCGCCCAGCTCGAGGCGCAGGCCCAGCGTCGACCCGCCGTCGGCGGCCCGCACGGAGAGCGTGACGGCGTACTTCGCTCCGCCCTTGCCCGATCCCGACATCGCCACCTCGTGCGGAGGGTCCCACCTCGTCACCGTCCAGGTCACCCGGTTGCGCAGGCCCTTGGAACGCGCCACGCCGACGACCTGAGTGCCCTCGGTGATCTCGTCGGGCAGCTCGCTGCGCCACGCCTCGTGCATGACCAGCCATTCGCCCAATTCCGAAAGGTCCGAAACGTGCTCCCACATCTCCTGCGGGGCCATCGGCATGTCGGCGGTCATCTCAACGGCGGCCATGGTTCTCTCCTACGTCAAGGCGCGGCCGGTTCGCAAGGGCAACGGGCGCTGTAAGAATTTCGCAAGCAGTCGTCCTTACAGTCGGGCCGGCGAACGGAGATACGCATGACGAAGGCATGGCTGATGATGGCCGGCGGTTTTCTCCTCTTCTGCGCGGGCTTCCCCGCGATGCTCGACTGGTCGCGCTACTGGTGGTGTCTGGCCTTTTACGTCATCGGGTTCGCCCTGCTCATCGTCGGCAGGAGGCAACACGATTTGCTGGTGGCCGCCCGGCCCGGCCAAGAGCCACCCACAGCGGTTGCGGACCCGCCCCCCGCGCGCCGCAAGCGCGCCGGGGTCCTGGCCTGGATCGGCGTCGCCTTCGCCATGCTGGTTGGGCTGGCCGGACTGCGCGTGGCCGAGCAGGGCGTGTTGCCCGAGGCCTTGGATCCGGGCACGCCGGCGAGGGCGACCGTCGTCGGCTGCGTCCCGCACGGGCACGAATTCCGCTGCGACGCCAGGTGGACCGTCGGCGGGGCGTCGCGGACCGGCCAGTTGTACCCGCTGGAGAAGTGGGGCGGAGGCTGGGACAAGGTTTACCAAGATCCCCCGGCAGTCGGATCGCAGCTGGACGTTCACGTGCGTGGCGGCCGTGCCTACCAGCCGCCGAACGTGGCCCTCGATATCTGTTTCATCGCCGGGGGGTTGGCGCTGATCGCGGCGGGCGGGGTCCTCTACTGGTATCTGCGGCGCAGATACAGCAGGCGTTAGCCGGCCCGCACCTGCGCTAGTGGCTGGGGCCGCCGCGGAATCGGTTGCCGATCCGAAGCCCGGGCAGCAACAAGGTGCGTGGCACGAACCGGCCGCCGGTGCTGACGACCTTGGGCACGATGCCGGGCACGACGCTGCGCTTGCCGGCGAGCATCCCACCGATGGCGGCCTCGGCGACGTCGTGCGGCGAGACCTGCGCCACCGGGATGCTGAACCGCTCGGCGTTGGCGATCTCGGCCCACTCGGTGGGCACCGGGCCCGGACACAGGACGGTGACCGACACCCCCGTGCCGTGCAGCTCCTCGTGGATGGCTTCGGAGAACGTCTGCACGAAGGCCTTGGTGGCCGAATACACCGCCATGTACGGCAACGGCTGGAACCCGGCGATCGAGGCAATGTTCATCACGGCGCCGGCGCCGCGCTCGACCATGCCCGGCAGGGCGGCATGGGTGAGCTCCATCAGGGTGAGCGCGTTGAGGGTGACCTCTTCGCTTTCGCGGTCGAGCGGCAACTCGTGGAAGACCCCGCTGGTGCCGAAACCCGCGCTGTTGCACAGCCCGGCGATCGGCTCGTTGCGCAGCCGGTCCGCGAGCTTCGCGCGGCCCTTGGCATCGCTGAGGTCCAGCGGCAAGACCTCGACGGCCACCGAGTACTCCTGGCCGACCTCGTTGGCGAGGTCGTCCAGGCGGTCGCGGCGCCGCGCGACCAGCAACAGCGGAAAGCCGCGGCGGGCCAGGCCGCGGGCCAGTTCGGCGCCGATGCCCGAGGAGGCCCCGGTGATGACGACGGTGGTGTCGGTGTCAGGTTTCGGAAGACTCATCGTGTCACCAATGTATCCCTCTGGTCGCGCGGACAAACGTCTCGCTCCGCTTGTCGAAAGGCTCTGCGTCACTGGGTGATTCGCCGCCCTTGGCCGCGTCGGAGTCCTTGAACATGGCGAAGGCGCGGTTGCGCACGCGGTCCATCACCGCCGGGTTGACGGCGTCGGCGACGGCGGCGAACTGCCCGAACGGCGAGCTCGCCCGCCGCGGCCGGTGCACGATCGCATCGGTGATCACGCCGGCCGCCTGGTCGGGCGTCAGCGCGGGGAACTTGTCGTACATGGTGGTCGGGCTGATCATCGGCGTGCGCACCAGCGCCATGTGCACGGTGGTGAACTTGATGTCGTCGTTGACGACTTCGGCCTGCAGCGCGTCGCACAGGCTGTCGAGGGCGGCCTTGCTGGCGATGTAGGCGCCGAAGCGCGGCGCGCGGGTCTGCACGCCGACCGAGGAGACGTTGATGATCTGGCCGAAGCCGCGCTCGCGCATGCCGGGGATGAACTTGAGGATGAGCTGGACCGCGCCGAGGTAGTTCAGCTGCATGGTCCGCTGGTAGTCGTGGATGCGGTCGTACGACAGCTTCAGCGAGCGCCGAATCGACCGCCCCGCGTTGTTGATGAGGATGTCGACGCCGCCGAGGTCGTCGAGCACCTGATCGGCCATCGCGGCGATGGCGTCCATGTCGGTCAGGTCGCAGGGGTACACGTGGGCGGTGCCGCCGTCGCCTTCGATCTCCGAGGCGACCTTCTCCAGGTTCTCCCGGGTCCGGGCCACCAGCACCACCACGCCGCCCGCTTCCGCGATCTTCTTGGCGGCGGCGGCGCCGATGCCCGACGATCCCCCGGTGATGAGGACGGTGCAGCCCTCCACGGCGTCGTTGAGCGTGCGGCCCTGCACCGCGTCCAGCAGATTCCGTAAGTAGAACGGTCGATATCGCCCGGCCGAGTTGGGGGTGTTGATGATGTTGGAGACCGCCGCGAAGGGCTTTTCCACCAAGTGGGTCAAGTCGCCAAGCAGATTCATCGGCTCTCGCTCCTGGGGGGTAATGTGACGTGGGTCATAGAACCAACCTAGGGCATCGGGCGGCCGGCAGCGGAAGATTTGCTCACACAGCTGACCAAATTGTGACCATCACAGAGCAATCCGCTTGTTACACAGGGTAATCCGGGTGTGATCGCTGACTAACTGACGGGCAACGGCCAAATGCTCCAATCGGCGTTATGAAAATGCTGGCCCACTTCCGCAAACCAGAGCCGAACACGATCTACGACCGGATCGGCGGGCACGAGGCCATCGAAGTCGTCGTCGAGGACTTCTACGGTCGCGTGCTCGCCGACAGCCAGCTGGCGGGCTTTTTCACCGGAACCAACATGAACCGCCTCAAGGGCAAACAGGCCGAGTTCTTCGCGGCGGCACTCGGCGGCCGCGAGCCGTACACCGGAGCGCCGATGAAACAGGTCCACCAGGGCCGCGGCATCACGATGCACCACTTCAGCCTGGTGGCCGGGCACCTGGCCGACGCGCTCGCCGCCGCGGGGGTCACCGCCGCGACGGTCACCGAAATCCTCGGCGCCATCGCACCGCTGGCCCCCGAGATCGCCTCCCCGGAGGCCACCAAGGTTTAAGTCCGGCGCGCCCCCGCTGCGCCGAGATTGCCGTGACGGCTGCGATTGGGCGCCAATCACGACCATGGCGGCAATCTCGGTGATCACCCGCAATGACGATTGAGGCGATGGCACCCGATCGACGCGTCGGTGAGAATGCAATGCATGCCCCGCACATTCGAAGATCTGGTGGCCGAAGCCGACTCGGTGAGCGTTGACGGCTGGGACTTCTCCTGGCTCGACGGCCGCGCGACGGAACAACGACCGTCCTGGGGCTTCCAGCGCCTGCTGAGCGGCCGTTTGGCCACGGTGTCGGCCGCGCTGGACATTCACACCGGCGGCGGCGAGGTGTTGGCGGGCGCGGGGCCGTTCCCACCCACCATGGCGGCGATCGAGACGTGGCCGCCGAACGCGGCCCTGGCGACCAAACGCCTGCATCCGCTGGGCGTGGTGCTCGTGGCCACCCGGGACGAGCCGCCGCTGCCCTTCGCCGACGAGGCGTTCGACCTGGTGACCACCCGCCACCCGATCTCGGTGTGGTGGAACGAGATCCTGCGGGTGCTGCGGCCCGGCGGCAGCTACTTCGCGCAGCACATCGGGCCCGCCACCATGGGAGAGCTGGTCGAGTACTTCATCGGGCCGCAGCCCGAGAAATGGGCCGAGTTCCACCCTGACGCCGTGCGCGCGCAGGTGCAGGCGGCGGGCCTGGAGGTGGTGGACCTGCGGATGGAGCGGCTACGCGCCGAGTTCTTCGACATCGGCGCCGTCGTCTATTTCCTGCGCAAGGTGGTGTGGACGGTGCCGGACTTCACCGTCGAGCGTTATCGCGACCGGCTGGCCGAACTGCACGACAAGATCGAGGCCGACGGGTCCTTCGTCGCGCACCCGACGCGGGTGCTGGTCGAGGCCCGCAAGCCCGGCTGATCCCGGTGATCCGTCATCCCTCGTCGCGCAGCACGTCGAGCGCGTGCTGCAGATCGGGCGGGTAGGGGCTGACGATTTCCATCCGCCGGCCGTCCGCCGGGTGGGCGAAGGACAGCGAGCGCGCGTGCAGCCATTGCCGTTCCAGCCCAAGCCTTTTCGCCAGTTTCGGGTCGGCGCCGTAAACCAGGTCGCCGCAGCACGGGTGGTGCAGGGCGGAGAAATGCACCCGGATTTGATGAGTGCGCCCGGTCTCCAGGTGTACGTCGAGCAGGCTGGCGGCGACGTGGGCTTCCAGCGTGTCGTAGTGGGTGAGGCTGTGCCGGCCGTCCTTCGTCACCGCGAACTTCCATTCGCCGCCGCGGTGCCGCCCGATCGGCGCGTCGATCGTCCCGCTGGACGGATCCGGATGCCCCTGCACCAGCGCGTGGTAGCGCTTGTCGACCGTGCGCTGCTTGAACGCCCGCTTGAGCAGGGTGTAGGCGCGCTCGGAGAGCGCGACCACCATCACGCCGGAGGTGCCGACGTCGAGGCGATGCACGATGCCCTGGCGCTCCGGCACCCCGGACGTGGTGATCCGGTAGCCGGCGGCGGCCAGCCCGCCGAGCACCGTTGGTCCGGTCCAGCCGACCGACGCGTGCGCGGCCACCGCCGCCGGTTTGTCGACCGCGACGATGTCGTCGTCGGAATACAGGATGGTCATGCCCTCGATGTCGACGGGCGTGTTTTCCAGCGGCGCCGGCGCGTCGGGCAGGCGCACGTGTAGCCACGCGCCGCCGGTCAGCCGATCGGACTTGCCCGCCTGCACACCGTCGAGTTCCACGCCGCCGTCCTCGGCCAGCGCCGCCGCCGCGGTCCGCGACAGCCCCAGCAGCCGCGACAGCCCGGCGTCCACGCGCATGCCCGCCAGTCCCTCCGGGACGGGCATCGAACGCTCCGTCATCAGTGCTGATCGGCCTTCGGCCGGGCCGCGGCGTCCCCGTTGGCCTTTCGGCGGCCGACGGTGTCGAAGTCGTAGCCGAAGACCGACAGCACCACCAGCAGGATGGCACCGCCGACCACCGAGGGGTCGGCGACGTTGAACACGGGCCACCAGCCGACGGACAGAAAGTCGACGACGTGGCCGCGCAGCGGTCCGGGCGCCCGGAAGAACCGGTCGACCAGGTTGCCCATCGCGCCGCCGAGGATCATGCCGAGCCCGACCGCCCACCACGGCGACACCAGCCGTCGCCCCATCCAGAAGATGCCGACCACCACGCCCGTCGCGATCAGCGTCAGCACCCAGGTGTAGCCGGTGGCCATCGAGAACGCCGCGCCCGAATTGCGCACCAGGGTCCACGTCACCGTGTCGCCGATGATCGACACCGGCTGGCCGGGGGGCAGCAGCTTGACGGCCAGCACCTTGGTCACGACGTCCAGGGTCAGCACCACCGCCGCGACCGACAGCAGCAGGCGCAGCCGCCTCGGGGGCCTGGTGGGCGCGGGTTCGGGTTCGGCCACCTCCCGGGCCGGTCCCGTTGGTTCGTCGGACACGTCACCATCATCCCCTAACCCGAAGGTGCGCGATGATGCCACTGTGTCTTACACGAAGGCCCGGCTCACCGTCATCGCCACCGGAGGCACGATCTCGACCGGCACGGGGGCCGACGGGGTGCGCCGGCCGGCCTACAGCGGCGCGGAGCTGACCTCGGGGCTGGACGTCGACGCCGTCGACCTGCTGGCCCTCGACAGCTCCGAGCTGACGCCGGCTGACTGGGATCGGATCCGCGCCGCGGTCCGCGCCGCGGTCGACGGCGGCGCCGACGGCGTGGTCGTCACGCACGGCACCGACACCATGGAAGAGAGCGCCCTGTGGCTGGACCTCACCCACGCGGGGGACGTCCCGGTCGTGCTCACCGGCGCCATGCGCGGCGCCGACGCGCCCGACGCCGACGGCCCGGCCAATCTGCGCGACGCGCTGGCGGTCGCGGCCAGCCCGGCCGCCCGCGGCCTGGGGGTGCTGGTGTGCTTCGCGGGCCGGGTGCTGCAACCGCTGGGCATGCACAAGGTGGCCACCGAGGACCTCAGCGGCTTCGCCGGCGAACTGGTCGGCAGGGTGGACGGCGCCGGCGTGACCCTGACCGGCCCCAAGGCGCGCCCCTATCTCGGCGATCTCGGTGCCGCCGCGGCGCCCCGCGTCGACATCGTGGCGGCCTACCTCGGGAGTGACTCGGTGGCGCTGGACGCCTGCGTGGCCGCCGGCGCGCGGGGCGTCGTGCTGGAGGCGCTGGGGTCGGGCAACGCCGGAGCGGCGGTCGTCGACGGAGTGCGCCGGCATTGCCGCGACGGCGTGGTCGTCGCGGTGTCCACCCGGGTCCCGGGCGGGCGGGTCGGCGCGGGTTACGGTCCCGGCCACGACATGGCCGCCGCCGGCGCGGTGATGGTCCCGCGGCTGCGGCCGCCGCAGGCGCGGGTGCTGATGATGGCCGCGCTGGCCGCGGGGTTACCCGTCGCCGACGTCATCGACCGCTGGGGTTAGCAGCGCGTCGGCCTGGAGGGCACCGAGGTAGTCAGGCCAGTCCAGGGAGTCGACCGGGTTGGCGCCGGTGAGGTCGTCGGTGTCGGCGGGAAACGTGCGCGCCTGGCCCGGGCCCGAGCCGCGGGTCTCGAAGCGCACCGTCACCACACCGTGGCCGGCGCCCTGCACCCAGCCGTGCCCGAGTGCGCGATGCGCCACATCGTCCCCGATCCGCCACGGCGTGGCCTCCTCGGTCGCCGGCGCGAACATGGCCTCGGTCGCGGTCTCGATGTGCTGCGGGTCGGAAGCCTCCCCCGACAACTCGAGGTCGGGGAACAGCGACTCCTGGCGGACGTCGCTCAATCCCGAAAACCCCACGCCGAGAAGGCGAATCGGCCCGATTTCGCGCGGGTCGAGCAGCAGCCGGTGGGCCACCGCGGTCAGCGCACCGGCCTCGGTGGTCGCGTAGGGCAGCGTCGCCGAGCGGGTCAGCGTGCTCATGTCGGACTTCTTCAGCTTCACCGTGACGGTGCGCGCGCCGCGGCCGTCGCGCAGCAGGCGCTGGTGCGCGTGCTCGGCGATCGGGTCGATCGCGTCGCGCAGCTGCTCGAGGCTGGTCAGGTCGGCGGCGAAGGTCGACTCGGCGCTGATCTGCTTGGCCACCGCGCGCTCGGCGACGGGGCGGTCGTCGATGCCGCGGGCCAGGCGGTGCAGCGCCGGCCCGACCGTCGCGCCCAGGATGTTGGCCACCTCGGCGTCGGTCAGCGCGGCCAGCTCACCGACGGTCTCGATGCCGAGCCGATTCAGCTTTTCCTCGGCGACCGGGCCGATCCCCCACAGCCGCCGCACCGGCAACCCGCCCAGCAGCTCTTGCTCCTCGGCGCGGCGGACCACCCGCACGCCATCGGGTTTGGCCAGCCCGGACGCGATCTTCGCGATCTGCTTGCCCGAGCCCGCCCCGACCGACGCGATCAGGCCGGTCTCGTCGCGAATGCGCCGCCGCAACTGCTCGCAGAAGGCCTCGACGTCCTGGGCCGGCGCCCCAGCGAGCTGCGGCGGCTCGCCGAAACCCTCGTCGACGGACAGCTGCTCGACGACGGGTACCAAGCCGCGCACGGCGTCGAAGACCCGGCGGCTGGCCACCCCGTAGACCACCCCGCGCGGCGGCAGCACCACGGCGGTCACGCCGATCAGTCGGCGGGCCTGATGCATCGGCATGGCCGACCGGGCGCCGAACACGCGCGCCTCGTAGCTGGCCCCGGCCACGACGCCCCGCCCACCCAGGCCGCCGACCAGCACCGGCCGCCCCCGCAGGGTCGGCCGGGTGAGTTGTTCGACGGAGGCGAAAAACGCGTCCATGTCCAGGTGCAGCACCCACCGGGACTCCACAACTGCAAATGCTATTGGGATAACGTCATTTGGTATGGCAATGAACCTCGCGCACCGACGGATTTGCAGCTCGGATCGCTGGGCAAAGCAGGTGGAAGACGACCTGCTGCCGTGGGCGCTGGCCGATGTGGATCTCGGCGACAACACCCTCGAGATCGGACCCGGCTACGGCGCGATTCTGCGGGTGCTGGTCGACAAGACGCCGAAACTGACCTCGGTGGAGATCGACACCCCGATGGCGCAGCGGCTGCAGCGGTTGTATGGCGATCGCGCGCGCATCATCAACGCCGACGGAACCGACACCGGGTTGCCCGACAACGAGTTCAGCTCGGTGGTGTCGTTCACCATGCTCCATCACGTCCCCACCGCCGCACTGCAGGACCGGCTGTTCGCCGAGGCGTTCCGGGTGCTTCGGCCCGGCGGCGTCTTCGCCGGGAGCGACAGCGTGACGTCGTTGCGGTTCCGCCTGCTGCACTTCCGCGACACCTGCAACACGGTCTCACCGGAAACCCTGCCGAACCGCTTGCGGGCGGCGGGTTTTGGGGATGCGGAGGTCGAGGTTCGCGGCGGCCGGCAACGCTGGCGGGCGGTCAAGGGCGCCTGATGGACGACGCGCCGCCTTCGCGATGGGCGCGGCTTCGCCGCCAATGGTCCGAGCGGCTGGAACCCGGTGAGCAAGCCACCGTTCTGGCCTGGGCGTCGTTCACCCTCACCTTCGCCGGGCTGCGCGGACTCACGCATTGGATCCGTGCCGGCCACGGGCCGTCGGGTGGCGGTATGAATCTGGGCGGCAAGCACTTTCACCACTACAACATCGGCATCGGGATGCTCGCGACCGTGGCCGGCGTGGGTCTGCGCGGAACGGAAAAGCAGCGACGACATCCGGCGGCGGCGGTCGCATTCGGTGCCGCGAACGCGATGATCGTCGACGAGCTGGCCCTGCTGCTGGACCTCAAGGACGTCTACTGGGCGCGGGAGGGCCGCGAGAGCGTCGACGTCGCGGTCGGGGTCATCGCCGCCGGCGCGACGGTCGTGGCGGGCCTGCCGTTCTGGCCGCACGCGCATCGCGCGCTGCGATCCCGATAGCGGTTGACGGCGAACAAGTACGAGGCCGGACTCGTCGTCCGGCCTCGTCTTTTGCCCAGCGTCTCACTTCTTGCCAGGGATCACCTGCGGGTGGATCGGCTGCTGCTGAACCGGTTGCGGGTGGATCGGCTGCTGCTGAACCGGCTGGGGGTGGATCGGCTGCTGCTGAACCGGCTCGGGGTGGATCGGCTGCTGCTGGACCGGGTGCGGCTGGCAGGCAAGGCACTGAATTGGTCCGTGGGGGCCACCCTGCTGCTGGCCACCGCCCTGCTGCTGGCCACCGCCCTGCTGCTGGCCACCGCCCTGCTGTTGGCCACCGCCCTGTTGCTGACCGCCGCCCTGCGGGGTGCCACCCGGCTGGTCGCCATCGTGGTCCGTCGGCACGGGCACGGGAATGGGCACCGGCACCACCACCGGCGGGACGTTGACCGTCACGTTCGGCGGGGGCGGCGGGGTGCCGGGGTCGGCCGGTGCCTCGGGCGGGATACCCGGGTCGGCGGGCGGCGCCGCGACGACCGGCGCGGGTGGTGTCCACGCCGGCGCGCCGCCACCGCTGACGGGTCCGCTCGGCAGTTGCGCGGCGTCGGGAGGCGTGGCGATCGACGGCGGCGCCGCCGCGGGCTGCGGTGCAACCGCGCTCGGAGACTGCGGCGTCACCGCGCTGACACTGGAGTTCGGAACGACGACGGCCGGCTTCTCTTGCTTCGAATCCGTCCCGTTGATGAGCATCATGCCAAGCCCCGCGACGACGCCGAGCCCGGCGACCACCGCCGCGCCCACCAGAAGGTTGGTTCCACGCGACCGCGGCTGCGCGGTGCTGGTCGTAGCCGGGAAATCCTCGTAGTTCGCGGGCTCCGACAGGAAGCCGTCTTCGACCGAGGGGTCGCCCAGCGGGCTCGACGCCCACGCCTCCGCGACCGTCAGGTCCTCGTGGGGGATTGCGGCGAAGGTGGCCGACTGGAAGTCTTCGATGGTGCTCATGGCGTGTTCCTTAACTGTGGTTCGCGGCCCCCGTTGGGTCGCTGTTACAGGTAGGAGCAGCCACTCCCGATGACTCGGACACTTTTTTCGGAACTTTTTTGGGAACTTTTTCCCAGCCTTCGCGGCTAGGCCTTGGCGATGCTCACCCGCACGCCGTCGCCGATCTCCGAGCCGTCGGCGGGCTCGCCGAACTCGAAGCTGGTGGCGAGGATCTCCCCCGCGATCAGGCTGCGGTGCGCCTGCGCCCAGTCGGCGCGCTCGCCCGGCACCGACATCACCACGGAAATGCGGTCGGACACGTCCAGCCCGGTCGACTTGCGCAGCTCCTGCAGCTCGCGGATCCGGTCCTTGGCCCAGCCCTCCGCCTCCAGCTCCGGGGTCACCGTGCCGTCGAGAACGACCAGACCGGACCCGTCGGGCAGGGCGGCGGTGTAATCCGGGTCGGCGGCCACCAGCCGGGAGCTGTACTCGTCGGGCTGCAGAACCACGGGGCCCGCGGTCAGGGTGCCGTCGGGGTTGACGACGCCCTCTCCGGCCTTGACCGCCTTGATCGCGGCCTGCACGTCCTTGCCCAGCCGCGGCCCGGCCACCCGCGCGTTGACCGTGAGCTCGAACCGGCCGTACGTGTCGATCGCGTCGGTCAGCTCGACCCGCTTGACGTTGAGCTCGTCGGCGATCAGGTCGACGAACGGCTCGAGCCGCCGCGGGTTCTCCACGGCCACGGTCAGTTTCGGCAACGGCAGGCGCACCCGCAGCTTCTTGGCCTTGCGCAGCGAGGACGCCGCCGAGCAGACCTCCCGGACCTGATCCATCGCGGCGACCAGGCCCGGATCCGCGGGCAGGCCGTCCGCGTCGGGCCAGTCGGTCAAATGCACCGAGCGCCCGAAGGTCAGCCCCCGCCAGATGATCTCGGTCACCGACGGCAGCAGCGGAGCGGCCAGGCGAGCGCTGACCTCCAGCACGGTGTGCAACGTGTCGATGGCGTCGGCGTCCTCTTCCCAAAATCGGGACCGTGACCGCCGGACATACCAATTCGTCAGCGCCTCGGTGAACTGGCGCAGCTGCTCGCACGCCCCCGAGATGTCGCAGACATCCATCGACTCGGTGAGGTCGTCGCGCAGCTCCGCCAGCTTGGCCAGGATGTAGCGGTCCAGCACGTTGGCCGAATCCGTGCGCCAATTACCGACTTTCGGCGCGTAGAGGGCCAAGAAGCTGTAGGCGTTCCACAACGGCAGCAGCACCTGGCGCACGCCCTCGCGGATGCCCTGCTCGGTGACGATCAGGTTGCCCCCGCGCAGGATCGGCGAGGCCATCAGGAACCACCGCATCGCGTCGGAGCCGTCGCGGTCGAACACCTCGGAGACATCGGGGTAGTTGCGCAGCGACTTGCTCATCTTCTGGCCGTCGGAGCCCAGCACAATCCCGTGCGCCACACAGGTTTTGAACGCGGGACGGTCGAACAGCGCGGTGGCCAGCACGTGCAACGTGTAGAACCAGCCGCGCGTCTGCCCGATGTATTCGACGATGAAGTCACCCGGATAGTGGCCGTCGAACCAGTCGCGGTTTTCGAACGGGTAGTGCACCTGCGCGTACGGCATCGAGCCCGAGTCGAACCACACGTCGAGCACGTCGGGGATGCGCCGCATCGTGCTGCGACCCGTGGGGTCGTCGGGGTTGGGCCGGGTCAGCTCGTCGATGTAGGGCCGGTGCAGGTTGGTGGGCCGCACCCCGAAGTCGCGTTCCAGCTCGTCGAGGCTGCCGTACACGTCGACGCGCGGGTAGGCCGGGTCGTCGGACTTCCACACCGGAATCGGCGTGCCCCAGTAGCGGTTTCGCGAGATCGACCAGTCGCGCGCGCCCTGCAGCCACTTGCCGAACTGGCCGTCCTTGACGTGTTCGGGGTACCAGGTGATCTGCTGGTTGAGTTCCACCATGCGGTCCCGGAACTCAGTGACCGCGACGAACCACGACGAGACCGCCCGGTAGATCAGCGGATTGCGGCACCGCCAGCAGTGCGGATAGGGGTGCTCATAGGTCTCGTGGCGGACCAGCACCGCGCCGTTGACCGCCACCGGACCGCTGCCGCTTTTCAGGTCGCGGATGATGTGCGGGTTCGCGTCAAAGACGTGCTGGCCCTGGTAATCCGGGACCGTCGAGTCGAAGCGGCCCCGCGAATCGACCGGGGTGACGGGCCGGATACCGGCAAGGTCGCAGACCGCCATGTCGTCCTCGCCGTAGGCGGGGGCCATGTGCACGATCCCGGTGCCGTCCTCGGTGGTCACGAAGTCGCCGGGCAGCACCTGGAACGCCTTGTCGGTATCCATGAAGTACGGGAACGGCGGCAGGTAGCGGGTGCCGAGCAAATCCGCGCCGCGATAGGTCCCCAGCACCTCGGGCTCTTCACCCAGCTCGCGCGCATAGGCGGCCAGCCGCGCCTCGGCCAGCACGAAACGGCGCTCGCCCGCCCGCGCGACCACGTAGGTCACGTCCGGGTTGACGGCCACCGCGAGGTTCGACGGCAGAGTCCACGGTGTCGTCGTCCACACCAGCAGGTGGGCGCCGTCCAGCTCGCCGCCCGTGACCTTGAAGCCCACCGTCAGAGCCGGGTCCTGGCGGCTCTGGTAGACGTCGTCGTCCATCCGCAGTTCGTGATTGGACAACGGGGTCTCGTCGCGCCAGCAGTACGGCAGCACCCGGTAGCCCTCGTAGGCCAGGCCCTTGTCCCACAGCTGTTTGAACGCCCAGATCACCGACTCCATGTAGCTGGGATCCAGCGTCTTGTAGTCGTTGTCGAAGTCCACCCAGCGGGCCTGGCGCGTCACATAGGCCTGCCACTCGTCGGTGTAGCGCAGCACCGATTCGCGGCAGGCGTCGTTGAACGCGGCGATCCCCATGTCGTCGATCTGGGACTTGTCGTTGATGCCGAGCTGGCGCTCGACCTCCAGTTCGGCGGGCAGCCCATGGGTGTCCCAGCCGAACCGGCGCTCCACCTTGTTGCCGCGCATGGTGCGATACCGCGGCACGATGTCTTTGACGTACCCGGTGAGCAGGTGACCGTAATGGGGCAGGCCGTTGGCGAACGGCGGCCCGTCGTAGAACACGTACTCCGGGGCGCCGTCGCGGCGCGCGATGCTGGCCCGGAAGGTGTCGTCGCGGGCCCAGTAGTCGAGGACCTCGACTTCGAGCGCCGGGAAATCGGGCGCCCCGCCGGCCAGCTTCGGGTACACCTTGACGTCCGCGTTCTCGGTCACGATCTGTGTCGTCTCCTGTGGCCATCATGCTCAGGCCGGGGACGACGACGCGCAAGGTGCGCGAGCGCCGCGGTACCACCCCGCTTGCCGCGCTCTCGCGCGACCGCTCGATGAGGGCTGTGACGGGCCCACCCGTTCGGTTCTACTGAGCCTGCCGGCCGTTCTTCCGAAGGCTCCCCGGTGATCGCCGGATCGATGCCATTGGCTCGATTCTACTCAAACCCCGCACTCCAACGGGCTACCTGGCCTCAGGGCAGGCCTGCGGCCGGGTAGCCCATTGGACGCATCAGGCCCGGACTTCGAGCACACCGGCGCGCCACAGCGCCGCGTACACGTGACGCACGCCCATGGCCAAGAAGTGCGCGGCGCCGTCCACCAGCGGGTCGCTGATGACGATGGTCGTGCGGTTCTTGGGCGTGGGGGCGGGCGCGGGGGCCGGGGCCGTGTCGCGCACCACGGTCAGCTTGGGCGCGACGGTTACCACTTCGTCGTGCAGAACTGCGGTCATGATCGTCTCCTGACGGAATTCAAACGAGCGTTGATTGGACTGACGTGTCCCATCCCGTTGGGGTTCCGATCCGAGAACGCTTGGCCGGTAAGCCTATTAGCGTTGCGGCGACTCAGCCGAGAACGTCGCGCTTCAGGTCGGATCGGGACGGAACACAGCCCGGACTTCGATCCGGACTATCGCTGGAACTCATACGTCCCTCACCTCCTCGACGGTCACGACGCGTGCGGTTGCCCGCGCGATCCACGCGCACCAAAAGGAGTTCAGAATCCGGCCACCGCCGGAGATCCGCACCCCTCTCGTCAGAGCTTTGGCACTACACGACGTGTCCGATAGTTCGGAAGCCACCTGGGCTCAACCCTTAAGCCGGGAGGAGCTGTCCTGACCCGGGGCGTCTTTGGACGTTCGGGGTCAGTGGCCTGTATTCGTGTAGACGCCTCACCTAACGAGGTGCATACGCGACCGATCATGCATGACCGCCGTGACTCGGTCAATGTGATGTGGTCGGTGTCGTCGAATCTTTATGCAGTCATTACGCGCGCACACAGCCTTTAACAAGCTTCCGCGGCGCTACCCCGCGGCGCCCCGCGGGCGCAGCCCGTCGAGCACCAGCGCCACCACGAAATCGGCCACCTGAGCAGCGGTGACGTCGTCGTCGGTGCTCAGCCGCCGTTGCGCCAGCTGGCCGACCAGGGCCGCCAGCGTGTACGCCACCATGCGCGGCGGGGCGCTCACCACCTCGCCGCGCTCCTGGGCGGCGACGATGAAGCTTTCGATGTCGTCGATGAACCGCTCGTAGATCCCGCCGAGGTGCTTTTCGAATCGCTCGCCCAGCGCGCACGGGTCGCGCAGCAGCAGCTTGACCGTCGCCTTGTCGGACTCGAAGAACTCCAGCGTCGCCCGCACCGCGACCCGAAGCGACTCCTCGCGCCCGGCGTCCAGGGCCGGAACCCCCAGCGCGGCAACGACATGGGTACGCAGCGCGTCCTCCTCGGCCGCCATCAACGCGTGGAACAGCTCGTCCTTGGAGTCGAAGTACCAGTAGACCGACCCGTAGGCCAGGCCGGCCCGCTTGGCGATGTCGGCGATCGTCGTGGCGTGAAAACCCTTGCGCGCGAACACTTCTTTGGCGGCCGCCATGATCTGTTCGCGCCGCTGTGACTTGTCCTCGTCACTGACCGCGCGGCGCCGGCGGGCCGCGCTGGTCACGTATCGACCAGGCCGTCGAGTCGGCCGATGGTGTCGATGAACTCCTCGACCATGTCGAGGACCACCGAGCGGGCCGGGCGGACCCGGTCGAGCGAGCCGACCACCTGGCCGACGAAGTACGTCGCCAGCTCGCGCGCCTTGGACTCCGGATTGGTGGCGGCCTGGTTGATGCGCACCTGGGAGCCGGTGACCAGCGCGGTCTGCAGCGGCATGCCGAGCGGATCGGGGGTGTCCGGCCGCGCCCACTCGTCGGTCCAGGCCGTGCGCAGCATCCGCGCCGGTTTGCCGGTCATCGATCGCGAGCGCACCGTGTCCGACGAGCTGGCCGCCAGGAACTTCTCCTTGACCACGGGAACCGTCTCGGCCTCTTCGGTGGTCAGCCACACCGAGCCGCACCACACCCCCTCGGCCCCCAGCGCCAGGGCGGCGGCGACCTGGCGGCCCCGCGCGATCCCGCCGGCCGCGAGCACGGGCACCGGTGCCACCGCATCCACCACCTCGGGCACCAGCACCATGGTCGCCACCTCGCCGGTGTGGCCGCCCGCCTCGGTGCCCTGCGCGACGATCAGGTCGACGCCCGCGGCCGCATGCCGCCGCGCGTGCTGCGTGGTGCCCGCGAGCGCGGCCACCACGACGTCACGGTCATGGGCGCGCTGGACGAGGTCGGCGGGCGGCGGCCCGAGGGCGCTGGCGATCAGCCGAATGTCGTGCTCGAAGGTCACGTCGAGCAGCGGCTCGTAGCCCTTGGGCGAGATGTTGAGTCCCCCGGACGACGCCCTGGGCTCCTTGGTGGGGGCCGCGACGCCGTAGCGGGACAGGATGTCATCGACGAACGCGCGGTGCTCCTCGGGCAGCAGCTCGCGCGCCTGTTTGGCGTCGATCCCGCCCTGTTCGGCGCCGACGTACTTGGGCGGCAACAGCAGGTCGACGCCGTACGGCTTGCCGCCGGTCTGCTCCTCGATCCAGGTCAGCTCGTTGTGCAGGCGCTCGGGACTGTGCGCGACGGCGCCGAGGATCCCGAACCCGCCCGCGTTGGTGACCGCGGCGACCACGTCGCGACAGTGGCTGAAGGCGCAGATCGGAAATTCAACGCCGAGCATCTCGGCGACCCTGGTTCGCATTGCCCGACGCTAAGAGTTACTGACTGATAAGTCAATCGGTTAAGGCGACCGGCCGTCCGGCGGCCAGCTGGACACGCCGTCTTCCAACGGGACCTGGAGGCTGCGCAGGATCGACGCGACCATCCGCCACGCGCCGATGGCCGTGACGAGCTCTATGAGAACCGTTGTATCGCTTTGTAATTCGCGCTCGCACGCGGCCCAGCTTTCGGCGCTTACCGCGCCGTCGTGCACCACGTCGTCGGTGGCGGCCAGCACGGCGCGCTCGGCCGGCCCGAAGCCCTGATAGCCCCGCCAATCGCGCACGCCGAGGAGGTCGTCGGCGCTCACGCCCAGCCCCGAGGCGACCCGCCAGTGCTGCGTCCACTCGTAGTCGCAGGCGGTGAGCCAGCCGATCCGCATGATGACCAGCTCGCGCAACCGCGGGTCCAGGGTGCCGTGCCAGAGCATGGTGGCGAGCAGGTCGTTGAGGCCGCGCGCCAGGGGCGGATGGTTCAGCAGCACCTGGAAGATGCTGAGCTCCGCCATGTAGTCGGGCACCGCGGCCTCGTCGGCGGCGGCTTTGGCCACGTCAAGCGGCAGTCTGGGGACTCGGGGCTGCCCGATGGGTGGGGTCATGGCGTGAGCACTCCGTGCACTGGTGGACACCTCGCGTTCACCGGCAATCGTAGCCACCGGCGGCGGATGTCCGACCCAAAGACCGGCGAACGAAAAGCCCGGAGCCCCAACGCCGCAACGCCGAGCGCGCCGCTGAAAACGACGGTTCCGGCGCGGGCGGCGTCGGGGGCGCGTGCGCGAATACCTTTGGCGCCCCGCGGGATACCCCGACGACGTCGACGTCGGGGCGGCGCGTTCGGCGGCGCCGCGCGATCTTCGCCAGCGAATGAATTCAAAGCCCCGGCCCGTCGTGATCGGTCCGTGATCGGTCCCACGGACGGCACAGGCGCCGGCCGCCCGGGGTGTCGGTTCGGCCTCGAACCGACACGGCAATCACGGCAAAGTATGAGTCTCGCCACAATTTAGTCGGGACTTAAGTTGCAATCTTAAAGATTTCAGCGATTTCCCTGCGGAGTTTCGCAATGGCCCCTACCATGGCGTGATTACGCATCCTCGATGCCGCGCATCGGTGCGTCCAATTTTGGTCTCGTCCCCGGCCCCCGCGGGTCGGGTTGGTGCACGCTGGTCCCCGACCCACGGTGCCGACAACGCCCGTGGTCGGCACCGGTTCGGCCCGGCAAACGCCGGAGACCTTGTCGGACAGCGCCTCTGGCGGCAACGCCGGTATAACACAATCGCCAAATACCGTCCCAAAAGTATGCGTCTGGCCGTTTGACCAAGCCTGGCGTCGACCGGCCGCGACCAGGCCATTGTTAAATTTTTGTACGTTCGCACGATTTTTCCACGCGTGAGAAGCGAAGCCGCTACGCTGCTGATCGCGCCATGTTGTTACGGGTGGGCTTCGATGTGGGGGTCGGTGGGTTTTTTGCGCGTTGCGGCGGAGTTGCCAGCTCGCACAAAAAAATTCGACGAGATTTCTCGAAGCCCAGATAAGAGCGAGCAGCAGTGATAGGAACTTGTGGATAGGCAAGGAGAGGTGAAGGACAGTGGATAAGGCAGGCGTGACTCCGGTTGCCGTCATCGGGATGGCATGCCGGCTGCCAGGGGGCATCAACTCACCTGACCTCTTCTGGGAAGCGTTGCTCCGCGGCGACGACCTTGTCAAAGAAATCCCCGCCGAGCGCTGGGACGTCGACTACTACTACGACCCCGAGCCGGGCGTGCCTGGCCGGTCCGTCTGCAAGTGGGGATCGTTCCTGGACAACGTCGGCGACTTCGACCCCGAGTTCTTCGGCATCACCGAAAAAGAAGCCACCGCGATGGATCCCCAGCACCGGTTGCTGATGGAAACCGCGTGGGAGGCCATGGAACATGCCGGCCTCACCAAAGACACCATGGCCGAGGAAACGGGTGTTTTCGTCGGATTGAACTACGGCGACTACCAATTCGTGCACGCCGCCACCGACGCCTTCGACGGACCGTACGGAAACCCGGGCACCATCTCCTGCATGGCGTCCGGGCGCATCGCCTACGCGCTCGGCCTGCACGGCCCCGCGGTCACGATCGACACCGCGTGCTCTTCCGGCCTGTTCGCGATCCACCAGGCCTGCCGCAGCCTCAACGACGGCGAGAGCAACCTCGCGTTCGCCGGCGGCGTGAACGTGATGATGGAGCCGCGCCGGTCCGCGTCCGCGTCGGCGGGGGGCATGCTCTCGGGCACCGGGCACTGCTACGCGTTCGACGTCAAGGCCGACGGCTTCGTCTCCGGCGAGGGCTGCGTCGTGCTGCTGCTCAAGCGGTTGACCGACGCGCAGCGCGACGGCGACCGGATCCTCGGTGTGATCCGCGCCACGGCCGCCAACCAGGACGGCCACACCATGAACATCGCGATGCCGTCCGGCGAGGCGCAGGCCGCGGTTTACCGCGCGGCGCTCGCGGCGGCCGGCGTCGACGCCGGCACCGTCGGCATGGTCGAGGCGCACGGCACGGGTACTTCCGTCGGTGACCCGATCGAATACGGCAGCCTGGCCGAGGTCTACGGCATCGGCAACCCCTGCGTGCTCGGCGCCTCGAAGACGAACTTCGGGCACACCCAGGCGGCCGCCGGTGCGCTGGGAATGATGAAGGCGGTTCTCTCCGTCCAGCACGGCGTGGTCCCGAAGAACCTGCACTTCGAGAGCCTGCCCGACGAGATGGCCCGGATCGACACCGGATTGTTTGTGCCGCAAGAGATTACGCCGTGGCCGCTGAGCGGCGACCAGCCGCGGCGGGCGGCGGTGTCGGCGTACGGGATCTCCGGCACCAACGTGCACGCCATCGTCGAGGAGGCTCCCGAGCCCATTTCGCGCAACGGCGCGGCGACCCGGCCGGGCCGCGACGGCACCCTGCTGTTCCCGCTGTCGGCCACCTCGGACGACAGCCTGCGCGAAACCGCCGCCCGGCTGGCGGACTGGGTCGAGGCCCACGCCACCGAGGTGGCGGCGCCGGACCTGGCCTACACGCTCGCGCGCAAGCGCGGACACCGCTCGGTGCGCACCACCGTGCTGGCCAGCGACACCCCGGAGCTGCTGGCGGCCCTGCGGGACGTCGCCAACGGTGACGCCCTGTTCCAGGAGGTCGTCGGCCAGGAGGAGCGCGGCCCGGTGTGGGTGTTCTCCGGGCAGGGGTCGCAGTGGGCCACCATGGGCACCGACCTGCTGGCGAACGAGCCCGCGTTCGCGGCGGCCATCGCGGAGATCGAGCCGCTGATCGCCCACGAGTCCGGGTTCTCCGTGACCGAGGCGCTGACCGCCCCCGAGAAGGTCACCGGCATCGACCGGGTGCAGCCGACGATCTTCGCGATGCAGGTCGCGCTGGCGGCCACGATGAAGTCCTACGGCGTCCGGCCCGGCGCGGTGATCGGCCACTCGATGGGCGAGTCCGCGGCGGCCGTCGTCGCCGGAGCGCTGTCGCTCGAGGACGGGGTGCGGGTCATCTGCCGCCGCTCGCGGCTGATGACCAAGATCGCCGGCTCGGGCGCGATGGCATCCGTGGAACTGCCTGCCCAGCAAGTGCTTTCGGAGCTGATGGCTCGCGGCGTCAATGACGCCGTGGTGGCCGTGGTGGCCTCGCCGCAGTCCACCGTCATCGGCGGCGCGACCGAGACGGTCCGCGAGCTGGTCGCGGTGTGGGAGCAGCGCGAGGTGATGGCCCGTGAGGTGGCCGTCGACGTGGCGTCGCATTCGCCGCAGGTCGACCCGATCCTCGACGAGCTCTACGACGTGCTGGCCGAGATCGAGCCGCTCACCCCGGAGGTCCCGTACTACTCGGCCACGTCGTTCGACCCGCGCGAGGAGCCGTACTGCGACGCCAACTACTGGGTCGACAACCTGCGCCACACCGTGCGGTTCTCGGCCGCGGTGCAGGCGGCGCTGGAAGACGGCTACCGCGTGTTCGGCGAGCTCTCGCCCCACCCACTGCTGACCCACGCGGTCGACCAGACCGCCCGCAGCCTGGACATGACGGTCGCCGCGCTCGCCGCGATGCGGCGCGAACAGCCGCTGCCGCACGGGCTGCGCGGCCTGCTGGGTGACCTGTACGCCACCGGTGCCACGGTCGACTTCTCCGTGCTGTACCCGGGCGGTCACCTGGTGGACGCGCCGCTGCCCGCATGGACGCACCGTTCGCTGCTGTTGAGCCGCGAAGGGCACAGCTCGCGCGCGCTGGCCTCCAGCGTCGCGGTGCACCCGCTGATGGGCCAGCACGTGCGCCTGCCCGAGGAGCCGGAGCGCCACGTCTGGCAGGCCGACATCGGCACCGCGACCCTGCCCTGGCTGGCCGACCACCAGGTCCACGGCACCGCCACGCTGCCGGGTGCGGCCTACTGCGAGATGGCGCTGGCCGCGGCCCGCACCGTCTTCGGCGAGGCATCCGAGGTTCGCGACGTCCGCTTCGAGCAGATGCTGATGCTCGACGAGGAAACCCACATCAGCCTCACCGCCACCGCGGAGACGCCCGGCACCCTCACCTTCGCGGTGGAAACCAACGAGGACGGCGTGCAGGCACGACGCGCGTCCGCGGTGCTGCACGACGTCGACGACGAAGACGTGCCGACCGCGCAGGACATCGACGAGCTGCTGGAGACGCACCCGAGCCGGCTGGAGGGCTCCGACCTCCGCGACGCGATGGACCTGTGCGGCATCCAGTACGGCCCGGCCTTCACCGGGCTGGCCGGCGCGCACACCGCCGAGGGAACCGGCACCACGGTGCTCGCCGAGATCGGCCTGCCCAGCGTGATCCGGACCCAGCAGACGAATTACGGGGTCCACCCCGCGCTGCTGGACGCCTGCTTCCAGTCGGTCGCCGCGCACCCCAGCGTCGCCAACGCCAGCCTGGGCGGCCTGCTGTTGCCGCTGGGCGTCCGCCGGCTTCGGGTCCACGGCCCCGTCAGCACCGCCCGCTACTGCTACTCACGGGTGACCTCGGCGAGCGGCGGAGCCGTCGAGGCCGACCTCGACGTACTGGACAAGCACGGCACCGTGCTGCTGACCGTCCGCGGCCTGCAGATGGGCACCGGCATCTCGCCGAGCGGCGAGCGGGCCAAGCTGATGGCCGAGCGCCTGCTGACCGTGGAGTGGCAGCAACGCCAGCTGCCCGAGGCCGCCGCCGAGACCGGCGCGTGGCTGCTGATCAGCACCTCCGACGCCGCCGACCTCGTGGCGACGGCGCTCACCGACGCGATGAAGCTGCACGACGCGGAAGCCAAGACCCTGTCCTGGCCGCAGCAGGCCGACCACCAGGCCATGGCCGGGCGGCTGCGCGACGAGGTCGAGAAGGGCGAGTTCGCCGGCGTGGTCGTGGTCACCGAGCCGAAGAACGGCAACCCGGACGACGAAAGCGCCGTGCGTGGCGGTGATTTGGTCCACCACCTGGTGCGCATCGCCCGCGAGCTGCCGGAGCTCCAGGGCGAGTCGCCCCGGTTGTTCGTCCTCACCCGCAACGCGCAAAAGGTGCTGTCGGAGGACGTTCCCAACCTCGACCAGGGCGGGCTGCGCGGCCTGCTGCGGGTGATCGGCGCCGAGCACCCGCACCTGCACACCACCCACATCGACGTCGACGAGCAGACCGGCGCCGAGCAGGTGGTGCGCCAGCTGCTGATGACGGGCCCGGGAGAGGACGAGACGGCCTGGCGCAACGACGAGTGGTACAGCGCGCGCCTGTGCCCCACCCCGCTGCGTCCCGAGGAGCGGCTGTCCACCGTCATCGATCACGAGACCGCCGGGATGCGCATGCAGATCCGCACGCCGGGTGACCTGCAGACGATGGAGTTCGCCTCCTTCGACCGCGTTCCGCCGGGACCGGGCCAGATCGAGGTGGCCGTCACCGCGTCGAGCATCAACTTCGCCGATGTCCTGAACGCGTTCGGCCGCTACCAGAGCCTGGACAACATCCTGCCGCAGCTGGGCACGGATTTCGCGGGCGTGGTCACCGCCGTCGGACCCGACGTCACCAACCACAAGGTCGGTGACCACGTCGGCGGCATGTCGCCCAATGGCTGCTGGGCCACGTTCGTCACCTGTGACGCGCGCCTGGCCACCACGCTGCCCGAGGGGCTGAGCGACGCGCAGGCGGCCGCGGTGACCACCGCGCACGCCACGGCCTGGTACGGCCTGAACGAACTGGCCCGCATCCAGGCCGGCGACAAGGTGCTGATCCACTCCGGCACCGGCGGGGTCGGCCAGGCGGCGATCGCCATCGCCCGCGCCGCGGGGGCCGAGATCTTCGCCACGGCCGGTAGCGAGCAGCGTCGACAGCTGTTGCGCGACATGGGAATCGAGCATGTCTACGACTCGCGCACCGTCGAGTTCGCCGAGGCGATCCGCCGCGACACCGACGGCTACGGCGTGGACATCGTGCTCAACTCGGTGACCGGTGCGGCGCAGCTGGCCGGGATCAAACTGCTCGCGCTCGGTGGGCGGTTCGTCGAGATCGGCAAGCGCGACATCTACGGGGACACCAAGCTGGGTCTCTTCCCGTTCCGCCGCAACCTGGCGTTCTGGGGCGTCGACCTGGGCCTGATGTCCGTGAGCCACCCCAGCCAGGTCAGCCAGGTGCTGAGCACCGTCTACCGGTTGACCGCCGAGGGTGCGCTGCCGATGCCCGAGAGCACGCACTACCCGCTCTCCGAGGCGGCCACGGCGATTCGCGTGATGAGCGCGGCCGAACACACCGGCAAGCTCATCCTCGACATCCCGCGGGCCGGCCGCAGCAGCGTGGTGCTGCCGCCGGAGCAGGCGCCGGTCTTCCGGCGCGACGGCTCCTACATCATCACCGGTGGCCTGGGTGGCCTCGGGCTGTTCCTGGCCGAGAAGATGGCCGCGGCCGGCGCGGGCCGGATCGTGCTCACCTCGCGTTCCGAGCCCTCGCAGAAGGCGCTTGAAACGATCGAGCTCGTCCGAGCGATAGGTTCTGACGTGATCGTGGAGTGCGGCGACATCGCCCAGGCTGACGTCGCTGCGCGGCTGGTGGCCACGGCGACCGCCACCGGCCTGCCGTTGCGGGGCGTGCTGCACGCGGCCGCGGTGGTCGAGGACGCGACCCTGACCAACATCACCGACGAGCTGATCGACCGCGACTGGGCGCCAAAGGTGTACGGCGCGTGGAACCTGCACGAGGCCACCGCATCCGCGGACCTGGACTGGTTCTGCTCGTTCTCGTCGGCGGCCGCCCTGCTGGGCTCGCCGGGCCAGGGCGCCTACGCCGCGGCCAACAGCTGGCTGGACGCCTTCACCCACTGGCGGCGCGCGCAGGGCTTGCCGGCCACGGCGATCGCCTGGGGTGCCTGGGGCGAGATCGGCCGCGGTGCGGACTTCGCCGAAGGCAGCGGCGCCGCGATCGCTCCCGACGAGGGTGCGTACGCGTTCGAGGCGCTGCTGCGCCACGACCGCGCGTACACGGGCTACAGCCCCCTCATCGGGACGCCGTGGATCGCCTCCTTCGCGGAACGCAGCAAGTTCCTCGAGATGTTCAAGTCGGCCGGCGAAAAGCGTTCGGGCTCAAGCAAACTGCGCGCCGAGCTGTCCGACCTGCCGCTCGACGAGTGGCCCACCCGGCTGCGGCGCCTGCTCTCCGAGCAGATCGGCCTGATCCTGCGCCGCAACATCGACGTGGACCACCCGCTTTCCGAGTACGGCCTCGACTCGCTGGGCAATCTCGAATTGCGCACGCACATCGAGGCGCAGACGGGGGTACGCATCACCTCAGCCGACATCACCACGGTGCGCGGCTTGGCGGATCACCTGTTTTCGAAGCTGGCTCCTAAGGAGGACGCTGCGGCACCCGCGTGAGATAGGTCCTACGTCAAAGTCGACTGCACTGCTTAGGCCGGTATTTAAGGAGGGAAACGTGTTCATAGGTGGAGGCTCTGAGCACGACAGCCTGCGAGTGGGCAACGCGTACGACTGGTACCCGGGCGCGGGTTCGGTCGTGACGTGGCAGCCCACGCCCGGCTGCATCGCGAAGGCTCGCCAGGCGCCGGTGAGCCCGGTGCCGGCCAGCTCCATGCAGGCGGGTCACCTACGCGGGTTCGTCGAGTTCCGCGAGCGCGGGCTGGATTACTCGCGGGCGATCATGGGGTCCTGGGATGTGCCCGGGCGCTGCGACATCCGCGCGATGACCTACGTCATCAACGCGCACATCCGTCGCCACGCGACGTACCACAGCTGGTTCGAGTACACCGACGAGAAGAACATCGTCCGGCACACCCTGAAGAACCCGCGCGACATCAACTTCGTCGCGAAGGAGTACGGCGTGATGACGGAGCTCGAGTGGCGTGAGCACGTGCTCGCGACGCCCGACCCGCTGCAGTGGGACTGCTTCCGGTTCGGCATCGTCCAGCACGAGGACCGCTTCGCGCTGTACGCGGTCGTCGACCACCTGCACTGCGATCCGATGTTGCTCGCCGGGCTGTACGTCGAGATCTTGATGAACTACACCGCGCTCATCGAGGGCAAGGCGCCGGTCGCGCTGCCGCCGGCGGCCAGCTACGACGACTTCTGCATGCGGGAGCACAACATCGTGTCCGGGATGACGCTGGAGTCCCCGGAGGTGCGCAAGTGGATCGAGTTCGCCGAGGCCAACGGCGGGACCCTGCCCGACTTCCCGTTGCCGCTGGGCGACCAGTCGATTCCCTGCGGCGGTGACACCCATGTCGAGCGGCTGCTCGGCCCGGACCAAACGGCCCAGTTCGAGGCGCTGTGCCAGCAGGCGGGCGCCCGGTTCAGCGGTGGCCTGTTCGCCTGCGCCGCCCTGGCTCAATACGAATTGAGCGGCGCGGAAACGTATTACGGGCTTACCCCCACCGACAAGCGGAAGAGCCCGGCGGACTTCATGACGGTGGGCTGGTTCACCGGCGTGGTGCCGTTCACTGTTCCCGTCGACCCGAACTCGTTCGAGGAAACGGCCCGCGCCGCGCAGGCCTCCTTCGACGCGAACATGGATCTGGCGAACGTGCCGTTCGACCGCGTGCTGGAATTGGCTCCCTGGCTACGTAAGCACGGACCGCAGTTCACCATGATGAGCTACATGGACGCGGGCCTTCCTCCGCTGTCCGGCATCGTCGCCACCGCGCTGGACGGCGTGAACGCGACGGCGTTCACCGACGGCCGCAGCCCGGCGTACATGTACTCCACGGTGTTCCGGCTGTTCGACGAGGTCTCCATCATGGTGTCCTACCCGAACAACCCGGTCGCCCGCGAGTCCGTGATTCGCTACACGGAGGCCTTGAAGTCGGTGTTCGACCGGGTCGTCGCGGGCAAGCTGGCCGCGGTTCCGGTTCGCGTAGCCAGGTAAGCTGCGAAGCGCTTCGTCCTCGAGCGAAGTGGAAGGCGAAGCTCCGTCGATGAAGTTTGTCTTGGCGGCCCACGGTACCCGCGGCGACATCGAGCCCGGCGCCACGGTGGGCGTGGAACTGCGGCGCCGCGGGCACGATGTCCGAATGGCGGTGCCGCCCAACCTGGTTGACTTCGTCGAGTCGGCCGGGGTGCCCGCCGTCCCCTACGGTCCGGACACGCGCGAGCAGGTGGTGGCCGTCGCGGACTTCACCCACAACGCCTTCAAGCCCCAGAACCCGGTCAACTTCATGCACACCTTCAGGTCGCTCTTCGTCGAGGGCTGGGCGGAGATGAGCCGGACGCTAACCTCGCTGGCCGACGGGGCGGACCTGCTGCTGACGGGCCAGACCTACCACGGGGTCGTGGCGAATGTCGCGGAATACCACGACATTCCGGTGGCGGGGCTACATCACTTCCCGGTGCGGGTCAACGGTCAGATCGGCGTTCCGTTTCTGCCGTCGCCGGCGCCGGCCGTCCGCACCACGCTGTCGGCGGGCTGGTGGCTGTATTCGCGTTTCACCAAGCCGGACGAGGACGCGCAGCGGCGCGAACTGGGCCTGCCGCGCACCACGGTTCCCGCGTGGCAGCGGATGGCCGGGACACTCGAAATCCAGGCCTACGACCGGGCGCTGTTCCCCGGCCTCGCGGCGGAGTGGGATGGCAAGCGCCCCTTCGTGGGTTCGCTGACCCTGGAGTTGGCCGCGGACACCGACGACGAGGTCGCGTCGTGGATCGCGGCGGGGAAGCCGCCGATTTACTTCGGTTTCGGCAGCACACCGGTCCGGTCCCCCGCCGAGACGGTGGCCATGATCGCCGACGCCTGCGCCGAGCTGGGCGAACGGGCCCTGATCTGCTCGCGGGCGCGGGACCGCGGCGTTCCCGATTTCGACCACGTGAAGGTCGTCGCGGCGGTCAATCACGCCGCCATATTTCCGACCTGTCGCGCGGTCGTGCACCACGGCGGCTCCGGCACCACGGCGGCGGGGTTGCGCGCGGGCGTCCCGGCGCTGATCCTCTGGATCACCTCCGATCAGCCGATCTGGGCGGCCCAGGTCAAACGGCTGAAAGTCGGTTCCGCCAAGAAACTTTCGCACATGACCCGCAAATCGTTGGTCAGGCAGCTGCGCAAGATCCTCGCACCGGACTGCGTGGCCCGGGCCCGCGAGATCGCGCCGCAGATGTCCAGACCGGCCGTCGGCGTGGTTGCCGCCGCCGACCTGCTGGAGCAGACCGTCCGCGTCGGCGTCTGAAACGGCCCGTGCCGCTAGGGGTTCCGGCTGGCGGCGGCGTCGTGCCCGACGAGCGGGAAAGACCTGTACCACTTGCGGTGGTGCGCCGCGCCCATCTCGCGCAGGATTCCCATGGCCGCGAACCAGCCGTGCGTCTTGCGCAACCCCAGGATCATCGCGCGGCTGGAGCCCCAGTGGTACTTCAGGCCGCCGAAGTGGACCTTCGCGGTCCTGCGCCCAAAATGGTTGACGTAGGCCATTTCCGTCGTGTAGACACCGAATCCGGCTTTTCGTGCCCGCAGCGCGAGGTCGAGATCCAGCCCCCAGCCGTAGCGCCCGAAGGTGTCGAGATCCATTCCCCCGACGGCGTCCCAGCATTCCCGCGACATCACCAGCGCCGTCCCCTCGATGGCGGGCACCACCCGATACCGCGGCTGCGGAACGTAACTCGCGGCGTCCGGTATCCCCTCGATCACCGCGTACGGGAACCCGATGTTGAACAGCGGCCCCACCATCCCGACGTCCGCGGGCAGGCGCGGGTCGAGCAGGGCGGCGACGAATCCCCGGGAGAGCCGGGTGTCGTTGTTGAGCGTCATCGCGTGGGAGTAGCCCTCCGCGAACGCAGTTCGGAACCCGAGCTCGCTGCCCCCGGCCCAGCCCAGGTTCGTGCCGGGCGTGGCCACGCGCTCGTTGCCGACCTTGGGGTAATCGCCGCGATTGTCGACGATCAGGTAGTCGGCGCCCTCGCGCTCCAAATCGGCTATCAGCGCGTGTGTGTACTCGTGCTGCCCGTAAACCGGCACGGTGATCAGTAAGGACACCACCGGAGCGTACCCCGGGCCGCGCGACCCCGCGGGACGTTCCGGCATCAGCCGAAACCCTCGCGTCGGGCGGCTTTTTCCAGCAGATCGGCGGCGTTGGCGACGCTCTCGGCGGGCTTGGTCATCCGCGAGGCGATGTCACGCGCCCGGCTGACGTACGCGGGCGCGAGGATCGACGCGAGGTCGGCGACCAGCGTTTTGCGGGTGGTGCTGGAGAATCGCCGCGCCGAGCCGACTTTCAGCTGTTTGACCTGGGCCGCCCAGATCGGCTGATCGGAGGTGATCCAGAGGATCAGCGCCGGGACGCCCGCGCGCAACCCCGCCGCCGTGGTGCCGGAGCCGCCGTGGTGCACGACCGCGCGACAGGTCGGAAATATGGCGGCGTGATTGACCGCCGCGACGACCTTCACGTGGTCGAAATCGGGAACGCCGCGGTCCCGCGCCCGCGAGCAGATCAGGGCCCGTTCGCCCAGCTCCGCGCAGGCCCCGCCGATCATGGTGACCAGATCCGCGAGCGACCCGACGGGCATGCTGCCGAACCCGAAATAGATCGGCGGCGTTCCGGCGGTGATCCAGGACGCGACCTCGTCGTCGGCGTCGGTCGGCGACTCCATGGTCAACGCGCCGACGAACGGCCGCCGGGCACCCCACTCCGCCGCCAGCCCGGGGAAGCACAGCTCGTCGTAGGCCTGGATCTCCAACGCGCCCTGTTCTGACATGCGTTGCGGCGCGGGGCAAGTCGCCTTCGGCAGACCCAGATCCCGGCGCTGCTCGTCCTCGGCGCCCCGGGTGAACCGCCAGTACATCCAGTCGAGGGTTTTCATCGTCGAGCGCACCACCGGCGCGGGCAGTCGCGCGGGAAAAGCCACCTGGCCGTTGGGCCGCATCGGGTAGAAGTGCAGCGCAGCCAGCGGAATGTCGTAGCGCTCGGCCACATTGGCGGCGATCTCCTGATAGAGCTGGCCGGTCAGCAGCAGGTCGACCCCGTCCGCGAGCGTCTTGAGCGCGGCGCCCAGCTCCTCGTAGCCCGCCCTGACCGGCTCCATGGCCTCGCGCGCCAACTTGACCGGATTTTGGATCTTCCACGAGTTATGCAGGAAGTCCTCGTCGAGCTGCTGCTGGGAATCCCGCTGCCCGTAGGCGACGGCGGGCAGCCCGGCGGACTCGACGAAACCAATCAGGTTGGGCGGCACCGCCACCCGCACCTCGTGCCCGCGACGCTGCAGCTCCCGGCCGATGGCGGCGCACGGCTCGATATCGCCGCGAGTTCCGTAGCTCGCCAACGCAAACTTCATGACGGAGTCGAGCCCATCAATCCTTGACGAAGTGATAGACGCGATAAGAGAAGCCCCCGGCGCGGCGCAGATCCCAATCCATCACCCCGACGCCGTAACGGATCAGGGAGTTCATGAATCCCGGCAATCGGTCGCTGATCTGCTGCTGGGTCCGGTGCGTGTTGGCGTCCAGCCCGCGCTTGGCCTCGGCGTCGATGTCCCGTTCCGAGACCTTGCGCAGCGGCGCGGCGGCCAGCGCCGCCTCCCACTCGGCGACGACAGGAGCGCGACGCGAATCGGTGTACAGGAAATGCCCCCCGGGCCGCAGCACACGCGCCACCTCCTCGAGGAACCGAGCGAAGTGGGGGTACTGGTGGGAGGCCTCGACGTTGACCACCGCGTCGAACGAGCCGTCGGGGAAGGGCAGGTTCTCCGCGTCGCCCTGCACGAAATCCAGGCCGGGCAGCTGGTGCCGTTCCCGGCACTTGTCGATGCTGGCGGGGTTGAGGTCCAACCCCGTGTAGGCGGCCGGGCCGAGGTTTCGCACGATGTAGGACGCGCCCCCGCCCGCCCCGCAACTGACCTCCAGCACCTTCTTGCCGGTGAGATCGGTCTGCGAGGCGGTCACGTGATAGAGCTGGATGCAGTACCGGTTGGGTTCGTCGGATGCCGCCAACGGCAGGCCCATCGGCGGGTCCTCTTCGTAGCCGAAGTTGAAGAAGACCACGTCGTCGCCGACCTGGCGGGTGCCAAGGGGCAGAAAGTACTTCGTGGTGAGCTTGCCGACCAGTGGGTTGGATTGCAGGCGGTATTTGAGAGCCACGGGGAGAGTGTTGCACGGATCCGCGGCGCTACGCGCCGAATAGCCGCCTTGACCTCTTCGAGACCCGCAATTGCGGGCCTGACCAGCGCGTTCACTTCAAGATCACAGCAATGTCACGGTCACCGTTTAGATCTTGATTACCCCACGCGAGTGTGGGCTGGATTGTAGGGTGGTTGGGTGTCGAGCCGGACTGGCACGGGCGAGGCAGCCAAGCCTGGGGGAATCTTCGACCGCATAGGCGACATCGTCGTGCGGTGGCCCCTGCTTGTCATCGCCGCGTGGATCGGGTTCGCGGTCACCCTGGCACTGGTCTTCCCCCCGCTGCCGGTGCAGGCCAGCAAGCGCGAGCCGAAGGCCTTGCCCGACAACGCCCCGACGGTGGTCGTCAACCAGGAAATGGCCAAGGCCTTCGCCATGCCCGGCGCCCCCAAAGCCCCCGGAGACGCCAAGAAGGCGGGAGACGCCGCCGGGGCCGGCGGCGGCGACAATCCGCTGGGCGGCGGCGGTTCCCTGCTGATGATCCTGCTCAGCGACGAGAACGGCATCACACCCGCCGACGAGGCCCTCTACGCCAGGCTGGTGGACAAGCTGCGCCAGGACACGGCCGACAAGCTGACGGTGCAGGACTTCCTGACCAACCCCCAGATGCGCGAGGTCCTGGCCAGCAAGGACGGCAAGGCCTTCATCCTGCCGATCTCGTTCCCCGGCGCGGGCACCGCGCCGTCGACGATCGCGGCCTACCACCACGTCAAAGACATCGCCAAAGAGGTCACCGCGGGAACCTCGCTGACCGCCCACGTCAGCGGGCCGCTGGCCACGATCGCCGATGCGACCGAAATGGCGCTGGAAGACGCCCATTTCATTGAGATCGGCACCGTGGTCTCGGTGCTGCTCATTCTTTTCATGATCTATCGCAACATCATCACGATGTTGGTGCCGCTGATCAACATCGGTGCGTCCATCGGGACGTCGCAGGGCGTCCTGTCCGGGCTGAGCGAGATCGGCCTGCCGTTCGCCCTGCAGACCCTGGTCCTGATGACCGCCGTCATGGTCGGGGCGGGAACGGACTATGCCGTCTTCCTGATCAGCCGCTATCACGACTACGTGCGAAAGGGCCACCCGTCCGACGAAGCCGTGAAGATGGCGTTGATGTCGATCGGCAAGGTGATCGCCGCGTCGGCGGCCACCGTCGCGGTCGCGTTCCTCGCGATGGTCTTCACCAAGCTGGAAGTGTTTTCGACTGTCGGCCCGGCGATTTCGATTTCGGTCATCGTGGCGTTCCTGTGTGCCGTCACGCTGTTGCCGGCGCTGTTGGTGCTGGCCGGGCGTCGCGGCTGGATCAAGCCCCGACGCGAGCTGACCACCCGGATGTGGCGCATCATGGGCACCCGCGTCGTGCGCCGGCCCCGCATCCACCTGGTCGGCAGCCTGATCGTGCTCATCGGTTTGGCCAGTTGCACGGCCGTGATGCGGTTCAACTACGACGACCTCAAGACGATGCCCGCGTCCGTGGACAGCTCCAAGGGCTATGACGTGATGAATCGCCATTTCCCGGCGAACGCGCTGACACCGATGGTGCTGTTCATCAAATCGCCATCGCACGACTTGAGGACGCCGGCCGCCCTCGCCGACCTGGAGCAGATGGCCGCCCGGGTGAGCCAACTGCCCGACATCACGATGGTGCGCGGCCTGACCCGGCCCAACGGCGAACCGCTGGAGCAGACCAAGATCTCGTTCCAGGCCGGTGAGGTCGGCAGCAAGCTCGATGACGGATCCCGCCAGATCAACGAGCACGGGAACGACCTGGACCGGCTGGTCAACGGCTCCAATCAGTTGGCCGACGCCCTGGCGATGCTGCGCGATCAGGTCAGCGGCGCCCTGACCAGCCTCGGCCCGGCGGTCTCGGCGCTGACGGCGATGGAGCAAATGGCCGGTGGCGACCGCACCATCGCCGCGCTCGACCAGGGCGCCGCCCTCACCGGGCAGATGAAGACCCTCGGCGACAACCTCAACATGTCCACCGTGAACACCGAGAACATCGCCGCGTGGGCCAGCCCGATGCTGAACGCCCTCAACAACAGCCCGGAATGCAACACCGACCCGGGGTGCGTGAGCTCACGGTCCGGTTTGGCCGCGATGGTGCAGGCAAACAACGACGGCACCCTCAACTCGATCAAGATCATGGCCCACAACCTGCAAGCGGCCGGCAAAACGCAGACGGTCGGGCAGACGTTGAACACCGCCCAGCAAGGCCTGTCCCAGGCCTCCGCCGCCATGAAGACGATCAGGGACCTGCAGACCACCATGAGCCAGGCGCAACAGGGCGCCAACGCGCTCGCCGACGGCAGCCGCGCGATCGCGGGTGGGGTGAAACAACTCGTCGATTCGACCAGGCAGATCGGCAGCGGCCTCAACGAGGCGTCGCAATTCCTGCTGAGCATGAAGCACGACACCGACAACAAGCCGTCGATGTCCGGTTTCAATATCCCCCCGCAGATCCTGACGAGGGACGAGTTCAAGCAGGGCGCGGCGATCTTCCTGTCCCCCGACGGGCACGCGGCGCGGTACCTGATCCAGAGCGGGCTCAACCCGTTCTCCACCGATGCCATGGATCAGATCCCGAAGATCATCAAGGCCGCGCAGTCGGCGCAGCCCAACACCGAACTGTCGGACGCCACGGTGCAGGTGGCGGGTGTGCCGAGCGGTCTCGCCGACACGCGTGACTATTACAACAACGACATCGGCTACATCGTCTTCGCCACGATCATGATCGTGTTCCTGATCCTGGTCGGCCTGCTGCGGGCGGTCGTCGCGCCGCTGTACCTGATCGGGTCGGTGCTGCTGTCGTACCTGTCGGCAATGGGCTTGGGCGTCCTGGTGTTCCAGCTGCTGCTCGGGCAGAACCTGCACTGGAGCCTGCCCGGGCTGTCCTTCATCCTGCTCGTCGCGGTCGGCGCGGACTACAACATGCTGCTCATCTCGCGCATCCGCGACGAATCCCCGCACGGCGTGCGGGTCGGCGTCATTCGCACCGTCGGTTCGACCGGGGGCGTCATCACGTCGGCCGGCCTGATCTTCGCCGCCTCGATGTTCGGGTTGATGAGCGCCAGCATCTACACCATGGCCGAGGCCGGCTTCATCCTCGGGATGGGCATCCTGATCGACACGTTCCTGGTGCGCTCGATCACGGTGCCGGCCATGGCCGCGCTGATCGGCCAAAAGAACTGGTGGCCTTCGCATCTCGGCAAGACCCCCGCCCAGGTTTACGCGGCCCACCAGAAGAAGCAGCACCAGCTGAATCAGCTGGCGGACCAGCTGGTCAAGATGAAGGTGATCCCCAGCCCGGCCGCCCTGGCCCCGGCGGCCGCTTCCCCGGCGGCGAACGGTGCCCCTCAACCGTTGATCCCCGACGACCTGCTCGTTCGCCTGAAACTCGTCCCGCCGGGGCACAAGCCGCGGACCAAGTCGCGCGGGACACGGCCCGCCGGCGCCGCCCCCGCCAAGACCGGGAAACGGCCGAAGCGCCAACGCCTTTCCAACCACGCGCTCCCGCTGTTCGACCTCAGCCGCGTGCCGGGCCAGGTGACCGACGATCTGCGCGATTCGGCGCCGGATTACACCACGCCCACCAACGGCAACGGCAAGCACAAGAGCGATCGCTACCTCGGCCACTCACTGCCGCTGTTCGGCCAGGACTTCCTGTCGCCCCGGCCGATCACCGTCGGCGCCAACGGGAATGGGCACTCGAACGGCAACGGGCACGGCGACCAATCGGCCGACGACGACCTCGGCAACCCGCTGCCGCTGTTCGGGACGAGCGCCCCGTCGCAGCGGGGCGCCAACGGCAACGGGCACGGCAAGCGCCCGCTGCTCTAGCCTCGGGAATCTTTGACTAGCCGTCCAACCGGACGAACTCGTCCTGCCGGTAGAGCTCGACGCACTGCGACCGGCGGATCTTGCCGCTGGTGGTGATGGGAATCGAACCCGGCGATACCAGAACGAGGTCCGCCACCTTCAGGCCGTGAGACTTCGAAATCGCCGACGTCACTTCACGTTTGACGCCGCGCAGCTTGTCCGCGGCCTCCTCCTCGGAGCCGCCGCGCTTCTTCATCTCGATGATCGCCACCAGCTTCTCGACGCCCTTGTCGGGGACGGCGATCGCCGCGCAACGGCCCGCGGTGATCTCCTGGATGGTCGCCTCGATGTCGTCGGGAGAATGGTTGCGCCCGTACACGATCAACAGGTCCTTGATCCGGCCGATGATGAACATCTCGCCCGTTGAGAAGAAGCCCGAGTCGCCCGTTCTCAGCCACGGCCCCTCGGGTGTGCCCTGCGACGGCTCGACGATCTTCGCGCCGAAGGTGCGGGCGGTCTCCTCCGGCTTCTGCCAATAGCCGGCGGCGACGTTCTCGCCGTGCACCCAGATCTCGCCGACCGTCCCCTCCGGGCACTCGCGACCGGTGTCGGGGTCGACGATGCGGTGCAGCATCGATTTGGGGTCACCGTAACTGACGAGCGGTGTGCCGCTTCCGCTTTCACACCGCACCGCCTCGCCACCGGGCAGTTTCTCGGAATCGAAATAGCCGATCTCGGGCGGGTCGCCCACCTGGCGGGTCGACATGTACACCGTGGCCTCCGCCATGCCGTAGCAGGGCCGCAGCGCCCGGGGGTCGAAGTTGAAGGGGGCGAACCGGTCCGTGAATCGCTTGAGCGTCGCCGGCTGCACGCGCTCGCTGCCGTTGAGGATCGTGTGAACGACGCCGAGGTCGTGCCCGACCATGTCGTCGTCGGAGGTCTTGCGCACCGCGAGCTCGTAGGCGAAGTTCGGCCCGGCCGAGATCGTGCAGTCGTGCTGGGCCATCATGTGCATCCAGCGGGCCGGTCGCTGCAAAAAGCCCACCGGGCTGGACAGCACCGTCGGTACGCCGGCCAGGATCGGCATGATGATCCCCAACAGCAGGCCCATGTCGTGGTAGAGCGGCAGCCAGGTCACCACCGTCATGCCGGGAGGCGCCACCCCGCCCTCGGGCGCGAAGAAGTCGCCCATGATCTGCTCGAAGTTGGCGAAGACGTTCTTGCTCGAGACCATGACACCCGCGGGCGTACGGGTGGAGCCGGACGTGTACTGCAGGTAGATGAAGTCCGACCCGTCGATGGCGCCGGGCCGGGGCCGCGGGCCGGTGGGCCGCTGCCGAGTCTCCAGGTCCAGCAAATCGAGTTCGACGATCGTGGGCGCGGATTGCCCCTGCTGCGACTGCACGGACGCGGCGACGTTGTCGATGACCGCGGACGTCGTCAGGACGACGGCGGGCGAGGTGTCGGCCAGCACCGAGATGGTCCGTTCGTCGTGCGCACCGCCGTAGGGAACCGAAAGCGGTACGGCGACAAGCCCGGCCTGCAGGGCGCCGAGAAAGCCCAGGATGTAATCGAGTCCATTGGGGGCGAGGATGAGCGCCCGATCGCCGGTCGACGCGCCGGCCCTCAGCTGTTCGCCGAGGTTGACAACGCGCTTGTATAGCTGCGACCACGTCAGGGTGTGTGCGACGCCGTCCCAATCCTGGTCGTAATCAAGGAATGTGAACGCTGCGTCGTTGGGCTGCAGGCTCGCGCGTTCGCGCAGCACAGCGGGTATGGATGACTGAACCACGGACAACACACTACCTTCGTCGAAAGGATTTCCGGCCCGGAACGGGCAGGTTACAACCGGCACGACCCCCGGTCTCCCCCGCGCGCAAAGCGCTCCGCCCCTGGTGGCGAATAAACTACCGTGTACGCGGTGGACAATCGACTCGCACACATGGACCAGGCGTCGTTCCTTGGTCTGCGGGCGCTTGGCTACGGGGCGCACGTGCAGTTCAACTGGGTTTACAACCGCCCCGCAAACATCGACGGTTTGCGCCGGTTTCACCGAAATCTCGGATACGGGTTGCTGGGGCGGCTGGTCGAGCCCTCCCCGCTGCCCTTCGCGCGTGACCGGTGGGTCGTCTCCCGGGGGCCCGAAGACATCGATATCGCCGAAACACCGCGCCCCCGCGCGGATCTGAACGCGTGGCTCCACGAGCGGGCGTGCCTGCCCCTGGATCCCGAATACGGACCCGGCTGGCACATCGGCGTCCTCCCCCTCGATGACGGGGGGACCGCGGTTTGCCTGACGACGTCGCACACCCTCGTCGACGGGCTCGGCATCCTGCAGGCGATCTCGGACGCGGCGACGGGACGGACGCGCCACCTGGGCTACCCGCACCGCGGTTCGCGCCGCCGCGGGCGGGCCGCGCTGCGGGACGCCCGGCAAACGATCGCGTCGGCTCCCGAGCTGGCACGGGCGGTGGCGGCCACGGTGCGCATCGCCCGGCACCGGCGCAAGGACGTCGTCGCCTCGATGACGTCGTCACCGCCTTCGCCGCGCAGGGCTGCCCACGACCCGCCCGTCGCGGTGCCCTATCTGACGGCCTACGTCGACGTGGCTTCCTGGGACGCGTGCGCGAAAGGCATTGGCGGAAACAGCTTCACGCTACTGGCTGGATTCGCGGGCAGGCTCGGCGCGCGAATGGGGCGCGTCTGCGACGACGGGACGGTCACGCTGGCGTTCCCGGTCAGCGACCGCACCGAGGACGACACCCGTGGCAATGCGGTGGTGTTCCCCACCATTTCCGTCGACCCGGCGCACCTGTCCTCCGACCTCGGCGAGGTCCGGCTCAAGTTCAAGCAGGCGTTCGCCGACCTGACGGAGATCACCGCGGAGCTGCTGGGGCCGCTTCCGCTGGCATCGCTGGCGCCGAAATGGGCCGCGCGGCGCGCGGCGGGGATGGGATTGGGCGCCGCCAGCCTTCCGATCGGGTGCTCCAACGTCGGGGACATGCCCCCCGCGACGAACCGCCCGGACGGAACCGAGGCCGACTACACCTCCGGGCGGCTGATCGAACCGGGCATCAACCGGCGCGCCCTCGAACGCATGGGTGGCCAGCTGTTCGTCGCTTCGGGGCGGGTGCACGGAAAGATCTTCCTGGCGGTCAACGCCTACCTGGGCGGCCGGACGAACTCCCAAACCGCGCTGCGCGAGGACGTCTCACGCACGTTGGACGAATTCGGCCTGGCCGCGGAGATCCACGGCTAGCGCGCGAGCGCGGGAAAACTCGCGAAAAGGCGCCCCCGCCAAGGTCTTCAGATGCGACGCGCGCTGCGGCCCGAAGGCCGCGATCTCCACGACCAGCGCCAGCCACGCGGGAAACCACCAGAGTCGTGCGAGGATTCGGATCGAGCGAGGCGACGCCGGATCGACGGCCAGCCAACTGAGAATGCGCAGCTGATCGAGCAGGTAGCCGCGGGACTTCATCAGGTGCGTGGTTTCGGTCCCCTTCATGTGGCTGCGCACCGACAGTTCCCGTGGCACAAAGCAAACGGTCGATCGCAGCATCAGGCGCAACCAGAACTCCACGTCGACGAGCTGGTAGATGTCGGTGCGCAGGCCGCCCGCGTCGAGTGCCAGCTGGCGCCGAAACATCACGCAGGTCGGTTCGCCCACCCAGTTTTCCTTCGCGCCGCGCAGCGCGACCTGGCGCACCAGCGAGGGGCCGTCGTTGCGTTCGCGCAGGTTACGGAAGTGCGAGTGCATCTTGCCGTATCGGCGCTGCCACCGCTCGTCGTCGCCCACCACCTGCCGGGGCGCGAACGCGAGCCCGACCGCCGGGTCCTCGAAGCAGCGCGCGAGCGTCGCCAGGGCGCCGGGAAGCAGCCAGTCGTCGCCGTGCACGAACTGGACGCAGGTGCCGCGCGCCAGCTCCAGGCATTTGTTGTGGTTCCCGTTGAGGCCGAGGCGGGGCCGGTTCTTGACCAGCCGGTCCCCGGGCCGCAGCAGCGCGGCGGCGACGGCGGCGCCGTCGTCCGAGGAATCGTCGTCGGCGACGATGATCTCGAACTCGACACCGTCCTGGTCCAGGATGCTGCGCAGGCAACGTTCGATGGTGGCGGCGTTGTTGTACATCGGCACACACACCGAGACCTGCGGGTTCACCGGCGGATCGTCAGCCTGGCCGGGATTCACCGATGCGATGCCCTTAGTCCGCTATCAGAGAGCGGCGATACCCTGCGTCACCCATGCGACCCCCCCAATGCCGAGTATGGCTTGGGTGATCTTCATACGGTAAGTCAGCAGCCAGGTCTGGATCTTCAGCATCAGCGCCAAAGTCTTCTCAGGCATTACCAAGTAGCTGACCAGGGGAATCTCGACGACCGCAAGCACCATAAACGTGAACACGATGAAGACGGAGAACTGGGTGAAGATGCCCGTGCCCGAGGCCATGATGAAGGTAAGCAAAATCACACCCTCGTAGGGGGGGAAAGTCGATGCCGCGCCGACCACAAACGCCGGCCAGAGCGCATCGCCGCTCAGCATCTCGTGGGTGCGCGCGCCGAGGCGCGCGAATCTGCTCTTCGGGCGCTCGTCCTCCACCAGGACTGCAGTGTTGCCGCCGCCAATAGTCGGCGGCCCCACAGCGACCCGAGCCGCCGCCCGTTCGCGGGCCAACATGACCGCCAGAATCACCAGCGAGAGCACGCCGACGGTGATCATGAGGCGTGCGCCGGAGAAGATGACGACCGCTGACCTGACCTCCGCAATAGCGGAAGAGGCGGCTCGAATGGCCGCCAACGCGACGTCGCGCAGGCCTAGCAACACAATTGTCGCGATGGCGACACCCGATGCGATGCCGCCCAGCCAGAAAGCGAACAGGTTCAGCATGGGGCGCCGTCGGGACACCATCACGACGGCAAGCCCCAGCCGCACGGGATCGATCGCCATCCCCAAGCCGGCTACCACCAGTAAGGCCCACATCATTGAGGACGCTACCTTGCAGTCGCGTATCCCGTGGCGTTACCGGCGAATTCGTTCGTTCCGCTCCTGACGGGTTCTGCGCGGTTGGGCCGCGACGACCGGGCGCAGGCGATGTGATCTACGACTCGGTCGACGTCGCCTCTGGGTATCGCTCTTGGCCGATCGGGTCGCGCCAGATTCGGGGATATGCGATACGGAAATATGCGTAGAACTTGATGCGGATGGATGGCCGTTCGATTCCGAGCTGCCATCTGCGGCCGGGGAGTGCCCGCCCCTTTCGCCGCCGCCAAGATTGCAGGTCAATGAAGGTGAAATAGGAGTTTCCGAGCCTGCCGGTCCTCAAGATCCCCCCTGCGCGTTGCCAATCAGGATGAGGGCTGAACCGTAGCACGCAGCGCCGGTAAGCCGGCGCGAAAATCACGGACGAGCGGCCCGCCCGCTCGAGGTTGTGGCTGCCCTCAGCTGAGACTGCGATAGATCCGGGCCGTCTCGGTCGCGCACTTTTCCCAGGAGAACGCGGTGAGCCGCGCGTAACCCCGCGTCCGCAGTTCCGTCTGCAATCCTTCGGTCGTCGCAACGCGCTCCAGTGTCGCCCGCAACTGCTCGACGTCGTCCGGCTCGAAATATAAGCCGGCGTCCCCGACCACCTCGGGGATCGAGCCCGCATTACTACACACGACCGGGCAGCCGTGGCTCATCGCTTCGAGCGGAGGAATGCCGAAGCCCTCATACCTCGACGGATATACGAATGCCGCTGCTTCCCGATAGCGTGCTGCCAGCTCCCCGTCGGACCCGGATTCGAAGCGCACCCTACCGGCGATGCCGAGCCGGGCGAGTTCCTCTTCCTCCTCGGGCAGTGGCGGATTTCCACCGAAGGCGATGAGCTCGAAGTCCCGCAGCACCGCAGAGCTCGCGTACGCCCGCAAGACAGTCGTGAAGTTCTTGTATCCCCTGCGATGTCCCACGTAGAGGAGCGTGGACCGGGGTTTACCGCCGTCCGCCTCCGTCATGCCCGTCTCAGTCGTCATCGAGTAGCCAAGGTGCACAACACTTGTCCGTGCAGGATCGACACCGAGAAGGCGCACGAGGTCGCGCCGCGTCGTCTCCGAAATGCAGATCACGTGATCGGCCCGATCGACCGCGGCGCGCTTGGCGGCGGTGACCTGTTCGGCGTCGGGAAACTCGTCGGCGAAAAGCTCGTAGATCATGTCGTAGACCGTCACCACCCGGCGCCGGCCCTTACCGACCGGCTTCGTGGCGAAATAGGTCTCGTGCACGATGTCCGGGTCGATTCCTCGCCACGCCACTGGCACGGCGAAACGGTTCACCACGTCGACGACGCGCGCGATGCTTTTGGACGTGTAAGGCACATATCTGCCCCGAACGGTCGCACGCGCCGGTTCCACCGCCAGATAGCTGTTGATGTACAGCGGCGCGATGATAGACACGTCCGACACGGTGTCACTCGGTAGGCGACTGGCCAGCTCGAAGAAGTACCGGGAAACGCCGCCATAGCGCTGCTGCGCGAAGATCTGGTGGTCGAACGCGACTTTCACTAGCCCTCAGCCCGCGCCGACTCGGCCTCGACCATGGCCTTGACCACGTCGCGCATTGTGTAAGTCGCCGACCAGCCGAGGGTGTTGCGTGCCCTAGAGGCATCGCCTAACCCTTCGGCAAGATCCGAAGGGCGCCGGAGTCCCACCGAAAGATCCGTGTGCTCACGCCAATCGAGGCCGACCGCGGCGAAGGCGGTCGCCGCGAACTCCTCCAGGGTGTGGCTCTCCCCCGTCGCGATCACAAAATCCGATCCGGTGGGCTGTTGAAGCATGCGCCACATCGCGTCAACGTATTCTGGGGCCCACCCCCAATCCCGCTTGATCGCAATGTTGCCCAGGGTGAGGCGCGAGCGCTCGCCCCTGGCGATGCGGACGGCCGCCGCCACGATCTTCTTCGTCACGAAGCGCTCGGGACGCAGCGGGGATTCGTGATTGAACAAGAGTCCGGTGCTCGCGTGCAGCCCGTAGGCGACTCGGTAGTTCGCGACCAGCCAGTGAGCCGACGCCTTGGCCACCGCATAGGGGCTGCAGGGGCGGAACGGTGTGTCCTCGTTGGCCGCGAGTCCGCCGGTGTCTCCGAAACATTCGCTCGACCCCGCGTTGTAGAACCGGATCGGCTTGTCCAGAAAGCGAATCGCTTCGAGCAGATTGACCGTGCCCACGGCGATGCTCTCGAGCGTCTCGACCGGCTGCTCGAATGACAGGCCGACGGAGCTCTGCCCGGCCACGTTGTAGATCTCGTCGGGGTCGGTCCTGCGGAGCACGTTCAGCACGCTGCGAAAATCATTGGTCGCCATGGACTCCAGCTGCACGCGATCACGGACTCCGAGTCGGACCAGGTTTGGGAATCCACCGACCTGCGCGTCGCGCGAGGTGCCAAATACTTCGTATCCCTTGTCCAGCAGGAGCTGCGCCAAATAGGCGCCATCCTGGCCCGAAATGCCGCAAATGAGGGCTCTCATTTCCTCTCCTCACCCGCTTCGGCGTCCCGCGGTGAGTGCGGCGATCTGTGTAAGGTACTACCCTTCATCGGCCCCGATCAGCATCTCGAGGTCGGCGCAGGTTGGACACGGTAAAGAACCTCCCAGGAGTCTTCTGCACATCCGCCGGCAGGAAAACCAGAACGATGACAACCTACGCCACGGCCACCGCGATGGGGGGCGCTCCCGAGCCCACGCCCTAAATATCACCACAAGGCCGCCAACTGCGCTTATGGCAGCAACGCATTCCTACCACCGCGGGCAACAACATGATCCACGACACCTAGCCGGTCGGACGAGCATGGCCGTTGCTCAACGTCTGGCTGCCCTCGACATCTACTATGAGGCGACAGTGAGCCGTCGTTATGGCACAACGAGGAGCGAGACGCCACCATGGGACGCGTGGGGATCCGATGAAGCGAGCCCTGATAACCGGAATCACCGGGCAGGACGGTTCCTATCTGGCGGAACTGCTGCTCAGCAAGGGCTATGAGGTCCACGGGCTGATACGCCGAGCCTCCACGTTCAACACGTCCCGGATCGATCACCTCTATGTCGATCCGCACGACCCCAATGCGCGCTTGTTCCTGCATTACGGGGACCTCATTGATGGAACCCGCCTGGTTACGTTGCTCAGCACCATCGAACCCGACGAGGTGTACAACCTCGCGGCGCAGTCGCACGTGCGCGTCAGCTTCGACGAACCCGTGCATACGGGCGACACAACCGGCATGGGATCCATGCGACTGCTCGAAGCCGTCCGGCTTTCCAAGGTGCACTGCCGCTTCTATCAGGCGTCCTCGTCGGAGATGTTCGGCGCGTCGCCGCCACCGCAGAACGAACTGACGCCGTTCTATCCGCGCTCGCCGTACGGCGCGGCGAAGGTCTACTCGTACTGGGCAACCCGCAACTACCGGGAAGCGTACGGTTTGTTCGCGGTCAACGGCATCTTGTTCAACCACGAATCCCCAAGGCGCGGTGAGACGTTCGTGACCCGCAAGATCACCCGGGCCGTGGCCCGCATCAAGGCGGGTGTTCAGTCCGAGCTGTTCATGGGCAATTTGGATGCGGTCCGCGACTGGGGATACGCGCCGGAGTACGTCGAAGGCATGTGGCGGATGCTGCAGGCGCCCGAGCCGGAGGACTTCGTACTTGCGACGGGGCGCGGCTACACCGTGCGCGAGTTCGCCCAGGAGGCATTCGAGCATGCCGGACTGGATTGGGAGAAGCACATCAAGTTCGACGAGCGCTACCTGCGGCCCACTGAGGTGGACGCGCTGATCGGCGATGCGTCGAAGGCCGCCGAGACGCTCGGCTGGACCGCGTCGGTGCACACCGGCGATCTGGCGCGGCTCATGGTGGACGCCGATATCGCGGCGCTGGAGTGCGAGGGCAAGCCCTGGATCGACAAGCCGACGCTCGCCGGTCGGACATGAGCGCGGACGCGCAAATCGGCGAGCTCGACCGCACGGCTCCGGTGTACATCGCCGGGCACCGCGGGCTGGTCGGGTCGGCCCTGTTACGCAATTTTCAGGCGGCGGGGTTCACCAATCTCCTGGTGCGATCCCGTGCCGAACTCGACCTGACCGATCGCGCCGCGACCTTCGACTTCATCCACCAGTCGCGGCCCCAGGTCGTCATCGACGCCGCGGCCAGGGTCGGCGGCATCATGGCCAACAGCACCTACCCCGCCGACTTCCTGTCGGAAAACCTGCAGATTCAGGTGAACCTGCTCGACGCCGCCGTGGCGGCGCGCGTGCCCCGGCTGCTGTTCCTCGGGTCCTCTTGCATCTACCCGAAATACAGCCCGCAGCCCATCACCGAGAGCGCCCTGCTCACCGGTCCGCTGGAGCCGACGAACGACGCCTACGCGATCGCCAAGATCGCCGGCATCCTTCAGGTGCAGGCGGTCCGGCGCCAATACGGCCTGCCGTGGATCTCGGCGATGCCCACCAACCTGTACGGGCCGAGTGACAACTTCTCCCCGTCCGGCTCGCATCTGCTCCCGGCGCTGATCCAGAGGTATGAAGAGGCCAAAGCCAGCGGCGCACCGGAGGTGACGAACTGGGGTACGGGCACTCCACGGCGCGAGTTGCTGCACGTCGACGACCTGGCGAGCGCGTGTCTGTACCTGCTGGAACACTTCGACGGGCCGACTCAGGTGAACGTGGGCACCGGCGTGGACCACACCATCAGCGAGATCGCCGGCATGGTCGCCGCCGCGGTGGGTTACACCGGCGAAACCCGCTGGGACCCAACCAAGCCCGACGGCACACCGCGCAAACTGCTCGACGTTTCGGTGTTGCGGGACACGGGATGGCGGCCCACCATCGCGCTGCGCGACGGCATCGAGGCAACCGTCGCGTGGTATCGCGAGAACGCCGCCACGGTAAGGAAATGAAGCTTTCGCAGCGTGCTCGCGACATCGTGCGTCGCGCCGGCATCGAGGTGTCGCGCTACCACCCCGAACTGGACTGGAAGCGAAATTTCATGCATCAGCTCGAGGCGCAGCGCGTGGACGTCGTTCTCGACGTCGGTGCCAACTCGGGGCAATACGCCGCCGGTCTCCGTGCGGCGGGCTTCGAGGGCCGCATGGTTTCCTTCGAACCGTTGGCCGGGCCGTTTTCGGTGTTGGAGGGGAAAACACAGACCGATCCGCGCTGGGAGTGCCGGCGCTGCGCGCTGGGTGACGCCGACGGCACCATCTCGATCAATGTCGCGGGCAACGCCGGCGAGAGCAGCTCGGTGTTGCCGATGCTGAAAAGCCATCAGGACGCCTTCCCTCCGGCGAATTACGTTGGCACCGAAGATGTCCCAGTGCACCGACTGGATTCACTCGCGCCGGAGCTCCTGCGGGGATCGGAGGCGGTTTTCCTGAAGATCGACGTGCAGGGGTTCGAGAAGCAGGTGCTCGCCGGTGCCGAGTCGACGGTGCGGGACCGCTGCGTGGGCATGCAACTGGAGCTGTCCTTCCTGCCCCTGTACGAGGGCGGGTTGCTCATCCGCGAGGCCCTCGACATCGCCTATTCGTTGGGCTTCACACTGACCGGGTTGTCACCCTGCTTCACCGACATGCGCAACGGCCGAACGTTGCAGGCCGACGGCATCTTCTTCCGGGCGAAAGACTGATCGGAATGCCTGCCGCACATCAGTTTTCGATCATCGTCCCCACCTTCAACGTGGCGACCACCCTGCCCGCATGCCTCGACAGCATCACCGGCCAGACCTGCGACGACTACGAGCTGGTCCTGGTCGACGGCGGGTCGACGGACGGAACTCCCGACATCGCGAGCGGCTACGCCCCGGCCCTGGGCGGGCGCCTGGTCATTCACAGCGGTCCCGATCGGGGCGCCTACGATGCGATGAACTACGGCGTCGAGCTGGCCTCGGGGGGGTGGTTGCTCTTCCTGGGCGCCGACGACAGCCTCTACGCGGTGGACACCCTGGCCAAGGTGGCCGCGTTCATCGGCGACCACGAGCCCAGCGACCTGGTCTACGGCGACGTGATGCTGCGCTCGAAGTCGTCGCGCTACGCCGGCGCCTTCGACCTCGATCGGCTGCTGTTCGAGCAGAACATCTGCCACCAGGCGATCTTCTACCGCCGCGAACTCTTCGCCGGCATCGGGCCGTACAACCTGCGCTACCCGCTGTGGGCCGACTGGGACTTCAACATCCGCTGCTTCTCCAACCCGGCGCTGGTCACCCGGTACATGGACGTCGTCGTCGCCGACTACAACGACATGTCCGGGCTCAGCAAGCGGGAGGACGAGGAGTTCAAGAAGCTGCTGCCGCGGTTCATCGGGGCATCGGCCAAGGAGATGATTCGCCGAAAGCTGCCCTCGCGGCGAAAAGCCGTCGGCCGCTGACGTATTCGCGCTACGAACGGCTCAGTGATCCCGGCCCCGCGGCGTCGCCCTCCGGACTAGCAGCTTGAGCGCCGAAGCGGCGTTATTCAGGGGATGCCGCAAGGCCGCCGAATGAGCGGCCGCCCGGATCCTTGCCTCGAGCCCGTCCATGTCAGAGCTCGCCATCACGGTCGCCGGGTGGCTCAACGGCAGCTCCAGCTCCGCGGCGTCGAGCGAAGAATAGATACTGTCCCCTTGTGAATGCGTAGCCTCAGCGTGAAATCCAATGTTCCGTACCAGGTTCCGGGCGGGAGCAACGCAGAGGCCCGAGTTCGCCCAGATGCTGTAAACCCATGGGTAGTCCCATGTATCGACGTTGCCGTCGTAAAAGCTTTGGAAGGCGCACTCCCAGTGGTAGCGCTCGCTCTTATCCTGGAAGTACTGGTCGAAGAGCTTCCTGTCCCTGATTTCGGGCCAGTTCGTCATGTTGGGGTCGTATTTCGCCCAAGCTCGCCTCCAGGTGGCCCAACCCCACAGATGCGAATACCGCGTGAAGTAATAGCTCTCCGCCGTCCCGGCGCGTCCGAACAGATGGTTGTTTCCGGAGATCATCATCACGCGCTCGTCACTCTCGTAGCGATCGAGCAACTCGGCGCAGTATTCGAAAAATGAGGCGGAGGGCACGCAGTCGTCCTCGACGATGATCGCCCTCTCGACGAGCTCGAAGGCCCAGGTTAGGCCGGAGGAGACCCGGCGGCCGCAGCCCATGTTGGTCTCCGAGAAATTGCGGTGGACCTCGCAGTCCCAGTCGACTGCGTCGATGATCGCGCGCGTCGCGGCGCACTTTGCAGCCTCTCCAGGTCGATCCGCCCGGGGGCCGTCGGCGATCACGAGGAGCGTCCTCGGCTTCGCGGCCCTGATCGTCTCGAAGACCTGCCTAGTGGTGTCCGGCCTGTTGAAGATGATGAAGATAACCGGGATCGTCGTCACTGTCCCATCCTTGCCGCTACTCTGAGGAGAGTCAGCGAAATGCGGATTAATGCCCCCAAGAGGCCCTTTTCCTCGAAATGCGTGCTGACCCTATAGAGGTCGCCGAGAGGCCGTCAAGACCGCACGTTGCTTACCAACTGGAAAGCCCAGCCGCTCACAAGATCCCTGCGGCCGCAAGCGTGGACCGGCGCAAGAAACCTGACGCCACCGGCAGAACCCCGTTGTCAGGGATGTCCCCGGTAGGCTCCGACGCACCATGACAGACAAATTTGGATCACTGAGGCGGCCATTGCGTTCGTCGATAACGGCGATACGCGACAGGGTGGACAAGGCGAGCTTGGCCAAGGGTGTGCGCTCCTACTCCCAGGAAGGCGAGGACCGGATCCTCGACAGACTGTTGGCGTCGGCGCCGAAGGGCTTTTACGTCGATGTCGGCGCCCACCACCCAATCCGGTTCTCCAACACCTTCCTGTTCTACCGCCGCGGATGGCGCGGTGTGAACATCGACGCCATGCCCGGCTCCATGCGTCTGTTCGACAAGTATCGATCGCGTGATACGAACATCGAGGCCGGCATCGGGCTTGAGACGGCCACGATTCCGTTTTACGTGTTCAACGAGCCGGCACTCAATTCGTTCGATCGAGAGCTGGCGGAGAGCCGCAATGTCGCCCCTTGGAAGATCACGAAGGTCATCGATGTTCGCGTGTCGCCGCTCAGCGAAGCGCTGCGCGGTCGCCTGCCCAGCGAAAATATGCCGTCCTTCTTGACGGTCGACGTCGAAGGCCGGGACCTAGAGGCCCTCAAATCCAACGATTGGTCGACCTTTCGACCGACCTATGTCCTCGCGGAATCCGTCGGCATGACCATGGAGGAGGCGATCCAGGGACCCGTGTCGTCCTTCATGGCATCCGTCGGATACGACGTTATCGCGAAGACCGCCAACACGGTGTTCTATCAGCTCGAGGAGTAGCCCAACGCGCCCTTGAAAAACTCGATCGTCCGCGCGCCCCCCTGTTCGAACGAGAATCGTGGACGCCAGCCGAGCCTGGACTCGGCCAGGCCGATGTCCGGCTTGCGCCTGCGCGGGTCGTCCGGCCGCACGGCCAGAAACACGGTCTCCGAGGCGGATCCGGTCATCTCCTTGATGATGCTCGCGACCTCCAGCACGGTGAGTTCGGCCGGACTGCCGAGGTTGACCGGCCCGGTGAACGAGGGGTCGCTCGCTGCCATTCGCACCAGCCCGTCCACCAGGTCGTCGACGTAGCAGAAGCAACGGGTCTGGGTGCCGTCGCCGAAAATCGTGATCGGTTCGCCCCGGAGCGCCTGGACGATGAAGGTGGAGATGATCCGGCCGTCTTCGGGATCCATCCGCGGGCCGTAGGTGTTGAAGATGCGGACGACCTTGATTCGTACGCCGTAGCAACGCGCGTACTCGAGCATCAGCGTCTCCGCGACCCGCTTGCCCTCTTCGTAGCAGCTGCGTACGCCGAAGCAGTTGACGTTGCCCCAGTAACCCTCGGGCTGGGGATGGATCATCGGGTCCCCGTAGACCTCGCTGGTCGAGGACTGGAGCATCGTCGCGCCCTTCCCGCGCGCCAGTTCGAGCAGGTTGCGCACCCCGACGTAGTTGGTCTCGAGGGTGAAGAGGGGGTCGCGCTGGTAGGTGAGCGGCGATGCGGGGCAGGCCATGTTGAAGATGACATCCAGGGCGCCCGCCGCCCTCGCGTCTAGCGGCCGGGTGATGTCGTGCTCGAAGAAATCGAAGCCCGGGTCATCCTCGAGGTGCCTGATGTTCTCGCGCGTGCCCGTGGCGAAGCTGTCCAGCCCGAGAACTTCGAAGCCGTCGCGGCGAAGACGATCACAGAGGTGGGATCCCAGGAAGCCGGCGGCGCCGGCGACGAGGGCTCTCATCGATCCTCCTAAGTTTTTAGTTCCGGCCCATGCCGTAGTACTCAAAGCCCTCGGCCCGCAGGCGCTTTGGGTCGTAGATGTTGCGGCCGTCGAACACGACGTAGCCTCGCATCACCGACTTGAGGCGCGGCCACGACGGCCGCTGGAACTGTTTCCACTCGGTGACCAGCAGCAGCGCGTCGGCGTCCTCGGCGGCCTCGTACATGTTGCCGGCGTATTCGATCGAATCGCCGAGCGCCTTTTTTGCCTGCTCGGTCGCTTCGGGGTCGAAGGCGCGCACGGTCGCCCCGAGTTCGACCAGCTTGCTGGCGATCACGATGGACGGCGCCTCGCGCATGTCGTCGGTCTGGGGCTTGAAGCTCAGGCCCCAGAGCGCGAAGCGCAGGCCCTCCAGGCTCGTCGCCGGCGACTGGCCGCCGAAATGGGCGACGATTTTCGAGACCAGGGTGGCTTTTTGCCCGCGGTTCACGCCGTCGACCGCGCGCAGCAGGCCCATGTCCGCGCCCAGGCTGGCGCCGGTGTGGATAAGCGCCCGAACGTCTTTCGGCAAGCACGAGCCGCCGTAGCCGACCCCGGGAAACAGGAATTCGTACCGAATGCGCCGGTCCGCACCGATCGCCTCCCGCACTGCCGAAATGTCGGCGCCGGCCTTCTCGCACAGGTTCGAGATCTCGTTGATGAACGAAATCTTGGTCGCGAGGAAGCAGTTGGCCGCGTATTTGGTCATCTCGGCGCTTCTGATGTCCATGGTGATCAAGGGATTGAAGGTGCGCAGATACGGCTCGTAGACCTCGCGCATGATCTCGAGGGCGCGTTTCGAGTCGCCGCCGATCACCACGCGGTCGGGCTTCATGAAGTCGGCGATCGCGGTGCCCTCTTTGAGGAACTCGGGGTTGGAGACGATGTCGAATTCGTGCTTGGCCTTTTTGGCGATGATCGCTCGAACCTCGTCGGACGTGCCGACCGGGACGGTCGACTTGTCGACCACGACCTTGTAGCGATCCAGGTACGACCCGATGTCATCCGCCACGGAATAGACGTAGGAGAGATCGGCCTCGCCGGTTTCGCTCATGGGCGTCGCGACGGCGATGAATATCACGTCGCCGTGCTCGACCCCGCGGCGCGTGTCGGTCGTGAAGTCGATCAACCCGCTCTCCCGGTTCCGGGCGATCAGCTCCGTCAGGCCGGGCTCGAAGATCGGCACCCCTCCGGCGAGCAGCAGGTCGATCTTGGCCTGATCGATATCCACGCAGACGACGTCGTTGCCGCTGTCGGCGAGGCACGCGCCCGTAACGAGGCCAACGTAGCCACATCCGATGACCGAAACCTTCAAGATGACCCCCTTGTGTCCCGAACGGTCGCCGCCCATATTGCCGCAAGCGCGCGAGCTCCATGCGCGATTGGCATCAAATGAGCTGGCAGTTGCGGAAGCCCCACTCCCGCTTCGCAGTTTGGGAGCACTGACGGCGCGTTTGCGGTTGTAGCTGTCCGGTTTGCGCTGGCCGCGGTGGAGCAGGTCGATGGGTCCACCCCGCTCTAACCCTTCACACCCAAAGCCCCTTCAGCAATCGGTTTCCGCTGTGAGGAGCTGTCCGGCCGACGCCTGCCAGGGGGAGCCTTTGCGGGCTTGCCAGGCTCGTTTCGCTGCGTCCCAAAGCAACTCAGGGTTGCCTGTGAGAACGATTCGCGGCCGGCGGCACTTCAGACGAAGTTTAGGCTGATGACTTCGTTATCCACCTCACCACGGCTTGGGCGGGGACGCCTGGCTATCCTGATAGAACGACGTGTTCACTGTTTTCGCCATGTATCGGTAGCCCACCGACGCCATGAACACCGAGACTGGGCATTCGACCGCTTCGTCGATCGTCAAATTAAACGTCTCAGCCAGCACGTACCGTGGACGGAACGCTGTCCAGTCGTTGGATTGCAGCACTTCCAAGTCAAGGCCCTCGACATCGACGTTCAGAACCGATGGATAGTCCATGCCGGGCGGCGGTAGGTGGTCGCGTATCAGATCGCTGAGCGGCGACACCTGAACGTCAACGACTTCCTTGATTCGGTGAGGGCCTTCGGCGTCACGGGATTTGGAGAGTTCCTGGTCGAACGAATTCACGGCGGGATCGCTGAACACGTAGAACGGGATGGTGCCGGGGACCAGTCCGACACCGGATTCGATGTTGATGTCTCGCGGCCGGTACTTCCTGAACAGGCGCATAGAGCCCGGCGCGGCGTCTATGTTCACGCCCCGCCAGCCCTTGCGGTACAGCAAATATGTATTAGAGAAACGCATCGGATGGTGGGCGCCCACGTCGACGTAGAAGCCTTTCTCTTCACTTGGGAACAAAAGGCTGGTCAAGACTTGATCTTCGCCATCCTGGGCGAAGCAGGGCCGGTTGAACAGGGTGGTCGGCCTTCGCCTAACAATGAACATGGCGGTACACCGTACATGCTCGCGGGCAACTTGCCGATACGAACGACATCAGGGTTGCAAGCGTGGCTCGGCACAGGTGAGGCTGCGCGGCATCCACGAGCTGCGGGTAGACCCCGACACCGTCCTTGTCCGCGACCGGCCATCGCTTGCTATCGGTCATCATGATGAGCATGCTCCACACGAAGACGACCGACGGTAACCACCCGCCGCCGAGCCCTCGACGTCTACAATGAAGCGACGGTGACCCCGGCGCCGTAGCAAACAGCACGGAATGAGACCGCTGCGACGATGCGACGCCGGACAAGCGTCAGGGGGTCACCGCTATGGTCGTGGCACCGGTAAGTTGCACCGGTGAAACGTCCTGGGATCCAAAGAAACCGGATGGGACACCACGCAAGCTGGTGGATGTTTCGGCTTGGCGCGAGGCGGGATGGGTGCCAAAGCCCCGAAAGCCGGCATCCGGGCCACGGCGGGCTGGTATCGCGCGGATGGGGTCGGATGTCCTTGAAAATATTGATTATTCACAACGAGGAACGGGAACGGCTGAATTACCTGGTTCCTCGAGCCGAAGGTCTCACTAAAGCCTTTCAATCGGCCGCAGGGCCTTGTGCGCTCGAGCTCATCGGTCCCGAGGAGCGTGGACGGAAAGAGAACTTGGTGCCCAACACCTTGAGCAACCGATTGAAGAGGGCGAGAGACGCTGCTCGGCTGTTTGCGGAGGTCGAACGAAGCACACCCGCGCCGAACGGACAGGCGCGAAAAATGAATATCCGCCTGACGAAGTTTATAGAAATGATCAAGTATAAAAGGCCGATAACCATCGAGCAGGATGTCATGACCGGACATGCTGAATGTTGGAAGAGAGTCGCCGAGGGACGCGGCTCCGGCATCGTCATGGAAAGTGACACTGTTTTTCGTGAAGATTCCACTGCCAAGCTCATCAATTTGACTGCGTGGCTCAAGGAAGACGGGCGCGATGAGAAGCCGTTCTACATTGATCTAGCGGCAGGCTGTGACAGGCATCAAATACTCAACGCGTGGTGCTTTGAGGAAAAATATGGCTGCAAGCAGCTCAATATCGAAGGCTTCGAGGATACCACTGTCTTTCTTCTCCCGGAGCTCACGAACAACACCGGCTGTGCTTACTACATAAACGCGAAATTCGCCCAAAGACTTTACGCATGGTACAAGAATCATCGGCCAATGATGACCGCGGATTGGACGACCATGCTTTGGGCGGCGGTTGATAAGAAGAACCTTGACGAAATAACCTGCATTCATTCCGAGCCTCCCATCCTCGTTCATGGCTCGGCTACGGGTGCTTACCAGCCCTGGGCAGCAGAGCTGTAACCATGGTCGCGGCGGTGCGGGTCAGTCGTCCTGCACCGATCTGACCGTCCGGTAGCGGCGTGCGGTGCGGACGAATTCCTTGATGGTCCAACCGGTTTGGTGCTCAATCCAGTGCCTTGGCCTCGGTGCGCACGGCATCCCGTGCACATCACCTCACTGCAGTCACGATCTCCGGTGTTCGATCATTACCAGTCGACCATCATTCCGAGCGGATTCTTCCGCGGCAGCGATCGCCCGGACGATCGCAACTTCGCTTTCAAGCCCAGTCGTGTCCAGCGTTCCCGCACCCAACGCGCCGATGAACGCCCGAAGTTCGCCCGTCAGGGGCGGTTCTTCGCCATAGGCGGGGTGCGACGTACCTCCGGAATCGTGCAGCGAAAGCTTGCGGTCGGCGGTGTCGTCGAAGGTGAGCGCGTTCTGCGCGCCGACGATTGTCATGCGGTGACGCTTCACCGGCGAGATCCAGCTGGCGTTCGCGAAGAACGGGACGCCGTCGACCACGAACCTGGCGATCGCCGCATCGAACCGCGACGGTTCGCCGACGCCCCAGGCCTGCGCGACCGCGGGATTTGCCCCAAACAGCGCCTGCGCCATGGAAAGACCGTGCGGAAGCCAGTCCCACAACACCGACGAGTCGGTTCGCCGCTGGTGATTCATCCCCTCCCAGAACACGGCCCGCACGATGCCGACTTCGGGCAGAAGTTTCTTCGCGGCTTGAAACGCCGGGTTGTGCAACTGCACGTGCCCCACCACAACGGGGGCGCCGGAACGCGACGCCGCCTCGCGGACGCGGATCGCGTCGGCGACCGTGGTCGCCATCGGCTTTTCGACGAACGTCGGCACGCCCGCCTCGATGAACGGGACCGCGACTTCCGCGTGAGTCGCCGACGGTGTCGCGATCAGAACCCCATCGGGCTGCTGCCGGAGAATGAGATCGAGATTCTTCGACTCGTCGATCACCTCCACGTCGCGCATCGTCGCCAGCGTGCGGACGATGTTGGTGCCCCATTTTCCGCGGCCGACTACGGCGACTCGCATGCGCCCTTCCGGTAAGACGGCTGGTCTTTGGCCCAGTCGACGAATCGCGCGAGCCCGTCTTCCACGTCCACCTGCGGCTGATAGTCCAGCTGCTCGTGGGCTTTGGTGAGGTCCGGGCAGCGCCGCTGGGGCTCGCCGGCCGGGTAGGAGTCGGGGTAGTCGATGCGCTGAAATGTCGAGCCCGGGACGAGCTTTCCGTACAGTTCGGCCAGGTTGAGCATCGAGATTTCGTTCGCGGCGTTGCCGATGTTGTAGGGCTCGCCGGGGTGACCCCTGAGCAGGACCTTCAAAAACCCGGTGATCGCGTCCGTGATGTAGCAGAACGTCCGCGTCTGCAGCCCGTCCCCGTGCACCGGAATCGCCTCGCCGTTCAGCGCCTGGTAGGTGAACATGGGAACGACGCGGCGATCGTTGTGCTTCATCCCGGGCCCGAACACGTTGAACGGTCGGACGATCGTCACCGGTAGGTCGTACTTCTGGTGATAGACCGTCGCGATCGTTTCCGCCAGTCGTTTGGACTCGTCGTAGCACGCCCGGGGGCCGACGCTCGAGACGTGACCGTGGTACGTCTCGGGGGTAGGGACGAAGCGGGGATCGGGGTCGCCGTAGATTTCGCTCGAACTGAAGAACAGGAAACCTTCCAGCCCTGGGTTTTTGCGTCCCAGGTTGAGCAAATTCTCGATGCCCGACACGGCGCTCTCGATGGTTTCGAGCGGATACTTCATGTAATAGACCGGCGAGGCCAGCCCGGCCGCGTGCATGATGAAATGGATGTCTTCGCGCACGGGCAGCGGATAGGTGACGTCGGCCCACACCTCGGCGATGTTCTCGTCGCGCTCGGCGGTGCTGGGGTCGCCGGTGATGAAGTTGTCGACCGAGAGCACCCGCACGGGCTCTTCGAGGATTGTGTCGTTGAGCCGCTTGAACACCCGGAGAAAGTGCTTGCCGAGGAAACCCGCACCGCCACTTAGCAGTACGGTTTTTCCCGACAAGCGATGGGCGTCGGCACCGAGCCCCTGGATGATCGCCTCGGTGTCGCGGCGGACGATGAAATGTTCAGGCATACAAGGAACCTTCTGCTAGGTGAGATCTGTGGGAGGGATGGGCTTCAAGTAGCGGTACGCGCCGTCGGTCTTCTTCTTGATGTCCTCGATGTATTCGTATGCGAAGACGACGAGCACGTCGGGCTTGTGTTCGTCCAGGTGGCTCTTGGGGACGATCGGGATGTGCGTGCCCGGGGTGAACTTGTTCTGCTTCAGGGGGCTGTCGTCGACGGTGAACGGGATTTCGCTGGGCCCGATCTTGCCGTAGTTGCAGATCGTCGCCACCCGCGCCGGCGAACCGTAACCGGCGATCTGCAGACCGGCTTGCCGGTATTCCGCCAGGCGATCTTTGAACGCGGCCATCTGAATGTCCACGTTGCGCCGGAACTCGTTCAAGGTGTCCAGCGTCAAATCCTCCTCCTCGCGCGCGAGGAATCGGACCGTTGCATCGGAGGGGGTTTGCCGGCCCTCTCGTTGCACGAACACCTGCAATGAGCCGCCGTGCGGCGTGATCTCGCGCACGTCGGCGATGAACATGCCGTGCGCGGCGAACAACTTCGCGAGCGATGTGAGGGAGTAGTAGAAAATCCGGTCCAGATAGAACCGCTCGAACTGCGTCGTGGCCAAAATGGATCCGATGTATTCGACCTCGACGATGAACGTGCCGTCATCGGTGAGCAGTCGCTTCACGGTCTCGATGAATCCGCTCGGGTCCTCGAGGTGGGTGAAGACGCTGCTGGCGACGATGACGTCGGCCTTTCCATGGGACGCTTCGATCGCCTCGGCGGCCGCCATGTCGAAGAAGGCCGTCATCGTTTCGAGGCCCTCGTCGTTGGCGATCTTCGACACGTTGATCGATGGCTCGACGCCGAGCGCTTTGACGCCCAACTTCTGCAGCGGCCGCAGCAGCACCCCGTCGTTGGAGCCGACATCGACCACAAAATTTGCCGACGAGAGTTTTTGGGCCAGGTCCTCGAAATGGCTCACGAGGGCGCGGTTGACCGAGGAGAGATAGTAGTAGTCCTCGAACATCCTCTCGCGCGAGATGACCGTGCCGAGTTGGACGTTCTTGCACGTCGGGCAGAAGAACACCTGCAACGGAAAGAATTCCTCCGCGGCAAATTGAGCTTCCGTGGGGTATTTATTCGCGAGCGGTTGCTGTCCAAGGTTGAGAAACTCGACGGCGGCGGGTTCGCCGCACAATCGACATTCCATTGTCGTAGTTGGCGATGCGGGCATATTCAGCTCCTGTTTGCCTCGTTTTGCGAATCGATCCCACTGCAATGCGTGCGGGCGGTGTTCGTCCGTTGGATGATGATCGTCTCCATGACAAGGTCGTAGGGATAGTACGTTACTGGCCGGCTTGTGGGTCGCCATCGCGATGGCCACCGAAGCCGAAATCACCTGCTCGGCAGCCCCCGTCGTGCTGCGACCGCGAAGAATAGGCTCACCCCCAGTGCCAGCAGTGCCGGGCCGGCCGCGAGTGTGAGACGGACCGCGGTCGCGGTGCCACCGGCCAGCGAGCCTTTGAGCCACATGTGGCCGCGGGCCGCGTCGTTGCGGGCGTCGGCGGGCCGGAATTCGTGCGGCAGGATCGCCCTGATGTCGGGGTCGCCCAGCAGCGTGGCCAGCCGCTGGGGAGATGGATAGGTGAGGTCGAACATGTGGCGGTGCCCGCCATTTCCCTTGAGATCGAGGGCATTTCGGGTGGCGAGGTAGGTCTGGACGTCGACCTCCTGTTGGTGTGCCGATTCGCCCCACCCGATGGCACCGACCACCGACACCCAGCCCAGTGCCCCGACACCGGTGGTGACGGCGAACACCCAGGTGACGACGGCCGGCTTCGCGTATCGGCCGAACCGCGCGACCCGAGCCCCGTCCAGGAGCGAGAGCATCGCCATGAGCGCCACGGGATAGACGAACAGGACGATGTCGAGATACCGCACCGCGACGGAGGCGCCGCGGCCGTACGCGAGAAGCACGAGCTGGATGCAGAGCCAGCCGCTGATCGCGACAGCGACCCAGGCCCGATCGGAGATGACCGGGCGGCGCTTCAGCGTGTACAGACAGAACCAGACCATCGGAACCAATCCGACGATCGACTGGCCGCCGACCAGCAGCAGGCCCTGGATAAACGTCCACGGGGTGGTGCTCATCGGACGCGCGGACGATGTTGCCCACACGATCATCGCCACGGCGATCGCCGCGAGCACGGCAACGCCGGCGAACTCGCGACCGCCCCGCTTCCTGGCGTTGGTCGCCAACTGCACGCTCACGATCGCGCCGGCCGCGAGAACGGTGGCCACCCCGGTCGCGAACGAGAAGTAGCTGAGCACCGCCGCGGCCGCCCCGCAAAACCAGCGCGCCGAGAACGGCCGCGCGGAGGCGAAGGCGACCAGAGCCGCGATGCCGAAGAACAGCGCGAGGTACACCTGGCTCTGAAAACCCGACAGCGTGTTCTCGTAACCGATCGGAAGCGCAAACAGGATTGCCGTGAAGCATGCGAGCAGCAAGCGTCGTCGCACCGTCACCAGGCGCATCAGCAGCGCCGCGAGCCAGGTGATCGCCGCGGTGTGCACGATCGCGCCGAAAATCATTTCGAGCCGCGTGTTCCACTCGCCGGCCAGCTCGAGGTGCAGCAGCGCGAGCAGGCGAAAGACGAAGATCCGGTGTTCGTTGTGCGGGGCGAAGAGATTCGCGACCGAAAGCGTGCCCTTCAGGTACGGCGAATAAAGAAACGCCGCCTCGCCGTCCCATTGGTCGAAGAAGGGCATCGGCGACGCGAGGGCCGAGATGGTGACGAGCTTGGCGCCCAACACCGTACAGGCGACCGCTGCCAGCAAGGCGATCGTGGTTTTCCGTCCCGCCGGTGCATCGCCGGAGGCGCCGGCCGACTCGGTGGCCTCCGTTACCTCGGCCGAACTCGCTTTCACGCTCGGGCCTTTCCGTGCCGCCGTAGCAGTCGAACCGCTGCCAGTGACGCCATCCCGCCGCCCGTCCACTGCAAAAGCGGGCGCCGCATGGCCAATCCGTACCAGTGCAGGTACGCGGGCAACCAGCCGACCAGATCGAACTTGCTGGTGCCCGCGGTTCGGTCATCCCAGCTGCTGGGGACTTCGTCGATCCGATAGCCGAGCAGGTGCGCCTTGGTCGTGAGCTCGAGCCCCACCTCGAAGCCGCGCCCACTCTCCACCGGAACCTCCTGGAGGAAGCGGCGGCTGTAGGCGCGGAAGTTCGTGGTCGCGTCGTGCGTCGGTAGGCGGCCCACGTAATGCAGGCTGAGCCCCGCGGTCCGCGACATCAGCGTCTTCAACCGGGGCCCGCCGCGCTGCGTGCCGCCGGGCATGTACCGCGACCCGCTGACCACATCGGCGCCCTCTTCGCGAATCTTGGCCACCATCAACGGAATTACGGACGGCGGATCCGACAGGTCGGCCATGCTGGTGACGACCACGTCGCCGCGCGCGGCCGCGAAGCCGGCGATCAACGCGTTCGCCACACCCTTACCGAGCGAGTTGCGAACCAGCCGCACGCTTTCGGGCCGGTCGGGCATGGCGTCCAGCGCCGGCAGCGTGCTGTCCTCGTCGAAGTCGTAGCAGACGAGCAGTTCGTGCGGGGTGTCCGCCAGCGCCTCGGTGAGCCGCCTGACGCACACCTGAATGTTTTCGCCCTCGTTGTAGACCGGGATGACCACACTCGCCAAACGCTGATCGCCGCCGTCGGGCGCCGGCTTGCGGGCGCGAATTACGAACTGCTTGCCCAGGATTCGCCACGCCGGCCGGGAGCGCAGAAACAGGCGCACCAGAATCGGCGCCTGCGGCAACGGCGAAGACGACGTGTACGGCAAGAACCTGTCGTAGCTTTCGGCGATCTCGAAGTCGCAGGACGCCAGCAGCTCGGTCAGCGAGCGATCGCTGATCGGCACGATGTGATCCCAGAAATCCCAATAGTCGCCGGGGACGAAGCGGATGTTCGGCCCCATCGCGATGAGATGCCCGCCCGGCTTGAGCACCCGGCGGGCCGCGGCGATGGTCCGCTCGACTTGTTCCTTGCTTCGCAGGTGTTCCAGCAGGTTGCTGGTGAAGACGACGTCTACCGATCCCTCCGGGAGAAAGTCGAGGTCGTCGGCTCGACCCTGGTGAAACTCGACCCCGGGGTCCAGCATGCCCGCGCTGTCCGGGTTCACATCGACGCCGATCCGGCGCGCGGCGTGCACGTGGTTCAGGAACTCCCCGTAGCCACAGCCAAGGTCGACCACCGTGTCGCTGCGCCGGATCCACGCCTGGAAAAAGTCCTGGACCAGCACCGCCCAGATGGCCGACCGCGACTCCAGGGCGTGACCGAACCGATTGCGGTAGAGCTGTTGAACGTCGGGTTTACCCGCGATGCGCATGGCGTTCAGGTGACAAACGGGGCACGTCAGATCGTCCCGCCCTCGACGGCGTTGACGACCCAGGGGATGACCTCGTCGAGCATCGAATCGAGAGTGGTGGCCGCCTCGAAGCCGAGCACCTCGGATGCCTTGTGGACATCGGGCGAGCGCAACTGAACGTCATGCTCGAACGGCGGATCGCTCTCGTACCGGAACGGGGTGTCGGGACGCATCTTCTTCCAGATCACTTCCGCCAGCTCCAACACCGTGGTGGCTTCGGGCGTCGAGAGGTTGAAGTCCCCGTTCAGCGCGGCCGGGTGCTCCATGCAGGTGCGGATGCCCCGGGCCAGGTCGCCGCCGTAGGTGTAGTGCCGGACCTGGGTGCCGTCGCCCAGGATGTGCAACGGGTCCTGACCCTTGGCGACCTTCTGGATTAGGTCCGGCACGACGTGGCTCATAGCGAGTTTGACATTGCCGCTTGGGATTTCGCGGCCACCGAGCGCCCGCTGTTCGCCGGTCCCCACGCAGTTGAAGGGGCGGATGATCGTGTACGGCAGGCCGTACTGCTCGTAGGCGCCGTGTGCGAAATACTCGCAGGCCAGCTTTTGAAAGCCGTAAGTGCTTGTCGGCGGCGGGCATTCGGTGATGTGCTTTTCCGGCGTCGGGAAAATGGTGGCGTTTTCGAACACCATCGACGAGCTGATCACGTTGATCTTCTTGAGCCAGCCTTTGCGATAGGCGTAGATGGCGGTATCGAAATGCGCGGCGGCGAGGCGTTCGTTCTCGGCCAGCAGGTCGTAGGCGTACTCGTGGAAATAGGTGATGCCGCCGATCCGGGCCGCGCTCGCCACCATCTGATCGCAGCCCTCGACGAGTTGGAACATCAGATCCAGGTCTTTGACATCGCCCTCGACGAAGTGGTAGCGCGGGTGATCGTCGTAGCTCTTCTTGACCTTGCCGTACTTCGAGTAGTTGTCGATGCCGACGACCTCATGGCCGGCACGCAGCAGCTCGTCGACCACGTATCCGTTGATGAATCCCGCGCTACCGGTTACCAGAACTTTCACTTGGCCGGTGTCCCGGTGCCGAGCGTCGCCAACGGGGTCCCGTTCTTC
>NZ_LZLY01000157.1 GCF_001673535.1 Mycobacterium sp. 1081908.1 | reverse complement strand
ACCGGGAAATCTCGGCCCGCCGCGAATACGAGCTGACCGTGGAGTCCCAGCTGCGCCGCGAGCTGGCCTCCGAGCTGCGCGCCCAGGCCGAGGACGATCTGGCCGCGCTGCGCGCGGAACTGAGCGCGTTGCGGACCAGCCTCGAGATCCTGTTCGACACCGACCTGCAGCAGCGCCCGGCGATCGAGACGCACGAGACCGAGGCGCCCCGCGGCCGGGCGTACAGCGAGTGGGAACGCAACGGCGAGAGCAACCCGGACTGGGTGTCCAGCGATCGCGTCGCGTCGGTCGCCCGGGACAACGCCCCCGGCCGCGCCGACGAAGCCGCGATCATCGACGTGCCCGAGGAACCGCTGTTGCCGCCCCGCCAGCCGCCCCCGCGTGAGCGGTTCCAGTACGACGCCCGCCAAGACACGCGGTACGTCGTTTCGCAAGAGCCGCCGTACATGACGCCCCCGCCCGCGCCGGAGCCGCGATACGAGCAACCCCAGTCGCCCCCGCCACCGCCCCAACCGGAACCCCAGCCCCAGCCGCAGATGCAGGACTGGCGGCCGGCCGGGGCGGAAGGGCAGTGGCTGCCCCAGGGCGCGCCCGGCAGCAACTGGGCCGGCGGCGAGGCGCCCGCCCCGCCGGGTGGCGGGCGGCGCGCCCGTCATTACGGCGCCGAAGAGACCCTGGACGGCTCGCCCTTCGAGCACCCGCAGCCACCGCCGTACGGCGAGGCCGGCCGTCGGGCGCGGTCGCGCCACTCGGCGGAGTATCGCGACTACGGCGTGCGCAACTTTCCCCCGCAAGCGGGCGGTACCCCCACCGCGACGAACGAGCCCGCGCCGCCGCCGCCTCCCGCGAGTGCGCCCGCCGCGCATACGAGCTGACCGTGGAGTC
>NZ_LZLY01000156.1 GCF_001673535.1 Mycobacterium sp. 1081908.1 | reverse complement strand
GCCGAGGCCGCCGTTCTTGCCGTAGGCGGCCGCCGGTCCCTCCGGGCGCGCCGTCGGCGCCCGCGCCGGCGGCACCGCCGCGACCACCGGCACCGCCGCCAGTGCCCGCACCGCCGGCACCACCACTCCCGATCAGCCCGCCGGCCCCGCCGGTGCCGCCCTGTCCAGCCGCGTCGGTCGCACCGGCCCCGCCATTACCGAACAAAATCCCGCCGGCACCCCCATTGGCTTGCGCCAACGTGCCGCCGGCAACCCCGTCGGCGCCGTTGCCGACCAGGGGTCGTCCCACAAGCGCTTGGGTAGGCGCATTGACGGTGTTGAGCAGATCCTGACCGATGCTGGCCTCGGCAACTGCGTACTGCCCGGCGCCGGCTTTTAGTAGCGCTACGAACTGGCCGTGAAAAGCAGTCGCCTGCGCGCTGAGTGCCTGATAGGCCTGCGCGTGTGAGCCGAACAGTTCGGCGACAGCCGCCGATACCTCGTCGGCCGCCGCCGCGGCCACGCCTGTCGTAGGCGGCGCAGCGGCCGCGGAGGCCGCTTTGATTGTCGAACCGATGTTTGCCAAATCTGTTGTGGCTGCCGCTATTACGTCAGGCGCCGCGATCACATACGACATTCCGTACCTCCGACCGGCACTTCACGACCCGGCGGTCGCCTGGCGCGGTCGTCGAGCCCTGTCGAAACGCTCAATAGCGTAGCGCGATCACGGCAGCGCAAACGGAGTTTTCATCAATGCGGACAGATGGCCCGGAACAGCAAACTCTAAGCGTTGTGCTTCAAGGGTTTTCGTGCGCACACTCCGAACGCGGTTGGGAGCGGGTGTTACGCCTCGGCGCAACTGGATCTGGTCGCGTCGCCTGGCACGGTCGTCGAGCCATGTTGAAAACGCTCCAAAGCGTAGGGTGATCGCAGTAGCACAAGCCGCTTTCAGGCATCTTCGGATAGCGGAGGGCGGCCTGAGGCTAGTAGGGGTGACCAGGCTGGCTGCGGGTGCCTTCGCCGGCGGGGCCGGTGCCGCCGTCGCCGCCGGGGCCGCCGTGACCGCCGTGACCGCCGGCGCCGTCAGCCCGGGGCCACCGCCCTTGCCGCGGCGACCGGTGGGCGCGTTGCGGCCGGTGCCGCCAGCGCCGCCATGGCCGAACTCGGTGGTTGCCCGGCGCCAAAAGTGTTCCCAATGGGCATGAAAATGGCCCCCGGAGAAGTCTCCGGGAGCCATTTCACCTGGTAGCGGGGACAGGATTCGAACCTGCGACCTCTGGGTTATGAGCCCAGCGAGCTACCGAGCTGCTCCACCCCGCGTTGGTAAATGACAGGTTACCGAACCCGCGTCGCGGCGGCCAAATCGCGGGCTGACCAGGCCGCTTTTACCGGCGCACGCGCGCGGTCAGCTCGCGGAGGCGCACGAAGTCGCGCGCGGGCTGCAGGCCGATCATCAACCGCCCGTCGACCAGCCAGGCCGGCGTGCCGTCGACGCCGCGGTGCCGCGCGACCCACTCCGCCTGGCCGACGGCGGCCCCCGCGCTGCCATCGGTCAGCGCGGCGTGCAGGCGGCCCACGTCGACCCCGGCCAGGAGGGCGTGCCGGTCGACGACGGCCTGATCGTCGATGTCCTCGCCGAACACGAAGTGCGCGTCGAACAGCCGGCGGTGCAGTTCGGCGAACGCGTCGGGCTGATTGAGCCGCGCCCACTCGGCGGCCGCCAGCGCCCTGCGGCTGCGCGGTATCCGCCGGGGCCAGCGCAGCGGCATCCCCACCGCGCGGGCCTGCCGCTCGATCATCGCGTGCCGCGGCCCGTGGCCGTACCTGATCGGCACGCCGCCGGGCGGGATGCCGGGGTGCGCCTGAAACGGCAGCAGGACGACGTCGAACCCGGCCTCGACGAGGATGGCCGTCCGGTGCTGCCCGACATAGGAGAACGGGCACGCGAAGTCGTACCAGTGCAGCACCGCGCGTTCGTCGTAGTAGGGCTCACTCATCGTGTCCTCCCCGGCGCGGCGTGGATTCCCGGATCAGCGCTTCGGTGGCCCGCGTCAGCAGACCGGCGGCGTGCGTGGTGCAGCGCCGCAGATCGGGTTCCAATTCGTTCAGGGTGCGGACGGCGGCGAAGCCGGCCGCGCGGGCCTGGGCCCCGGTCAGGGTCGACACCCCGGCGATGGCGAACGTCGGCACGCCGTGGCGGTGGGCACGCCGGGACACGCCGACGGGCGCCTTGCCGCGCAGGGATTGGACGTCGAGCGATCCCTCCCCGGTCAATACCACCTTGGCGCCCAACAGGTTTCGGTCCAGCTCGATGAGTTCGAGGATCATTTCGATGCCGGGACGCATGCGTGCACCCAGCACGGACAGCGCCGCGAATCCGACGCCGCCCGCGGCGCCGGCGCCGGGGTGGTTTCGGCAGTCGGTGCCGGTCGCCCGGTCGACGATGTCCGCCCATCGGGACAGCCCGCGGTCGAGCGCGGCCACCTGGTCGCCGTCGGCGCCCTTCTGGGGCCCGTAGACGATCGCGGCACCGTGCGGTCCGCACAGCGGGTTGTCCACGTCGGCGGCGAGCGTGAAGGCGCTCCGCCCGATGGCGGGATGCAGCCCGCTCAGGTCGAGCCGATCGGCCCGCGCCAGACCGTGACCGTCGTGCGGGACCGGGTTGCCTTGGTGGTCAAGGATTTCGGCACCCAGCGCGACGAGCATGCCGGCGCCGCCGTCGGTGCTCGCGCTCCCCCCGACGGTGACGACGATGTCGCGGCAGCCGTCGTCGAGCGCGCGGCCGATCATGCTGCCCAACCCGTAGGTGGTGGCGGTCATCGGCGCCGGCGCCCCGGACGGCAGCCGCTGCAGGCCGCAGACGTCGGCCAGCTCGATGACCGCGCGCCTGCCCCTCCGCGCGTACGCGGTGTGCACCCCCGCACCGGTCGGGCCGCTGACATAGGCGGGCATGCGCTCAAACCCGGTGGCCAGGACGGCATTTAGCGTGCCCTCCCCGCCGTCGGCGACGGGGCAGGCGACGATGGTCGCCCGCGGGTCGGCCCGCCACACACCCTGCTCCATCGCCCGCGCGGCCTCGTCCGCCCGCAACGATCCCTTGAACTTGTCGGGCGCCAGGACGATGTGGCCGCCCATCAAACGACCATCCAGCCGAGCCACGAGGTGCTCTGCAGGTACACCAGGAAACACATCAGGGCCAGCAACAGCAGGCTCCACTTGAACACCGTGCGGAACAGGTCGCCCTCTTTGCCCTTCATCTGCACCGCGGCGGTGGCGATGACCAAACTCTGCGGCGAGAGCATCTTCCCGATCACGCCGCCCGACGAGTTGGCCGCCGCCAGCAGGGTCGGGCTGAGCCCGGCCGCGTGCGCCGCGCTGACCTGCAGCACCCCGAACAGCGAGTTGGAGGAGGTGTCCGACCCGGTGACCGTGACCCCGAGCCAGCCGATGATCGGCGAGACGATCCCCAGCAGGCCACCGGCGCCGGCGATCCACAGGCCCAGCGTGGTGGTTTCGCCGGACAGGTTCAGCAGGTACGCCAGTGCCAGCACCAAGCCGACTGTTATTGCGGCGCTGCGCAATTGGATCGCGGCCTGCACGTACGCCCGGGCCGCCTGGCGCGCGGAAGTGCGCAGCACGAGCATGGTGAGCAGCCCGCTGACGAACAGCAATGTGCCCGCTGCGGCGAGAAAGTCGAGCTTGTAGATGGTCAGCGGGGAGGCCTTGTGCGCGGCGTTGGCGACGTGCAGACCCGGCCAGGCGACGCTGGTGCCGCCGCGTTTGAGCAGCGCGGTGAACGGCTTCCACATCGACAGCGAGAAGATCACGGTGACCATCACGTACGGCGCGTAGGCGAGCAGGACGTCTTTGCGGGAGTCGGCCACCTCGTCGCGCACCCCGCTCGCCGGGCGGGCGGTCAGCACGGATCCATTCGGAAGCACGGCGTGTGGGCGGCTCAACGGGCCTGTCGCGCCTTCGGTTTCGCTACCATGGGCAACCTCCGCGCCGTCCAGTGGGGCCTTCGGGCGCCAGACCCGCAGCAACAGCACGATGGAGCCGGCGCTGATGATGGATCCGGCGATGTCGGTGAGCTCGACGGAAAAGAAGTTGGAGCATAGGAATTGGACGATCGCGTAGACGCCCCCGCCCATCGCGGCCGCCGGCCAGGCCTGCTTGAGCCCGTTGCGGCCGTCGACCATGAAGATCAGGATGAACGGGACGATGCACGCCAGGATGGGGGTTTGCCGGCCGACCATCGCGCCGAGCGTGTCGAGCGGCAGCCCGGTCACCCCGGACAGGGCGACGATCGGAATCCCCAAGGAGGCGAAGGCGACCGGGGCGGTGTTGGCGACGAGCGCCACGGCGGCGGCCTTCAGCGGCGAGAAGCGCAGCGCAACCAGCATCAGCGAGGTGATCGCCACCGGGGTGCCGAAACCGGCCAGGCCCTCGATGAGCGCGCCGAAGCAGAAGGCGACGATGACGGCCTGGATCCTCTGGTCCGGGGAGATCGACGCCATGGACCTGCACAGCACGTCGCGATGGCCGGTCTGCACGGTCAGGTTGTAGATCCAGATCGCGTTGAGCACCAACCACATGATGGGAAACATGCCGTAGGCGAACCCGAGCGCGGCCGAGTCGGCGACCTGGGCCGCGGGCATGTGATAGACGCCCCAGGCGATCAGCGCCGCCGTGGCAACGCCGACAGCGGCCGCGACGGGCGCCCGCATCCGAAGGCCGCCCAGCAGGACGAACATGATGATCAGCGGCAGCGCCGCGACGGCGGCGCTCCATCCGAGGGAATGGGCGACGGGCGTGTAGTCGGGCTGAAACATCTAGAGCACCGCCCCGGGGTTGAGGATGTTCTGCGGATCCAGCGCCCGCTTGATGCGCCGGGTCAGTTCCATCACGTCGGGGCCCACTTGATCGGGCAGCCAGGCCTTCTTGAGCCGGCCCACGCCGTGCTCGCCGGTGATGGTGCCGCCGAGTTCGATTGCCAGCTGCATGATTTCGCCGAAGGCCAGGTGCGCGCGCCGGGACTGGTCGGCATCGGCCGGGTCGTGCAAGATCAGCGGGTGGGTGTTGCCGTCGCCGGCGTGAGCGATGACCGCGCAGACGATGCCGCGCCGGTCGGCGATGGCCTCGATGCCCTCGATCAGCGCGGGTAGCGCCGGCATCGGCACGCCGACGTCCTCGAGCAGCAGGTCGCCGAGGCGCTCGACGGCGGGGATGGCGAATCTGCGCGCCGCCGTGAACGCCTCGCCCTCTTTCGGGTCGTCGGTGGCGAACACGTCGGTGGCGTTGGCGTGCGTGAACGCTTGTGCGATGAAGGCCATTTCGTTTTCCCGGTCGCCGGGCGAGTCGGACTGGGCGATGAGCATCGCGTGGGCGCCGAGATCCAGGCCCATCCTGAGGTGGCTTTCCACCGCGGCGATCGTGGTGCGGTCCATGAACTCGAGCATCGCGGGCCGCATCGCCCGGGTGACGCTGCAGATCGCTTCGGCCGCGTCGCGCACCGAGGCGAACGAAGCCACCACGGTGCTGGCCGGCGGCTGCGGCGGCAGCAGCCGCAGCGTCAGCTCGGTGATGACGCCGAGCGTGCCCTCGCTGCCCACGAACAGCTTGGTCAGCGACAAGCCGGCCGAGTCCTTGAGGCGCGGGCCTCCGAGGCGCACGACCGTCCCGTCGGCCAGGACCACTTCCAGCCCGAGGATGTAATCGGTTGTGACGCCGTACTTCACGCAGCACAGCCCGCCGGCGTTGGTCGCGGCGTTGCCGCCGATGGAACAGAATTCGAAGGACGACGGATCGGGGGGGTACCACAACCCGTGCTCGGCGACGGCCCGTTTGACCTCGGCGTTGGTGAGGCCCGGTTGCACCACGGCGGTTCGCGTCACCGGGTCGACGTCGATGTTCCGCATCAGCTCGGTGGTCAGCACGATGCCCCCGTCGACCGCCGTGGCGCCGCCCGACAGACCGGAGCCCGCTCCGCGCGGGACCACCGGAACCCCGGCCGCGGCGGCCCAGCGCAGCACGGCCTCAACGTCCTCGGTGCTCCCGGCCCGCACCACGGCCAGCGGGTGCCCGGCGTCCGGATCTTTGGCCCGGTCTTGTCGATAGCTCTCGATCACGTCCGGGTCGGTGAGCACAAGCACGTTCGGGATGCCGGTGAGCACGTCGCCGCCGCGTTCGTCCAATGCCGTCATTGGCGAGTTCCATTTCGTATGTCGGAATTATCATTTCGCGTTTTTCACCGTGGCATGGCTCACGTTTGACTGTCAAAGGAAACCTCGGTTGTCAGTAGGTCCTTCTTCCAACTTCACCGTGGTTGACCGGCCGTCACCGTGAAACCGGCTCCACAGCGGTTGACAACGGGCCTGAGGGAGGCCTTCACTGATTTCGGTATTCGATCCATCTATTTCGTATTACGGAATCACTATCAGAGGGGAGTGCCGTGTCGCCTGCGACCTACACGGTGAACTGTTCGATCCTGTTCACCGACCTGCCCGTGCTCAAGCGGCCGGCGGCCGCTCGGGCGGCGGGCTTTGACGCGGTGGAATTCTGGTGGCCTTTCGCAGAGGCGGCACCGCCCGACGGCGACGTCGATCCGTTCGTCCGCGCGATCCGCGATGCCGGCGTTCAGCTGAGCGGACTGAACTTCGCGGCCGGTGACATGCCCGCCGGCGACCGCGGCATCGTGTCCGACCCCGCGTCGGTGACCGCGTTCCGGGACAGCGTCGACGTCGCCGTCGGCATCGCCAAGGCGCTGGGCACCCGGGCCTTTAATGCGCTCTACGGCAACCGCATCGAGGGCTTTTCGCCGGCGGCCCAAGACGACGTGGCGGCCGAGAACCTCGCGTACGCGGCTCAGGCCGCCCAACGCATCGGCGCGACGGTGCTGATCGAGCCGGTCAGCGGCGCGCCCCGCTACCCCGTCAGGACCGTGGCGGACGCGGTCCGGGTCGTCGAGCGCGTGCGCAGCCGGTCGGGGTACGAAAACCTGCGCGTGCTGGCCGATCTCTACCACCTGTACGTCAACGGCGACGACGTGGCCGCCGCGCTGCACGTGCACGCCGACCGGGTCGGCCACGTCCAGATCGCCGACGCGCCCGGCCGCGGCGAGCCGGGGACCGGCGAGATCGCGCTCGACAAATATGTCGGAATACTGCTCGACCGCGGCTACGACGGGTACATCGGCCTGGAGTACAAGCGCAGCCGGTCCGACACCTTCGACTGGCTGCCGGCGGCCGAACGGGGCCGCGGCGGCGTCAACATCGAATCCCTTGCGGCACATGCGGGAACGAGGAACCAATGAGCACCATCGCTTTCATCGGGTTGGGCATCATGGGCAGCCCCATGGCGTGCCACCTGGCGCGGGCCGGCCACCGGGTCGTCGGCTACAACCGATCGCCGGGGCGCGCCGCCGCGCTGGTCGAGGCGGGCGGGTTCGCGGCCGAGTCGATCGAGGAGGCGGTCAAGGACGCCGACGTGGTGGCCGTCATGGTTCCGGACTCCCCCGATGTGCAGGACGTGTTGTCCTCGGAGGGAGGGGTTTTCGCGCACGCCCAGCCCGAAACCCTGGTGATCGACTTCTCCTCGATCCGCCCCGACGTCACCAAGGAACTGGCGCAGGAGGCGCAGCGACGGGGCCTGCGCATCATCGACGCCCCGGTCTCCGGCGGTGAGGCCGGCGCCCAGAACGCGTCGCTGTCGATCATGGTCGGCGCCACCGACCGTGACTTCGCCGCCGCCAAGCCGATCCTGGAAGTCGTCGGCAAGACGATCGTCCACGTCGGCCCCAACGGGGCGGGCCAGACCGTCAAGGCCGCCAATCAACTGATCGTTGCGGGCAACATCGAACTCCTCGCCGAGGCGATCACCTTCCTGCGGGCCTACGGGGTGGACCTCGACGCGGCGGTCAAGGTGCTGGGCGGCGGTCTGGCCGGCTCGGCGGTCCTCGATCAAAAGGCCGCGAAGATGTTGGCCCGCAATTTCGACCCGGGCTTCCGAATCGAGCTGCACCACAAGGACATGGGCATCGTGACCGGCGCGGCCCGCGAGGCCGACGTCGTCATCCCGCTCGGCGCGGTGGTCGCGCAGCTGATGGCGTCCGCGCTCGCCAACGGCGACGGGGCCCTGGATCACTCGGGCCTGCTGCTGGGCGTCGAGCGGCTGTCGGGACGCGGGGAAAGCTAGCACGATGACGCGGATGCGCACGGTCGACGCGGCCGTAAGAATTCTCGAGATCGAGGGTGCCACACAGGCCTTCGGCCTGCCCGGCGCGGCGATCAACCCCTTCTATTCGGCGATGCGCGCCCACGGCGGGATCAGGCACGTGCTGGCCCGGCACGTCGAGGCCGCCAGCCACATGGCCGAGGGGTACACCCGCGCCGCGGCCGGCAACATCGGGGTCTGCGTCGGCACCTCCGGCCCGGCGGGCACCGACATGATCACCGGGTTGTATTCGGCCAGCGCGGATTCCATCCCGATCCTGGCGATCACCGGGCAGGCGCCGGTGAACAAGCTGCACAAGGAGGACTTCCAGGCCGTCGACATCGCGGCGATCGCGGCACCGGTGACCAAGATGGCCATGACGGTGCTCGAGCCCGGTCAGGTGCCCGGCGCGTTCGCCCAGGCGTTTCACCTGATGCGATCGGGCCGGCCCGGCCCGGTGCTGATCGACCTGCCCATCGACGTGCAGCTCGCCGAGATCGACTTCGACCCAACGGCTTACGCCCCGCTGCCCGTATACAAACCGTGCGCCGGCCCGGCGCAGATCAACAAGGCGCTCGACATGTTGCAGACGGCGCAGCGCCCGCTCATCGTCGCCGGCGGCGGCATCATCAACGCGAATGCCTGCGACCTACTGGTCGAGCTGGCCGAGGTGCTCAACGTCCCCGTGGTGCCCACGCTGATGGGCTGGGGTGCGATCCCCGACGACCATCCGCTGGCCGCCGGCATGGTCGGGCTGCAGACCGCGCACCGCTACGGCAACGCCAGCATGCTCGAGTCCGATTTCGTGCTCGGCATCGGAAACCGCTGGGCCAACCGCCACACCGGCGGGCTCGACACCTACCGGCGCGGCCGACGCTTCGTGCACATCGACATCGAGCCCACCCAGATCGGCCGCGTGTTCCCGCCCGACCTTGGCATCGTCTCCGACGCCAAGGCGGCGCTGGAACTGCTGGTTGCGCTCGGGACGGCGCGGGCCGCCGCGGGCACGCTGCCCGACTGGAGCGGGTGGGTGGGCGCCTGCCGGCACCGCAAGGAGACCCTGCATCGCAAGACCCACTTCGACGACGTTCCGATCAAGCCGCAACGGGTGTACGAGGAGATGAACCGCGCCTTCGGCCGCGACGTCCGCTACGTCACGGCGATCGGGCTCTCGCAGATCGCGGGCGGCCAATTCCTCAAGGTGTTCGAGCCCCGGCACTGGATCAACTGCGGCCAGGCCGGACCCCTCGGATGGACGGTGCCCGCCGCGCTGGGCGTCGTCGCCGCCGACCCGACCGCGACGGTCGTCGGTTTGTCGGGCGACTACGACTTCCAATTCCTGATCGAAGAGCTCGCCGTCGGCGCGCAATTCAACCTGCCCTATGTCCATGTGGTGGTGAACAATTCGTACCTCGGGCTCATCCGCCAGGCCCAGCTGAACTTCGACATGGACTACTGCGTCTCGCTGGCCTTCGACAACATCAACGCCCAGGAGACCGGGGACAGCGACCTGCCGAAGGGATACGGGGTCGACCACCGCAGCGTCGTGGAAGGACTGGGCTGCAAGGCCATTCAGGTCACCGAGCCGTCCGACATCGGACCGGCGCTGAGCCGGGCGCAACAACTCGCGCGCGAACACAAGGTGCCCGTCGTGGTCGAGGTGTTCCTGGAACGGATCACGAACATCGCGATGGGCACCGACATCGACAACATCAGCGAATACGAGGAGCTCGCGACGCTGCCCTCCGAGTGACCTTGCTGCCGGCGTCAATTTCGTGATACGAAAAAGCGCAGGCGGGATGACGGGCCCTCGGGGCTGGATCGGAAGCGGTGATGGCTCGCGGTACCCAGGAAAGCCCACGTACGGGCGCCGTTCAGTCGGTTGAGCGGGCGTTCGAGCTGCTGGAGATCCTGGCGACGATGGGCGGGACCGGCGCGCTCGGCGACCTCGCGGCGCGGGCGGATCTGCCGGCGCCGACGATCCATCGGCTCGCGCGCACCCTGTTGGGCATGGGGTACCTGCGGCAGCTGCCGAATCGGCATTACTCGTTGGGGCCCAAGCTGATCCGGCTCGGTGAGAGCGCCGCACACCTCGTCGGCACCTGGTCTCGGCCGCATCTGCTCGAGCTGGTGGAGCGCACCGGTGAGACGGCGAACATGGCGCTGATGGACAACGACATGGCCGTCTACGTCGCGCAGGTGCCCTCGCCCCACTCGATGCGGATGTTCACCGAGGTGGGCCGCCGCGTCTACCCGCATTGCACCGGCGTCGGCAAGGCGCTGCTGATGCAGCTGCCCAACGACGCGGTGCGTGCCCTGGTGGCGCGGACCGGGATGCCCGCCGCGACCGAGAACTCCCACACCACACCCAAGGAGCTGCTCCGCGACATCGAGTTGTGCCGGTCCCGCGGCTACGCCGTCGACGAGGGCGAGCAGGAGGTGGGTGTGCGGTGTTTCGCCGTGCCGGTGCCCGACGCGCCGTCGTTGACGGCGATCTCGATCTCGGGCCCCGCGGCACGCGTCACACTGAAATCCGCCACGGAGGTCACTCCCCTGCTCAAGCGCGTCGCCCGCGACATCGCCTCGGAGTTCGACAAGGAGGCCGCCGGATAGGACCTCAGTGCGACGGCGGGTTCAGCCCGTAGCGCCGCGCAATGTCGTCCATCCACTCCGGGTTGCCGTACGTCAGGCCGTATTTGTTTGCCAACTCGCCGAATTCGGGCAGTTCGTGCAGGACCTTGCCGACCGGGTCGTTCGCGTGCTCCACGAGCAGCTCACCGAGCTCGCGGAAGTAATTCTCGAATCCGCCGGGGGTGATGATCTCGATGATGCGGCCGGGCTCGCTGCCGGCGTTCCACATCGCGTGCATCTGCCCGCGCGGCTTGGTGATGTACCCGCCCGGACCGAGGACCACTTCGCTGTCATCGGAGCGGAAACCGATCTCACCCGCCAGCACGATCGAATGCTCGTCTTCGCGGGTGTGCCGGTGCGCCGCGGTCAGCAGGCCGACTTCGAACGGGTGCTCGACGATGGAGACCTCGCCCCCGTTGGTCTTCCCGGACAGCTTGAACACCGCGCCGAAACCGGGCAGGGCCACGTGATCGCCCTCCCCGGGCTGGACGACCGTGACCCCGATTTCACCCGCACCGGCCATGTGACCCACCTCCGGGAATTGTTATACCGGTTTTCGACTTGCGCAGCCATGCCACTTTTCTCGCACTCCGTCATCCCGAGAACACGGGCAGGGTGATCCCGACCGCGACGTTTTCGTCCGGCGTCGCCAGCCGGTAGCCGTACCGCCCCGCGGTCTCGACGAAGCGCGCCACCTCTCGGGCGGTCGGTGGCGGCGAGCCCACGGGCCGCCCGACGTCGCGAAAAAACCGGCCCATGCGCGCCGTCGTGATGATCAGATCGACGGCGGGTTCTTGTGAGACGTTGCGGTGCGCGTGCGGAACGTCGCCCGGCACCCGGACGTAATCTCCGGCGCGGGCATCGCGCCATTCCAGCCCGCCGCGGTTTTCGACCAGCACCTGGTGGCCGCCGGCCAGGATGTAGAAATCCTCGAAGTCGTCGTGCCGGTGCAGCGGTACCACCACCCCGGGCGGGATGACCGCGCGCATGACGCAGAACTGCTTTTCGTCCGGCGGAGTCATGAACTCCACGACGGGTCCGAAGACTTCCAACGCGTCCCGACCGGTGGCTGGCGTCACGGTGTCCTCACGGTCGGGGCCGCGGAATGGTTCAGGGGCACCACTAGACCGCGGCCGCCAACCCCGTCATCGTCGGTTCGTCTTGAGGCGACCACAGCGGTTGTGGCACCTCGACACCGAACGGGGCATCCCAGTGGTTGCGGGACGAAACCTCTTGCACCGGGCGGCGATTGGCCGCCACGCCCCACTTACCCAGCGGGTAGCCGAGGGTCAGCATGGCCGACATCTTCCAGCCTTCCTCGACAGGCACGCCCAGCATTTCGTTGACCTTGTCCCGGAAGTTGTTGAGCACCATCGTCATGACGCCGCCGACGCCCTCGGCACGGGCGGCGAGCAGGGCGCTCCAGATCGCGGGGTAGATGTTGGCGCCACCGAGATCGTCGATCGAGAAGACGAAGAGCAACAGGGGAACCTCGTCGAAGTGGTCGGTCAGGTAGTTGCCGGAGCCCTTGATCCGGCGCATCGTCTCGGCGTGAGCGGTGAGGTCCGCGCCCGGCCCCGGCACGACCATCGGTCCCTGCCCGGTGCTGAACTTCTCGTACTCAAGGGCGCGGGCCTGCCGGAACAGTTCGCCGAACTCGTGGATGAGTTTCGGGTCGTCGACGGCGACAAAGTGCCAGCGTTGGGTGTTGCCGCCGTTGGGTGCGCGGACGGCCGCATCGAGGATGCGGGCCTGCACGTCCAGCGGAACCGGGTCCGGCCGCAACCGCCGCATCATCCTGGTGGTGTACAGCGCCTCGTGAATCTCCATTTGTCCTGCTCCTCTCCGCTATTCGGGCCAGCTGCTGCTGAGAACGAAGTCGACCATGTTCCCCGGCTTGAACGTGGGGTCGAAGTGCGCCAGCACGTCGGCGTTCATCGTCCCGAAGGTGGTGTCCGGGCGATGCTTCATGCCGTCGTTGAAGGCCGCCAGGATGCGGTTCTTGAAGTCGGGACGGGGGTGGGCGGCGGTCACCGCGTCGACCGCTTCCGGGTCCAGGGCCTCAAGCCCGACGCCGACCACGTCGGTCTTGACACCGGCTGCGAGCGAAGCGGTTTCGGGGTCGAGCCGGGCGGGAACTTCGGGCGTCGAGTGCAGGGCGATGCCGAGCCACACCCTGCCGGCGTCGGCCTGTCCGACACCGCGCCCGAGCAGGAAGTCGCGCGCCGCGTCGGCACCGTCCATCTCGAAGCGCTGGGTCGAGGCGCCGTAGCGCGCGGTGAGGCCGAGGTCGTGGAACATTGCGCCCACGTAGAGCAGTTCCGCGTCTACAGCCAGGCCGAGGCGGCGAGCGTGTAGCGCGCCGAAGAGGAACACCCGCCGTGAGTGGTGGAACAGCACGTCGTCTTCGGCGGCGCGGACGAAGTCGGTCGCGTCCCGCGCGAGCGCGGTGTCGGGGATGGCGATGCCGGCTATGGTTTCGATGGACTGAATCGCCATGATCGCCTCTCCTTCGTGGACTAGCTCCATCTTCCGGCGCCGCGCGGCCATTCACCGGTGCCGTTCCGGCCGCCTTTCCCACAGAATCCGACACGCATCGCGTTGCGTGGCGCCCTTATCTCATTGCGTACATGCGCTTACGTGGTTTGGCGATCATCTGCAGCACCGTCGACGGATGGAACAACTCGGCGCGATCACTGACCATGTTCATCATCCGCAGGAATTTCTGGACCATTACCGGCTCGGTCTCCGCGGCGGACAGCACGTGGTCCAAGAAGGCGTTGCGGAGCCGCACGGACACGGTTCGATTCCCGGCTACGTGCGGCAAAGCCAGGTCAGAACTTACCGCCGCCCGCCATGCCACGCCGATGTGTTGGGCGGCGAGGCCGAAGAACCGTCGGGGTAGGCCTTCTTCGCCTTCCTCAAGGCAGTCACGCAGGATCAGCGCCTCGATCGCGGCAACCGACATCCCTTGGCCATAAAGCGGATTGAAGTTGCACATCGCGTCGCCCATCACGATCAGACCGTCCGGCGTGCGCGGGAGCTTGTCGTAGCGTCGCCACCGGTTGGAGGGAAACTTGTACTGCGCGACATCGGTGAGTGGTTCCGCAGACCGCGCCGCGGCCAGGGCATGCGGGGGCGCGATGTCGGTCAGGCCGTTGAGCAAGGCGGCGCGATCGGTGGGCACCGGCCGCCCGGCGAGCGTTTGCACCGCGAGCACATAGGTGTCGTTTTCACCGCCGAACATCGCAAACGCGGTGGGGCGCCCGGGCTCGGCCGCGGTGATCGTGAAGTTCTCCCGCAGCGTGCCCGGCGCGACGTGCACGCGCATGCTGGCGTAGGTGACATGCACGGCCAACTTGTCTTCGCGCGGACGTCGGTAGCCGAGTTGCTGGAGGAACATCGGAGTGCGCGAGCCGCGCCCGGTGGCATCCACGACGAGATCCGCCGCGAGGGTCCGCTCGGCGCCCGAGTCGCGCGCAGCCAGCACGGCCCCGGTCACGCGCCCGCGCTGCGGGGTCGACGTCAGCCGCACCGCGTCGTGGCCGTCCAGGAACGTCACGTTGGGAATGGAACGGACGCGGCGACGCAAGTGCCACTCGATAAATGGCCGGTGCGCATGGTGAATAACGATGGACTCGGGGTCGGGGATCTTGCCGGAACGAAGCAGTGGGTGTCCATTGAAGGTCAAGTCCAGCCGCGAGAGGTCGCCGTCGTCCCACACCCGTGCGCCGCCGGCAACCAGCTCGTCGAGAAAGCCGGGGAACAGCTCGTCCATGATCCCTGCCGCCCGGGTCGGCAGGGTGTGAGGCTGAGCGCCCTGCGGCACTCCGCGACGGGTCAGCGGTCCGTCCGGGAGGACGTCGCGTTCGACCACGGTCACGGTGGCGTAGAAGTCGGCGAGTACCCGCGCGGCCAGCAGCCCGGCGACGCTGGCCCCGAGAACCACTGCGGCGCCCCGAGATTCAGACGAGTTCATACCCACGCTTTCCTTTGGTTCGCCGCCCATCCCAAATCTGTTGCAGCACTGCGGCGGCGGCATGCGAAGTCGAGGCCGGTCAGCCGGCCTCGACGCTTGTCCGGCCGCGCCCCGTTGGGCGGCCCTTCCAAAGTGTGCTGCGGGCACCGCTCGGGCACCGATCCGATTTCGGACGGCTATCCCACAGTTCGCGACATCACCGGCCGGCCGGCGCTATTCGGGCCAGGCGTTGCCGAGGATGATCTCGACGAAGTCGTCACGGCGGAACGCCGGGTCGAAGTGTTGCAGCACATCCGCGTTGACCGTGCCGAACGTGCTGTGCGGGCGGTGCTTCATGCCATCGTTGAAGGCGGCCAGGATGCGCCGCTTGAAGTCCGGGCGCGGATGGGCGGCCGTCACGGCGTCGATGGATTCGGGCGTGAGGTCCTCGCGGCCGATGCCGAGCACGTCGGTTTCGACACCCGCTGTGACCAAGGCGATTTCGGGTTCGAGGAACTCGGGGATGCCGGGCGTGGTGTGCAGCGCGATGCCCAGCCACACCTTGTTGGCGTCGGCCTCGTCGACGCCGCGCTCCAACAGGAAATCGCGCGCCGCGTTGGCGCTGTCCACCTCGAAGCGCAGGGTGGAGCTGCGGTAGCGCTCGGTGAGGCCGAGGTCGTGAAACATCGCCCCGGCGTAGAGCAATTCGAGGTCCGGTTGCAGCCCGCGGCGCCGGCCCTGCAGCACACCGAACAGGAACACCCGGCGGGAATGGTCGAAGAGCAGATCGTCTTCGGCGTCGCGAATGTACTCGGTGACCTCGCGCACCAGCTTGGTGTCCGGGATGACGATGTCGGCGATGGCTTCGATCGGCTGGGTGACCACGATCAACCTCCTGAGTTGGGCGATACTGGCTATCAGTGTCCGGGCACCCGGCTCCGGGCACCCGGGGCTTTTGAGCCGCCTTCACCACAGAACGCGACGCGATCGTCGGCCGATAGCCGGCCAGCACGGTCGGGTGCGACATCTTTGCCACAGATTGCGACAATGGGCCCGTGGCGGAAGCCGGTGTGCGGTCGCGGGTTGTGGTCATCGTCGTCTTCGACGACGTGACGATGCTGGACGTCGCGGGGGCGGGCGAGGTGTTCGCCGAAGCCAACCGATTCGGCGCCGACTATCGAATAAAGATCGCATCGGTGGACGGCCGCGACGTCACGACGTCGATCGGCACCCGGCTGGGCGTCACGGACGCGCTTTCGTCGATCGAGTCGGCCGACATCATCATGGTCGCCGGCAGCGACGACCTGCCGCGCCGCGCGATCGATCCGGCGCTCGTCGACGCGGTCAAGTCGGCCGCGGAGCGGACCCGGCGGCTGGCCTCGATCTGCACGGGCTCGTTCATCCTGGCGCAGGCCGGCCTGCTCAACGGGCGGCGCGCCACCACGCACTGGCATGACGCCCGGTTGTTCGCCCGGGCCTTTCCCGACGTCGCGGTCGAGCCGGACCCGCTTTTCGTCCGCGACGGCGACGTCTTCACCTCGGCCGGGGTGTCGTCGGGAATCGACTTGGCGCTGGCGCTCGTCGAAATGGATCACGGCACCGAGCTGGTCCGAGATGTGGCCCGGTGGTTGGTCGTCTACCTCAAGCGGGCGGGCGGGCAGTCGCAATTCTCCGTGCTGGTCGAGGCCCAGCCGCCGCCGCAGTCCCCGCTGCGCAAGGTCACCGAGGCGATCTCGGCCGACCCGGCGGCCAACCACAGCGTGAAAACGCTTGCCGCGCAGGCCTCCCTGAGCACGCGGCAGCTGACCCGGCTGTTTCAATCCGAACTCGGCACCACCCCGGCCCGCTACGTCGAGATGGTGCGCATCGACGCCGCCCGCGCCGCACTCGACGCGGGGCGCAGCGTCGCCGACACGGCGCGCCTCGCCGGGTTCGGTAGCACCGAAAGCCTGCGGCGGGTATTCGTCGACCAGCTCGGTGTCTCGCCGAAGGCCTACCGGGACAGATTCCGGACCGCGTCCCGCGGCTAAGTTACGGCGGCATACTGTTCCGCCATGCACATTGATGTGATGGCGGTCCCGCAGCCGCTGGACAAGATCGGTGACTTGGCCCGTCGCACCCGGGCGGCGGGGTTCTCCGGCCTGCTGTTGACCGAGACCGGTCGCACGCCGTACCTCAACGCCGCCGTCGCGTCGCAGGCCGCGCCCGGTCTCGAGCTGTCAACCGGTGTCGCGGTGGCGTTCCCGCGCAGCCCCTTCATCACGGCGGCCACCGCGTGGGAGCTTCAGGAAGCGACCGGCGGGAAGTTCCGGCTCGGTCTGGGCACCCAGGTGCGCACGCACGTCGTGCGGCGCTACGGCGTGGCCTTCGAGCGCCCGGGCCCGCGGCTGCGCGACTACGTGCTCGCCGTGAAGTCGTGCTTCACCGCCTTCCGCACGGGCAAGCTCGATCACCACGGCGAGTTCTACGATCTCGACTTCATCACCCCGCAGTGGAGCGCCGGACCCATCGACGCGCCGGACCCGAAAGTCGATGTGGCGGCGGTGAATCCGTGGATGCTGCGGATGGCGGGCGAGGTGGCCGATGGCGTGCATGTGCACCCGCTCGGCGAGCCGGGCTATCTCGCCCGTCATGTCGTGCCCAACATCGCGAACGGCGCGGCGAAAGCGGGGCGCTCGCGGTCGGACATCGCCGTGATCGTGCCGGTGATGACGATCGTCGGGGACACCGACGAGGAGCGCGACACCGAACGCGAGTCGGTGCGCGCCAGCATGTCCTTCTACGGCAGCACCCCCAACTACGCGTTCATCTGGGACGAGGCCGGCTTCGAGGGGACGACGGCACGCATCCGCGAGAAGCAGAAGGCCGGGGACTTCGCCGGCATGGCGGCCCAGATCTCCGACGAGCACATCGCCGCCTTCGCCACCGAGTCGACGTGGGACGGGTTGGCCGGCGCGCTGGCCGACAAGTACGGCGGGATGGCCACGCGGTTGGTGTTCTACAACGCGCAGGGCGACCGCGAGCGCTTCGAGCGCTACGGCGAGGTGGCCCGGCGGCTCCAGGGCTGAGCGCGGCTACTTGGTGGCGTTGTACTTGTTGATCGCGTCGTCCAGCCGCTGCAGCGCCGCGCCGTAGGCGGCGAAATCGCCCTTCTTCTGGGCGTCTTTCGCCGCGCCGATCGCGGCCTGGATCTCCTGCAGCGCGGCCGCTTTGGCCGGGGACAGCGTCGTCGAGCCGTCCGGGGACGGTGGCACCGCGGTGGGCGGCGGCGGGCCCGGGGGTACCGCCTTCCGCACGGGCAAGCTCGATCACCACGGCGAGTTCTACGATCTCGACTTCATCAC
>NZ_LZLY01000155.1 GCF_001673535.1 Mycobacterium sp. 1081908.1 | reverse complement strand
CCGCGGCGTTGGTGCGCCCGGACCGCACGGTCATGCGCGCGGGCCGCGACCTTGCGGGGATCTGTGCGTGGACGGCCACCGCCCTGCGCGCGGGCTAAGGCGCCCAGCGACGGCTACGCAGGCTTCACGACGATCACCGGAATTCGCACCGAATGCAGCAGCGTGTTGCTGACGGAGCCCAGCAGCATGCCCGTGAGACCGCCTCTGCCGTGGCTGCCGACCACGACGAGTTGGGCCGATTCCGCCGCATCGATGAGGTGATGGGCCGGCCGGTCGCGCACGATCACCCGGCGCACCGTCACATCCGGATAGTGTTCGCCCCAGCCCGCCAGGCTTTCGCCCAGACTGCGCTGCCCCTCCTCCTCCACGGTCGCCCAATCCAAGAACGGAACCTCGGTCGTGACGTCGCTCCACGCGTGCAAGGCGACCAGGTCGACGCCCCGACGAGAGGCCTCGTCGAACGCCAGCTCGGTCGCGTGCTCGGACGTCGAAGAGGGTTGTGAGGCTTTAGTCCTCAACCATCGGGGACGGAGGGCAGTCGCTGAATCACGTTGGGGCCGTTGCTTCCCCCGGCCGACGGAAGCCGCCCGGAGGTAACCGCCTATTCACCCGCTGATCGGGGAATATTCAGGTTTCGCGGCGCTGCAGCTGCGCGATGGTCCAGAAGGGCAACGCCACGAAGACGGTGCCGCCGATCAGGTTGCCCACGGCGGTGACACCGATGTTGGTGAGCAAGCCGTCGTGGCCGAAGCCCCAGCTGATGCCGACGCCCGGTGCGCCGGAGTGAAACAGCTTGAGCAACAGGGGAAGCCCGAGAAAGCCGACGTTCGCGATCACGTGCTGGGTGCCGCCGATCACAAACGCGAACGGCCCGTAGAACGCGAATGCCATCCGCGCAACGTCGGTGCGGGCCTTGAAGAACATGCACATCGCGGTCTGCAGGAACCAGGTGCACACCACTGCAAGCAACAGCGCGGTCGAAAACGGCTGGCCGGCCTTGGCGGCGCCGACGGTCGCCGCCCGCTCGGCGAAGGCGCCCAGATATGGGCCTCCGGCGGCGCCGCAGATCGTGACGAATACGAACGCGCCGGCAACATTGCCGATGAGACCGACGACAACCAGCGACGCGTAGCGCGGGAGGCTCAATGAGCGTTTCAGCACGGCAAGCAACCCGGCGGCCATGTCCGCAGTGATCAACGACATGCCCGACACCAGGATCAGAACGAAGGACATGCCGAATGCCAGGCCCATCAACAGGCTCGCGACCCCGGGTGTCTTCACACCGGTGCTCACCACGAGCGCGAGCAGCACCCCGAAGGCCACCATCGCGCCGCCGACCAAGGAACGCATGAAGAAAGCCCACGGGTGCGCGGCCTTTTCGACCGCCATTGCGGCCACCCGGTCGACCATGGCGCCCACGCTCAGTGGCTCGAACGGATCTCCAGCGGGCCCCTTGGCGGCGCCGTCGGCCGCGCCGGGATAGAACGAAACCAGCGTGTCTCCCGTCGTCAATTGCCTTTCCAAATGCGGCGCCTGCGTGTCGATCGTCATCCGTTCTGGCCTTTCTTGAATTCGCTGATCGCGTTGGTGACCCCGGTGATGTGCTCGGCGCTGAGCTTCTCCCCCTCGAAAACGTGGTTGAGCAGGATCTTGAGGTCGAGCATTTGCTGCAGATAGACCAGGCACGGCGGGCACTCCGCGAGGTGCTTGGCGACGATCGCGCCCCACCGCGCGGGGTCGGAATCGACGAGCTCGTCGACGAGCCTCACGAAGTCGACACAGTCGATGGCGGGGATCATGTTGTCGGAGAGGGTCATCGGTGATACCGCTTTTCCAATTCGTTTCGCAGATTTCCGCGGGCGCGGTAGAGCAGGGCGCGCTGCGCTTCTGCCGAAAGCTGCAGGATCTCGGCCGCCTCTTCGGCCGATGCGCCGACGAGGTCGCGCAGGATGATCAGCTGTCGGTGGCGCTGCGGCAACGCGTCCAGCGCGGAACGCACGAACCCGACGAGTTCGCTTGCCACGGTTTGGTCCTCGGGCAGGAAGCGCCGCGACGGCGGGACGCTCCAGTGCCCGGCGTCGGGGTGCCCCGCGGGGTGCATGCGACCCGACAATGGATCGGCGTTAGCGGCGGCGAGGACCTCGTGGTCGCGGATGCGCGACTCGCGGCGCCGGTGGCGGGACGCGGTGTTCTTGACGATCCCGAACAGCCAGGTACGCACCGAAGAACGTCCCTCGAACGAATCGGACGACTGCAGGACCTGCACCCAGGCCTCCTGGACCGCTTCTTCGGCCACTGCTGTCGAATTGACGATGGTGCGAGCGAAGTTCACCATCGGACGGTGGAAGTCGCGTACCAAACTGGCCAGCGGGATCCCGCCGACCAGCTGATGCGATTCGGTGCCTTCGGGTGGCACCGCCACGGGAGTCACCATCGACGCGGGCTCAGGCGCATGCGGCGAGTTCCCAGCGCAGTTGCGCTTCCGATGGCGACTGGACGGGAATGAACGCGGCTTCCCGGTAGCGCCTGCTCGCCGACGTCCTGCTGGCGTAGCCCTTGCCTCCGGCGGTTCGGATTTCCAGATCGGCGCTCGCGCTGGAAAGTTCGGCAGCGCCAAGGCGCAGCGTCAGCAGCTCTTTCTTGGTCGGCGTGGTCGCCCCGCCGACCGCGGCGGCCAATCGGGCCAACGTTGCCTCCGCCGCGGCGAGCTTCTCGGCGAGGCGGTCGACGTCGGCGGCGAACACGGAGTTGACCCCCGACAGACCAAGCCTGCTCTGCTCCACGGCGGTTCGGGTCAACCCCAGGCACATCGCCGACTGCAGGATAAGGAAAGTCGGGCGCACCGCTCGCAGAAACTCGTCGAAGTCGCGCGACAGCACCTGCCCGGCGGGAACGTACGCGGCCCGCAGATTCAGATACGAGGACGCGGTGCTGCCCAGTGCCAGCAGGTCGAAGTGGTCACCCAGGACGACTCCCGGTGTATTCAACGGCAATGCCACGATGAGTTTTTCACCGGCATCGGTCCGCGCGGCGGTCACCATCGTGGCGTCCGCGTGCAGGTTGCTGGCCCACCTGATCGGGCCGGACACCTCATAGCCGCCGTCGACCGGCGCCGCCGTCAGTTCCAGACCGCCGCAGGCCGCCGCTTCCCGGAAAGCCGACGCCATCGCTGTGACCCCGGGCACGGTTCCGGCGAGCAGCGGCCGCGCCGCCGCGATACTGAAAGGGGTTGCGGCATTGAGCAAATACTCCACCGTCATTCGATGGGCCCACAACGAGAACCCGGTGCTCATGCATTCACCGGAGATCCGCCGGATGACGTCGGCCATGTCGGGGAGCCTGCCGTCGACGTTGCCCGGCGCGCCGATCCCGAGCAGTCCGGCGGCACCGAGCGCGGCGAAGCTGCGGCGGGATTGCTGCTCGCCACGGTCCAAGGCCCCCGCGTGCACCCGGATGTCTTCCAGCAGTTGGAGGTCCAGCCGGCCGGCCGCGGCGTCCATCGTCGTGGTCATGACACTCCCTCCTATTCGGTGACCAGCGTCGAGTCCACGGTCACCGGGTTGCGAAACGTGCTGACCACCGGCGACCACGCGATCGCGGTGTCATGGATCTGCTTGAGGGTCGCGTCGTCGGCATCGCCGGCGAGGGTGACCTTGCAGCGCACGGCGCTGAAACCGAGGCGTTTCCCCTCGGGGGTGTCACCCACCCCCCACACGGCCGAGATGTCGATGTCACCCTCCATCTCGACCTCGATCTTGGTCAGGGCCACACCACGGTGCGTGGCGTTGGCCAGCAGGCCAACCGAGACGCAGGACCCCAGTGCCGCCAGGGCGGTCTCCGACGGGTTGGGCGCCGAATCGTCGCCCAGCAGCGCCGGCGGCTCGCCGACCAGCATCGGCGCGAGGCCGCGCACGTAGGTCATGTTGCGGAACCCCGCTTCACAGACCGTCGTCGCCTTGAGCGTCTTCTTTCCGGTGTCGGGGTTGGCCTTGGCATTACACGACAGCCGGTCGAGCCCCTCCGCATCGATGACGAGTGCGTCGGTCATAAACATCCTCCGTTTCCCGCGGGTGATTAGGCCTGCACGGATTTAGTGCTCCTCGGAACCGATGCGTGACGCCGGGCGCATTCGTTTTGCACGGACGCGGCGACCCATCGCTTGCCTGGAGCATCGCTACCGCCCCGTTTGCGCGCACGGGTGCGATGTTGCTCTGATGAACCGACTCTGCCCCGTGTCGTGGGATTTGTTGGCCGGGCCGGGAAGCGCGGAAGTAGCCGGTCCGGGGACCACCGGTGTCCGTCGGGCAGGTCGTGCCCGCCGGGCGGGATCAACGGGCGAATAAAATCCCGCGGATCTTTTCAGTCAAAAACGGTTCAGCGCCCGAGCGGTTCCGTGACGAAATCGATGAGCTCCTCGACGCGGCCGATGAGTGCCGGTTCGAGATCGTTCCAGTCGCGCACACTCGAGCGAATGCGCCGCCAAGCCCGGGCGATATCGGCCTGGTTGGCGTGCGGCAGGCCCAGCGCCTCGCAGGCACCGTGCTTCCACTCGATGTGCCGTGGCACCTCCGGCCAGGCCGCCAGGCCGAGCCGCTGCGGTTTCACGGCCTGCCAGATGTCGACGTAGGGGTGGCCGACGACCAGGGTGTCGCGGCCGCCCGGTCCCTGGCGCACCGCCTCGGCGATCCGCGTCTCCTTCGAACCGGCGACGAGGTGGTCGACGAGCACGCCCAGCCGGCGCCCGGGGCCGGGCCCGAACTCCGCCACGATGCCCACCAGATCGTCTATGCCACCGAGGTGCTCGACGACGACGCCCTCGATGCGCAGGTCGTCGCCCCATACCTGTGCGATCAGTTCGGCGTCGTGGCGGCCCTCGACGTAGATCCGGCCGGCCCGGGCGACCCGGGCGCGCGCGCCGGGCATCGCCACGGAGCCGGACGCCGTCCTGGCCGCGGTAACGGGGGCGGCGCGGCGCGGCGCGGTGAGGATCACCGGGCGCCCCTCGAGCAAATACCCTGGGCCGAGCGGAAAGCCGCGGATGTGACCGTGCCGGTCCTCCAGGTCGACGCGACCGTATTCGACGCGCACCACCGCTCCGACATAGCCGGTTTCGACGTCCTCGACCACCAGGCCGGGATCGGCCGGGTGTTCCGTCGAGCGGGGCTTGCGCCGACCCGCGGCGAGGACATCGGTTCCGTAGCGATCGACCACCCGGCAATCCTAGGAAGCGTTGCGGCCAAACAGGGTTGCGGCGCGCCACCGTGTCGAAATTGGTAAAGCGCTAAGGTTTCGGGCTCAAGTCTGAAAAATCCATAAATTAGTCGTAAGTAACTGCGTGGTCTTACCGGGCTGATGACGTTGCCGCTGCTAAGTTGCTAAGTGCCGCTAATGCACAGCGTGTGGCGGTGAGCGAGGTGGACGTTATGGACCTGTCCCTTTGGGTGTCGAGCATCGTCGCTTTTTTGCGCGCCGGGTACCCCAGCGGCATGCCGACGACCGGTTACGCGCCGCTGGCGGCTTTGTCGCACCGGCGCGTATCGAACGATGAGATCAACACCATCACAAGAGAACTCATCATGCGCAGATGCGCGCCGATCAGCAGCGCCGATGTCGGGGTGGCAATAACCCACGTCACCAACGCGATGCCCTCCGACGACGACATCGCGCGCGTGCAACGCCGCCTTCACGCGATCGGCTGCGCGAGCGGATAGGTTCCGGCGCCCGACGCCGCGCTCGGCGCTGCTCAACAAATCCGGCGGCCATCGGTGCCGAAGAAGTGCAAGTGCCCGGGTTCGGGATGCAGGCGCACGCGGCTACCCTTCTCCGGCGGTTGACGCCCGTCGGCCCGCGCGACGACGGGCTGGCTGATCACCTTGCCCGAACCCGTGATTCGGCCGTAGAGATAGGCATCCGCCCCCAGCTCCTCGACCACGTCGACTTCCATCTCGACGCCGAGGCCGCCCAGTTCGAAGTGTTCGGGGCGGACCCCGACGACAACCTTGCTTGCGGTGCCATCGATCTCGCGCGGCACCCGGATCGGCCAGTCCCCCAGCGACACCGAGGAGTCCACAACGGGAAGGGTGAACAGGTTCATCGCCGGGGACCCGATGAATCCCGCTACGAATACGTTGTCGGGGTTGCGGTACAGCTCGCGCGGCGTCGCAAACTGTTGCAGCACCCCGTCGCACAGCACGGCGACCCGGTCCCCCATGGTCATGGCCTCGACCTGGTCATGCGTGACGTACACGGTGGTGGTGCCGAGCCGGCGCTGCAGTGCGGCGATCTGGTTGCGGGTCTGCACGCGCAGTTTGGCGTCGAGATTGCTCAAAGGCTCGTCCATCAGGAACACCTGCGGGCGCCGCACGATCGCGCGGCCCATCGCGACCCGCTGGCGCTGCCCGCCGGACAGGTCTTTGGGCTTGCGATCCAGGTAGGGCTGCAGGTCAAGCAGTTTCGCCGCGGCCAGCACCTGCTCGCGGATCTCGGCTTTCGGTGTCCTGGCGATCTTCAGCGCGAAGCCCATGTTCTGCGCCACGGTCATGTGCGGGTAGAGCGCGTAATTCTGAAAGACCATCGCCACGTCGCGATCCTTGGGGTCGACGTTGGTGACGTCGCGGTCCCCGATCCGGATGCGCCCGGCGTCCAGTGTTTCCAGTCCGGCCACCATCCGCAGCGACGTCGTCTTGCCACAGCCGGACGGTCCGACCAGGACCACGAATTCGCCGTCCCCGACGTCGAGATCGAGGCCGTCCAGGGCCGGTCGATCCGCACCCGGATAGCGCCGCGTCGCCCCCTCGAAACTGACCGATGCCATGGCTATCCGTTCATCCCGGTGACGGCGATGCCCCGTACGAAGGAGCGCTGGGCGAAGGCGTAGATGACGACCAACGGCACCATGATCAGCATCGAGGTGGCCATGATCACCGGCCAGCGGGCGACGTATTCGCCGCGGAGCCGGACCAGCCCGAGCGTGAGCGTCGCCAGGCTGTTGCGCTGAATCATCAACAGCGGCCACAGGAAGTCGTTCCAGACGTTGACCCAGGTGAGCACCGCGAGCACCATCACCGCCGGCCTCGCGTGCGGCAGCAGGATGCGCCAGTAGATCTGCCATGGCGAACAACCGTCCAGGATCGCCGCCTCCTCGAGGTCGGTCGGCAGCGTGCGGAAGAACTGCCGCATCAGATAGGTGCCGAAGGCGCTGCCGAACAAACCCGGCACGATCATCGCCCACGGGGTGTCCACCCAGCCCAAGGTGCGCATCAGGATGAACTGAGGGATCACCGTCACCGTCAGCGGCACCATCAACGTGCCCAGGTACAGCACGAACAACGTCTCCCGGCCCCGAAAGTGCAGCCGCGCGAACGCGTATCCGGCCAGCGAACAGAAGAATACCTGCCCGGCCGTGACGCACCCGGCGTAGAGCACGGTGTTGAAAAACATGCGCCAGAACGGCATCAGCGAGAACACCTCGGTGTAATTGGACCACCGCGGATGCGCCGGCAAAAGCCTTGGCTCCGTCACCTCGCCTTCCCTTTTCAGCGAGCCGGACACGGCCCAGGCGATCGGGAACAGCCAGCACCACGCGATCGCGATCAGCGCGGTGTACACCAGGACGGCGCGAAACGCGTTGCGCTTGAACACCCGCTCAGCCAAAACCACCGGAAGCCTCCAAAGAACGCTGCCGCGTGAGGCGCAACTGCACCACGGTCAGCACCAGCAAGATCGCGAACATCACCCAGGCCAGCGCCGACGCGTAGCCGAATTCCAGGAAGGAGAACGCATGCTGGAACAGCATGATGCCCAGCACATAGGTGGCGCTTTCGGGCCCACCGTTGGCGCCGTTGAGGACGTAGACCATGTCAAACGCCTGGAACGCGTGGATGATCGAGATGACCACCACAAATGACATCGCGCCCCGGATCAGCGGCACCGTGATGAACGCGAATTGCCGTATCTCGCCCGCGCCGTCGATCCTGGCGGCCTCGTAGAGGCTTTCGGGAACCCCCTGCATCGCCGCGAGCAGGATGACGGTGGCGAACGGCACGCTGCGCCAGACGCTGACGATGCACAACGAAACCATGGCCCAGTTGGGGTCGACCAGCCACGGGATCGGCCCGATCCCGACCCAGCCGAGCATGATGTTGAGCAGCCCGTTGTCGGTGTTGAAGACGAACTGCCACACGACCGCCATCACCACCGACGAGATGGCCAGCGGCAAAAAGACGATGGTGCGAAAGACGCCGATGCCCTTGACCTTCCGGTTCAGCAGCGCGGCCACGAGGAGGCTGATGACGATGGTCGGCACGACGGTGCCGAGGGTGAAGATCACCGTGTTGCGGATGGCGATGAGGAACAGCGGGTCGGAGGTGAACAGCTCTTTGAAGTTCTTGAGCCCCACGAACTTCGGCGGCCTGAACACGTCCCAGCTCTGAAAGCTCATGTACAGCGAGAACACCAGCGGGAAGACCATGAACACCGCGACCGCGGCCAGGTTGGGCGCGACGAACAGGCGACCGGCCCTCGCCCGCCGCTGCAAAGGACCGGACCCCTCGCCGTCGTTGCGGGTATCGACCGACGTCATGGATTGCGCAGCACTTCGTCGAGGGCCGGCGACAGCCCGGTCAGCGACGTCGCCGGGCGGGATCCGCGCAGCACCGGCCCGAAGCTGCGGTCCATCAGGGCGACGATCTTCTCCCACGCCGGGGTGACCGGCATTCCGTCCGAATAGGCCGGCCCCTGGGTGAGCACGGCGAGGTTGTCGATCCGGTGGTGCGATTCGGCGAAACCGGTCGAGTCGAGCGCCGACCGCAGCACCGGCACGAAGAGGGTGGATTCACCGGTCAACGCCTGGCCGACGGGTCCGGTCGCGAATTTGACGAACTCCCACGCCTGCTGCTTGCGTTGACTGCTCGCGGAGATGGCCAGTCCGGTGGCACCGATGTTGGAGCGGGCGGGCTGTCCCTCCCGTCGCGGCCCCACCGGCAACGGGGCGACATCGAAATCCAGGTCCTCGGCCCGGATGAACGTCTGGTAGCGCCAGTGGCCACCCAGCGCGATCCCCGCCTTGCCCGATGCGAACAGATCGGGCGTGGACATCGACTGCACCTCGGACGCGTCGGGCGCCACCCGGTGCCGGTTGGACAGGTCGGCGTAGAACTGGACCGCCTCGCTGAACGCGTCGTCGCCGAAATTGAAGTGGGTCGGGTTCGTCAGCGGGGTGGCCCAGGGCACCCCGTTGTTCATGGCGAACAACCCGGCCGAGTAGTACGAGAACCACATGTTGACGAAACCCCATTGGGTGGCTCGTCCCGAGCGGGCTCGCCTGGTGAGCGCGGTTGCGGTGTCGAGGAATTGGGCCCAGTTCCAGGGCCGTTCCCAGGTTCCCGGCGGTGCGGGCAGCCCGGCGTCGGCGAAAAGCCGCTTGTTGTAGAACAGGTAGTTTCCCGACCACTGTTCCGGGAGTGCGTACTGGCCCCCGTTGTACGCGAAGGTGGTGTACAGCGACGGGATGCTGTCCGATCTGAGTTCCGCCGCGAAGGCCGGGTCACGCGCGAGCATGGTGTTGAGGTCCAGCAACACCCCGCGGTCGGCCAGTTCGGCGTAGGTCAATTCCCACGCCATCAGCACGTCCGGGCACTTGCCGCCGGCGCAGAACGTCGAGAGCTGCTGCATCACGCCCGGCGCCGACAGCACCGCGCGGACCTTGATGTCGGGGTGTTGGCGCTGGAATTCCTCGATGATGCGCAACCTGCGATCCCGTTCGTCGGGGTTGGCCGCGAAGAAGAAGGTCAGCGCGTCGTCGTCGGGTGCACAGCCGGCGGCCCAGGGCGCCAGCGAAGCCGCGGTGAGCGCACCCGCGCCCCGCAGCAGACTTCGTCGCCCAAACGGCTTATCGAGCATGGCGATACCGATCTTGCCCGGTAACCGGCAGCGTGAGAACGGCCCGGCGCAGGTCATCCGGATCGCCGGTGATGTCGATCGTGTGGATCCGGCCGTCGGGGCCGATGACGATCCGCAACATGGCCTGCGCGCGCCCGCTTGGCGCGAGCACGACGCCCGGGGCGCCGTCGATAAGCAGGACCACCCCGGCCCGTGCGCGCCTGGCGAAGCGGCGGGTCTCCTCGGCCACTTCCCTCGCCCCACACACCTCGGTCGGCACGTCGGCGGGGACCAGCGCCGGGTCGACCCGGCGCACCACGTCGGGAGCGAGCAGCTCGAGCAGGGCGGCGATATCGCCGCCGCGGGAGGCCGCCAGAAACGCCTCGACGATCTCGAGGTGCTTGGCCGCGCGGGCCGGTTCGACCGCCGGGCGGGCGTGCAGGCGCCCGCGGGCCCGGCTGGCGAGTTTCTTCGCCGCGGCGGGCGACCGGTCCAGGAGGGCGGCGACCTTCTCGAACGGCATGGCGAACACGTCGTGCAGCACGAACGCCGCACGCTCCGCGGGTGAGAGCCGGTCGAGCACGACGAGCAGTGCGCTGCCGACCGAGTCCGCCAGCAGCGCGCCCTCGTCGGCCGGGGCCGCCGCGGCCCCGGTGAGCCGGTCCAGCTCGGTGGGATCGCCGAGCGGCTGCTCGGCGCGCCGCCCGCGCGCCCGGAGCTGGTCGATGGCGGCGTGGGCAGTGATGGTGGTGAACCAGCCGGTGAGGTTGTCGATGTCCGCGACGGCTTCGAATCCGCGGCGGCTGGCCTTCAGCCACGCCGACTGGACCGCGTCGTCGGCGTCGGCCGCCGAGCCGAGCAGCTGAAACGCGACCGATCTGAGGTGTCGTCGATCCGCGTCGAACCGCTGCGCGAGATCAACCAGATCCTTTGGTGCGCTCATGGGTCACCTTTTCCGCGTGGGAGTCGTCAAGAAGGTGAACGCATCCATCGAACTCTCTGTCGCAAAGGAGACCTGCACCATGACCCTACCGATTGTGCGCCGCAACGCGCGCCGCGGCCATCCGGCTCGCCGCCGCGGAAACACCTGTAAGACAAGGGATTGACGGAGATGCACACCGCGTACATCGTGATCACGCTGACAACCGCCGTCGTCACCGCCGGAATAGCCGTGGCCGACCTGATTCCGGCCGGGTTCGTCGTGGCCAACTCCGCCGAGGTGGGGGTGCCTCGCTCGTGGTTGCGGCCACTGGCGGCGGTGAAGCTGGCCGGGGCCGCCGGGTTGATTGTGGGACTGGTGAGCTTGCGCGCGTTGGGAATTGCCGCCGCCACAGGCCTGGTGATGTTCTTCGTCGGCGCGGTCGTTACTCACGTGCGGGCACGCGTCTTCTACAACCTCGCGTTCCCCGGCGCCTACCTGTGCCTGTCGGCGGCCACACTGGCGTTGATGGTCCCGCGCTGAACCCCGCTAGGCGGGCAACCGGTCCTTGATGACCTGGTCTTGTCTGCGGGCCATGTCCAGCACGACGTCGCGCGGAGCGGGATCGTTGGGCGCGCTGTCGAACTCGAGGTCGACGCCCACCCTTCCCTCGGCGAACGTCACATACGTCACCGATTTGGAGTTGTCGGGCGAAGTCCCCACTGCGATCAGCCCGTTGGTCCCGACCTCGAACGGCTGGGGGGTCCCGGTGACGTATTTGCCGTACGACGAGGCGCGCTCTTTGGCCTCCTGTGCGGCGGTCGCCGGGTCGGTGAAGACCACGACGAGGTCGTCGATGCTCCTCGTCCGATCGGGATTGGCGTACGTCACGCCTGCTCCGGCGATACCGCCGGGGTTCTGCACGGGCGGCGCCGTGGTCGCGGTGTCGGGCCCGATGTCGGTCGGCTGCAGCAGCAAATACGTGTAGTCGCCCAGCTGGGCGCTCCCCGACGGCGGCGCGCTCGACGTGGTAGTCGGTGTCGCCGAACTCGAGGGCGTCGTGGTGGACGACGCGGGCTTGGACGAGCTCGACGAGGAAGACGAGGTGGTGGTCACCGTGCAGGCCGTTCCTACCGTCAGGACGGCGGCGAACGCCACTCCCACGCCGAAGATCCGCACCACGCCCATCGCCCGCCTCCATTCGGTGACAGCTATTTCTACGGCAGTATCACTTGCCTGGCAAGACATATACGCATCCGGCACTGGCTAACTTCGGCACCCTCGAAAGATCGGAGCCGTCAGGCGGGAAAGTACCGGATCCGGTCGATCGCGTTGCCGGGCCGGGCCGCGTCGACGAGCATGACGCCGCGCCCGTGGGGCGAGCTGACCGAAACCGCGACGGTGGTCCCCGCGCCGATCACCTTGGTCCAGCCGGCCCCGCCGAGCTGTTCGACGAGTTCGGCGACATCGAGCCGGTCGTTGTCGCCCAAAGTTATTGCGGCCGTTGGCGACAGCAGACGACGAGCCGCGGACGCCTCCTTCCGGGCGACGGCGCCGAGGAAGGCCTCCGCCAGTCCCTTGCGCCGCGCGCCGGCGCGCCGAAAGCCGGCCAGGAAGCCCGCGGTCCCCCGGAATCCCTGATTGGCCAACAAGCCACGCGACAGTGCCACGGCCGGCGACGCCGCCCGCGACCCGGCCCGCAGGAACTGCAGCATCATCGCCGGCAACTCCCAATAGGCCCGCAGGTGGGCAATCTTCCAGTGTCCGTTGTCTTCTCGGAGGTCGTACCGCAGGAAGGCAGGTATGTACATCGTCACGCCCGAGCCCATCGACGCCTCGAGCTCGAGGTCGCGCAGCACGGCCGTGCCCACGACGATGTCGAGGTCGCGATGGAACGTGATGTCGCGGGGGCCGATGAAGGTGTCGTAGAAACGGCCGATCTGCGAATGCCCGACGTGCGGGCGCGATCCCACCGGGTCTTCGATCCGGCCGTCGCCGGTGAACAGCCCCACCCAGCCGGTGCGGTCATGCGCCGCGGCGGCCCGCGGCGAGCGCTCCACGGCGGCGAGCAGGCGCTCCCGATCCAGGGGCACCACCATCACGGGCCGCCAACCAGCTCGATGCCGGCGGCTCGCATCTCCGCCAACGCCTCCGCGCCCGAATCCGCCGTCACGGCCGCGGTCAGATCCACCAGCACCCGAGTGGACAGGCCGGCCCTGGCCGCGTCCTCGGCGGTCCGCCGGACGCAGTGGTCGGTGGCGATGCCGGCGACGTCCACCTCGTCGACCCCGCGCCGGCGCAGCCACTCGAGCAGTGGGGTCCCGGTGCCGTCGACGCCCTCGAAGCCGCTGTACGCCGCGGCGTGATCGCCCTTGCGGAACACCGCCTCGATGAGGTGGGTGTCGAGGCCGGGGTGAAAATCCGCGCCGTGGCTGCCCGCGACGCAATGCGGGGGCCAGGACGACCGGTAGTCCGGGCGGTCGGAGAAGTGGTCGCCGGGGTCGACGTGGAAGTCCGCGGTCGCGACGACGTGGTCGTAACCGGGCGCGCCGGCGAGGTATCCGGTGATGGCGGAGGCCAACGCCGCACCGCCGGTCACCGCCAGCGAGCCACCCTCGCAGAAGTCGTTTTGCACGTCGACGACGATCAACGCCCGCACGCGCTCCACCATATCGCCGGGCCGGATGCCACCGCCGCGAGCTGCGCCGACAGCCACGGCGGTTTGCCCGCCGGTCGGCCGGGTAACCCAGCTGCCATGTTGATCCGCAGAATCGCGAGGCCCCTGCTGTCGGCCGTGTTCATCGGCCAGGGAATCGACTCGCTGCTCAATCCCAAGCCGGCGGCCGAGGCCGCGGCGCCGGCGGTCGACGGTCTTCGCGCCCTGCCGGATCCGGTGGGGAGCAGCATTCCCAGCGACCCCCAGACGTTCGCTCAGCTCAATGCCGCCGTCCAGATCGGCGGCGGCTTGCTGCTCGCCATCGGCAAGGCCCCGCGCGTCGCCTCGGCGGCGCTTGCCTTCACGGTGCTGCCGGCCAACCTCGGCGCGCACATGTTCTGGAGCGAGAGCGACCCGCAGCTGAAAGCCCAGAAGCGCAAGGACTTTCTGACCGACCTCAGCCTGGTGGGCGGACTGATCATCGCGTCCGCCGACACGGCCGGCAAGCCGTCCCTGGGCTGGCGGGGCCGCCGGGCCGCGGAACGGCTCTCCGAGCGAATGTCGTCGGCGCTTCCCGGAACCGACGGCGAAAGCGGCGAACTCGCGGAAAAGATCGTGCACGGTCTGCAGGCCGGCGCCGAACGCGGGCGTGAACTGGCCAGCACCGCGGCCGAACGGGGCGCGCCCTATGCCGAGGCCGCCCTCGAACGCGGCCGCGAACTCGCCAGCACCGCCGCGGAAAGGGGCGCGCCCTACGCCGAGGCCGCCCTCGAACGCGGCCGCGAACTCGCCAGCACCGCCGCGGAGAGGGGCGCGCCACTGGCGAAGAAGGCCCGCAAACGCGGCGAGGAACTCGCCAGCACGGCCGCGGAAAAGAGCGCACCGCTGGCGAAGAAGGCCCGCAAGCGCGGCGAGGAGCTCGCCGACACGGCGCGCGATCGCGGCGTGGAGCTCGCCGAGATCGCCCGGCTACGCGGCATCGAGTTGGCCAACACGGCGGCCACGCGCGGCAGCGAACTTGCCGGCGAACTGGCTGACACTGCCCGCGACCGGGTGGGCGACGCCGTTCCGACCCGTCGGCGCCGGCGCCCCTGGTAATCGCGTTCAGCTCGGCCAGCGCGCCGACAGTTCCTCTGGCGCCCACTCCGGCCAGACGGGCGATCCGACCAGCTCACCGCCGCTCAGTTGGGCGACAATGCGCGGCCCGCGCAGGCGACTGTTGTCGTAGACCGTCGCGATGTCGGATAGGGCGACGGCGTCCGCGACGAGCGCCCCCAAGCGGCGGTGCCGCTGACGGATTTTGTCCTCGGGCACGCGGTGCCCGCCGGCAAGCACGCGATGCCGAACCCGCTCGACCGCAAGGTCTTCCGGGACGAGCAGCGCGTGCAGGACGACGGTGAAGCCCGCGCCGCGCGCGCGGCGGATCAGGTCCAGCTTCGAGGGATGCGAAAAGACCGTCTCCGCAATGAAAGACCGGCCCAGCTCGATCAACTTGGCGCGCGTGTCGGCGGCGATTTCCGCGGCCTCATACGCGTGCGACGCCGGGTCCTCGGGCCACCGCTGCCGAGCGATCTCGTCGGCGTTGACGACGAAGCCACGGGGCAACAACGGCGAGAGGGTGAAGGCGATGAACGTCGACTTGCCGGCTCCGTTCGGCCCGACGACCAGATCCAGTCGATTCATCGTCCCGCGCGGTCAGCGCGTGCCCGAAAGCACCACCTCGGTGCCGTCGGGTCGGTGCTCGACGATGTCGCCGGCGTCGTTGAGGGCCACCGTGGTGATCCCCTGGCCGGCCAGCGCCGCCCCGTAGTTGGTGCGCGCCAGGCTTTCCTCGATGGCGGCCGAGATCTCGGCGTTGAACACGACGCCCTCCTCGACGGTGAGCTCGCCGGTCGCCAGGTGGCCAGCCAACGCCGCTTCCACCCGCCGCCGCGAGCTGGTGTGCTGGCTGGATACCGCGCGCCCGACCCGCGCCCAGTGGTCGAGTTGCTGTTTGGCCGAACGGCTTTGGCGGGCGCCCTCGGACGCCGCACTGTCCATCAGGTCGGCGGCAACCCGCGTGACGCGATCGAGGGCCTCTGCCATGACCTTCCTCCGCTCCTGCAGCATTCCGTTACAGACCGTAGCATAATGCTACACGCCGCGGCGCGCCGCGGCCCGGCGGAGAACGTAAAGCGACGGATCAGCCACCGGCCACGAAGGCGTCGACGATGGCGTCGACCGCTAGGCCGGCGTCCACGGTGACGCCGGCCTCGTCGGCGCCGAGCGGTTCCAACGCGTCGAACTGGGATCGCAGCAACGCGGCGGGCATGAAATGGCCCGACCTCGCGGTCAGCCGGCCGCCGATGAGGTCCGGCGAACCGGCGAGGTGCAGGAACTCGACTTCTGGGCAGTGGGCGCGGAGTTGGTCGCGGTATTTGCGTTTGAGGGCCGAGCAACTCGCCACGGCCCCATCGCGGTGGCCGGCCAACCACTCCCCGACGCGGTCGAGCCAGGGCTGGCGATCGTCGTCGTCGAGCGGTTCACCGGCGGTCATCTTGGCGATGTTCGCCGGCGGGTGCAGCGTGTCGGCGTCCACGAAGGGCACCGCCAACCGTCGCGCCAGCGCCGTCCCCACCGTCGACTTGCCCGATCCCGCGACGCCCATCACCACGACGACTGGCCTGGTCGCTATTGGGCGAGGTTGCGGTTCCATTCCACCCAACCGACACCGCTGCGGCCGTCCGCGGTTTTGACGCTGACCCAGGCGCGCGGGAACTGGCTTACGCGCCCATCCTTGGCGACCATGCGGACCGGGGCGTGGCCGCGCACCGCGATGTCGGCGGCGGCGGCGCCGGGGTTGAGCTCCACGGTCGCGCTCAGCGGTAACCCGTTGTCGCCGAAGGATTCCCGCGAGGCGACGGTGTCCAGTTCGGTGACGTTGCGGGCGGCGTCCTGAACGTAGCCGATGCTGAACGTCGGGGCGCCCGGGATGCGGATGTTCACGCCGTGCAGGTGGGTGCCGTCGTCGAGGTGCAGCGCGCTCCAGATCCAGTCCATGGTCCACCAGTCGCGCACGCCCCACGAGTGGTCGCGCTGCCCGGGCGCCGAGTCGACGCGGTAGCTGGTGTCGCCGATCGTGACGGTTCCCGAGACGGTGCAAGGGATTTCGTAGCGCGTGGTCAGCCGGTACTTGTACGGGGCGCCGTCGGTGGCCCACTCCAGGTTCATCGTCATCTCGACGGGAGTGCCCGGCTCGCCGCGCAACAAGGCCGAGGGGTCCGGGTAGGCGTGGGCCTGCGCGCGCACGTCGACCCGATAGGCCTGCAGCGGGGTGCTGGCGGAGTGGTCCAGCTCGAAGGCGTCGGCGCGCACCACCCACGGGTCCGCCGGCAGCGGGACCTCGGCGTCGACCGCGACCGTCGGCATGTCGGGTCCGCACAGCAGGACGTGCACCAGGGCGTGCTGCTGGTTGGCGATCAGGCCGAGACGAAACCAGCCGCCCAATCCCTGTGCCGCATCGGCAAAGTCGGCGTACCAACTCTCACTCCATAGTGGCTCGCCGGTTGGGTCGTGGGCGAGCTCGTCGTCCTCCGACGGCCGCAGCGGCTCCGGCGCCGCCGCGGCGGGCAGGGTCGCCAGCGCGTCGGTGTCGAGAACGTGTTCGCAGTTGCGTTGCAGCATCGTCATGAACATCCGGTCGCCGCGGTCGGTGCGCTCCACGAGCATCGACGAGATGATCGCCATCATCACGCCGAAAAAGCTCTGCCGCCGGACACCTTCGGCGACATCGGCGAGGCTGACGGGCGGTTCCGGGCCCAGCGCGTCGTGGTAGGACCGGAGGAATTCGTCGTAGTGGTCCCGGCGGTCCTGCGCCCGCAGCGCGCAACCCAGGAAGTACGCCAGGTCCGTGAATGCCGGCCCCCAGGACACCGTCTGCCAATCGACCACGGTCAGCGCGCGGTCGGCCCCGGCGATGCCGAACAACATGTTGTCCAGCCGGTAGTCACCGTGCACCAGGCCGCGGATCCGGTCCGGTTCCGACTCGGCCGCAATGTAACCGTCGAACGCGGCGACCAGCCGCTCGCACACGACGCGGTGCTCGGGCGCGATCTGGTCGCCATACCGGTCGACGAAGCCGGCGTACAGCGACGCGATCATCGCCTGGTTGAGCGGCGTCTCGCGGTTGAGCCACGGCGCATCGGCCAGCGACGGGTCCCCGAGCAGCGGGCCGTGCAGCCGTCCCAATTCGACTACGCCGATGCGCGCCTGTTCCGTTGTGGCACCGGCGATTTCGTCGCCCACGACGGCGGGCCCGGCGTCGCCCAGCAGCAGATCGAAGACGCCCGTGGCGGTGTCGACGGCCGCGTGGTAGCACGGCGCTATCGGCCCGCCCAGGCGCGGCGCGATGTCGCCGTAGAAGCGGACCTCGCGCTCGTAGAGGCCCAGGGCCGAACCCGTCTGCCGGCTCACCGGATCGGAGGCCGCGACCTTCAGCACCACCGACTCCGGCCCCCCGGCGCCGGCGTCGGCTTCCGAATCGACATAGGTGAGCCGGACGCGGTAGCACTCGCTCATCTGTCCGGTGCCGATGCGCTCCACGCCGAAGTCGGCGATGGGTCCGCAGCCGATCGCCGCGGCCAGCCAGGAGGCCGTGAGGTTATCGGGTCGCTCGATGACTTGCTCGGTGTCGGCGTGCATGAGGGTCTAGCGTGCCAGGTCACTGCGCAAGTGAGAAGCCGTCCCAGGCGATGCGGCGGTGCGGGTGCGGATCGAACTCGATCCGGCTCTTGCGGTCGAACACCATCACGGCGCGTTCGGCGCGGGTGTACGCGGGCCAGTCGTCGCCCGGCGAACCCGTGCGACTGAAGGACCGCCACCGCCGCTGCACATGGTTGCTGACCCGCAGCGCCGCGCGCCGGTCGGCGGCCGCGGTCAGCAGCGCACCGAACCGGGTGCGATAGACGTCGAAGACTGCCAGTAGCTCGGTGGCATGCGTGGCGCCCAAACCCGACCAGCGCAGCGTCCGCGGGGCGTAGTCGTAGCGGTAGAGGTAGGTGGGCGCGTGGTTGCCGTGGGCCTCGGCGATCTGCCAGGCCGCCGAGCTGAACGCGAAGTCGCCGCCGAGCTGGATGCAGGCCGACGGCGCTGGGTAGTCGGGGTAGGCGGCGGTAATGCGCTCGCGGGCAGCCGGTTCCGTGTCGGCCAGCAGCTCTTCGATCATCGATTCGTTCGTCGGCAACATCTTGAGGAAGCGGGTGAACAGGCGGCCCTCCTCGGCGTTGGTGCCCACGATGAGCGGCACCTTGTGCGCACGTCCGGACCGCATCGCCTCGACCGGGTCGACGGGCAGGACGTCGTCGCCGACGACGGGACCGATCGGGAAAGCGCCCAGCCGGTTCTCCATGCCCTGGTCGATCAGCCGGTGTTGCGTTTCCACCAGTTGCGCCGCGGACGCCTTCATCAACGCGTGGGCGCCGTCTTGCGGGCGCACTCCGAGCAGGCCGGCGAAGCGCTTCGCGAACTCGGCGGCGATCTCCCGCGATCGCACCAACCCCGACGCCGGGCTCTCCGAGATCGCCTGCGCGAAGAGGCCTTCGGCGTCGGGCACGGCCAACAGCGTGGAGGTGATGCAGGCGCCCGCGCTCTCGCCGAAGATCGTGACATTGCCGGGGTCCCCGCCGAATTCGGCGATGTTGTCCCGGATCCACCGCAGCGCGATCACCAGGTCGCGCAGGTACAGGTTGCTGTCGATTTTCGTGTCGCGCGTCGACAGCGAGGACAGGTCCAGACACCCCAACGCGCCCAAGCGGTAGTTGACCGACACGTACACGCAACCGCGGCGAGCCAGCGCGGCACCGTCGTACAGCGGTGTGGCCGAGCTGCCCATGATGTAGCCGCCGCCGTGGACGAACACCATGACCGGCAGCGGTTCGTCCGGCGTGGCCTCGGGCGTGACGACGTTGAGGGTGAGGCAGTCCTCGCTCATCGGCTGATAACGGCCGACACCGAGCATCGTGTAGCGGCGCTGCTGCGGCGCGCAGTTGCCGAAGCCGTGGCAGTGCCGCACGCCCGACCACGGCGGCGCAGGCTGCGGCGCCCGGAATCGCAGCCCGCCCACCGGCGGGCGGGCGTAAGGGATGGACCGCCACCGGTTTACGCCGTCGCGGGTGAAACCTTCGACGATGCCGGCGGTCGTGCGGGCGCGAATTGTGCGCTCATGCATACCAGTGACGGTAGCCGACACAACCGCGGTCGTGCTCGGGTAGCGATCGAATCGCCGGGCGTGGCGGCTAGCCTGACGGGATGCGGATCGCCGCGCTGGTCGCCGTGTCATTGCTCGTCGCCGGGTGCTCGCATCCGGGCGGCGGCTCGGGGCAGCCCCAGACCACCACGCCGCCGTCGGCGGGGGCTTCCGCGACGACGCCGGCCGGACCGTCGGGCAGCAAACCCCCGGCGCCATCCGCCGCGCCCGGGGCCGGGGCCGCGATCTCCGACGTCATCGCCTGGATCGAGGCAGCTCACCCCGCGGATCCCGGCCGCTACCACAACGCTTCCCGCGACGGCACCACCACGCCGCTCGGCAACGACATCGCCCTCACCGCGCAGGCGGGCAAAGTGTCGTGCATGACCGATTCCAAGCGCACCGGCGGCGCGCTGGCGTGTCTGGTCGCCCTGACCAATCCCCCGCCCCGCCCGGACACGGCCTACGGCGACTGGAAGGGCGGCTGGGTCGACTTCGACGGAACGACCCTCCAGGTCGGGTCGGCGCGCGCCGATCCGGGTCCGTTCCTCAGCGGCAACGGACCCGAACTGGCGAACGGGGATTCGTTGTCCTTCGGCGACTACCGCTGCCGCGCCGACGATTCGGGCCTTCTCTGCGTGAACTACGCCCATCAGTCGGCGGTGCGGTTCGCCGCCGCCGGCATCCAGCCGTTCGGTTGCCTGAAGCCGGTGCCACCGCCGGACGGGTTCGGTGCCGCCTTCGGCTGCTGAATTTGCTGCACCCGCGGTTTCGGCGTGGGACCATTTGCCGATGGACTCCGACGATCCCGAACAGCGCATCGCGGACCTGGAGCGTCAGCTGGCGGAGCAGAAGCGCATCGCCGAGCTGGAACGTCAACTGGCCGAGGCCAAGGCGGCCGCCGACCAGAACCGCGCCGGGGGGCGGCCCCGCTCCTTCTTCAGCGTCCAAACGGGCGCGAGCCAGGGTGGCGACGACCGTGCCCGCCAGTACGCGGAGTCGTTGTGGGAGGGTTTGCGCTCCGGGGCGCCGGCGGGCCCCGGCGGGCCTTCCGGGCCCGAGATGGCCCAGCATCGGGCGGCGTTCATGCAAGCCGCGGCCCAGGCGGGCCTGTCCCAGGAACAGATCGACAACATCTTCAAACACGGGAAAGCGACGTTCCAGGTGGGCCACTCATCAGTGGTGTATTCCGGGCAGGGCGCCGCACCGGACTACAGCGCGTTCGCCGGGCCGCCCGCGTTTGCCCAACAGGTCGGGTCGAAGCGCCAAGCGGCGCAGGGCCGCCGGCGGCCGCTGGGCCTGCGCGGGTGGCCCGATCGGATCGGCGCGGTCCTCGGGACCTTTGGCCTCTGCATCGGCGCCGCCGCCTCCCTGACCGCAATGATGCCGTCGAGCGCGCTCTGGACGAGCCCCTTCGTGTGCGACAGCGGATACCAGCTGGCCTACGACACCACCAACTACAGCTACAAACCCGGGCAGTCGGGGACCAGCGTCAGCTTCGAATGCGTGGGGGCCACCGGCTCGTACGAGCCCAGCTGGATCGCGATCGATGCGTTTCAGACCGTGTTGGCCGCGGTGGTGCTGGGCGCCGCCGTGGGCATCGGATTCGTGATCTGGCGTCTGATCCGCAAATAGGTCCGACCGTCAGCCGGGCCGGCCGGCGATGGTTGCGAACAGCTCCGCCATCTCGTCGGCGGGTCCGGCCGGGACCGTGTAGCCCGCTTCGTCCCGAATCTCGTCGAGGTGGTCGCGCACGTCCTCGATGCACAGCCCGGGACGGTGGAAACCCTTTGTCCTGCCGATGAAGAAGCGGGCGACGTGGCCGGCGCCCACCGTGTAGATCTCGCCGGACACCGGGCACTCGCGGTGCGTCAGAAACGCCGCCACCGGGGCCACCAGCGCCGGGTCCAACTTCTGAAGGTATTGGTGCACAAGGTCATCCAACACCGCCTGCGCCGCCTGGTCGTCCTGCCGCCCGGTCGCGTGCTCGACTTCGCGCGCCAGCATCCGCGTGTACGCGATCGGCGCGATGGCGTTGACCTTGATGTCGTGGGCCGCCCCTTCGGCGGCCAGCACGCGGGTGAAGCCGATCAATCCGGTTTTGGCCGCACCGTAGTTGCTCATGCGTTCGGCGCCAAGGATTCCGGCGGCCGAGCAGGTGTTCAGTATCCGCCCGTAGCCCCGCTCGCGCATGACCGCCCACGCGGGTCGCGTGACGTAGAACGCGCCCTTCAGGTGCACGTCGACGAGCGGTTCGAGCCGGTCGGCGGTCATGTCCGCGAACGGCGCGTCCCCGACGATCCCGGCGTTGTTGATCACGATGTCCACCCGCCCCCACGCGCGCCGGGCGGCGTCGATGATCGCCTGTCCGCCTTCGGGAGTCGTCACGCTGTGGGTGTCGGCGACGGCGTCGCCGCCCCGCTCACGGATCTCGTCGACGACGGCGCGTGCGGCCTCGCCGTCGGCGCCATCCCCGGTTACCGACCCGCCGATGTCGTTGACGACGACGCGCGCTCCGCGGGATGCCAGCAGCAACGCGTAGTGCTTGCCCAGGCCGCCGCCGGCGCCGGTGATCACGGCGACCTGGTCGTCGAACCGCAGATCGTTGGTCACCAACTGACCGGAAGTTCTTTCATGCCGTAGATGTTGGCGTCTTTGAACCGCAGCTCCTCCGGCGATACCGCCAGTCGGAGCCCGGGTAGGCGGCGCGCCAGCGTGGCGAACGCGACCTGCATTTCGACGCGGGCGAGGTTCGCTCCGATGCATTGATGCACGCCATACCCGAACCCTAAGTGCCCGCGGGTGTTTCGGTCGGCCTCGAACGATTCCGGATTGTCGACGAACTCGGCGTCCCAGTTCCCCGCGGGCAGGTTCATCATGACGAAATCGCCGGCGCGGATCAGCTGACCGCCGATGATCAGATCTTCGGTCGCCACGCGATCGACCTGGCTGTGCACGATGCTGAGGTAGCGCATGAGCTCTTCGACGATGTTCGCGACCACGGCTTGATCGTCGATTTGTCCGAGTCGGCGGAATACGTCGGGGTGTTGCAGCAGCGCAACCGTTCCCAGCGAAATCATGTTGGCGGTGGTTTCGTGGCCGGCCTGCATCATGATCACGCTGTTCATGGCCGTGGTGGCATGGTCGAGCTGACCCGTCGCCACGTATTCGGTGACGAGGCGGCTGATCAAGTCGTCGCCGGGTTCGCGCTCCTTGCGCTCCACCAACTCCTCGATGTAGGCGTACATCGCCCCGAAGGCTTGGCCCTTCTCCTCGTCGGAGGACCTCTGGTCCAAGCCCACGGTGGTGTGGTGCTGGAAGAGCCCGAGATCTTCGGGCGGCACCCCCAGCAGCAGCGCAATCACCAACGACGGCACGGGCAAGGCGAATTCGCGCACCAGATCCGCCGGCGCTCCCCCGTCGATCATCTGGCCGAGGTAGTGGTCAACCGTTTCCTGGATTCGTGGCCGCATCGCTTCGCAACGCCGGAAGGTGAAGTTGCCGGTCATCATGCGCCGCAATCGATGATGCTCGGGGTCGTCGGTCCGCGCGAACATCACCGGGACCTTGTTGTTGGCGTCCTTCGGCATGATGGCGTCGGGAATGGTCTTCGCGGACAGGCGGGGATCGACCAGCGCCTGCCTGATGTCGTGGTAACGGCTCACCACCCAGACCGGGTTGCCCTGGAACATCGCCCTCCGGAGCCCCGGTTCTTGCCGCCAGTCCGCGAACTCGGCCGGCGGCGCGAGCGGGCAGCGCTCGGCGCGCGGGGCGGGCAGCACGGGAAGATCGGCGTCAGAGTGGACTTCGGAAGCTGTTGACATCACCGGCATTTCCTACTAAGTGGCAGATAGCTGTCAATTAGGGAGCGTAGAGCCCGGCTAACTGACAGTCAACCGTCAGTTAAGCTGTCCAGATGACCGCCGTCGAGGACCGCCCGTTGCGGGCCGACGCCGCCCGCAACGCCGAGCGCATCCTGCGCGCGGCGCGGGCCGTCTACGGCGAGCTGGGTCCCGACGCGCCCATGGAAGCCGTCGCCCGTCGCGCCGGAGTTGGGGAACGGACGCTCTATCGGAGATTCCCGGCCAAGGCCGATCTGGTCCGGGCCGCCCTCGATCAGAGCATCGCCGAGGACCTCACGCCGGTGATCGACAGCGCGCGCCGCGCCGATGACCCGCTGCGCGGTCTCACCGAACTGATCGAAGCGGCGATATCGCTGGGGGCGCGTGAGCACAACCTGTTGACCGCCGCGCACCGGGCCGGGTCCCTCACGTCGGACATCTCGGTTTCGCTCAACGAGGCGCTCGCCGCCCTTGTCCGCGAAGGCCAGCGGGCCGGCCGGATCCGCGCCGACCTGGTCGCCGACGACCTGCCCCGCCTGATCGCGATGCTCTACAGCGTGCTGTCAACGATGGATTCGGGCACCGACGGCTGGCGGCGCTACGTCGCCCTCGTCGTCGATGCGATATCGGTCGATGAAAGACAAACGTTGCCCCCGGCCGCTGCGCTGCGTTATGAGATCGGGCCCAATAGCTGGCCGCTGTAAGCGGTTTAGTTGATGGTGACCCCGGCGTCTACCTTGAACTGCAGCCCCGTCACATACCTGGACTCGTCGGAAATGAGGAACAGCACCGCGTTGCTGACGTCGGCGGGCTCGACCGCGGGCGTCGGCATCGCGTTGACGAAGATCGGGATCAGGTCGGAGCGTTGCTCGCCCAGCAGGGCCCCGAACGACGGCGGAACCATCCCGGTCGGGACACCGGTCGGGAGCACGGTATTCACGCGCACGTTCTGTGCGGCCAGTTCATTGGCCAGCGCCAGCGTCAATCCGACCACGCCGTATTTCGCCGCGGTATAGGGCGTCTGTAGCGGGAATCCCTTGACGGCGCCGGCCGAGCTGATGTTCACCAGGCTGCCGCCGCCCTGCTCGAGCAGGTGGGGTATCGCCGCCGCGCAGGTGTTCCATACCCCGATCAGGTTCACGTCCACCACCGTGCGCCAGTCGTCGGGAGTCGTTCTGTCCCATGGCGCCACCGTCAACACGCCCGCGTTGGCCACCGACCCGTCGAGACCGCCCAGTTGTCCGGCACCCTCGTCGACCGCCGCGCGTAGTTGTTCGCCGTCGCGGACGTCGACGACGTAACTCACGCAGCGGCGGCCGAATTCGCCCACCAATCGCGCCGTTTCGTCGAGATCTTCCGTTGTGGCCAACGGGTATTCGATCTGCGGCAGGGATTGGCAAACGTCGACCAGGATCAGGTCCGCGCCCTCCTCGGCGAGCCGCAGCGCGTGACTGCGCCCCAGACCGCGGGCCGCACCCGTGATCAGGATGCGCTTTCCGGCAACGCGCACCTAAGGCTCGTTCCACATCAGGCCGCGCATCGTCGCGGACAGCGGGATGTCCTCCACGCCGACCAGTCCTTGGGGCGCGCGGCACACCCAGTCGATCGCATTGACGGCCCGGCCCGCGGTCGAGATGCAGCCGGCATCTGTGGCGTCGAAGAGGGGATGGGATACGTGGGTGTTGATTTCCACCCGCGGCTCGCCCTCCACGACGACTCGGTGCACGCCGGTGTGCCCCTCGGGCGGGAACTCCCAGTCGGGCGCGGCGGCGGCGGTAAGCCTCGTCACGTGCTCGAGGGTGATCACCGGTTTGTCGTCGAGGACGCCCTCGGTGGCAAAGCGAACCGCGGCCATCCGCCCCGGCTCCACGGTCATCATCGTGCAGTCGATGCGCTCGGGTGTGTACCAGGGTTCGACGCGCTGCCGGACGTCGTCGAGTTTGATGTCGAGATGGTCGGCCAGACTCCGCACCTGGCCGCCCCACATCGCGACGATCACCCCGGGCAGGAACATCATGGCCGGCTCGTCGTCCGGGGCGGTTCCGAACCCCATTGCCGCACCGGTGAACTCGGCGTCGTCGTAGTTTCCGTAGTCGAATATCTCCTGCACGGTGATCGACGAGACCCGGGTGGTCAGGCTGGCCGCTGCGTGCACCAGTGTGTCGCCGGAGAAGCCGGGGTCGATGCCGTTGACGTAGAGCGAGGTACCCCCGGCCGCACAGGCGCGCTCCAACGGAACCCGCAACCAGTCTTCGGCGTGATGCGGTGTCACCAGCCAGACCAGCGACGTGCCGACGACGTTGACGCCCGCCGCCAGAAACTTGGCCATCTGCTCGATGGCCTCGATCGGCCGGGTCTCGCCCTGCGCCGTGTAGACGACGCAGTCGGCGCCGAGGGCCACGAGGGCGTCGACGTCGTCGGTGGCGATGATGCCCGTCGGCCGCGCCAATCCGCAGAGTTCGGCTGCGTCGCGGCCGATCTTTTCGGAGCCGGCGGCGTGCACCCCGACCAGTTCCAGGTCCGGTCTGCCGATGATCGCTCGCAACGAATGCCGCCCCACGTTGCCGGTCGAGAATTGAATGACTCTGCGCATTGTTAGCCCGATCCTTCCAACGGCGGATGATGACCGATCATGTCAGGCGCCGGTCAGTAGTCGGGTATGGGCAGTGGCGAATTGTTCGAGTCGATGCCGCCGTCGACATGGAAGGTCGCGTTCGTCGCGTAACAATCCCGCGTGCACAGGTACACCGCGAGCCGCCCGAGGTCCTCGACGTCGCCGAGCCGATGCAGGGGCGTGTTCTCCTGCATCTTCTCCAGTGAACCGGGCATCAAGTCCAGGCTGCTCTGCAAACCGTCGGTGGCGAACGAACCGAGTGCGATGGCGTTGACGCGGATCTTCGGCGCGAGTTCTTGCGCCATGGCGCGGGTTAGGGCCTCCAGCCCGCCCTTGGCGACGCAGTAGGCGGTCAGCGCGCGAATTCCGAAACGGGCCGATCCCGACGAAATGTTGACGATGGAACCGCGTCCGGCGCCGAGCATGTGTGGGGCGACGAGTTGGCTCATGATGAACGCAGAAGTCACGCACCAGTCGAACGTGTGCCGGAAATCCTCGTCCGTGATGTCGAGGAAACGGGCGTACGTGGAGCCGCCGACATTGTTGACGAGGATGTCGATGCGGCCCAGGCGATCCATGGCGGTGTTCACGACGCGTTCCCCGTCGGGACGACTCATCGCGTCCGCGACGAGCGCCAGCCCCTTGCCGCCCGCGGCCTCGATGCCCTCGATCGTGCCAACGATGTCCGCTTCGGTGCGGGCGGTCCCCACAACCGTCGCCCCGGCCTCCGCCAAAACCCGGGCGATGCCCGCCCCAACACCCTTGCCGGCGCCCGTGACGATCGCGACCTGTCCATCCAGTCTGAACTGCTCCAATGCCATGCCGGGCTCCTTCGGCCGCGCGTGGGGTGTGCGCCGTACACTCTAAGAACGCTCTCTGACTAAAGTCAATGAATGTATGCCGTTCCGATTCGCGTCGGCTGGTGTGGTGAGGCGACGCTCAAAGTTATGCAAGCCTTTCTGGCGCGAACACGTCATAATGGGCGAATTGCGCTCGTAACTCTCGGATGAGTCGGGTCAACCTTGAGGGACTGGAATGGCTGTGACGGACAGACTGTCTGCGCGAGAAGCAAAACGCTTGCAGACGCGAGAGCGTTTGATGGGCGCCGCCATCGCGGAGTTCGCGCGTGCGGGAATGGCCGAGGCCGACGTCAGCGCCATTGTGGCCGCCGCGGGGGTCGCCCACGGCACCTTCTTCTTCCACTTCCCCACCAAGGAACATGTCCTGCTGGAGCTGGAGCGCCGGGAAGAGGACCGCATCGCCAAGCAGTTCGCGCAATTCCTGAAGTCCAAGCACGATCTTGCTTCCGCGTTGAACGAGGCGGTTCGCGTCGTGGTCGGACTGGAACGCCGGCTGGGCTACCTGCTCTTCAATGACTTTCTCGCGCTGCACTTCTCCCAAACCCGTCCGCCCACCGAAGACGGCAGGGATCACCCGTTGGTGGTCTTGGTCGCCCAGGAAATCGCGCTCGCTCAGGAACGCGGGGAGACGGATCCGCACGTCAATCCCATGAACAGCGCGGTGTTCTTCTTGCTGGGTCTTTACTCCCTGTTGATCACCACGAACCATTGGCCGACCGGCCACGATCTGCTGGAAGACTACGTGGCAAGGACGTTGCGCAGCTTGCGTCCCTGATCCACGCCGCCAACGGCTACGAGCGCACCAGTCCACGCAACGGCACCAGCCCGAGCTCCTTGTGGGTGAGGAAACCCGGCGCGGCCTCGCAGACGGCCGGAACCGTGTTCGCCGGGCTCATCGCCGTCCAGGTGTAGCCGGGCTTGGGGTAGTTGCCCTGCGGGTCCGCCGGCGCTTGAAGGATCAGCTCGGTCGGCTCGTCGCCCTCGATCACGATGCGGTAGTGGTAATGGCCACCCCAATCAGGCTGCGGCTCAATGGCTTCGTACTCGTCCATCGTGTACATCTCGTGAAAGGTGATGAGCGGCTTGTTGTCGATCCACGTCGTCCACCTGTGATGCTGGGAGGCGACGGTGCCCTTCTTGATCACCCCCTTGAAACCCGGCATGTCGCTTCCCGGACCGCCTTCGAAGTGAATGTCGCGCGTCGCCACGCCAAGCTCCACGTCCGTCGTGTACTTCTCGACGGTCTCGCCCAGCCCGTCCGCGATCATGGCCATGGACTGCGCGAACAACGGCCACGCGTTCCCCAGCAGATTCGGGCCCGCCCGAAACTCTTCGGGTGTGTTGCCCATACCCATCTCGTGCAGGTACTTCAGCGTGTCCTTGCCGAAATTCACCACCTCGTAGATGTGGATGGCGTCGATCCGGCTGACAATGCGGGCCAGCGTCAGGACGAGCAGGTCCGCGGCGAAACCCGGGTTGACGCCGCCCGCGTGGAACGACGTCCCACCCTCGTGGCATGCCGCGTCGATCTTGTCGATGTCGGCCCGGCTGTGCTCGGTTCGGTACCACCACGCGCCGCCCGAGGCGACGACGTTCTTGCCGCCGCGCAGCAGCCGACAGACCTCGTCGGGATCCGACCAAAGCGGCGCGTAGAAAACACAATCGGCGTCGAGCGCCTCGATCGCCGCCTTGTCGGTGGTGGCGAGCACCCCGATCGGCGCGGCACCGACGAGCTCGCCGGCATCCTTGCCCACCTTCTCCGGGCGGTTGCAGAGGACTCCGACCACCTCGAAGGCGGGATTATGGGCAAAGTGGCGCAGCGCCACCGTTCCGACATTGCCTACGCCCCACTGGATTACGCGATACTTCGGCTGGGTCGGCGACTTGAGCGTCATTGCAACTCCTTTGGCCTGAGCGGCTGAGCGCTCGCTGAGCGTAGGCGCTCCTCAAACGCCATGTCAACGCTTGCAAGCCTGACTAATGTCAGTGTTTGTGAGTCCGAACGGTCGGGAATGGCCATGCGCTCCCAATGAGTCCGTCCCTCACGTGGCTACTTGCCGCTGCTCTATCGCTGACTCAAGTCAGCCTGCTATAGTGCTCGCACCTGCTCGATCAGTCTCGGCGAAGGGGGGTTCGTGTATCCGTCGAAGCTGCAACACGGCGGCTCTGCCGCACCGGGGCTGACGTTCGACGAGCACACGCAGCAATCGCAGCTCGCGCAGCGTCAGGCCGACAAATGGCTCATCTCCGGCAGCCTCCTGATCGGCACCGCGGCCTTGGGCATCTTCGGACTGCCGCTGTTTCTTTGGGGCGTGCGGTTATTGCGCCGCGCGCAACGGGATGGGCTTTCCGTCCGGCCGATGCTCGTCACGTTGCTCGGTTATCTCGTCATCATCGACGCCGCGATCAACACCGTGGGATGGGCGCTTGACCTGGTGGCGAACCACACCCTGCTCGCCCGCGTTCTGTTGAACGGCTGGGGCAACATGTTCGACGCCGGCTACTTCTGGCACTACAACGAGCTGTGGATCGGCGGCGCGGCGGGCCCCGGCGAAAAGGCCTGGGAGGTCGGACTCATCCTGACCGTCTTCACGATGCGGATCGCCGCCGCCATTGGCTTCCTGCAGATGAAGCGGTGGGGCCATCAATGGATGGTCGTCACCTGCTGGATGGGCGTGGTGATCTGGATCGGTTACGTCTTCAACATGACGATGTTCGCCGACGTCCGCTTCGCGGGCGTCGTGCTGCCGGTCGTCGGCTGGTGGCTCTACGACATCTTCTACATCACCCCGTTCCTCGCCATCCCGTATCTACACACCGTGAATCGCGAAATCTTCACCGATTGAAAGCCTTTGAGGAGGTCAGGCCGTGGGTTACGTCTGGGAGATCCTGCGCTATGTCGCCGCGTGGGGCGGAACTGGCCTGATCATCTGGTTCTGGTATTGGCTGTTCTCCAACATCGGCACATTCTGAAAGCGGCAAATGACTGAGCAACCCGATGGGCATGCCTTGGCGCTCGAACGCGGTTGTGCCGTGACGGCGGTGGCGTTCAGCGACCAGCGCCGCGAGGGCGCACGGCTCGTCACGGGTGAGCGGCGCGCCTTCGGGTTGAACGGAAAGCTCACGTTCGTCCATGTCCCCTATCCCGCACCGTCCGACTGGTCCCGGAGGACCCTGACGTGCGGTGTGGCCCTGCAATGCTCGCCATCAAAGGAACGCATCACCGAATACCGGCTGAACGAGCTGTCCGCCCGCGAGCTGCGGGCGCTCGCAATCGTCGAAGGCGGCGTCGCCCTGGGCTGGGTAGCTTCGCGGTGGCCGGGCCTGCTCCCCGAGATGCGACGACTGCTACCCGAAGTCCGCATCGAAGCCGGTGACATGAGCGCCGTGGAGATGCTCGACCGGGCAATCGTGCTGGCGGCCACGGGACAGGCGTTGACGGTCCATCCGCTGCTGGGCAACCTGCCGGTGGCCTACACGATGGCGAGGGGATGGTCCGACAGGTTGCGCCGCAGCTTCGGCAGGATGCCCTGGACGACAACGCAGAAGCGCCTCCCGCGTCCGTATTCGGTTCCCGTCGGCGGCGACGGGGGCGTCCGCAACCCCAACCTGCCCCCGCCCAGCCGGCCGCAGGACAATGATTTCGACGTCACCCCGGAACACCGGCCCGGGATTCCCTACCCCGAATGGAACGCGTGGACACAGCGGTTCATGCGCGACCACGTCGCCGTGGTGGAGACCGCGGATGCCCGGCGAACCGGCCAAGCCGCACCCGTGACCGTCGACGTACGCAGGTGGTTCGAGGAACACACCCATCGTGCGATGACGAATCGGCTCGAGGACGGCTGCGACCTCGACGTCGACCAATACGTGCGCCACTACATCGATCTCACGACCGGGGAGGCCAAGGAGCCGAGGATATTCCGCGACCTGCTGCCCAGCGGCCGGGATGTGACCACGGCCCTCCTGCTCGACGGCAGTTCGTCGCTGGGCGTGCACGGCGGGCGGATCTTCCGGCTGGAACTGGCCTGCGCCGATGCGCTTTCGCGCGCCATGACGCTGGCGCGCGAGCGTCATGGGGTCTTCGTGTTCAGCGGCAATACGCGTCACCGAGTCGAGGTGCGCTGCCTGAAGGACTTCGAAGACCGCCGGTTCGTGCCACCGAGCGGGCTGGGCCTGTCCACCCGGGGATACACCAGACTCGGTGCGCCACTTCGCCATTTGACGAACCGGCTGCTCGCGCAGCCCTCCGAGCGGCGCCTGCTGATCGTGATCGGCGACGGGCTCATCTCCGATGAAGGTTATGAGGGCCGCTATGCCTGGGCGGACGCCGCGCACGCCGTCGAGGAGGCCAACGACGCCGGCGTGTCGATGTACTACGTGGGCGTGGGGCCGACGCGCGTCGATCCCCTCCCCGAGGTGTTCGGTTCCCGTCTGTCCCAACGGATCCGCCGCGTCGAGGAGCTTCCGCGGGTGTTGGCACATGTCCATCGCGAACTGGTCGCCGCATGAACGCCACCGACACCTATTTGGCGAACGGCAACGAGGTCGAGCTGTTCGAGCAGGCCTTCCACCGGCGCCTGCCCGTGATGCTCACCGGCCCGACCGGCTGTGGCAAGACAAGGCTCGTCGAGCACATGGGCGTGCGGTTGCGGCGACCCGTCGTCACCGTCAGCTGCCACGACGACCTGACCAGCTCCGATCTCGTCGGCCGCTTCATGGTGACCGGCGGCGATGTGGTGTGGACCGATGGCCCTTTGACCCGGGCGGTCAAGGCCGGCGCGATCTGCTATCTCGACGAGGTCGTCGAGGCACGCCACGACTCGCTGGCGATCCTGCATTCGCTCACCGACCACCGCCGGTCGCTGTACCTCGATCGCGCCGGCGAGGTGGTGCAGGCGCCCGACGCCTTCATGCTGGTGTGTTCGTACAACCCGGCGTATCGCAGCTCGCTCAAGGAACTCAAGCCGTCGTTTCGCCAGCGGTTCGTCACGCTGACGATGAAGTATCTGCCGCCCGACCGCGAGGCCGAAGTGATCGTCGCCGAAACCGGCATTCCCGTCGCGGCGGCGCGGCGGCTGGTCGGATGCGCGGTTGCGATCCGCACCGCCGACGAAGCCTTTCACTTCGAGCCTCCATCGACGAGGGTGCTGGTTACCGCCGCCCACCTGATCGCCGCCGGCGCAACCGAATTGGATGCGGCCGACGCCTGCATACTCGCGCCACTGAGCAGCGACGGCGCGGTCACCGACGGTCTGCGCGAAGTCGCGGCGGCCAGCCTGGCCGCGCCGACCTAGAAAGGAGTACGGACATGGATCTGAAAGAGCGGAAGCGCAAACGGGCGCTCATCGTCTTCCAAGTACTGATCTACGGCTACTTAGCGGCGATGTTCGGAATCCAGCTCTATATGTCGTTTGCCCGCGGGTGGTGGGATCTGTGAATCTTCCCCTCCTCAACCGGCTTTCGGGCGGCGGATCCTCGGTCAGCCTCGAGGAACACCACGACGAATCGCGCCAGGCGCAGCGCCGCGCGGACAAATGGATGATCGTCGGCGCCGCCCTGATGGGCATGTGGGCCCCCGGTCTGATCGGATTCCCCATCTTCATGCGTGGGGTGTGGCTGCAGCGCCAAGCCCTGCGCGCAGGGCTGTCGGTCCGGCCCATGATCGTGACGCTGATCGGGTATCTGGTGCTGATCGACGGAATGCTCAACAGCCTGGGCTGGGCCCTGGACCTGGTCGCCAACCACACGTTGATCAACCGGGTGCTGATGGTCGGGTGGGGCAACATGTTCGACGCCGGCTACTTCTGGCACTACAACGAGCTTTGGGTCGGCGGCGCGGCGGGCCCGGGCGAGAAGGCGTATGTGGCGGGGCTGATCTTCACCGTGTTCTCCATGCGGGTTGCGGCGGCGATCGGGTTCCTGCAGATGAAGCGGTGGGGCCATCAGTGGATGGTCATCACCTGCTGGATGGGCGTGGTGATCTGGTCCGCCTACGTGTTCAACATGACCATGTACGCCGACGTGCGCTATGCCGGCGTGGTTTTCCCGGTCGTCGGCTGGTGGCTCTACGACATCTTCTACATCACCCCCTTCCTCGCCATCCCGTACCTACACACCGTCAACCGCGAAATCTTCACCGACTGAACAGGTTTAGGAGCATTGCGATGACCGAACCGACAACCACCGAGGAAAAAGACCCGCCTGCCGGTCTCGAGCCGGGGACGACGCCGTACTACGCGCGGATGCACAAATGGATCAAGCGGGCCGTCCTGGTGTGCCTGGTCGCCCTCGTCATCGAGGGCGCGTTCACGTTGCCGTTCATGGCGGTCTACTACGGCTACCCCACGCTGAGCCTGACCGAAATCTGCAGCGAGCTGCTGAAGATCCGATATTCGAACGACACCTTGGAGTGCAAGTACCCGTACCCGCCCTTCGGGCCGCCGGAGGGAGCCGCGGGCAAGGCCACCGCGCAGGACGTGTGGGGCATCCAGCCGATACCCAAATACCACCGGCTCGGCTTCCGTGAACTTGTCAGGATCCACGACGAACGACTCGCGCGTCAGCATTCGGCGGCGCACCCGTGATCGTGGTCGCCGAACGTGGGCCTTAGCTCGGCGCTCGGGCGTATTGCATACTGCACCCCGGAGTGCAAACGACCAGCCGAAGGAAGTGCGATGACGGCGGACGATCAATCGCCATCGCTCCATCACGTCGTGTTCGCCGTGGCACCCGAGCGGCATGCCGCGGTGGCGCAATTCTTCACAGACCTGGGATTCGTCCTCGAGAACTTCCAGCTGACCGAACTGGGCCTGGACATTCACCTCGACTGGAATCGCGGGATCGAGCTGATCAGCCCGATCCCGAAATCGCGGGGACAGGTGGCCGCGTCGGTGAACGAATTCCTCGAAAGTCACGGCGAGGGCGTGTACAGCGTGGTAATCCGGGTTCCGGCGGCCTCGGCGGCTGAAGACGTTGCCAAGCGCTACGGCGCGATAACCCGGTTCCGCCAGAGCTTGGCGGGCGAAGGCTCCCATCTCGACGAAATCGACTTATCGGTTTTGGGCCTGCCGCTGACGTTTTTGGCGACAAACATTTCGTGATGGCTCGCCGGCGTGGCGGCAGGCGACCCGTTCGCAATGCCGTTACCGCGGGTTTCCCATTTATCGCACATGAACAACGGCTGAGCTCGTTGCGATCCAAAGCAATTCGGCGCCGATCGATGGCGACCGGCAAAACCCGCAATTCTTGCGCTCGATCCGCAAGAATGATTCACTGGCGATGCTGAGTGAGTGCTCAGAACCGGGTCCGCGACCGAGCCTGAGTGTGGGGACAGATCATCGCGGAGGGGTCGCATGGAGCAGGTGCGCGAGATCGAGACGGGGGCGGTTCCCAGGCGGTTTGCTCGGGGATGGCATTGCCTGGGCCTCGAGCGCGATTTTTCTGATGGGATACCCCACTCGGTAGACGCGTTCGGCACCAGGCTCGTGGTCTTCGAGGACAGCCAGCACAAGCTGCGGGTCCTCGACAGTTATTGCCGCCACATGGGTGGTGACCTCAGCCGCGGATCGATAAAGGGCGACTCGATTGCGTGCCCGTTCCACGACTGGCGTTGGGACGGCGACGGCCGGTGCAGCCTCGTGCCGTACGCCAAACGCATCCCGAAGCTCGCTCGAACACGCTCGTGGACAACGTGCCAGCAGAACGGTCTGCTCTTCGTTTGGCACGATCACGAGAACAACCTTCCACCGGACGACGTTGCGATTCCCCGTATCGACGAAGTTTTCAGCGACGAGTGGACCGACTGGTCGGTGAAGAGCTGGCTGATCGAGGGCTCCCACAGCCGCGAAATCGTCGACAACCTGGCGGATACCGCGCACTTCTTCTACGTGCACGATGGCTTCCCCACCTATTTCAAGAACGTCTTCGAGGGGCACGTGGCCAGTCAGTACCTGACGAACCGGGGGCGGCCGGACACCGACCTGGGTCCCGCCTTCGCGAAGTCGATCCTGAAGACCGAATCTTCCTACTACGGGCCGGCCTACGTGGTCACCAACCTGCACAATGACTACGCGGGCTACCGATCCGAAGCCATCCTCATCGCGTTTCACTATCCGGTGACCCAAGACGCCTTCATGCTGCACAACGCGGTTTCGGTGCAGAAGCCACGCGGGCTGGACGCGGAGACCACCGACAAACTGGCGCGGATGGTCGCCGACGGCGTCACGGCCGGTTTCGAGCAGGACGTCGAAATCTTCAAGTACAAGGCCAAGATCGACAATCCGCTGCTGTGCGACCAAGACGGCCCCATTTACCAGTTGCGGCGTTGGTACTCGCAGTTCTACGTCGACATCGACGACGTCACACCGGAGATGACGGCGCGTTTCGAGTACGAGCTCGACACCAGCTACCCCGTGTCGGTATGGACACGCGAAGTGGAAGAGAACGTCGCGCACCAATCCACAAGCGTCACCGACATGTCCACCGCGTCGCGGTAGGTCGCCGGGGGCAACAGTGCATCGGCTCGGCGGATTCGACTCGACCATGCTCGTGTTCGAGAGTTCGGTGCAGCCGATGCACGCGTGTTCGCTGGCGGAGTTGGACATATCGACAATGCCCGGAGGGTACAGCTTCAAGGCGTTTCGCGACACGCTGCTGGAGCGCACCCATGCGCTGCCCGAGTTCCGCGCGAAGCTGGCCGACAGTGCGCTGAATCTGGACACCCCGGTGTGGGTCGAGGACTTTGATTTCGACATTGACCGACATGTCCACCGGATCGAGTTACCCGCGCCCGGCAGTCGCCGTGAATTGTCCGAAGTGGTAGGGCGATTGGCCGCAACGCCCCTGGAGCGCGATCGACCGCTCTGGGACATCTCGCTGATCGAGGGTGTCTCCGGAACCGACCCCACAGTGAGTGGGCGCATCGCCGCCGTCATCAGGACCCACCACGTTTTTGCGGATGGTCTGACGGCCGGCAACTTGTGGGCGCAGTTGTATGCCGCCGATGCCGTTGCGGCACCACCGGAACGCGTCGAGGGCTTCGGGCATGTCGGCAACCGCGAGATCGCGATCGACGGATTGAAGAGATTCGTTCGTCGACCGTGGTATCTGGTTGCCCGGGTCCTACCCGCGATGTTGATGGCCCTGTTCAAGACAATCGTCCGCGTCGCCCGGGGACGGGCTATGGCCGCACCATTCGCCGCGCCCCGAATCCCGTTCAACGGCAACCTCACCGAACACCGAACAGTCGCATACACCCGGCTGGGCCTGGACGACGTCAAGGCCGTCAAGAACAAGTTCGGCGTCAAGGTGAACGACGTCCTCTTGGCGGTGGTGGCTGGTGCCTCCCGGGATTACCTGCTTTCGCGGTCCGCCCTGCCGAAGGACCCGTTGATCGCATTGATCCCCATGTCGGTGCACGACGAAAAAAGCCTGAGCCGCAACCAGTTCGCGCCCATATGGTCGAGCTTGCACACTCACCTGAGCGACCCGGCGGAGCGCATCAAGGCTATCGCGGCGTCGAGCGCAATTGCCAAGGAACATAGTTCGGCAATTGGAGTTACGCTGCTGCAGGACGCTGCAGAGGTCGCGCCGTCGCTGCCACCGGCGATAATGCGCCTCTACGCGCGGGTGGGGCTCAGCAGCCGTCGGCCGGTGTACAACGTGTCGTTGTCGAATGTGGTCGGCGTACAAGGGGAGATCCTCGGGGCACGGATCATCGCGAACTATCCTTTCGGTCCGGTGATGAACGGGGCGGGGCTCAACGTCACGGCGGCCTCGCTCGACGGCAACATCGACGTCGGCCTGATCTCGTGTCCAGAACTGCTGCCCGACCTGTGGGACCTCGCGGAGGGATTTCCGGCCGCGCTCAGGGAACTGATGGACGCGGCTCCCTGAGAGGCTTGACGAAGTCGTACATCCGGTAGGACACTTCCCCGCTCTCTAGCGCGCGGTGAAGCCTACCCACCCCGAGCCTGACCACACCGCGAAGCAAAGGCGGCGTACGGCGGTCGGTGAGTTCGTTTATTCTCGGCGAACTCCACAACGTCTCGAGCCCACATACGACTTCGGCATGGATGTCGTGGTCGGCCAGCTTCGTCAGCTGGGCAGCCGCCAACGTCTTCTCCCACTGCGCCACGTGGTTGCGGTTTCGGATATCGGCATAGAGGAAGTGTCCGCCAGGCTTGAGCACGCGAGCGACCTCGCGCAGGAACCTTGGAAGATCCGGATAGCAGTGCGACGATTCGATATTCAGCACCACGTCAAAAGACTCGCCGGGGAAAGGAAGGTCTTGGGCATCGCCCTGAACGAAGTCAAGGCCCGGTACGTCGTGCATTCGCCGGCACAGCGCGATGCCCTTGGGATTCAGATCCATTCCGGTGTACGAGTGTGGGTGCAGGTAGCGGGTGAGATAGGAGGCGCCGCCGCCGTGCCCGCACCCCACCTCCAGCACCCGCTTGTCCCTGATATCCGTCTGGGTGGCCGTGCGGTGGTAAAGCTGGATCGACGCCCGGTTCGGCTCGTCGGCCGCATCCAGCGGCAGACCCATCGGTGGATCCTCCTCGTAGCCAAAGTTGAAGAATGAAACTTCCTCGGCTTCCATCCAACGGGTCGCCAGCGGGTAGACGTACTTCGCCGAAAGCCTGAAGGCGAGCGGGCTGAAACCGACGCGAAAAAGTACGCCCATGAATGACCATCAACTCCTGACGAAGTTGTACATCCGGTATGACAGCGTTCCGTCCTGCACCGCACGATAGAGCCCGGGCCCGGGCGCGCCCATCGCGCCTTTGATGGCACCGCGTAGCGGCGCCGGCACCACACGCTCGAATACTTGGTGCGTCTTCGGCGATATCCACCATTGATCGAATCCGCGAACGACCTCGGCATTGATGTCTTGCCTCGTCAGCATCGTCAGGGGCGAGTCGGCAAGTTGCGCTTCCCATTCCGCGGCGCGATTGCGGTTGCGGAAATCGGCGTAGAGGAAATGGCCTCCCGGCGCGAGCACACGGGCGACTTCGCGCAGAAATCCCGGAAAATCGGGGTAGCTGTGCGACGACTCGACATTGATCACCGCATCGAAGGACTCGTCGGCGAACGGCAGATCCTGGGCGTCGCCCTGAACGAACTCCACGCCCGGCACGTCGTGGGTCCGTCGACAGAACGCGACGCCGTCGGGATTCAAATCCATTCCGGTGTAGCAGGCCGGGCACAGGTGACGCGCGATGTAGGAGGCGCCGCCCCCGTGGCCACATCCCACCTCTAGCACCCGTTTGCCGCTGATGTCGACCTGTGCCGCCGTGCGGTGGTAAAGCTGGATGCATGCCCGGTTCGGCTCGTCGGCCACATCCAGCGGCAGGCCCATCGGCGGATCTTCCTCGTAGCCGGCGCTGAGAAACACGACATCGTCGCTCTCGATTCGACGAGTCAGCCACGGGTAGTGATATTTCGCCGAATGTTTCAACACGAAACGGCTGTAGCTGAGGCGAAAGAAAAGGTCCGCGGGAGCAACCTTCACCAAGATCGATCTCCTCCCGTCGCGACCGGCCCGGTCCGGACACGCCCCCCGGCCGAAACGAAATCGTAATCCCGATTAACGCGCGCCGACAATGGCTACGATGGCGTTGCCAGGCGCCACCAGAAAGTGCAGGCTTACCGGGCAATGCGGCATGACGGGTAGACGTTCAACCGACACGGTGCTGGTCACCGGCGCTTTCGGCCTCATCGGTTCGGCAACGGTTCGCCGGCTCATCGCCGACGGCCGCCAATGCGTCGTGACCGGTCGGTGCTCCGCGGCGGGCCGGAGGGCCGCCCGAGCGCTGCCGGCGGGTGTAAACGTCCGATGGTCGGACCTGACCCGGCCCGGAGAGGCCGAGCGCCTTGTCCACGAAACATCGCCAACCGCGATCATTCACCTCGCGGGGTCAAGCCCCCCATGGATGTACCGCGATGCCGTCGCGTCGCGCAAGATCAACGTCGACGCGACCGCGGCGTTGGTGCATGCGGCACAACGCATGTCGCACCCTCCGCGGTTCGTGCACGCTTCCAGCACCGCCGTGTACGGCGTGCGCAACCCCCACCGCTGCAGCGACCTGCTGAGAGCCGACACCGTGCCGAAACCCTACGACGCCTACGGTAGACAAAAGCTGGAAGCCGAAACGGCGGTGCGCGCATCGAGTCTGGAATGGACGATCCTGCGACTCGGAGCCGTACTCAGCGTCGAACCCCCCGCCGCGTCCTTGGACCTCGACGCGCTGTTCTTTGACCGATCGCTGCCCGCGGACGGGCGGACACAGACCGTCGACGTTCGTGACGCCGCGGCGGCCTTCACGGCGGCCACGACGGCAGACGTCGCAGGCACCATCATGCTGGTCGGCGGTGACCCGTCACACAGGTTGCGGCAAGGCGAGATTGGTTCGGCCATCGCGACCGAATACGGATTCGCATCGGGTCTGCCGGCCGGCCGACCGGGCAACCCCGACATCGATGAAGGCTGGTTCACCACCGACTGGATGGACACCGTCGAGGCGCAACGGAGACTGTCTTTCCAGCACCACTCCTGGCCCGACATGCTCGCCGAGATACGGGACCGCATCGGCTGGAAACGACTACCGACGCGGCTCCTTACCCCGATTGTGAGACCGCTCTTGCGCCGACGACTCACCATGCGGACCGCCGGCCCGGGCCGGTACGCCGACCCCTGGGAAGCCGCCCGGATCAGATTCGGTGACCCGATCACGAGAGGCTAACTGCCAGTCCGGGATACGGGCCCACGCCGAGCGCTTGACCCTACCTGGCCCTTTACGATAATTGGAGCGGTGACCATCGATGCCCTGCCGCTCGGTCCTCGACTTCCAGTCGCCGTTCAGACGGCCGCGTGGATAGGGCGCCCCTGGGAGTTCATGCGACGCTCGGCGGCCCGATACGGTGACATGTTCACGTTGCGCCTCGCGGGTGAGTCTCCTTGGGTGATGGTGTCGCATCCGGACGTGGTGAAAGAGGTGTTCACCGGTCCCCCTGAGCTGCTGCACGCAGGTGAGCAAAAGAGCATCCTGGTGCCGGCGCTGGGCGCCAACTCGATGCTGCTTCTCGACGACGACGCGCACCGCGAGCAGCGCCGTCTCCTCATGCCCCCCTTTCGGGGCAACCACTTGGCGTCCTACGCCGACAAGATGACCGCGGTCGCCAAGGCCGAGATCGCTCTCTGGCCGCGCGGCAAGCCGGTGCGTCTGCACCCGCGGATTCAGGCGTTGACACTCGAGATAATCCTGCGCACGGTGTTCGGGCTGAACGAGGGTAACCGCCTGGATCGCCTGCGCGCCGAGATGGTGCGGATATTCGCCAGGACAACGGGCGTTTCGACTCAGCTGTTCCTGGTCGCCCTGGGCCCCCAGCGCATCAGAGCCAAGCTGGTGCAAAGGCTGCTCCTCGGCGTCGATCGCCTGCTCTACGCCGAAATAGCCGAGCGCCGTCGGGCCGACGACCTGGACGGGCGCACCGACGTGCTCTCCACCCTGTTGCGGGCACGGCATGAGGACGGCCGGCCGATGAGCGACGTCGAGATCCGCGACGAGCTGATGACCCTGCTGTTGGCCGGACACGAGACCACGGCGACGGCACTGGCATGGGCGGTGGAGCGACTCGTCCGCCATCCCGGCCATTACGCGCGGCTCGTCGACGAAATCCACACGGGGCGGGAACAGTTCCTGGACGCCGTGGTCAAAGAAACGTTGCGGCTTAGGCCGGTGATCTCAGTGGTGTCACGGCGTCTCACAGCGCCGATGCAAATCGGCGGCGTTCCGTTGCCCGCCGGGGTGAACGTCATGCCATCGATCTACCTGATGCACCGGAGGCCGGAAATCTACCCCGAGCCAGAACGATTCATGCCCGAGCGCTTCCTCGGCGAACGCGCGGGCACGTACACGTGGATTCCATTCGGGGGCGGAGTCCGCCGTTGCATCGGCGAAGCATTCGCCGAATTCGAGATGCGCGTCGTGCTCGCAACGCTATTCGGCGACTGCGACGTGCGACCTATCAGCGAGCGACCCGAGGCGGTGCGACGCGGCGGGATCAGTCCCGTTCCGGCCCGCGGCGCCACCGTGGTGCTGCGGTCATCGGACTGCCAGGCGAACGGGTAGTCCACCTGCCAGAGCAGTGGATATGCGCAGTTTCGGTTTCGGGTTCCACCCGGGCTGAATCTCGAAGCTGTACCGCTGCAGGATTGCCGCCAGCGTCATCAACCCGTCGATGTAGGCCATTCGCCAGCCCATGCATTTGCGCGGGCCGATGCTGAACGGGATGTAAGCGTTTCGGTTAATCCTGTCGTGCAGGAACCGATTTGGCTCGAACTGTTCCGGCTGTACCCAGAATCGAGCGTCCCGGTGGATGCGATAGGGGGATATCAAGACGTGGGAATGCGCCGGGATGGAGTATCCCCCGATCTCGTCGTCTTCGTTCGTCGTGCGCAATATGCCCGCGGGCGCCGCGATGCGCAACGTTTCGTCGAAACATGCCCGCAGGTACGGAAGCCGGTCCAGGTGTGCGTACTTGATCGGAGCGGCGCCGAGGGCGTCCACCTCGGCGTAGGCCCGCGTGAGCGTTGTCGGATTCCTGCGCAGCAGCGCGACGGCCCATGAGACCGATTCCGCGGTCGTCTCGAAGCCGGCGAACACGAGCGACGCAAGCTCAGTCCGCAGCCTGCGGTAGCGCGTGTCAGGCGACCATTCCAAGGACATCGTCATCAGCGCGTCGAGAACATCGGGCGCCGAGCGCGGCCCCTCGGCGCGCCGCCGCGCGATGACCTTGTCGAGCTCGCTCAGCATCAGGCTCTGAGCGGCCTCCCCACGCCTCGCGAAGGGGCGTGGCACGAACTTCGGCAACGATGACATGAAGGCGCGACTAATGGTGTAGGAGCCGAGGTCTCGCGCCGCGCCGACATAGCGATGCAGGGTTTCGGCGTCCAACTCGGTGCTGAACATGGACCGCATCAGCGAGTCCATCACGACTTTGCCCAGCTCGAGTTCCAGGTCGATCCACTGGGCCGGTGCGACGAACTTCACCCAGGTCTCCATGCCCGCAGACACCGCGGCCGACATGGATTCGCTCAACGACGCCAAGGAGTTCTCGGTGAAGAACGGGTTCAGTTCCCGGCGCCACCTCCTCCACTCCTCGCCCTCGAGGACCGGGAGGACGTCGGGCTCACCCGGCACCAGATCGGCCGTCAGATCGTTGCGAACGTACCGATCGTGATTTCGCACCATAACGTAGTCGACGTGATCGGGATGGCTCAGCAGCGTCATCGTCCAGCCGGGCAGCGGCAAGGGAATATCAACGACGTCGCCGTACCGAGCCGCGATCTTCGGCAACAGGGCAAACGAATTCGGCCCATGCCGCAGGCACCACTTCCCCAGCTGCAGAAAGCTGGGGCCGGGCGGGCGGCCTTTACCCACCGTCTCGGGCCAAGATTTCGTCGTAGTCCCAACGCGTCGCCGGCTTCATACCGGGAGGCGTCCACCGAGTGAACCAGCCCCCGTTGGGGTGCGCGATCTGCTTCGGTAGGACGCCGAGCTGTGTTCGGACTTCGTCGAGAGGCTTATCAAGGAGCTCTTCCCACGGTGCCGCGGCCAGTTTGTCAGCGCGCCGGCCCCGTTCGACCGCCTGCCGGTAGACGCGCAATTTGTGGCGCAATGAGGCACCCGGCAGGGCGAACGCGACAGCGTAACCGAGCTTTTCGAGCGCTCCGGCGGGCTCCATCTGGCCACACTGGAATCCGATGCCGGTGATCTCACCGGCAATGTCCGGTCCGTAACCGGTGACGACGTGTTGGAGATCATGCATCGCGTTGCACCGCACCAGGAAGTAGTAGTAGTCCTCGTGCCAGTTGCGCGCCTGGGCATAGGGACGGACGACCGCGGACTCGTCGAACACTCCGGCATCGAGGCGGTTGGTGGTGAGGAACGAGCGGTAGGCATGTCCCACGGTTCCGGGGGCCAGCGATGCGAGGTACGCGTCATCGCGCAGCAGGGCCAGCAGATCGGGTTTGTCGCGGATGATTCTGCCGCCGTGCGGATGAGCGCGAACCTGGTGAAACAGGCGCGGGGTCGACGGAATCGAAATTTCCAGGGAAGCCAGATAAAAGAACTCGTACATGCGCTTACCGGTCACGGTGAAGCCTCGCCACGCTCGCAGGATCGTGCGCCAGGACCGCCGATCGGGGATGACGCCATTGGGCCTGCTGTATTCGGCGAGCTGTGTTTTTTCCCCGAGCATGAGCTCAGCCCCTGTCCGTCAGAAAACCCCTATGCACAAATCTAAGACGGTTACAACCCGTCGATGCAACAGTTGGGTTTGCGGGGGGCTTGCGAAGTGGTCCCGAGCACGTTTGAGTAGACGTGGCGAGGAGGTCTCCATGGCCACAGTGGCCCAATTGCCCTTCAATCAAGATCATCCGCTCCAGGTCGCACCGCGACTGCGTGAGCTCCAATCCGAAGGGCCGATCCACCGGGTTCGAACCGCGACCGGCGATTCGGCATGGCTCGTCACGCGCCACTCGGACGTGCGGCGATTGCTCGATGACGACCGGCTCGGCAGAGGGCACCCCGAGCCTGAGACCGCAGCGCGGTTGGGCGAATCGTTGTTCTTCGGCGGGCCAGTGGGCAATTTCGACACCGAGCACGCCGATACCGCACACATGCGCGAGCTGCTGCAACCACATTTCGCCCCAAAGCACATGCGTGCGCTTACCACCAGAATCGAGGCCCTGACTGCGCGCCTGCTCGACGAGATGGCACAGCATGGTCCCCCGGCGGACCTGCACACGATGCTGGCAGTGCCCCTGCCCATCCTGGTCATCTGCGAACTGCTCGGCGTGCCTTACGAGGACCGCGATCAATTCCAACGCTGGACCAGCGATGTCGCCAACACGAGCGACCGGGCGCGCTCCGAACAGGGGATGGGCCAGCTCTTCACATACGGTCTGCAACTGGTGGCGGCTAAACGCCAGGAGCCGGGCGACGACGTGATCTCGCGACTTTGCGCGGTCGAAGGGGTCTCCGATCTGGAAGTAGCGGGGCTCACGATGGCCCTGCTATTCGCGGGACACGAGACCACGGTCGTCCAAATCGGTCTCAGCGCAATGCTGCTGCTGGCCGACCCCCAGCAGTGGCAGGCACTCGTCGAGGAGCCCGCGCTGGTGCCGAATGCGATCGAGGAAACCCTGCGGGCCGCACACCCCCGAGGCTTCCCGGTGCCTCGGTACGCTCGCACCGACTTCGACATCGACGGCGTCAGCATCAAGACGGGCGAGCTTGTGCTCCTCGACCTCGGCGCGGGCAACCTTGACCCCACAGCGTTCGCGGACCCCGACCGGGTCGACGTGACGCGTTCCGGCGCAAGTCATCTCGCTCTCGGTCACGGCGCCAGGTACTGCCTAGGCGCGCCTCTGGCACGCATCGAACTCCGGACGGTGTTCTCCCAACTGATTTCACGATTCCCCACGTTGCGATTGGCGGTCGACGTCACGGAGTTGCGGCTGCCACCGGACGCACTGGCGGGTGGGCTCACCGAACTCCCGGTGCGGTGGTAATCGGGAATACGGGTGCTGCAACGGATCGCCCGGCTGGCCATCGCCACGCCGCGCTGGATCGTCGTCATGGCGGCGCTCCTGACAACCGTGCTGGGCGCCATCGCCGTGCCGGCGGCTAAGGTGCTGTCCGCCGGCGGCGTCTACGATCCGGCATCCCAGTCCGCCAAGGCGGACGCGATCATGGCGCAGAAGTTCGGACAGAGCCAACAGCAACTGCTGATCACTGTGAGCGCGCCAAACGGCGGAATCGACGGTGCCGCACGTGAAGTCGGCATGGCGATCGCTGACGGGTTGGCACATTCACCGCATGTCGCCGGCGTGACATCACCGTGGACGGTGCCTCCCGCCGCTGCGGCGCGGCTCATCAGCAAAGACCACGCGTCGGGGTTGATCGTCGCCAGCATCGCCGGTGACGAGAACCACGCACCGCGGTATGCGCGGGAGCTGTCCGACCGACTCGTCCACGACCGAGACGGGGTGAGGGTGCGCGCCGGCGGGGCCGCCATGCTTGCTTCGCAAGTCACCGAGCGCGTGACCAAAGACCTGATCCTGATGGAATCGATCGCAGTCCCACTCAGCTTCCTGTTGCTGGTGTGGGTGTTCGGCGGCCTCGTCGCCGCCGCGCTGCCGGTGACACTGGGTCTGATGGCGATCACCGGTTCGGTTGCATCCCTCAGACTTATCGCGCTCGCCACCGACGTGTCAACGTTTGCCCTGAACATCAGCGCCGGACTGGGTTTGGCGCTGGCGATCGACTACACCTTGCTGATCGTGAGCCGTTATCGCGACGAGAGGAGCAGCGGCGTCGACCGCGATGGCGCCCTCCTCACCACCATGGCGACCGCCGGTCGGACGGTACTCTTTTCTGCGGCCACGGTCGCGTTGGCGATGGCGGCGATGCTGCTGTTCCCGATGATTGCGCTTAAGTCGCTGGCGTACGCCGGGGTCGCAACGGTGGGTTTCGCGGCCCTTGGCGCGCTGGTCGTCACGCCCGCCGCAATCGTGCTGCTGGGCGATCGGTTGAACGCCCTGGACGTGCGAAGGCTGATCCGGCGGATGACGCGCCGACCAGATCCGGCTCACGTTGCAGTCGAAGCACAGGTCCTCTACCGCTTCACGAAATTCGTTGCTCGTCATGCTATCTCGCTGGGGATCGGCGCCGCGGCGCTGCTCGTCCTCCTCGCTTACTCCGCCACCGGCGTCAAATTGGGAATCCCTGACGACCGGATGCTTCCGACGTCGGCGCCCGCGCGCCAGGTGGGTGACCAACTCCGCGACGACTATCCGCGCAGCGAGTTCAGCAGCGTGGCAGTGGTTGTCCCGGACACCAGCGGGCTGTGGAAGGCGGACCTGGACCGGTATGGCGCACAATTGTCGCGGGTGCCGGACGTGTCGAGCGTCTCGTCGCCCGGCGGCACCTACGTCGGCGGCGTCCGGACCGGACCACCGTCGGCGGCCACCGGAATGGCCGGCGGGGCCGCATACTTGACCGTCGACAGCAGCGCACCCCCGCTGTCCGCCGCGTCCGACCTCCAACTCGACAGGCTGCACGGCATCACCGGGCCGACGGCGCTCTTCGGCGGACTGGCGCAGATCAACCGCGACAACATCGCTGCCATCACGACGCCGTTGCCGTCGGTTCTCGCGATCGCGGGCGGGGTCATGCTCGTCCTGTTGTTCTTGCTCACCGGCAGCGTTGTGGTTCCGCTGAAAGCCTTGGTGCTCAACGTGTTGTCCCTCGCCGCAACGGTGGGCGCATTGGTGTGGATCTTCCAGGACGGTCACCTTGCCGGCTTGGGCACCACCTCCACCGGCGTGCTTCCTGTCATCGTGCCCGTGCCCTTGCTATGTATCGTCTTCGCGCTGTCCATGGACTACGAGGTATTCCTGGTCTCCCGAATCCGCGAATACTGGCTGGCATCCGAACGCACATCGGCGGATAACGACGAGAGCGTTGCGCTTGGCTTGGCGCGGGGCGGCAGGGTGGTGACTGCGGCGGCTGTCTTGATGGCGATTCCCTTCGCCGCCCAGATCGGCACCAGCGTCCTGCGAATCTTCGGCGTCGGGCTGACCTTCGCCATCCTCATGGACGCGACCGCGGTGCGGATGGTGTTGTTACCGGCGTTCATGCACCTGCTGGGTAAGTGGAATTGGTGGGCGCCCAAAACCCTGACGGAGCTACACGCGCGCATGGTGGCGCCGTCGCGCGGATACCCGCCGGCGAAGCGTAGCGGCGTCGATTGATACGGCACCCGCACGTCCGTGTGCAACCTATGGCTCGAGGACGTGAATTTCCCCCGTGCTGCCGTCGACCTCGATGAGGGCGCCGGGCGGCAAAGCCTTGGTAGCTCCCGCAACGTCCACCACGCACGGGAACCCGAACTCGCGGGCCACCACCGCGGCGTGCGACATCGGGCCGCCGAGTTCGGTCACCACGGCGGCGGCGTAGCAGAACGCGGCGGTGTAGCCGACGTCGGTGGCCTCCGCGACGAGGATCTCGCCGGGCTGCAGGTCGTCGATGGTGTCGGGCCGCACGATCCGCACCCGGCCGCGCACCCGTCCCCCACAGACGCCGACCCCGCGCAGGGTGTCCCCGCCGGCCAGGGTCTCCGACGTCGTCGTGGTCGGCTGCCAGCTCGCGCTGAACACCGTCGGCGGAACGACGGAGGCCAACCTGCGTCGTTCGGCCCGGCGTCGCTCCACCACGCCTCCGACATCCGCGGGGAGCGCGTCCAGCTCATCGACGAGCAGGTAGAACACGTCGTCGGCGGTCCGAAGGATTCCGGCTTCGACCAACCGGCGCCCGTACTCCCGCATCAGGTTGCGCAACATCCAGTTGGCCCGCACCACCTTGTCGCGGCGGACCTCGCGATCGCGAAGTTGGTGTCCCGCCAGGCGCGCAATCGGCCTGGCCCGCAGCGGAATCCGGGCCGGTTCTGGCTGCGGTGCGGGAGGCGCGCTCATCGCCCTGGTCACCATGCGCACGAGCAACTCGGGATCATCGGCGTAGCTGGTCGACAGCATCTCGAGCTCGGCCGGGCCGCGATGCCCGATCAGCGCCAGCTCGGCCAGCACCGCGGCGTGAAACTCCGGCGCCTCGACGGCCAGCTTGCCCAGCCGCTCCCCCGGTTCGGCCAGCAGCGCCGTCACTTTCGGGTCGCGCCGCGCGGCGACCACCAGCCGCTGCATCGCCTCGACCGATCGCGCGCTGACCAATTCCGGTCCGGCGGGGGCGGCGGTGTCTCGCCCGCACAAACCGCGCAACAACACGTTGAACGCGGCGCACAGCATGAACGACGCCGAGGCCAGCACCCAGCCGTGCACCACGTCGTCGCGCGCCAGCGCGATCAGGCTCAGCAGCCGGCGATCGTCGAGTTGGGTGATGTCGCCGTCGGCCAGGCGTTCCAGGCGATCGACATCGGCGACGAACTCGTCGGTGTCGGCGGCCGACCCGGCGGATAGGCCGATCAGGTTGACCCCGAATACCCCGATGTTGCGAACGGTCCGCAGTTGCCTTCGGAGACGGCCGGTTTCGGAGCGCGGACGCTCCGCGCCGAACACCGGCAGCGACGCCATGCTGGGGCCGAAGAATCCGCTGTTGCTGACGATCGTCGCGGGCTTGGCGAAGGGCACCGTTTCGGCCATGAAGTGCGCCGAGGTGATGGCGCCGTAGAGCCGGTTGGCGAACACCGCGACCGTGCGCATCGCGATTTCGCGCTGGATGACGCCGCCGGGCCGCAGCCGCTCGGCGATGGCCACGCCGCCGGCGCGCAGCCCGCGCACCGTGACCGAGGCCGACGCCGGCGAGAACGGACCCGGCAACGCCTCCGACAAGTTGGTGGCCAGAAAGGTGGGAAAGCGCGGGTCGATCGGGGTGTCGAACTCCCCGTTATCGCCGGCCGGGCCGGCCCAATCGGGTTTCACGCCGTCCTCGCTCGGCGCGTCGACGGCGGGCAGGTCGCCGATGCTGGTCATCCGCCAGGGCAGCGACACCACCCGCTTGCCCACCGTGACGCGGCCGCGTGCCGCGACGGCGAAGTCCTCGACGCACTCGGCGGAGCTCCACGCCGGCCGGAATCCCCACTGCTCGCGCAACCGCGCGGTATCCATGAACGGGGCGCTCTGCACGAGTCGCAGCTCGGCCGATCGCACGCCCCACGGCACGATCGGGCGTCCCAACGTCGTGGCGACCCGCCGCAGGGTCAGTTCGCCCGGCGCGGCGAGATTGACGGGCCCGCTGCCCACTTCGGTGTCCACGATCGCCCGGCTGAACAGCCGAAGCGCGTCATCGAGGTGAACGACCTGCATGCGGCGATCGGCCGCCCCGCCGGGAAACGCCGGCAACGCCAACAGCCGGCGCACCCAGTTGTCGACGCCGCGGCCGAGGACCAGCGCGCAGCGGATGGCGATCCATTCCAGGCCCGAATCCTCGAGCAGCTGCTCGACGCGGGCCTGGTGCCGGCCGTCGGCGCTGACGGGGGTCCGGGCGTCGTGCTCGGTCTTCGGGGCGTCGCCCGCGCCGTAGACATGCGCCGACGACGCGAAAACGATGCGCCGGGTTCCGGTTTCGGCCATGGCCTCGAGGACGTTGAGCGTTCCCCCGATGTTGACCCGCTCGCTGCCGCGTGCCCACGCGCAGTGCGCGACGACGTCCGCGCCGGCGACGCCGCGCTTGACCGCTTCCGAGGCCCGGATGTCCGTCTCGACGAAATCCGCCGCGCTCGGCCAGCTTTCGGGCCGGTGCCGCGCGATCCCGGCGACATCGTGGCCCTGGCTGAGCAGCCGGGCGGCCAGGCCGCGTCCGAGCACGCCGCTGGCTCCGGTGATCGCGATTCTCACTGGCTACTCGTCGTCCTCATCGTCCCGCAACGCCGCGTTGACGAGCGCGTCGAGATCCATGTCGGCGATGTCCTTCTCGGTCGTCGCCGCGGGGGCCGCCTGCCCGCCGGCGTCGGCCTCGTTCGCCAATGCGAGCAACAGTTCCAGCACTCCCGCCTGGCGCAGCCGCTTGACCGGAATGGACCCGACGACCCGCTGGATCTCGGCCTCCCCGGGCGCGGCGGCCGGGGCGTTTTGCTCCGCGGTGCCGACGAGCTCGCGGTACATGTAGCCGGCCAGCGCGGCCGAGTTCGGGTAGTCGAAGATCAGTGTCGGTGAAAGGGCCAGCCCGGTGGCGGATTTGAGCCGGTTGCGCATCTCCACGGCGGTCAGCGAGTCAAAGCCCAGCTCCTGGAACGCCCGATCCGGGTCGATGGACTCGGGGCTGGAGTTGCCCAGCACCGTGGCGATGTTGGAGCGCACCAGGTCCAGCACCACCGCCTGCTGTTCGTCTTCGGGCAGCCCTTCGAGGCGTTGCAGCAGGGCCGATTTCGACTTCGCCGCGGCCAGCGAGTCGTCGACCTGACGCCGGCTCGGGGCGTTGATCAAGTCGACGAACATGGGCGGCAGCGTGCCGTTGTCGAACTTGACGCGCAGCGCCGCGAGGTCGATGTGGGCGGGCAACATGAACGGCTCGTCGACGATCAGGGCGGTGTCCATCAAATCCAGCGCCTCGTCGGAGGACATCGCGACGATCCCGTCCCGGCCGAAGCGGGCACGGTCGGCGGCGCCCAGCGCGCCGGTCATGGCGCTGGCCTGATCCCACAGACCCCATGCCAGCGATATCGCCGGCAGGCCGAGGTTGCGCCGGTGCACGGCCAACCCGTCCAGGAACGAGTTGGCCGCCGCGTAGTTGGCCTGGCCCGACGCTCCCGCCAGCCCGGCCATCGACGAGAACATCACAAACGCCGACACGTCGAGCTCGCGGGTGAGTTCGTGCAGGTTCCACGCCGCGTCGACCTTGGCGCGCAACACCGCATCGATGCGTTCCGTCGTCAGCGACGAGATCACCGCGTCGTCGAGCACGCCGGCCGCGTGAATCACCCCGGACAGCGGTCGCTGCACCGGGATATCGGCGAGCACCTTGGCGACGGCCTCGCGGTCCGCGGCGTCGCAGGCGACCACCTGTACCTGGGCACCGGCCGCGGACAGTTCGGTCATCAGCTCGGCCGCGCCCGGCGCGTCCAGCCCGCGGCGACTCATCAGCACCAGGTGCCGCGCGCCGTGGCGGGCCACGACGTGACGCGCCAACGCCGAACCCGCCATGCCGGTGGCACCGGTGATCAGGACGGTTCCCGCGACCCAGGCGTCGGGCATGGTCATCACGACCTTGCCGACGTGGCGGGCCTGGCTCAGGTACCGCAACGCCGCCGGCGCACGCCGCACGTCAAACCTGGTGGCCGGCAACGGTTGTAGCACGTCGTCGCCGAACAACCCGGCCAACTCGTCGAGCATCTGCTGGATGCGCTCCGGGCCGGCCTCGAACAGGTCGAAGGCGCGGTAGCGCACCCCCGGGTGGTCGCGTGCGACGATCTCGGGGTCGCGGATGTCGGTCTTGCCCATCTCCAGGAACACCCCACCGGGGGCAACCAGTCGCAGGGACGCATCGACGAAATCACCGGACAGCGAGTCCAGCACGATGTCCATCCCAGCGACGCCCGTCCTGCCGGTGACCGCCCGGAACTTCTCCTCGAAATCCAGGCTGCGCGAGTCGCCGATGTGGTCGTCGTCAAACCCCATGGCCCGCAGCGTGTCCCACTTGCCACGGCTGGCGGTCGCGAACACCTCCAGGCCGAGGTGGCGGGCCAGCTGCACGGCGGCCATGCCGACCCCGCCGGCGGCGGCGTGCACCAGCACCCGCTGACCGGGCCTGACGCCCGCGAGATCGACCAGCGCATAGCGCGCGGTGGCGAACACCACCGATGTCGTCGCGGCCGCGGTGTGTGACCAGCCGGCCGGCACCCTGGCGAGCAGCCGCTGGTCGGTGGTGGCGATCGTCCCGGTCCCGTCCGGGAACAGGCCCATGACGCGGTCGCCGACCGCGAAACGTGCCGCACCCGCGGCGATTTCGATCACGACGCCGGACGCCTCGATGCCCATGACCGCGTCGGGGTCGGGGTAGAGGCCCAGCGCGATCATGACGTCGCGGAAGTTGGCGGCGAGCGCTGACACGGCGACCCGCACCTGACCGGGGCCCAGCGGCGCGTCGGCGTCGGGGATCCGCTCCAGGCGCAGGTTCTCGATCGTGCCGTAGCTGCTCATGCCCAGCCGCCACGGTCCGTCGTCGGGCGGCACCAAGAGGCCACCGACGGCGCGGCTGCCGCGCACCCGCGCGGTGTGGACCGTCCCATTGCGCAACAACACCTGCGGCTCGGCCGGCGCCAAAGCCGCCGCTATCGCGTCCTCGTCCAGCGCAACGTCGGTGTCCACGAGCACAATCCGGCCGGGATGCTCCGTCTGCGCCGACCGCACCAGGCCCCACACCGCCGCGCCCGCCAGATCGGTGACGTCCTCCCCCGGCAGCGCCATGGCGCCCTGGGTCGACACCACCAGCGTTCCCGCCCCGTCGCGCGCCAGCCACGACTGCAGCACCGGCAGCACCGCGCGCGTGGCCGCGTACACCTCCGTCACGACGTCCCCGGCCACGGGTGCCGATTCGAACAGCACCGCCGACGCCTCGGATTCCGTTGCACCCCAAGCCGACACCGACACCGGCTGCACCGCGGACAACGGCTGAGCGGACCAGACGACCTCGAAGAGCCGGTCCGGCCCCGAACTGGACACCGCCGCCAGCAGCTGCTGATCGGTGACCGGCCTGGCCACCATCGACGCCACCGAGAGCACCGGCAGCCCCAGGCCGTCGGCCAATTCGATGGATACGGCAGACTCGCCCACCGGCACGATCCGCGCCCGCACCGCGGCCGCGCCCGCGGCGTGCAGGGACACCCCCTGCCACGAGAACGGCACCAGCATCGAACCTTCGGCGAGCTCGCCGTCATCCGATGCCAGGATCACCGCGTGCAACGCCGCGTCGAGAACCGCGGGGTGGACACCGAATCCGGCCGCCGACACTCCCGCGTCCTCGGGCAGCGCGACTTCGGCGAACACTTCGTCACCGCGGCGCCACATCGACGTCAGCCCGCGGAACGCCGGCCCGTACCCGTACCCACGATCGGCGAGCCGCTCGTACCCGTCGCCGATATCCACCGATGCCGCACCCAGCGGCGGCCACGCCGACAGGTCCGCGTCCGGCTGCACGGACCCCGCGCGCAGCACGCCCTCGGCGTGCAACGACCAGCCGGACCCGGATTCGGCGCGGGAGAACACCGACACCGCGCGGGCGCCCGAATCGTCCGCGCCCCCAACGACTACCTGAACCGCGACCGATCCACCGGCCGGCAACACCAGCGGCGCCGCCAGGTTCAGCTCGTCGACCACGCCGCAGCCCACCTCGTCGCCGGCCCGGATCGCCAACTCGACGAATCCCGCACCGGGGAACAGCACGACGCCGCCCACGGCGTGGTCGGCCAGCCAGCCTTGCGCGCTCGGCGACAACCGGCCGGTCAGCACGACGCCGCCCGAGGCCGGCAGCTCCACCACGGCGCCCAGCAGGGCGTGTTCGCCGGCCGCCAGCCCCAGCCCGGCGGCGTCCGCCGGGGCGCCGTCGCCGGAAAGCCAAAAGCGCCGCCGTTCAAAGGCATACGTGGGCAGCTCGACGAAGTTGGCGGCCCCGAGCGCGCCGCGCCAGTCCACGTCCATCCCGCTGACGAATCCCTGCGCGACGGCGTTGATCAGCGTCGCCGGCTCCGGGCGGTCCTTGCGCAGCGCCGACATGGTGGTCACCGCGGCATCGGGTAGCGACTCCTCGATCGACGCCGTCAGCCCGCCGCTCGGCCCGACTTCGAGGAAGCGGGTGCCGCCGGCGGAGTGCGCGAAGCCCACGCTGTCGGCGAATCGCACGGCTTCGCGGACGTGCCGCTTCCAGTACGCCACCGACCCGAAGTCGTCGCCGGCCAATTGCCCGGTCAGGTTCGAGACGATCGGGATGGTGGGCTTGCCGACGACGAGCCCGCCGGCGACGGTTCCGAATTCGTCGATCATCGGATCCATCAACGGGGAGTGGAAGGCGTGGGAGACGGCGAGTCGATGGACGCGGCGGCCGTCGGCGCGGAACTGATCGGCGATCGCGGTCACGGGGCCGTCGGGGCCGGAAATCACCACGGAGGCGGGCCCGTTGATCGCCGCGATGCCGACCTCCGGGGTCAGCAGCGGTGGCACCTCGGCCTCGGTGGCCTGCACCGCGATCATCGCCCCGCCCGCCGGCAACGCCTGCATGAACCGCCCTCGGGCGGCGACCAGGACCGCCGCGTTCTCCAGCGAGAGGACGCCGGCGACGTGCGCGGCGGAGATCTCGCCGACCGAGTGACCCATCACGAAATCGGGCCGCACACCCCAGGACTCGAGCAGCCGGAACAGCGCGACTTCCACCGCGAACAAGGCCGGCTGCGCGAATTCGGTGGTGTTCAAGAGGTTTTCGTCCCGGCCCCACATGACGTCGCGCAGCGGCCGCAGCAGGTGCTGGTCCAATTCACCCAGCACGGCGTCGAACGCCTCGGTGAACACCGGGTATGCCGCGTGCAATCCCATTCCCATGCCGAGCATTTGGGAGCCCTGGCCCGGGAAGACGAAGACGGTCTTGCCACCGGCGGTTGCCGTGCCGCGCACGACCGAGGCGGCCTCACCGGCGGCCAACTCGTCGAGGCCGGCCAACAGTTGTTCGCGGTCAGCGCCGACGACGACGGCCCGATGCTCGAAGTTCGACCGACCCGCCAACGACCACCCCACGTCGGCGGCGTCGAGTTCGTCGTGGGCGCGAAGGTGGGTCGCCAGCCGGGCCGCCTGGGACGCCAGGGCCGTCGCCGATTTCGCCGACACCGCCCACGGCACCACCGGCACCGGGGGGCTTTCCGCCACGCGCTCCGACCCGGCGGGCGGGGCTTCGATGATCACGTGCGCGTTGGTGCCGCTGATGCCGAACGAGGACACGCCGGCCCGCAGCGGGCGCTCGGCCTTCCAGGGCCGGGCTTCGGTCAGCAACGAGACCGATCCCAGCGACCAATCCACATGCGGGCTGGGCTCGTCGACGTGCAACGTGGCCGGCAGCGTCTCGTGGCGCATCGCCAGAATCATCTTGATCACGCCGGCGACGCCGGCCGCGGCCTGCGTGTGACCCATGTTCGACTTGATCGATCCCAGCCACAGCGGCTCGGCCCGGTCTTGCCCGTAGGTCGCCAACAACGCTTGGGCCTCAATCGGATCGCCCAACATCGTTCCGGTGCCGTGGCCCTCGACCGCGTCGACCTCGGCCGCGGACAGCCCGGCGTTGGCCAGCGCCGCCCGCACCACCCGCTGCTGTGACGGACCGTTGGGCGCGGTCAAGCCGTTCGACGCGCCGTCCTGGTTGATCGCCGAACCGCGCACCACCGCCAGCACCCGATGCCCGAGCCGCTGGGCGTCCGACAAACGCTCCACCACGAGCATGCCGCCGCCTTCGGAGAATCCCGTGCCGTCGGCCGCGCCGGCGTAGGCCTTGCACCGGCCGTCCGCGGACAGCCCGCGCATGCGGCTGAACTCGATGAAGATGTCCGGCGTGGCGTTGACCGTGACCCCGCCGGCCAGGGCCAGATCGGATTCGCCCGAGCGCAGCGATTGCACCGCCATGTGCAGCGCCACCAGCGACGAAGAGCACGCCGTGTCGACCGACACCGCCGGGCCCTCCAGGCCCAGCGCGTAGGAAATGCGGCCCGACGCCACGCTCGACGACTGCCCGGTCAGCCGGAAGCCCTCGGCGGCCGGCGGGGCGCCGATGCCGTAGCCCTGCGTGTACACCCCGGCGAACACGCCGGTCGCGCTGCCACGCAACCCGCCGGGTTCAATTCCCGCGCGCTCCAACGCTTCCCAGGACAACTCCAAAAACAGCCGCTGCTGTGGGTCCATGGCCAGCGCCTCGCTGGGCGTGATGCTGAAGAAGGCGGGGTCGAAGTCGGCGACACCGTCGACGAAGCCGCCGGTGCGGGTGTAGCAGGTGCCCGGAACGTCGGGGTCCGGGTGGTAGAGCCCATTAAGGTCCCAGCCGCGGTCGCCGGGGAATTCGGAGAGCACGTCGCGGCCGTCGGTCAGCATCTCCCACAGGTCCTCGGGGGAACTCACCCCTCCGGGATAGCGGCACGACATGCCCACGATCACGATCGGATCGTCGTCGGTGGCGCGGACGACCGGGGCGTGCTTGATCTCTTGCGGCATCCCGGCGAGCTCGGTGCGCATGTAGCCGGCCAGGCCGTTGGGAGTCGGGTAGTCGAAGATCAGCGTGGGCGAAAGCGCCAGTCCGGTAGCGGTTTTGAGCCGGTTGCGCATTTCGACCGCGGTCAGCGAGTCGAAGCCCAACTCCTGGAACGCCTTGTCCGGGTCGATCGCCTCGGCGGTAGTGTTGCCCAGCACGGTGGCGATGTGCGAGCGCACCAGGTCCAGCAGGACCGCGTGCTGCTCGGTCTCGGGCAGCCCCTGCAGGCGGTGTGCCAGAGCCGATTTCGATTTCGCCGCGGTCAGGGAGTCGTCGACCCGGCGGCGGGCCGGCGTGTTGACCAGGTCGCTGAACATCGGCGGTATCGCGAGCGCGTGGGCGCGCAGCGCGCCGAGATCGATGCGCGCGGGCGCCAGGAACGGTTCGTGGACGATCAGCGCGGTGTCGAACAATTCCATCGCCTCGGCGGAGGACAACGCCAGGATTCCGTCGCGGCCCAGCCGGGCGAGGTCGGCGGCGTCCAGCCCGCCGGTCATGGCGCTGGCTTGGTCCCACAGCCCCCACGCCAGCGAGGTCGCCGGCAGCCCGTGCGCCCGCCGGTGCGCGGCCAGCCCGTCCAGGAACGCGTTGGCCGCGGCGTAGTTGCCCTGGCCCGACGAGCCCACCAGCCCGGCCATCGAGGAGAACATCACGAACGCCGAAATGTCCAGGTCGCGGGTCAATTCGTGCAGGTTCCACGCCGCGTCGACCTTGGCCCGCAACACCGCATCGACGCGCTCGGGCGTCAGCGAGGTGACCATCGCGTCGTCGAGCACGCCGGCCGCATGAATGACGCCCGAAAGCCTTGGCACAGCGGCGATCACCGCCGCCAGCGCAGCCCGGTCGGCCGCATCGCACGCGACCACCGCGACCCGGGCGCCCGCCGCCTGCAACTCCGCGGCCAATTCGGCCGAACCCGGCGCGTCCGGACCGCGGCGGCTCACCAGCGCCAGGTCCCGCACGCCGTGGTGCGCCACCAGGTGGCGGGCCAGCGTCGCACCCGCCATGCCGGTGCCGCCGGTGATCAGCACGGTACCGGCACCCAATCCCGAAGGCATGGTCATGACGACCTTGCCGACGTGGCGGGCCTGGCTCAGGTACCGCAACGCGGTGCGCGCCCGCCGCACGTCAAACGTCGTCACCGGCAACGGCTTCAGCACCCCGGCGTCGAACAACCCGGCCAGCTCCAGCATCCACTGATGCATGCGGGGCCGGCCCGGCTCGAAGAGGTCGAAGGCGCGGTAGCGCACGCCCGGGTATTCGCCGGCGACCGCGCCGGGATCACGGATGTCGGTCTTGCCCATCTCCAGGAACACGCCGCCGGGCGCGACCAGCCGCAGCGAGGCATCGACGAATTCGCCGGCCAGCGAGTCCAGCACGATGTCCATGCCGCGGCCGCCGGTGACGGCCCGGAACTTGTCCTCGAACTCCAGGCTGCGGGAGTCCGCGATGTGGTCGTCGTCAAAGCCCATGGCCCGCAGCGTGTCCCACTTGCCGCGGCTGGCGGTGCCGAACACCTCCAGGCCCATGTGCCTGCCCAGCTGAACCGCGGCCATCCCGACGCCGCCGGCGGCGGCGTGCACCAACACCCGCTGTCCCGGTTTGGCATCGGCCAGGTGAATGAACGCCATGTACGCGGTGGTGAAGACGGCGGAGATGGCGGCGGCCTCGGGGTAGGACCAGTCTTCGGGCTTGTGCACCAGCAGGCGGACGTCACCGGCGACCAGCGTGCCGCTGCCGTCGGGGAAGAACCCGTAAACCGAGTCGCCGACGGCGAACTCGGTGACCCCCGGCCCGACTTCGACCACCACGCCGGCGCCCTCGCCGCCGAGCAGCGCGTCGTGGGTGAACATGCCCAGCGTGATCATGACGTCACGGAAGTTCGCGGCGATCGCGCGAAGGGCCACCCGCACCTGCCCCGGCTCCAGTGGCGCGTCGGCGTTGGGAACCGGCTCCAGGCGCAGGTTCTCGAACGTCCCGGCGCTGCCGATGCCCAGCCGCCACGGGCCGTCGGCCGGAGGCACCAGCAGGCCGTCGACCGCGCGGCTGCCCCGCACTCGCGGGTGGAAAAGCTCGCCGCCGCGCACCAACAGCTGCGGTTCGCCGGCCGCGAGGACGGCGGCTATCGCGGCGTCATCCAGGGGCGCATCGGAATCCACCAGCACGATCCGGCCCGGGTGCTCGGTCTGCGCCGACCGTGCCAGCCCCCACACCGCCGCGCCGGCCAGATCGGTGACATCCTCCCCCGGCAGTGCCATCGCACCGCGGGTGGCCACCACCAGCACGCCGGAGTCATGGTCGATCACCCACGACTGCACCGCGGCCAGCGCCCGGTGCGTGCGCTCGTAGGTCTGGGTCACCGGGTCTTGCCCGGCGGCAAGGGATTCGAACAGTTGGTGCGCCGGCCGCTCGGCGTCGGCCGCCGCGGTTGCGGTCACCGGCGACCAGTCCACCTCGAAGAGCCGGTCCGGGCCCGCGCCGGACACCGCCGCGCGCAGCTGCTGCTCGCTGACCGAACGGGCCGCCATCGCCCGCACCGACAGCACCGGCAAACCGAGCCCGTCGGCGAGCTCGATGGAGACCGCGTTCGACCCGGCCGGCGCGATGCGCGCACGCACCGCCGATGCGCCCGCCGCGTGCAGCGACACGCCCTCCCAGGCGAACGGCAACACGACTTCGTCTGTCCGGCCGGCGATTTGGTGGCCCATCACCAGGGCGTGCATCGCCGCGTCGAGCAGCGCCGGGTGCACACCGAACCCGTTGACGCCCCCGGCGGCGTCGGGCAGCCGCACCTCGGCGAACACCTCGTCGCCGCGGACCCACGCGGCGGTCAGGCCACGGAACGCGGGGCCGTAGCCGTACCCGCGCGCCGCCAACCGTTCGTAGCCGTCGGCCGGGTCGGCCGCGATTGCGCCCACCGGCGGCCACACCGAAAGATCCGCGGTCGGCTCGACCGCCCCCTTGCTGAGCGTGCCCTCGGCGTGGCACACCCAGCCGGCGGCGGCGTCGTGGCGCGAGTAGATCGACACGCCGCGCCGGCCGCTCTCGTCCTCGGCTCCCACCACTACCTGCACGGCGACCGAGCCCGACCCGGAATCCTTGGCGGGCAGCATCAATGGGGCCTGCAGCGTCAGTTCGTCGACCGTCGAGCAACCGACCTCGTCACCGGCACGGATCGCCAATTCCACGAACCCCGCACCGGGGAACACGACCACACCGGATACCGCGTGATCGGCCAGCCACCCCTGCAGGCCGGGCGACAGCCGGCCCGTCAGCAGCACCCCGCCGGCGGACGGCAGCTCCACGACCGCGCTCAGCAGGGGGTGCTCGCTGGTGCCCAGCCCCAGGCCGGTGGCGTCGGCCGCGAGGCCTTCACCGGACAGCCAAAACCGGCGGCGGTCAAAGGCGTAGGTCGGCAGCTCCACGAAGGCCGCCCCATCCAGCGCGCCGCGCCAGTCCACGCTCACCCCCGCGACGAAGGCGGTGGCGGCCGAGGTCAGGAACCGGTCGAGCCCGCCGTCGTCGCGGCCCAGTGTGGGAACGACGATCGCCTCACTGATTTGCGGGCTGTCGCCCGCTGAGCAGCTGTTGGCGGTGTCTTCGATCCCGGCGATCAACGCGGGGTGTGGGCTGGATTCGATGAACGTCCGGAAGCCGTGCTCGCACGCGCTGCGCACCGCCTGGTCGAACTGCACGGTCTGGCGGATGTTGCGGTACCAGTAGTCGGCGTCCAATCCCGCCGTGTCCAACCGGTTTCCGGTCACCGCCGAGAAGAAGGCGGTGCGCGTGGACCGTGGCTCGATGCCGGTCAATACCTCGGCGAGCTCCCCGCGGATCGCCTCGACCTCAACCGAATGCGAGGCGTAGTCCACGTCGATGCGCCGGGTGCGCAGCTCCAGGTCGGCGCAGAACCCGACGAGTTCCTCCAGCGCGGCCACGTCGCCGGACACCACGACGGCCGACCGGCCGTTGACGGCGGCGATGCTGACGCGATTTCCGTAGGGCGCCAACAGTTCCCGGGCCCGTTCCGTGCTGCACGCGATGGACAGCATGCCGCCCGGGGCGGCCAGCGAGCGCAGCAGCTTGCTGCGCAGCGTGACCACCCGCGCGGCGTCCCGCAGCGACAGCGCGCCGGCGACATAAGCCGCCGCGATCTCGCCCTGCGAGTGCCCGATCACCGCGTCGGGACCGACACCGACCGACTTCCACAGCTCGGCGAGCGAGACCATCACCGCAAACAGCACCGGCTGCACCACGTCCACGCGGTCCATGCCCGGGGCGCCGGGCGCACCGCGCAGGACGTCGGTCAGCGACCAGTCGACGAACTCGGCGAAGGCCTCCTCGCACGCCTGGATCTGTTGCGCGAACACCGGTGCGGTGTCCAGCAATTCGACGCCCATGCCCAGCCATTGGGAGCCCTGCCCGGGGAAGACGAAGACGGTCTTGCCCGCGGCCGACGCGGTGCCCCGGACCACCGACATGGGCGCCTCGAGGTTTGAGCCGGCCAACTCGTCCAGCCCCGCCAGCAACCGGTCTCGATCGCCGCCCACGATGACCGCGCGATGCTCGAACGTCGAGCGGCCGGCCAGCGACCACCCCACGTCGGCAACGTCGAGCTCCGGGTGCGCACCGAGATGCCCGGCCAACCGAGCGGCCTGTAACTGCAACGCCTTTGCGGACTTTGCCGAGATCACCCACGGCACCACGGCCGGCGCCGGGCGGGCTTCCCGCGGCTCGGCGGCGGGCACCGCCTCCACGATCACGTGTGCGTTGGTGCCGCTGATCCCGAACGACGACACGCCCGCGCGCCGCGCGCGGCTCGCGGGCCACGGCCGCGCCTCGGAGAGCAGTGACACCGAGCCCGCCGACCAATCCACGTGGGGGCTCGGCACGTCGACATGCAGTGTCGCGGGCAGCGTCTCGTGGCGCATCGCCTGCACCATCTTGATCACCCCGGCGACGCCGGCGCCGGCCTGCGTGTGACCCATGTTCGACTTGATCGAGCCCAGCCACAGCGGCTCGTCGCGGTCTTGCCCGTAGGTGGCCAACAACGCCTGGGCCTCGATGGGATCGCCGAGCGTGGTCCCGGTGCCGTGGCCCTCGACGACATCCACGTCGGCGGCCGCGAGCCCGGCATTGGCCAGCGCGGCGCGCACCACCCGCTGCTGCGACGGGCCGTTGGGCGCGGTCAGGCCGTTGGACGCGCCGTCCTGATTGACTGCCGAACCGCGCACCACCGCCAACACCGGGTGGCCGAGCCGTCGCGCATCCGACAACCGCTCGACGACGAGCATGGCGCCGCCCTCGGACCAGCCGACGCCGTCGGCCGCGCCCGCGTAGGCCTTGCAGCGGCCGTCCGGGGCCAGCCCGCGGTGCCGGCTGAACTCGACGAAGACGGTGGGCGTGGCGTTGACGGTCGCGCCGCCGGCCAGGGCCAGGTCGCACTCGCCCGAGCGCAGCGACTGCACCGCCATGTGCAGGGCCACCAGCGACGACGAGCACGCTGTGTCCACGGACACCGCCGGGCCCTCCAGCCCGAGCACGTACGACACGCGGCCGGAGGCGACGCTGGAGGTCATGCCGGTGAGCCGGTAGCCCTCGATCTCCTCGGCCAACATGCCGTAGCCCTGGACGATGAGCCCGGCGAAGACGCCGGTGGCGCTGCCACGAAGCCCGCCGGGATCGATCCCGCCCCGCTCCAACGCCTCCCACGACAGCTCCAGCAGCATCCGATGCTGGGGGTCCATCGCCAGCGCCTCACTCGGCGCGATGCCGAAGAACGCGGCGTCGAAGTCCGCGACACCGTCCACGAAGCCGCCGGTGCGGGCATACGTCTTGTGGCGCGCGTCGGGATCGGGGTCGAACAAGCCCGCCACGTCCCAGCCGCGATCGGTGGGAAAGTCCGTGATCACGTCGCGGCCGTCGGCGACCATCTGCCACAGGTCCTCCGGGGTCTCGACCCCGCCGGGGAAGCGGCACGACATGCCGACGATGGCGATCGGCTCGCTCGAGCGCTCCAGCAGCGCACGGTTGGTGCGCTTCAGGCGTTCCACCTGGACCAGCGCTTTGCGCAGCGCTTCGGTCGCATGCTGGAGTTGGTCCATCGCTAACCTCGCCTAACCCTGACCTGGCATGGGGCCGTCGTGTAACCGCCGGATGCGGCGTTTGCCGAGCGCCGTTGCCGAGTCACAGAAGTTGCTGCACGAATCGGTCTCGTGGATTTTTCGACCAGCTCCAACAAACTTCGTGCTGCTCTCCGACCCAAGAATGTCGCTCGTGAGTATGGCCAACTCCCGCAGGATTTCAAAACGTCCGACACTCCCGGCTGCTAGAAGGGGACCGGCGTCGACCTGTACGCCCGAGTACGCCCGGCCCGCCGCCCATGGCGCGACTGTACTCGGCGACCCATCGGTGGTGGTCAAAGCCGGATTAGACGCCCGCTCGGCGCCAACCGTCGGCCGCGCGGGCGGCCCGGATCAGCACGTCGCACAGGTCCCGCAGCTCGGCGGTGGCGGCCCCCTCGTCGAGCGCCGTGGCGACGTCCTCCGCCGCGCATCGCACCTGGTAAACGCGATCCGAGAGGTCGGCGGCGTCCTCGGCCGAGAGCACCACCGCGTCGGCCGGCAAGGCCCCCGCCTCGCCCCGATTCAGGGAGGCGCGTTGCTCGTAGGCGCGTTGCCGGCAGGACTGCCGGCAGTACTGGCGGCGACGGCCCATCCCGGCGTCGGTCACGTCTCGACCGCACCACCGGCACGGGTGGGGGCGGGCGCGGCGGGTCACGCCTGCCGACAATAGTCGGCCGTGGTTGGCAATCCCGTATCATTGAGGGTCGCGTCGCGTATGCCGCGTGTCGGCCTGGGAACTACGCGGGCCGTCGTTACGTTTGCTAAACGGAAATTGCACCACAGCCCAGGATCTAAAGGAGTAGCACCATGGCCGATCGCGTCCTGAGAGGCAGTCGCCTTGGAGCCGTGAGCTACGAGACCGACCGCAATCACGACCTCGCGCCGCGCCAGATCGCGCGGTACCGCACCGAGAACGGCGAGGAGTTCGAGGTCCCCTTCGCCGACGACGCCGACATCCCCGGCACCTGGCTGTGCCGCAACGGCATGGAGGGCACCCTCATCGAGGGCGACCTGCCCGAGCCGAAGAAGGTCAAGCCGCCGCGCACGCACTGGGACATGCTGCTGGAGCGCCGCTCGGTCGAAGAGCTCGAAGAGCTGCTCAAGGAGCGGCTCGAGCTGATCCGGTCGCGCCGCCGCGGCTAACCGCGGTTGTCGGCCCGGATCGCGCGGGGACGCGAGGTTCGCCCCTCGATGCCCCACCGGGTGACTTTGACCAGCGCCTCGCGGATGTTCGATCCGCTCATCTTGGAGACGCCGAGCTCGCGCTCGGTGAAGGTGATCGGCACCTCGGCGATGGCGAACCCGTTGCAGACCGTGCGCCACGTCAAGTCGATCTGGAAGCAGTAACCCTTGGAGTCCACGCCGTCCAGGCCGATTGTCTCGAGGACTTCGCGGCGGTAGGCGCGGTAGCCGGCGGTGATGTCGTGCACGCCGATACCGAGGGCGACCCGCGCGTAGGTGTTGGCCGTCCACGACAGCGCCCAGCGCCGCCACGGCCAGTTCCGGACCGCTCCCCCGTCGACGTAGCGCGAACCGATCGCCAGATCGGCGCCGGCGTCGACCGCGTCCAGCAGCAGGTGCAACTGTTCTGGCGCGTGGCTGCCGTCGGCGTCCATCTCGACGAGCACCGAATAGTCCCGGCTCAGGCCCCAGGCGAAACCGGCCAGGTAGGCCGCGCCCAGGCCGTCCTTGGCGGTGCGGTGCATCACGTGGACGCGCTCGGGGTCGGCCGCGGCGAATTCGTCGGCGAGCCGGCCGGTGCCGTCGGGACTGTTGTCGTCGACGATGAGCAGGTGCGCGTTGGGGCACGCAGCCCGCAACCGCCGGTGAATCACCGGCAGGTTCTCCCGCTCGTTGAACGTCGGGATGATCACCAGGACGCGCTCGCTGGGACGGTTGCCCGGGACCCGGGGCGCCGGCTGGCCGGTGGTCATGTAGCTCCTCTGTCTCGCCCGAAATCGGGTAGCCCGCCCTCCTCGGGCGGCGTGTCGTCATCGCCGTGCTCGTCCGGCGCGGTGTCCGCTTCGCCCTCGTCGGGCGGGGGTTCGCCCGGGGGCGTACCGGCGTGTTCCGATCCACCGCGAGGGCTGGACCTCCGAAGAATCGGACGCGCGAACCATCCATTGTGCCGTATCCCGACCAGAATGACCGCTCCGGCCGCTGCCACCAAGACCCACTGCAGGAGGGGACCCCACCGGGTTGCCGGCGTCAGCTTGGTCTTGAGACGCACCTGCATGTCCAGGTAGGCGGGCTCGAAGAAATCGGTGCGGACCAGCTCAGCGCCGTCCGGGGCGATCACGGCGCTGATCCCGGTGGTTCCGGCGACGACGACGTAGCGGTCGTGCTCCACCGCCCGGACCTTGGCGAACGCCAGCTGTTGTTCGCTCATCGTCTTGTTGAAGGTCGCGTTGTTGGCCGGCACGGCCAGCAGCTGGGCGCCGTTCAGCACCGCCTTTCGCGGGGCCCGATCGAAGATGACCTCCCAGCAGGTGGACACCCCGACCGGCACCCCGGCGATGTGCACCACGCCGCTGCTCCGGCCGGGCACCATGTGTCCGGCCCGGTCGGCGTAGCCGGAGAGGTGCTTGAACAGCCACGGCATCGGCAGGTACTCCCCGAACGGCTGCACGATTTCCTTGTCGTGGCGTTCGGCCGGCCCGCTGACCGGATTCCACACGATGACGGTATTGGTGTACTGCGCGTTGTCCGGCGTGCGGCCGGGCACATCGAGCACGGTGCCGACCAATATCGGCGCGCCGATCGCCGCGACGGCCCGCGCGACCTGCTCCGCGGCGTCGGGGTTGGCCAAGGGGTCGATATCCGAGGAGTCCTCCGGCCAGATCACGAATTGCGGTTGTGGTGCCAGCCCAGCGCGCACGTCCTCGGCCAGCTGCAGGGTCTCGCGGACGTGGTTGTCCAGCACCGCCCGGCGCTGCGCGTTGAAGTCCAGACCCAGCCGCGGCACGTTGCCCTGCACCACGGCGACCGTGACCGGGGGTTCGCCGCCCGCTCCCGCGCCGGCGTGCCGCACCTGCGGCCAGATGATGACGGCGGCGAACAACACCAGGCAGATGCATACGCCCGGCAGCACGACGGCCGGCGGCGGCGCGGGCTCTTTCGTGGCCGCTGCGCCGGCCGGGTGCCCGGTTTTCCACCACTTCGCGATCTCCAGCGCGATCGCGGTCGCGCTGAATCCCACCAGCACGACGGCCATGGACAGCAGCGCAACCCCGCCGAGCTGAACCAACGGCAGCAACGGACCCTGCGCTTGGCCGAAGGCGACCGCGCCCCAGGGAAAGCCGCCGAACGGGAAGATCGACTTCAGCCACTCCTGGGCGACCCACAGCAGCGCGAACCAGATCGGCCAGCCGGGCAGCCGTCGCACGGTGACGGCGCACAGGCCGAACATGCCGGGAAAGAGCGCGCAGGTCGCCGCCAGCACCAGCCAGGGCACGGCGCCCACCAGGGTGCTGATCCACGGCAGCAGCGGCACGTAGCAGGCCAGCCCGAACAGGAACCCGTAGCCGAACCCGCCCGCGGGTGTCGTGGCCGGGTGCTGCAGCACCCAGGCCAGCAACGCGGCGGCGACGACGGCGGCCCACCACCAGTTCACCGCGGGGAAGCTGGCGAACAGCAGCAGGCCACCCGCAATGGCGAGCGCCAGTCGCGGCAGGCGCGGCAGCAGCGCGGCCCACACGCCCGGGAGCCGTGCGATCGCCACCGCGCCGACCCCGGTTAGTGCCCGGCGCGTGACGGCGCCTCGGCGGGCGGCCGGGCTCGGTGGGTCGGGTGCTTCGGGCTCGGGGGGCTCGGGGTGGACCTCGAGGGGCTCCTCCTCGTGATCGGATTCGGCGGCGTCGCTGATCGGGTCGGTGTCGTCCCTAGTCATGGATGACGACGCCTCGATGCACGGTTCGGCGGCAACGCGGCAACGCGTCGGCGGGGCCCAGGGGCGGCAACGCGGGCACCCGGGAGCGGGGATCGGTGGACCAGCGCTGGACGGCGTCGCGAGGCGCGTGCACGTCGAGGGGCCCGGCGTCCCACACGGCATACGAAGCGGGCGCGCCGGGCACCAGGGTTCCCGCCTGGCCGTCGCGCGCGCCGGCCGCCCGCCAGCCGCCGCGGGTGGCGGCCGCGAACGCGGCCCGCGCCGACACCGCGCTGCCCGGGGTGCGGTGGTTGACCGCCGCGCGCACGCTCGCCCACGGGTCGATGCCCGTGACGGGGGCGTCGGAACCGAGCGCGAGGGGCACGCCTTGGGATGCTAACAGCGCAAAGGGGTTCAGTCGGCCGCCTCTTTCGGCGCCGAGCCGCCGCGCATACATGCCGTCGGCGCCACCCCACAGCGCATCAAAATTGGGCTGCACGCTGGCGATGACGCCCCACGCGCCCAGCTTGGCGGCCTGGTCTTCGGTCACCATCTCCAGGTGCTCGAGGCGGTGCCCGCAGCGGGCGACGGCGGCCACCCCGAGGTCGTCCACCACCCGTTCCAACGCCGCGACCGCCGCCGAGACCGCGGCATCGCCGATGACATGGAAACCGGCCGTCACCCCCGCCTCGGTGCACGCCCGCAGGTGGCTTTCGATGGCGGCGGGATCCAGGTAACAGGTGCCGGCGCGGTCCGGGGCGTCGGCGTACGGCTCGTGCAGCCACGCGGTGCGCGACCCGAGCGCCCCGTCGACGAACAGGTCGCCGGCCAGCCCGCGGGTCCCCGTCTCGTCCCTCAGCGCCCGCGCCTCGGCGGCCGTGGTCACGGCCTGGCCCCAGTAGCCGACGATCTCGACGGCTTGGTCGATTTGGCGCAGCGCCAGCCAGTCGTCGAGCCCGCCGATCTCGGGACCCGCGCATTCGTGCACCGCGACGATGCCGGCCGCGGCGGCGGCGCGCAGCGCGGCGGTGCGGGCCTCGGCCAGCTGCCGGGGCGTCAGCAGGTCGCGGGCGACGGCGCGGACCCGGTGGTGGGCGTCGCCGACCAGCGGCCGCTCCGGGTCGAAACCGGCCGCCGCGGGCAGGTCGGCGGCCAGCCGGCGCAGCGCCGTGGAGGCCAGCGCGGAGTGGACGTCGACGCGGGTCAGGTAGGCGGGCCGGTCCCCGAGGACGGCGTCCAGCTCGGCGGTGCTCGGCGGCGCGTTCTCGGGCCACGTCGATTCGTCCCAGCCGTGGCCCCACACCGGCAGGCCCGGGTGGGCGGCCGCGTGGTCGGCGACCATCCGCAGGCAGTGGGCGCGCGACGCAGCCGGCTGCAGGTTCAGGCCGCTGATCGTCAGGCCGGTCGCGGTGAGGTGGATGTGGCTGTCCACGAACCCCGGCGCGACGAAGCCGCCGTCCAGGTCCTCGACCCGGGCGCCGGGGAACTGGCTGCGCGCGACGTCGTCGCTGCCGAGCCAGGCGATGACGTCGCCGCGGACCGCCATGGCGGTGGCGTCGGGGTGGGTCGGGCTGTGTACCCGCCCGTTGACCAGCAGCGTGGTAGCCGTGTCGGTCACAGGCCAAAACTACGTGTGGCGGGTTTCAGATCAATCCCGGATCAATCCCAAGCGGGGTTTCCGGGATATCCGCCGCGCATGTCGTTCGGCAGCGCCGGCGCGCGGAAGTCCCGCACGTCCACGACCTCGCCGTCGATGTAGTCGCGGCCCTCGCGGGGGTCGGCGCCAAAGAGCGTCGCGTCGGTGATCAGCGGCGCCCGCCGCCGCACACCGCGGAGCGCCATCGCGGTCAAACCCGGCCTGGCGGCCTTGCGTATCGGCGGGACCAGCAGCAACAGCCCCAAAGCCGTGGTGACCAGCCCCGGGACGAGGACCAAAGCCATGGCCAGCGTGACCATCGCCCCGTCGCCCGCCGCGCGGCGCGGGTCGGCCAGGCCGGAGCGCAATTGCCCGATCTGGCGGATGAGCTGCGATCCCGCCATCGGCGCCAGCACGACCCACCCGAGCATGAACGTGGCCAGCAGCGCCAGCAGCGTCCAGCCCCACCCGACGGACGAGACCAACGCGGCGACCGCCGCGAGCTCGACCGCGGCGTAGATCAGAAACAGCCGCGACATCATGTGACGCCAACGTCCGCGGGCCACCGGGGAGTTCCCCTGGCGGTGCGTGTAACCGCTGCACTTAGATAACGCTATGGCAACGATTCAGATCGACACCCCGGACGGATCGATTGACGCGCTGTTGAACGTGCCCGAAGGACAGGGCCCGTGGCCGGGTGTGGTGGTGATCCACGATGCGTTCGGCTACGGCCGGGACAAGCAGGCCACCAACGAGCGCATCGCCCGGGGCGGGTATGTGGCGCTCACCCCGAACATGTACGCCCGCGGCGGCCGCGTCCGCTGCATCACCCGGGTCATGCGGGAGATGCAAGCGCAGCGGGGGCGCGCCCTCGACGACATTCTGGCGGCGCGCGACCACCTCAAGGCGATGCCGGAGTGTTCCGGGCAGGTCGGCATCGCGGGCTTCTGCATGGGCGGCCATTTTGCGCTCGTCATGTCGCCCAAGGGTTTTGGCGCCTCGGCGCCGTTCTACGGAACTCCCCTGCCGCGCAACCTCGACAAGACCCTGGAGGGGGCGTGCCCGATCGTGGCGAGCTTCGGCGGCCGCGACCCGCTGGGCAGGGGCTCGCCCGAGAAATTCCGCGAGGTGACCGAGGCCAAGCAGATCACCACGGACACCAAGGTTTATCCCGGTGTCGGGCACAGCTTCGCGAACACGCTCCCGGCCCAGCCGCTACTTCGCATCGCCGGTTTCGGCTACGACGAGGCGGCCACCGACGACGCGTGGAGCCGCGTCTTCGCGTTCTTCGGCGAGCACCTGAAGGCGGGCTGAAACGCGTTGGGTCACTTGAGCTTTTGCGACACGACGGTCGCGAACGTGTGCGTGTCGCCGGGCCAGCGTGCCGACACGTAGCTGCCGTCGTCGACGACGAACGCGGCCCGCGAATCGGTCGCGGTGTCACGCACCACGCCCGACGACTTCAGCCACCGGTGCGGCGTGTCGCTGCCGACGTCCTGAAAATCCGCCGGATCCTTAAGCGCGCGAGTGACTTCCGACTGCACGGACATGTAGCCGGCGGGTTGACCGGGCTCCTCGGTATAGGTGCGGTAGTAGTCGCGATCCCAGAATCGGGTCAGCCGGGTGAGCCGCCAGGCCAGGCCCTCCATCGCCCACGTCAGCGCCGTCGTCCTGCGCCCGTAGAGCACCGAGCGACCGGTCGCGGGATCGACGCTGCGCGCGGCGAGCAGCACGCCGTGACAAATCGCGGCGACGAGCAGACCCCGGGCGAAGGCGTCCACGACGAGCCGCTGCAGGACCTCGCTGTCGATGTAACTGCGCATTCCCCGGGCGCGATGGCCGCCGGGCAGCAGCAGCGCGTCGATGCCCTCGAGGCCGGCCTGCGACCAGCTGACCGGATGCTGAAATTCGGCCGAGCGCCGCATGTCCCGATACGCGTCGCGGCCGGCCTTGTTCGCCCGCAGCATCAGCCCGACGACCGGGACGGCGCCCAGCAGCGGCAGCGCGGACCAGACGTCCAACCCGCGGCCGGTCACCATGATGTCGTCGGCGACGCCGGGTGCGCCGCTTTCGGTGGTGAAGACCACCCGGTGCCCGTCGTGCGTCAGGACCCGCCAGCTGACGGCGACCTCGGTGGGGTCGAAGTCGCGGTCCGGGATCGGGATGAGGATGGTCCCCATTTGCCTTAGCTTGGCGCCACTTTCAGCTCGAGGCCGACGTTGCTGTCCATCCCGCCGCGCAGCTTGCTGAAGAAGTTGAAGACCTTTCCGACGATGCCGTACCGCCTGCCGATCGCGTCGTAGACGGCCGCGGTCTGCGACTTGTCGAGGATCGCTGCGGTGCCCTCGACCGCCTCGCTGGTCGGCCGGCCCTGCATGGTGCAGGTTGCCAGCGTGACCCGCGGGGTGTTGCGGATCCGCTTGACCTTCCACGATTTTTCCTGGGTGATGACCAGCAGCCGGTCGCCGTCGGCCGCGGCCCAGATCGGAACCGGCTTGGGCCGCCCGTCCTTGGTGAACGTGGTCAGCAGGAGATACTGCGCCTTGGCGAGGTCAGCGAAGGTGGGTGTCACGGTGTCAACCTACGCCCGTCGGCCCGCTCGTGCCGAGTGTGCGGCCAGCCGCACGTTCGGTGCCGAGTGCGCGGCGAGCCGCACACTCGCGTAGGCGTTAGCCCTCGAGATCACCCTCGGTTTCGAGCAGCGCCTGGCGCAGCCCGTCGAGGGTCTCCGGCTGCGGCTGTTCCCACATGCCGCGACCGGCGGCCTCCAGCAGCCGTTCGGCCATGCCGTGCAGCGCCCACGGGTTGGATTCGGCCATGAACTTGCGGTTCTCGGGGTCCAGCACGTAGCGCTCGGTCAGTTGCTCATACATCCAGTCGGCCATCACGCCCGCGGTGGCGTCGTAGCCGAACAGGTAGTCCACGGTCGCCGCCATCTCGAACGCGCCCTTGTAGCCGTGCCGGCGCATCGCCGCCATCCAGCGCGGATTGACCACGCGGGCGCGAAAGACCCGGGTGGTCTCCTCGGACAACGTGCGGGTGCGGATCGCGTCGGGCCTGGTGTTGTCGCCGATGTAGGCGGCGGGCGCCTGCCCGGTCAGCGCGCGCACCGTGGCGACCATGCCGCCGTGGTACTGGAAGTAGTCGTCGGAGTCGGCGATGTCGTGCTCGCGGGTGTCGGTGTTCTTGGCGGCCACCGCGATGCGCCGGTACTGGCGGTTCATGTCGTCGGTTGCGGGGCGGCCGTCCAGACCGCGCCCGTAGGCGAACCCGCCCCAGGCGGTGTACACCTGTGCGAGATCGGCGTCGTCGCGCCAGTTGCGGCTGTCGATCAGCTGCAACAGCCCGGCGCCGTAGGTTCCTGGCTTTGATCCGAAAATCCGTGTGGTGGACCGGCGTTCGTCACCGTGCTGGGCCAGGTCGGCCTGGGCGTGCGCGCGAACGTAGTTGTCCTCGGCGGGCTCGTCGAGGTCGGCGACCAGCCGCACCGCGTCGTCGAGCATGGTCACGACGTGGGGGAAGGCGTCCCGGAAGAACCCCGAAATCCGCACGGTCACGTCGATGCGGGGGCGGCCCAGCTCGGCCAGCGGGATCGGCGTCAGCCCCACGACCCGCCGCGACGCGTCGTCCCAGACGGGCCGAACACCGAGCAGCGCGAGGACTTCGGCGATGTCGTCGCCGGCGGTGCGCATCGCCGAGGTGCCCCACACCGACAGCCCGACCGATTGCGGCCATTGGCCGTGGTCGGTCCGGTACCGGGCCAGCAGCGAATCCGCCAGCGCCACACCGGCTTCCCACGCAAGCCGCGACGGCACCGCTTTCGGGTCGACGGAGTAGAAGTTGCGCCCGGTGGGCAGCACGTTGACCAGGCCGCGCAGCGGCGACCCCGACGGGCCTGAGGGAATGAACCGGCCATCCAAAGCCCTGAGCACCTGGTCGATTTCGGACGTTGTGCCCGCCAGCCGGGGCACCACCTCGGTGGCCGCGAACCGCAGCACTCTTGCCACCTCGGCGTTGTCGGTGAGCCGGTCGGCGGCCCGCGGATCCCAGCCGCTGGCCTGCAGCGCCGCGACCAACTCGCGTGCCGCGGCTTCGGTTTGGTCGACCGTTGCGCGCTCGTCGCTGCCGTCCTCGGCCAGGCCCAGGGCCTGTCGCAGGCCGGGGATGGCGTGCTCGCCACCGAACAGCTGGCGGGCCCGCAGGATGGCCAGCACCAGGTCGAGTTCGGCCTCACCCGTGGGCTTTTGGCCCAGGACGTGCAGACCGTCGCGGATCTGGACGTCCTTGATCTCGCAGAGCCACCCGTCGACATGCAGGATCATGTCGTCGAACGCGTCCTCGGGGGGGCGTTCGGTCAGCCCCAGGTCGTGGTCCATCTTGGCGGCCCGGATCAGCGTCCAGATCTGCTGGCGGATGGCGGGCAACTTGCCGGGATCCAGCGCCGCGACGTTGGCGTGCTCGTCGAGCAGCTGCTCCAAACGCGCGATGTCACCGTAGGTTTCGGCGCGCGCCATCGGCGGGATGAGGTGGTCGACGAGCACGGCGTGCGCGCGCCGCTTGGCCTGGGTGCCCTCGCCGGGGTCGTTCACGAGGAACGGGTAGATCAGCGGCACGTTGCCCAGCGCGGCATCGGATCCGCAGGCCGCCGACATGCCCAGGGTCTTGCCGGGCAGCCACTCCAGGTTGCCGTGCTTGCCCAGGTGGACTATCGCGTCGGCGTGAAATCCGGTGTCCAGCCAGCGGTACGCGGCCAGGTAGTGATGGCTGGGCGGCAGGTCCGGGTCGTGGTAGATGGCGACCGGGTTTTCCCCGAACCCGCGGGGTGGCTGGACCATCAGGACGAGGTTGCCCGCTCGCATTGCGGCGATGACGATTTCGCCGTCGGGATCGCTGGTGCGGTCGACGAAGAGGTCGCCGGGCGGCGGGCCCCAGTGCTTCACCACGGCGTCGGCGAGCTCGGCGGGCAGCGTCGCGAACCATGCGCGATACTCCTTGGCGGACACCCGGATCGGGTTGCCGGCCAGCTGCCCCTCGGTGAGCCAGTCGGGATCCTGTCCCCCGCGTTCGATCAGCGCGTGAATCAGGGCGTCGCCGTCGTTGGCCTCGACGCCGGGCAGATCGCCCACCCGATACCCGCGTTCACCCATCGCGCGCAGGAGGGCGACCGCGCTGGCCGGGGTGTCGAGCCCGACCGCGTTGCCGATGCGGGCGTGCTTGGTCGGATAGGCCGAGAACACCAGGGCCACCCGCTTTTCGGCCGCCGGGACATGGCGCAGCCGCGCGTGCCGGATGGCCAGGCCCGCCACCCGCGCACAGCGTTCCGCGTCGGCGACGTAGGAGATCAGCCCGTCGTCGTCGATCTCCTTGAACGAGAACGGGACCGTGATGATGCGCCCGTCGAACTCGGGCACCGCGACCTGGCTGGCGACGTCGAGCGGGCTCAGGCCGTCGTCGTTGTCGCGCCATTGGTCGCGCGGGCTGGTCAGGCACAAGCCCTGCAAGATCGGGATGTCCAGCGCCGCCAGATGTTCGACGTTCCAGCTGTCGTCGTCCCCGCCGGCGGACACCGTGGCCGGCTTGAGTCCGCCGGCGGCCAGCACGGTGACCACCATGGCGTCGGCGTCGCCGAGCCGTTGCAGCAGTTCGGGTTCGGCGGTGCGCAGCGAGGCGCAGTAGACGGGCAGCGCTCGCCCGCCCGCGTCTTCGATGGCCCGGCACAGCGATTCGATGTACGCGGTGTTGCCGGCCAGCTGCTGCGCGCGGTAGTAGAGCACCGCGATGGTGGGGCCGTCGCCGTCGGCGGCGTCCGGTCGCGGCAGCTCACCCCAGGTCGGCGTCACGACCGGCGGGCTGAACCCGTACCCGGTCATCAGCACCGTGTCCGAGAGGAAGGCGTGCAGCTGGCGCAGGTTCTCCACGCCGCCGTGGGCCAGATAGATGTGGGCCTGCACCGCGATGCCGGCGGCCAGCGTGGACAGGCCCGTCAGCTCGGCGTCGGCGGCCTGCTCGCCGCTGACGAGCACCGTCGGGACGCCGCTGGCGATCACCGCGTCGATCCCGTCCTGCCAGGCGCGGTAGCCGCCGAGGATGCGGACGACGACGATGGCGGCGTCGGCCAGCAGGTCCGGCAACTCGTCGTCGGACAGCCGCGACGGGTTGGCCCACCGATAGTTCTTGCCGCTGGACCGGGCGCTGATCAGGTCCGTGTCGGACGTCGACAGCAAAAGGATCCTCGGCTCGGCCACCCGTCATTCGTACCGCAGCGTCGCCGCGATGCGCGCGGCGACCTCGCCCGCCATCTTGAGCGCCGGCCCGCCCGTCGCCGGGACGTAGCGATCGGCGACCGGGTCGTAGTCGGCGCCGGCGATCGACCCGTGGTCGGCCGCCAGCTCCACCAGCTCCACCGGCCAACCCGCCCGGTGAAGGTCGGCGGCGAACGCCCTGCTCGCCGTCACCGGCACCGCGTCGTCGGCGAGGCCGTGCAGCAGCGTGAACGGCGACCGGGCGCCGTCGGCCGCCAGCATGTCGGTCGGCGTCCGGCCGGAGATCGGGTCGGGGGCCATGAAGGCCCCGGCCAGGCAAACCGTGTGCGCGAGGGCGACGTCGAAGCGCGCCGCGTCGAGCGTCAGGCCCGCGGCGGCGCAACCGCCCAACGACCACCCGACCAGGACCAGGGGGCCGGCGGCGACGTCGCGGGTGAACTCGAGCGACCGCAACAGGTCCGCGCGGCCGCCGTCGTCGCCGTGGGAGTTCCAATCCGGCGCCACGACCGCGGCGCCGCGTTCGGCGAGCATGCCGGCCAGCGGCCCGACGGCCGCCCGGGCGTCGGTCTGCATGCCGTGCCACAGCAGGATCGTGGGCCGTCCCGAATCGCCGAAGACGTCGGCCATGCGTCCCGCGGCGTACTCAACCGTCCTCACGGGCAACAGAGTGCCCACACCAGGCCCGCGCCGAACCTGCGCGAAACGGAGACGCGCAGTCGTACCGTAGGCGAATGGTCCGAGCGCGCGACACCGACGCCTGCCCGGGCGCCCTGCAGGTGCATCAGGCCGCCGACGGCGCGCTGGTGCGGGTGCGCCTGCCCGGCGGCCGGATCAGCGCCGCGCAGCTGGCTACGCTGGCCGGCGTCGCGGGTGAGCGCGGCTCGGGAACGCTCGAGCTGACCGCGAGGGGCAACGTGCAGCTGCGCGCGATCACCGACGTGCCGGCGGTCGCGGAGGCGCTCAGCCAAGCTGGGCTGTTGCCGTCGGCGACGCATGAGCGGGTCCGCAACATCGTTGCGTCGCCGCTGTCCGGCCGGGTGGGCGGGCTCGCCGACGTGAGTGGGTGGGTGAGCGAGCTGGATGCGGCGATTTGCGCCGAACCCGGGCTCGCGGAGTTGGGCGGCCGCTTCTGGTTCGGTCTCGACGACGGCCGTGCCGACGTGTCCGGGCTGGGCGCCGACGTCGGCGTGCATGCCCTGGACGACGGCGTCGCGCTCGTGTTGGCGGGGCATGACACCGGCGTCCGGCTGGCCATCGCCGACGTGGCGCGCTCGCTAGTCGCGCTCGCGCTGCGGTTCATCGAGGTGCGCGGAAAGGCTTGGCGGGTCGGCGAATTGGCCGACATTGCGGCGTTGTGGCCCGGCGCCGAACTCGGTGCGGCGTTTCCGCCCGTGACCAAGCCACCGGTGGGCTGGATCGGCCAGGACGACGGCCGCGTCGCGCTGGGCGCCGCGGTGCCGCTGGGCGTGCTGCCCGCAAGGGTCGCGGAATACCTGGCCGCTATCGAGGCCCCGCTGGTGGTCACGCCGTGGCGATCGGTGCTGGTGTGCGACCTCGACGAAGAGGTGGCGGACGTCGCGCTGCGCGTGCTGGCGCCGTTGGGCCTGGTTTTCGACGAGCACTCCCCCTGGCTGAGCGTCAGCGCCTGCACCGGCAGCCCCGGGTGCGAGCACTCCGCGGCCGACGTGCGGGCCGACGCGGCGATGGCGTTGGAGCCGGATTCCCCGGTGCACCGCCACTTCGTCGGCTGCGAGCGCGCGTGTGGAAGCCCGCCCGTCGGGCAGGTTCTGGTCGCGAGCGGGCAGGGCTATCGGCTGCTGCGCGACCAGCACCTAAGGTGAGCGGGTGCTCGACTACATCCGCGACGCGGCCGAGATCTATCGCCAGTCGTTCGCGGCCATCCGCGCCGAAGCCGACCTGACGCGGTTCCCCGACGACGTCGCGCGGGTCGTGGTCCGGTTGATCCACACCTGCGGTCAGGTCGATGTCGCCGATCACGTCGCCTACACCGACGACGTGGTCGCGCGGGCCGGCGCCGCGCTGCGCGGCGGTGCGCCGGTGTTGTGCGATTCGTCGATGGTGGCCGCCGGCATCACCACCGCGCGCCTGCCCGCGGGCAACGAGGTCGTATCGCTGGTGGCCGATCCGCGCGCTCCCGCGCTGGCCGCACGCCGGCGGACCACCCGTTCGGCAGCGGCGGTCGAGCTGTGGGCGGAGCGGCTGGCCGGCGCGGTTCTCGCCGTCGGTAACGCCCCCACCGCCCTGTTCCGGCTGCTGGAGCTGATCGACGAGGGGGCCTCCCCGCCGGCCGCGGTGCTCGGCGGGCCGGTTGGATTCGTCGGGTCCGCGCAGTCCAAGCAGGAGCTCATCGAGCGTCCGCGCGGCATGTCGTATCTGGTGGTGCGAGGTCGCCGCGGGGGCAGCGCGATGGCCGCGGCCGCCGTCAACGCGATCGCGAGCGACGCCGAGTGAGCGCGCGGGGCACCCTATGGGGGGTCGGGCTGGGGCCCGGCGATCCGGAGTTGGTGACGGTGAAGGCCGCCCGGGTGATCGGCGAGGCCGACGTGGTGGCCTACCACAGCGCGCGGCACGGTCGCAGCATCGCCCGCGGAATCGCCGAACCGTATCTGCGGCCGGGCCAGATCGAGGAGCACCTGGTCTATCCGGTGACCACCGAGGCCACCGACCATCCCGGCGGCTACGCCGGGGCGATCGAGGACTTCTACGCGGACTCGACGCGGCGCATCGCCGCGCACCTCGACGCCGGTCGCGACGTCGCGCTGCTCGCCGAGGGCGACCCGCTGTTCTACAGCTCGTACATGCATTTGCACACCCGGCTGACGCAGCGGTTCAACGCCGTCATCGTGCCGGGTGTGACGTCGGTGAGCGCCGCCTCGGCGGCCATCGCGACCCCACTGGTGGCCGGCGACGAGGTGTTGTCGGTGCTGCCCGGCACCCTGCCGGTGGCCGAGCTGACGCGCCGCCTCGCCGACGCGGACGCCGCGGTCGTGCTCAAGCTGGGCCGCTCGTATCACGCTGTGCGAGAGGCGCTTTCGGCGTCCGGACAACTCGGCGACGCGTTCTACGTCGAGCGGGCCAGCACGTCGGGACAGCGGATCATGCCTGCCGCGGACGTCGACGAGGCCAGCGTGCCCTACTTTTCGCTGGCCATGCTGCCCGGTGGCCGCCGCACGCAGCGGCCGTCGGTGGCCGGGACGGTCGCCGTGGTCGGCCTGGGGCCCGGCGACGTCGATTGGATGACGCCGGAGAGCCGGCGGGAACTGGCCGCCGCGACCGATCTGATCGGCTATGCCCCCTATTTGGACCGGGTCGCGGTCCGCGACGGCCAACGGCGTCACGCCAGCGACAACACCGACGAACCGGCGCGGGCGCGGCTGGCCTGCGCGCTCGCCGAGCAGGGGCACGCCGTCGCCGTGGTGTCGTCGGGCGATCCCGGCGTGTTCGCGATGGCGACCGCGGTGCTGGAAGAGGCCAAACAGTGGCCGGGAGTGCGGATCCGGGTCATTCCGGCGATGACGGCGGCGCAGGCCGTCGCCAGCCGGGTGGGCGCCCCGTTGGGTCATGACTACGCGGTGATCTCGTTGTCCGACCGGCTCAAGCCCTGGGACGTGATTTCCGGGCGGTTGGCCGCCGCCGCGGCCGCCGATCTGGTGCTGGCCATCTACAACCCGGCATCAAAGGCGCGGACCTGGCAGGTCGGCGCGATGCGCGACGTGCTGATGGCCCACCGCGAACCCGGCACGCCGGTGGTGATCGGCCGCAACGTGTCCGGGCCCGACGAAGATGTCCGCGTGGTGCGGCTCGCCGATCTCGACCCCGCCGACGTCGACATGCGCTGCCTGCTGATCGTCGGCTCCTCCCAAACCCAGTGGCACTCAGACGATTTCGGCGACCGGGTGTTCACCCCCCGGCGGTATCCCGCCTGACGGTCACTCGTACGGCGGGTAGGGGTTCTGCCGTAGAACGCCGGCGAGGTGCACCGCGTTGCGGGCCGCGGACTCGGTGGTGGTGGCGATCGCTTCCGGTACCTCGTCGAGGTCTTTGAAGTCCCCGCCCTGCATGGCCTCACCGTTCCAATACGTGCAGCCCTGCGCCGGGATTGAGAATCCAATGTCGTTGAGGGCCTGGAAAAGGTCGGCGACGATCTTGTGGGCGCCATCTTCGTTGCCCACGACCACGGCCAGGGCCACCTTGCCGACCATCTTGGGCCGGCCGGCGTCGTCCTCATCGGATATTTCTGCGTCCAGTCTTTCCAAGACGCGTTGCGCGACGCTGGACATGTGGCCTACCCAGGTCGGGGTGGAGACGACGACGATGTCTGCGGCCTTGATCTTTTCCAGCAGCTGCGGCCATTCGTCGCCCGGCCCCATGTCGGCCTCCGTGCCGGGCAGCAGGCTCAGGTCGACGCAGCGGACCTTCTGGCCGTCGACGCCGCCCTTGCGCAGCTGTTCGAGCACCTGATCGGCCATCACCTCGCTGCTCGATGCCGCCGGGCTTTTCTTCAACGTGCAGATCAACGCGACGGCGCTCAGCCGCTGTTGTGTTGCCGAAGTCATGGTGGCCCAAGTACCCGCGTGTCGCGGCGGCAAACGACTCTCACTTTGGCGCCTCGCCGCCCGTTGCTCGGCGCCATCGGGCTGTCACCCGATGGGGTTGCGGTCAGCCACGTTCGGGCAATCGCCGGCCCAGCTGCTGGGCATCAGGGGCAACGTGGGGCCATCGCTCAGACCGTCACCGGTCAACGTCGTCAATCCGGCGGCCGGGCCAGGGCCGGATTTGGCCGCGGTTCCGGGGAAACCAAGGGCTCCGGCGCCGCGGTCGGAGATCGCGACTCCGTCCGATTCCAGGTCCAGGTATTCGTAGCGGTGGGCACGGTCCTTCGATGCGGCCCGGACGCGCCGACGGCCGCTCTCTCGCTTCGCCGACGCCGCGGCGGCCGTGTTCGCATCGGCGTCGCCGGCGGCCGGTTCCTCGGATTTGCGACGTGCACGACTATTGGCGCTGCCACGTGCGGACAATCCGGACAGCCCCACGGCATACAAGACGTCGGCGATCCCCGTCGAAGCCGTCGGGCCGAAGCCCACTCCCGGCCCGCCACCGACCGGTCCCCCGCCGCTGCCGAGCGCCGGACCGGACGCCGCGGGGGCGGGCGCCGTCGTGGCGACGCTGCTGACGCTCGCTGGCGCGGCGGCCGTGCTTGCGGGCGCCGGCAAAGCGCCCGCCGGTACCGGCGCGGCGGCGCCCGCGGGTAAGGCCGTCGCAACGGACAGCGGGACCACGAGGCCGGCCGCGGCGGCGGCGCCCGCCGCGACACCAACGGCGCCGACGACCGGAACGGCGGCCAGGGCGGGGGCAAGCGATAGGGCCAACTGGACCGCTTGCTGACCGAACGGCCAAAAGATCATCAACGTGTGAAAGGTGGCCCACGCCAGGGCGCTTGCGAGAGCCGGGGACATTCCGGGGACTTGCATCAGCGCCGAGGTGAGCCCGTTGGCGAAGGGTACCGCAGGGATGGGCCATCCGGCGGGGTTGAGGTCCTTGGACACCGGCCACGCGAAATTGCGGGTGTACTGCTGGATGAGGGCGGCGAGCTGATCCTGCCAAGACGTGCTGGCGTTGGCCGACGGAGCGCTGGCGGCGGATCGTGTCGTGGCGGTGTCCGCTGGGCTGATCTCAGCGGCCGGCGCGACGATCTGCGGCGCGGGCGCCGTCGTCGGCATCGCCGCCAGGGCGGAGTCGGTCGCTGCTTGATAGGTCGTCATGGTTTCGGCGGCCTGCACCCACATGCGTGCGTAGTCCGCTTCATTGACGGCGATGGGAATGGTGTTGATGCCAAAGAAGTTGGTTGCCACCAGCGCCGCGTGAACGGCGTGGTTTGCGGCGAGCTCGGCCACCGTGGGCATGGCGGCCAGCGCGCCCGTATGGGCGGCGGCCGCCGTCTGATGCAGCGCGGCGGCAGCGGTGCTCTTGGCGGCGTTGTGCATGAGCCAGGTCAAGTAGGGGGCATGGGCCGCGACGTAACGTTCGGCGCTGGGCCCATCCCATGCGGTCTGCGCGGCGCCCAGCAACCCGATGAGTTCGTCTGCCGCGGTGGCATATTCGGTGCCCATCGACGACCACGCCTCGGCGGCGGCGAGCAGCGGCCCAGATCCCGGTCCGCTGCTCAGCAATGTGGAGTGCACCTCCGGCGGCAAGGCAATCCAGATAGGGGCGGTCATCGTCGGGGGCCTTCAGGTAGAGACACGAATACCTCTTCGGTGGATGGCGTGGCGGTAGGGCTTGCCTCCAGTGGTCGGTTTGCCGGAGGGTTTGGTTCCCGGCCTTCTGTTCCGTCCTGGCCTTTGCGCACCGATCGGGCATGCGCAACGATGCAGGGATGCGGTGTGACGTTGCGCGTGAGGCGCTTTCTGCGCGGTTGGACGGTGAGCGTCCGCAGGTGCTCGCGCAGCAGGTCGACGCCCACCTGGAATCGTGTCGCGCCTGCCGGAACTGGTTGATCGGCGCGGCGATCCAGAGTCGGCGGTTGGCCTCGATCGAGCCGGGCGAGGGGCCAGACCTGGTAGCAAAAATCATCGCAAGCCTCGATCAGCAGTCCCCCACCTATCACCGCTCGATGCGCTGGCTGCGGACGCACTACCGGCGCTGGGGACTGATCGGGGTCGGTCTGTTCCAGGTGGCGATCGCGGCGGCCCAGATCGGCGGCATCGATTTCGGCATGGTGTCGAGCCACATGCACGGCGCGATGTCGGGAGAACACCTGATGCACGAGTCGACCGCCTGGTTGCTCGCGTTGGGTCTCGCCATGGTTGCCGCGGGCGTATGGCCCGTCACCGCGATCGGCGTGGCCGCGATTACCGGCGTGTATTCGGTCGCGCTGCTGAGTTACGTGGTGGTGGACGCCTTCGCCGGCGAGGTGACCGCGACACGCATCGCGAGCCACATGCCCCTGCTGTTGGGGCTTGCTTTCGCGTTGCTGGTGGCGCGCGAGCGCATCGGGGCCGGCAGGCGGCGCACCTCCGATGTTGATGCCGACTACCGCGTCCGGCCGCCGGCGCCCAGTGGCCGGCGACACCGGCATCTTTGGCCCATCAACCGAGCGGGCTCTACGACGACCCGTCGTAGACTGCCCAGGCCCGCGCAACTAAGGTGGTTGCCTATGACCGCGTCAAGCGACGACGAGGCCGTCACCGACCTCGCGTTGGCCGCCGCACGCGGGAATCCGCGTGCGCTCGAGGCGTTCATCAAAGCAACCCAGCAAGACGTGTGGAGATTCGTCACCTATCTATCCGACGCGAGCACCGCGGACGACCTAACGCAGGAAACGTTCCTGCGGGCGATCGGCGCGATCGAACGATTCTCCGGGCGATCCAGTGCCCGAACGTGGCTGCTCGCCATCGCACGCCGGGTGGTGGCCGATCACATCCGCCACGCCCAATCGCGGCCGCGCACCACCTCAGGCGCCGATCCGGCGCACTTCCTCAGCCGCGACCGCCACGCCCGCGGCTTCGAAGACCTCGTCGAGGTGACCACGATGATCGCGAACCTCAGCATCGAGCAGCGAGAGGCACTGTTGCTCACGCAGCTGCTCGGGCTGCCCTACGCCGACGCCGCGGCGGTCTGCGGGTGCCCGGTGGGAACCATCCGATCCCGCGTCGCCCGCGCCCGCGACGCACTGCTCGCCGACGTGGAACGCGAGGACCTGACCGGCTAGCCGAGCGCCGCGACCCATTCGGCGGCCTCTTCCACGCTGCCGACGGCTACCACGCCCGCCGGAAGTTTCGGTCTCGCGATCATGACCACCGGAATGTCCAGCGCCGCGGCCGCATTCACCTTGGCGCGGGTCATCTCGCCGCCGCTGTTCTTGGTGACCAGCGCCTCGATGCGGTGCTCACGCAGCAGCGCGAGTTCGTCGTCGTAGCGATACGGCCCACGCGACAACAGCAACCGGTGGTGACGCGGCAGCGCGGCGGTATCTGGCGCGGTGACCACCCGGATTAGAAACCATGCACCGCTGCCGGCGAAGGCGGGCACGCTCGAACGGCCGGTGGTGAGAAATATCCGTGAATATTGGTGCTTCGCCACGGCTTCCGCCGCGCCGGTGTCCGAGTCGACGACGAGGGCGTCGCCGGCGGGCCAGGCCGGGCGTGCCAGCACCACATGCGGTATCCCCAGTGCGGCACAGGCTTCGGCGGCGTGCGCCGTCATGTTCGCCGCAAACGGGTGGGTGGCGTCAACGACGGCGTCGACGTGTTCGTCCCGCAGCCAGCGCCGCAGCCCGTCGACGCCGCCGAAGCCCCCGATGCGAACCGGGCCGACGGGAAGGGCGGGATCGGGGACGCGGCCGGCCAGCGAGCTGACGATATCGATGCGCGGGTGCAGCGTTTTCGCCAGCGCGCGTGCCTCGGCGGTGCCGCCGAGCAGCAGGACCCGCATCAGTGCCGGCTCCCCCGGATCCGCCCGGTGGAGTACAGGTAGCTGTCGCTGAATCCCTCGGCCGCCAGCACGTCGCCGACGATGATCACGGCGGTCTTGGTGATGTTGGCGTCGTGCATCCGGCCGGCGACGTCGGCCAGGTTGCCGCGCAGCACGATCTGTTGCGGCCAGCTCGCGAAAGCCACTACTGCAGTGGGTGTTTCGGGGCGGTAGCCGCCTTGGAGCAGCTGCGGGACGATGGCGTCGATCTGGGCGGCGGCCAGGTGAAGGACCAGAGTGCCGCCGGTTTGGGCGAGGGTCTGTAGCTCTTCGCCGGTGGGCATGGGCGTCGAGAGGGTGGCGACCCGCGTCAGCGTCACCGTCTGCGCCACGCCAGGTACGGTGAGCTCGCGTTTCAGGGCTGCCGCGGCGGCGGCGAAAGCCGGTACGCCCGGCACGATTTCGTAGTCGATGCCCAGCGCGTCGAGCCGGCGGCACTGCTCGGCCAGCGCGCTGTACAGCGACGGGTCACCGGAGTGCAGCCGTGCCACGTCATGGCCCGCCGCGTCGGCGTCGGCGATTTCGGTGACGATCTGGTCCAACGTAAGCGGACCCGTGTCAATGATTTTCGCGTCGGCCGGGCACAGCGCCAGCAGGTCGTCGGGCATGATGGAGCCCGCGTAGAGGCACGTTGCGCAGCCTTCGAGGAGCCGCTGGCCGCGGACGGTGATGAGGTCCGCGGCGCCCGGGCCCGCGCCGATGAAGTACACCGTCATTTCGTCATCGTCCACTGCGTGACGGGCAGCTGCGGGCGCCATCCGGTGAAGCCGCCGAGCGGCTCGCCGTGATAGTGCTGGAAGCGCCGCAGCTCGCCGCCGAATCGTGAATAAGACTGTGCCAGAACGGCTTCTGATTCAGCGGTGACCGCGTTGGCGACCAGCCGTCCGCCTTTGGGCAGGTTATCGAGGCATGCCTCGAGCAGACCCGGTTGGGTGAGGCCGCCGCCGACGAAGATCGCCGACGGTGCATCGACGCCGTTGAAAGCCTCCGGCGCCTCGGCGAGGACGTCGATGCTGACGCCGAACGCCGACGCGTTGGACGCGATGTTGAGCCGGCGCCGCTCGTCGCGCTCGAACGCCACCGCGCCGCAACCCCGCCAGCTCAGGCACCATTCGACGCTGATGCTGCCCGAACCCGCGCCAACGTCCCAGAGCCGCTCCCCTGGTCGCGGCGCCAGCGCGGCCAGGGTCGCCGCCCGGACCCCGTGTTTGGTGATCTGGCCGTCGTGGACGAACGCGGCATCCGGATATGGCGACATGCGTTCGTCGGGCAGGTAGCGGACAGCGATCACGTGGAGGTCATCGACGTCTTGCGGCGGGTCGTCGGCCCATCGGCGCGCGGTGCTGTCGCGACGGCGTTCGGTTGGGCCGCCGAGGTTTTCGAGCACGGTGAATGCGGAGTCGCCGCGCCCGTGCGCGCTGAGCAAGGCCGCTAGTTCCTTAGGAGTGGCCGCGTTTTTCGACAGAACGATCGCCTGGCCGCCGCGGCGCACGGCGGTGTGCGCCGGCGCGGTCACCAGGCTGATGACCTCGGTGTCGTGGGCGTTCCAGCCCATCCGGGCGCACGCCAAGGTCACCGAGGACACGTGCGGCAGCACCCTGACCTTCTCGGGACCGTACAGCCGGATCAGAGTGCCGCCGATGCCGTGCAGGAGCGGGTCTCCACTGGCGACGATGTGGATTTTGTCGTCTACGGGTAGCGCTTGCAGGGCAGGCAGCATCGGTGATGGCCACTCCCGGCGGGGCGCGGTCACCGTGTCGTCGAGCAGGTCGAGCTGCCGTCGTGATCCGTAAACGACTGTAGCTCTGCGTAATTCGGCGCGCGATGATTCCGCGAGTCCGGCCATGCCGTCGGCGCCGATACCGACAACGACGATCATCGCGGCATCCTGCGCCAGACGAACTGCGGCAGCAGCCGCATCACGAAGAACATCGGCCGTAGCGACCACGGGATCCACACCGTTCGTCGTCCTTTGGCCAGCGCCCGCGCGGTCGCGGCGGCCACTTGCTCCGGGGTGCTCGACAGCGGCGCGGGTCGCATGCCCTCGGTCATCCGTCCGATGACGAAGCCTGGGCGCGCGATGAGCAGCTTGACGCCGCTGCCGTGCAGCGCGTCGGCCAGCCCGCTGGCGAAGCCGTCCAAGCCGGCCTTCGCCGAGCCGTAGACGTAGTTCGCGCGGCGCACCCGAACCCCGGCGACGGAGGAGAAGACGACCAGCGAGCCACGGCCGGCGGTGCGCATGGCCGCGGCCAGATGGGTGAGCATGCTGACTTCGGCGACGTAGTCGGTGTGCACGATGGCGACCGCGTGCGCGGCGTCGGTCTCGGCGCGGGCCTGATCGCCGAGGATCCCGAAGGCCAGCACCGCGGTGCCGATGGGTCCGTGGTCGGCGACGATCGAGGAAACCAGCGGACCGTGCGAGGCCAGGTCGTCGGCGTCGAATTCCATGGTGTGCACCGCCGCGGCGCCGGCGGCCTTGAGGGTGGCGACCTGGTCGTCGAGCTGATTCGATCTGCGCGCGGCAAGCACCACCGTCGCGCCGGGGGCCAGCCGCCGCGCGAGCTCGATGCCGATTTCGCTGCGGCCGCCCAGGATTAGTACCGGACCTGCGCCCGTGTCGTCCACGGCTGCGATTATGACCTGCGCTAGCGTGAGCGGTGATGGCGAATACCACTACGCGGCTGACCGACGATGCGCTGGCTTTCCTGTCGGAACGTCATCTGGCCATGCTGACCACGTTGCGGGCCGACAATTCACCACATGTGGTGGCCGTCGGATTCACCTTCGATCCCAAGACCCACATCGCGCGGGTGATCACGACCGGCGGGTCGCAGAAGGCGGTGAACGCGGACCGCGCCGGGGTGGCCGTGCTCAGTCAGGTGGACGGCGCGCGATGGCTGTCGCTGGAGGGCCGGTCGAAGGTGAACAGCGACGCCGACGCCGTGCGTGACGCCGAGCTCCGTTACGCCCAGCGGTATCGGACGCCCAGGCCCAACCCGCGGCGGGTGGTCATCGAGGTGCAGGTAGAGCGGGTGCTGGGGTCTTCGGATTTGTTAGACCGCAGCGAGTAGCCGGACCGGGTCGGAATAAAACTTCTCGGGCGCCGAGTCAACGGCTACTTTGTCTCCGAGGGTCACACTCCGTGCCTGAGATATCGTCCCAGAATTTTGGAGAAACTTCCTTCACCCGATCTTCCGGTTGCACGGCGTTTATTTTTTCTTCGAACTCATCAAGTATCTTTTGCGCCTTCGCCAATTCTTCTGCTGTTGGAGGAGTAACGCCTGCTTCTTCCGGCGTGGAAAAAGTCTTGCCTGCAATCTTCTTGCTCACCACCGAACCCCCCTCTGCCGTTCTCGCTCCATCTCTGTTAATCCGGCTCGCGAGGCGCAGCTCAAACCCGTGGTTTCATTACACCGGAGTTCCACGGTTGCTCCCCGGCCTTTGCAAAAGTAAGTCGTCGTGCTCCCGCCTACGACAAGCTTCAATGAATTCAATCGCCGCCTCGCTATCGCGCAGAAATTCGCGATATTGATCCTCTGTCAGCTCGTAATACTCTTCGTAGTCGACGATGCCGTTGCTGACAGGTATCGATGCGTAGTAGCGGCCCGACGTCGACTCGACACCGATCGAATATCTGTCTTCCCTTGAAAAATATGTGTCGTCAAATTTCATTGCCACTCATTTCTAGTTGAAGACGTCGGTTACAGTGTAGTCGTCTGGGGGCACCTGTCCGCCATCTACGACCGCTTCGGAAGCACCGTTCGGCAAGCGCCCCCCAGGAATCCATTGATCGTTGGCGCCCGCCTCATTACCGGACGGGATCCGGAGATTAAATTCCTCTGGATCGGAGATGTCGATTCTAACGATTTTATTTGAGTCGAGGAAGCCTTCGGGTAAGCCGAGTTCATTCTCCATTGCACGGAGGTCACCTCCAGTTGCCTCAATCATTGCATCAGCTTCATTCTTGGGCATCACAAATGAGGTGCCGTCCCGCTGAGCAATTCCATACTTCTCAAAATTGCTTTCCGGCATAAACCGAGTTGCACCATCAGTGAATTTATCAAGATGATTGTGGATATATTCTGGGGATAAGTATTCCGACGGGTCGGGGCGGCTTCCCTTCGGCGTGGCGATGATTTCGTCGCGCTTCTCGGCGCTCAGCCCGTCGGACGATTGATCTTCGCCGTGAGGCTCCCGGCCGTCGCCCGCCTCGTGGGGCGTGGCATCACCTGGTGGTCCGTGCGAGTGGCCGCCTGGCGAACGCGAATCGTCAGGCCCATGCGGCCGACCACCGTGCGGTGGCCCTCCGTGCGGGCGTTCACCCGGCGGACCGCCCTCCCCCGGCCCGTGCCAGCCGCCGCGCGGCAGTTCGCTCGGATGACCTCCCGGAAGCGTGGCATGCGGTGCCGCAGAGGAGAGCGCCGGTGCCGGCTGCGATGAGTGCGCCGCGACGGGTGCGGGTTCCACGGGAGTCCCGCCAGGCGACGCCTGCATCGGAGCCGGCGAATGATCGACCAATTGCGGCATTGTCGACGGAACACGTTCGCCCGCTGCGACGTGAACGGGTTGGGGATGGGATGCGGGCGCGGTTGCCGGTAGCGGCTCGTGAGCGCCGCCCGCCGGCACCGAGGCCGGTTCGTGCGGGCCACCCGCCGGCGCTGACACCGGTTCATGCGGTGGACCACCCGCCGGATCATGTGGGCCGCCCGGCGAGGCATGCGCCGGTGCCGGCGCCGGCTCGTGCGGACCGCCCGCCTCGGCCGGCCCCGGTGCGGCAGCTGGCTCGTGAGGCGCGCCGGGGGCGCCTTCCGGCGCACGCGGCGCCGGCGCGACCGGTGCGTCAAGCGGCTTCGGGGGCAACACGACGGGCCGGCCACCGACCGGAGGCTCGATCTTGGGCAGTTTCCCGCTCACGCCTTCGAGGTCTTTGGTGAGGCTGCCGCCCTTCCCGGCGATGTCGGCCAGCGCACCGCGCGGACCGACAACACCGGCAAACCCATCCGCCACCCGCCCGGCCGCGCGCTCCGCCTGCACAGCCGCCTCGGCGCCGCGCGCGGCCAGCCCGGCACCGTCGGCCGCGGCGGCCGCTTCGCCGCCTCCCGGAATCAGTAACGTCGCGCCGTCGAAGAGGTTCTCTCCCAGGCCCAATCCCGGCCGGGCCGTGCTCCAATCATCAAGGTGCAGTAGGCCTTTGAGCTGCTGCCAGTTCGCCTCGACGAACTCCTGAGGGTTCGCGAGACCATTGACCAGACTTCCTTTCCAGAGGCTCTTGCCCAAGTCCGACCAGGTGTTCGCAGCACCCTTGGGATCGAGCGCGAACCACCTCGGGTCGAGGTCCCCAATCGACAGCGCCGTCCCGACGGCGGCCTTCAATACCCCCTCGTTCGCGTTGGCGAAGACATCGAAAACCGTTGCCACCTGGTTGCCGACCGCGTCGCCCAGATATTGCTTCAGCTCGCCACGCACGTACTTTTCCAATTTGACGACCAAACCGTCGACGACCCCCAAACCCAGCTTGATCGCCTGTTCGGAGGCCCGGGCTTCCCGCCCCAGGTTGTGCAGCACGTCGTTGACGTCCTTGGCGATCTTCTTGATCTCATCGAGCGCGTCGCCCTTGACGATCAACATCAGATCGTGCCCGAGGTCGGTCAGCGACCCGAGCCGGTTCAGCAGGTCGCGAATCGCGTTCTGGGCCCGACCCACATCGTTGGCGAAATCGTAGAGGCGCGCGGCCAACTCTCCGCTCGCGTCGCTGATCTTGACAATGCAGTCGCGGATCTGCGACACGGCGACATCGATCTTGCCGCCTTCGGGAATCTGATGCGCATCCAACAGCACCATGGCGGCGTTGAGGGAGTCGCGCACCCCGGCGGCCGCCACGCTGAATCCCCGCCACCGAGCCGCGGCCGCATACATCCCGGCCACGTCGCCGTCGGGCCAGACATCGTCGACGAACGACTGCACCACCGCCCACAGCAGCGGCGGCGGCTGGCCCGGCCCGAGCGTCCCGGGAGGGCCGGGCGGCGAGATGTTGGCCGGTTCGGGTGGCGCCTGCAAGACGCCCCCACCGCCGCGAAGGTTGGATGCGGCTTCGGCATTCGAATAATTGGCCGCGCCTTGTTGAATTTTGGCGCCGCTCTGCAGGCATGCGTTGACCGCGGCGGCCGCGGCCTGCAACAGCTTCTCCGCCGCGTCCTGATACCCAAGGCCGAACACTTCGCCGGCCGCGTCGTGGCCGGTGTTGGCCGAAAAACCCGCCGTCAACACCGTCAGATTGGCGGCCAGACCGCCGCCGGCGGCGGCCACGGCGCTGCCCACGGCGAACAGCGCCTGAGGGTCGACGACCAGCGGAACCACGGCCAAATTCTCGCCGACAGCGACTCGCCCCGCTATTCACCCAGGTCGAGAGCCCTCACCCAGCGACACCCAACGTGATCCGGTGCCGCCCCGCCGGCACGGCCACGGTCGCCCCGGCCGGCTCACCGTCGAGTTGCACCGATACCCGCTCGGGCAACCCTCCGAGCCTGATCTGCGCGGCGGTGTCGCTGACCACCGTGATCGTCGAGGACGGCAACCCGGCCAGCCCGGCGCGCGCGACGTCGACGGTGAGGCCGCCGACCCCGATCAGGCGCAGCGTCAAATACGGCAGCGGGCCGACGGGCCGTCCCACTTGCCAGTCCAGCTGGCTGTACAACCCGGGCGTCGGCTCGAAGTTCAAGACCACGCCGCGGTGGTGCCGGATCGTATGCGTCGGGTCCGGTCGGGCATACGAGCGCGCGTCGACCTCGGCGACGACCCCGCGCCGCGCCGTCACCGAGGGATCGGCGGTCAGGTCAGACAGCCACCACACCTGGTGCGGCCCGATACCCAGATCCGGCCGCACCAATTGCGGATACCACGCAAACGTGATGTGTCCCGGATCGGCTTGGCGCAGACCGGTTCCCATGTGCGCGATCGGGTCCTCGAACTTGTCCTGCAGCACCCAGGCGATGTGATCCTCGAGCGGATAGACGGTGAACCGGTGGCGGTAACCCAGGCGATCGAGTTCGAGCACCTGCTCGGCCGCCGACGCGAACGGCACCAGTTCGTCGACCAGCCCGTGGGCAATGACGTACGGCAGCCAGCGGGCGTTCACCAGCAACTTCCAGGTGTCGCCCTCCCGTGCGCAGGGCGAGTCCAGGTCGAGGTCGGCCGGGATGTCGACGTTGGGCAGCAGCCGCACGCCGCACGCCGGCGGCCCGGCCAGGACCACCGCCTGGGAGAAGACCTGCGGATAGCTCAACCCGAGCTTGTAGGCCGCGTACCCGCCCATCGAATAGCCCGAGATGACAGTGCGATTGGGGTCGGTGCCCAGCTGTTCGGCGACCCGGGCCCACACCTCCCACACGTCGAGCTCTCCGGTGTCGAAGTACCACGTCGACGGGCCGCGGGCGAGCGGCGTGACGACCACCGAGTCACGCACCTCGCACACCTCGTCCAGCAGCCGGGGGTCGATCGCCGCGAACTGGCTCTGCCCCAACGCAAGCGAGTGCAGCAACAGCGTCAGCGGCAGCGTGCGGCCCGCCGTATATGTCGACGGCAGGCAGATCGAATACGGCTGCACGCGCCCGAGGAACTGTGGCTTGGTGCTCAAGATGTCGTCGGCCGCGATGCCCTGCCCGAGCTCGATCGAGGACACGTACCAGCGGGTCGACGGGCCGGTGAGCACCGGCTCGGGCTCGGTTTCGCGGGCCGCGAGCCGGGCCCACGGCACCGTCACCGCGAACGCCGACACGTCGCCATGAGTCAAAGCCGCGGCCTGGGCCGAGTCCGACCAGAAGTTCAGGTGCGGCGGCTCCTGCGCGTTGGTGCGAAACGCGACGTTGTAGACGTTGGGCTGGCCGGGCAGCGCGCCCCGTCCGGCGGGCACGTCGGCGAACCCGTCCCCCGCGGCGTTGGCCAGCCCGGCGGCCAGCCGGACCGTCCAGCTTCCGTCCGGTTCCACCAGCGAGCGTGGGACCTGCGCCACGAACGACCGCGATTGCAGATCGACGCTGTGCTCGACCGGGGTCGTCACCTGGGTGGTCAGGTCGATCAACGCGGCGCCGCGCCCGGACACCAGCAGGGCCATGTCGATCCCGGCGGAGCGCACGCCGGCGCCGGCCGGCCAGTCCGCGGGGGCCTGACGGGCGGGGTCGGTGTCAAAGGTGAACAGGGCGATGGGCACCGAGGCGTCCAGCAGGGTGTTCCAGTCGACCCGCCACCAGGTGTGGGTGTCGGTGAGCCCGACGGCCACACGGAAGATGTCGGCGCCGTTGCGGGCGGCGGGCCCGTCGGGATAGACGTAGGTGCCCCGCGGCGGCGCCTGGATTTTCAGGTCCCCGACCGGGATTCCCGTCGCGCCGTGGTCGTCGTAGAGGAAGTCGGTCCAGAACAGGGCGCCGCCGGCCACACGGCCCGCGCCGCAGGTGCGCGGAAACTCCTCGCCGAACGGCCAATTCGACGGCGCGGGCAACCGCGGCTCGGGACGCCGGGCCGCCGGCGGCACGCCCTCGGGCATCCCGTCGACGACGACAAGCTCGCCGGGTGGCGCCGGCGCGGGCGCGACGGGGTGCAGCACCGCGTCGGCGACATGGCGCGCGATGCGCAGCGGAAGCAGCGTGAGGTCCAGGATCGACACGCCGCCCAACCTACGCGGGGGCACCGTCATGCCAGCTAGGACGCGGGCACCACGATCAGTTCGTGCGGCCGGTTGTTGACGGCCAGGGCGCCGTCCTCGGTGACGACGACGATGTCCTCGATCCGGGCCCCCCACCGGCCGGGAAAGTAGATGCCGGGCTCGACGGAGAACGCCATGCCCGCCGCCAACGGCAGGTCGTTGCCGGCCACGATGTAGGGCTCCTCGTGCACCGAGAGCCCGATGCCGTGCCCGGTGCGGTGCACGAAAAACTCCGCCAGCCCGGCCTCGGCCAGCACGTCGCGGGCGGCGGCGTCGACCTGCTGGGCGGTGACGCCGGGACGGACGGCGTCGAGCGCGGCGCGCTGGGCCCGCTGCAGCGCCGAATACTGTTGCGCCACATCGTCTCTGGGCTCACCGATGCTGTAGGTGCGGGTCGAGTCGGAGTGGTAGCCGGGCTCGTAGGCTCCGCCGATGTCGACGACGACCACGTCGCCCACCTGCAATTCCCGGTCGGAATAGCCGTGGTGCGGGTCGGCCGCGTGCGGGCCCGAGCCGACGATGATGAACGCCACCTCCGAATGCCCCTCGGCCACAATGGCTTCGGCGATGTCCGCGGCGACGTCGGCCTCGGTGCGGCCCGGTCGCAGGAATTCCGGCACGCGGGCGTGCACCCGGTCGATGGCCGCGCCGGCCTTGCGCAGCGCGTCGACCTCGCATTCCTCCTTGACCATCCGCAGCTCGCGCAGCACGTCGGTGGCCAGCACCGGCAGCACCCCGAGCACGTCGGCCAGCGGCAACAGGTGCAGCGCGGGCATGGAATCGGTGACGGCGGTCGCGGCGGGTCCGCCGCCCAGGGCCTCGCTCACCAACCGGTACGGGTCCTCGCCGTCGACCCAATCGCGCACCGCCAGGCCCAGTTCCGCGATGGCCGACTCCTTGAGCGACGCCAGCTCGAGCCGGGGCACCACAACCGTCGCGTCGCCGGTGGCCGGCACCACCAGCGCGGTGAGCCGCTCGAGGGTCTGGGCCTGCGAGCCGGCGAGGTAACGCAGGTCGTAGCCGGGGGTGATCACCAGGCCGGCCAGGCCGGCGTCGGCGGTCGCCTCGGCCGCCGCGGCCAGGCGGCGCGCGTAGACGTCCGCGTCGAATCGGTGCGAGTCCATGGCAGCCAGGTTAACGGCGCTGGCAGGATAGCCGGCATGCCCGCACCTGTGTTGCTGCTCGACGGCGCCAGCATGTGGTTCCGCTCGTACTTCGGGGTGCCGTCGTCGATCACGGCACCCGACGGCCGGCCCGTCAACGCCGTGCGCGGCTTCCTCGACTCGATGGCCGTCGTGATCGGCCAGCAGCGGCCCGGCCGGCTGGTGGTGTGCCTGGATCTGGATTGGCGGCCACAATTCCGGGTGGACCTCATCCCGTCGTACAAGGCGCACCGGGTCGCCGAGCCGGAGCCGCCAGGAGAGCCGGACATCGAGGAAGTGCCCGACGACCTGACGCCGCAGGTCGACATGATCATGGAGCTGCTGGACGCGTTCGGGATCCCGACGGCGGGTGCGGAGGGTTTCGAGGCCGACGACGTGCTGGGCACGCTGGCGGCGCGGGAACGCACCGACCCGGTCGTCGTGGTCAGCGGGGACCGCGACCTGCTGCAGGTGGTCGCCGACGACCCCGTCCCGGTTCGGGTGCTCTACCTGGGCCGCGGCCTGACCAAGGCCACGTTGTTCGGGCCGGCCGAGGTGGCCGAACACTACGGCGTCCCGCGGGAACGGGCGGGACCGGCCTACGCCGAGCTCGCGCTGCTGCGCGGCGATCCGTCCGACGGCCTGCCCGGTGTGCCGGGCGTCGGCGAGAAGACGGCGGCCACGCTGCTGGCCCAGCACGGTTCGCTGGAAGGGATCCTGGCCGCCGCCCACGACCCAAAGTCCAAGATGGCCAAGGGTTTACGGGCGAAGCTGCTGGGCGCAACCGACTACATCGAGGCGGCCGGCAAGGTGGTGCGGGTGGCCACCGACGCGCCGGTCACGCTGTCGACGCCCACCGACGCGCTGCCGCTGGCCGCGGCCCATCCGAAACGCACCGCCAAGCTTGCGACCGAGCTGGGGGTCGGGTCGCCGGTCGCCCGGTTGCAGAAGGCGCTCGACGCGCTGCCCGGCTGACGCCCCTTACTGGGGCCTTCCGACCTCGTACGTGCCCTTGTTGTCCTGGAAGGTCACCGTCACGTGCTTCTTGGCGCCGTCGATGTTGACGTCGCAGTCGAACGTGCCGCCCTTCTTGACGACGGGGTCCTGGCCGTGGTTGCAGGAGACGTCCTTGACGTTCTTGGCGCCGTAGCCGTTGGTCTCGTCGGTCAGCACCTGCTGGACACCGGCCTGCGCCTTGTTGACGTCCAGCTTGGTGGTGACGAAGAACCCGGGCTGCCAGAAACCGAGCACCAGCACGACGGCGATCACCAGGAAGGCGATCACGCCCACCACGCCCCCGATCAGCGCCATCGAGCGCTTCTTCGCAGGCTTTTGGTCGTAGGGCCCGTACTGCTGCGGGTATTGGCCGGGCTGACCGTACTGGCCCGGCTGACCATATTGACCAGGCTGGCCGTACTGGGCGGGCTGGCCGGGCTGCCCGGGTTGCCCGTACTGGCCCGGCTGGCCGTACGGCGCGTACTGGCCGGGCTGGGCGTATTGCGGGGGCTGTTCACCGTACTGCGGGGGTTGGCCGTAGCCGGGATGCTGGGGGTACTGCTGCGGATATGCCTGCTCGGCCGGCTGCTGCTGGTATTGCGGGTACTCGGCGGGCGGCGTGTAGGCCGGGGCCTGCCACGTCTGCTCCTGGCCGGGCTGCTGCTGCGGCGGCTGCCAATGCGTTGGCGCCACCTGCGTGGGCTCCGAGGACTGATCGCCGGCCTGACCGGGCGGTTGCCACTGGTGACCCGGGTCCGACCCCTGCGGTCCGCTCATTACTTTCTCCTCAGTTGCCTTGTGTCTGGCCCTGTTAGCGCCCTGTAACGGTAGCTCGGGCCCAGCCTACCCGGCGTCAACTGCGACGACGCCGCGCCGGACGTCATTGATGGCGCGCTTGGCGGCCGCGCGGACCTCCGGATCGGGCGCGGCGTTGCGCACCTGGTCCAACAGGTCGAGCACCTGGCGGCACCACCGCACGAAGTCCCCGGCGGACAACGGCGAGCCGGCACCCTGAGAGTCCGCGACGGCCAGCGCGGCCGCCAGGTCCGCCGACCCGGCCCACCGGTAGATGACGTTGACGAAGCCGTCGTCGGGTTCGCGGCTCGGGGTAATCCGGTGCGCCTGCTCGTCGGCGCGCAGCGCCATCGACAGCCTCGAGGTCTGCTGCAGCGCCTGCCGCAGCCGCTGGGTGGGGACCTCGGCGGCCAACGCGGCACCGGCGCCGTCGCCGCCCCGGGACTCGTAGAGGACGGACGAGACCACCGCCGCCAACTCGGCCGGCTTCAGACCCGCCCACGCCCCGGTGCGCAAGCACTCCGCGACCAACAGGTCGCTTTCGCTGTAGATGCGGGCCAGCAGCCGGCCGTCGTCGGTGACGTGGGGATCGGTGGCCGGGCCCTGGATGAAGCCGCGCTCGGTGAGCAGCCCGACGATCCGGTCAAACGTCCGGGCCAACGAGTTCGTGGCGGCGCCGACCTTTTTCTCCAGTTGCGCGTTGTCGCGTTCGACGCGCAGGTAGCGCTCGGCCTGGCGCATCTGAGGCTCGAGGTTGGGCGCATTGTGCGTGGGGTGCCGGCGCAGCTCGGCCCGCAGCGACGCCAGCTCCGGGTCGTGAAACTCCCCGTCCCCGTCGCCGCGAGCGCCGCGGCGCGTGGCCGGAACGGTCAGCCCGGCGGCTGCCGACCGCAGCGCCGACGCCAGGTCGCGGCGCACTCGTGGCTGGCGGTGGTGCTGGAGTCCGCGCGCGACAGCTCCGACCCGCGCCCGCTGGTTCTCACCGAAAACCGTTGGGCGGGGCGGATTTCGACGGCGGACTACACGGGCGCGACGGCACCCGTCGGCTCGATGCCGTTGCCCAAGCGCGTCGAACACCGCCAGCCACGAGTGCGCCGCGACCTGGCGTCGGCGCTGCGGTCGGCAGCCGCCGGGCTGACCGTTCCGGCCAC
>NZ_LZLY01000154.1 GCF_001673535.1 Mycobacterium sp. 1081908.1 | reverse complement strand
TGCTCTTGCCGGCGCCGTTGTGCCCGGTCAGCACCGTGACCCGGCCGGGTTCGAGCACCGCGGTGAGGTCGCGGGGCTCACCGCGCCGTCCTCAGGCCGGATCACCGTGGCCGGGACCGACGTCGAAGACTTGGACCCCGCCGCGTGGTGGCGGCAGCTGTCCTGGCTGCCGCAGCGCCCCGTCCTCGTCCCGGGCACCGTCCGCGACAACCTGACCCTGTTCGGAGCGCCCGACGACCTCGACGAGGCCTGCACCGCAGCGGGTTTCGACGCCGTGCTGGCCGAGCTGCCCGACGGGATGGAAACCGTGCTCGGGCGCGGCGGCGTGGGTTTGTCGCTGGGCCAGCGCCAACGGCTGGGCCTGGCCCGGGCGCTCGGCTCGGCGGCCCCGGTGCTGCTGCTGGACGAGCCGACCGCGCACCTGGACGCTCGGACCGAGCAGCGGGTGCTGCGGGCGATCGTCGAGCGCGCGCGCTCCGGCGCGACGGTGGTCGTCGTCGGGCACCGCGAGCCCGTCGTCGCAATCGGCGACCGGGTCGTCGAGGTGGGCGCCGACGCGGAGGTCCGCCATGCCGCGGTCTGATCTCCTCCTGGCTATCACGAGCCTGCTGCGCCCGCGTCTCCCCAGAGTGCTCGCGGCCGTCGCGCTCGGCGTGCTGTCGCTGGGCAGCGCGCTTGCCCTGGCCGGGGTCTCGGCATGGCTGATCACGCGGGCCTGGCAGATGCCGCCCGTGGTGGACCTGTCCGTCGCGGTCGTGGCCGTGCGCACGTTCGCGATTTCGCGTGGGGTGCTGCACTACTGCGAGCGGCTGGCCACACACGACACCGCGCTGCAGGCGGCCGGGACCGCCCGGGCGCAGATCTACCACCGGCTCGCCCGTGGCCCCGCGGCGGCCGCCGTCCGCCTGCACAGCGGTGAGCTGGTGGCCAGGGTGGGCGCCGACGTCGACGAGCTGGCCAACGTGCTGGTGCGCGCCGTGGTGCCGATCGCCGTCGCCGCGGTGCTCGCGCTGGCAGCCACCGCGGTCGTGGCGGCCATTTCGCCGGCCGCCGCCGCGGTGCTGGCGGCCTGCCTGCTGATCGCGGGCTACGTCGCGCCACGGCTCGCCGGCAGGGCCGCCGCGACGCAGGAAGAGGTTGCCCGCCAGCACCATTCCGACCGCGACACATCGGCGATGATCGCCCTCGAACACGCCCCCGAGTTGCGCATCGCGGGCGCCCTGCCCGGCGTCATCGCCGATGCGCAACGCCGCCACCGCGCCTGGGCCGAGGCCCTCGACTCCGCGGCGAGACCGGCCGCGATCGCCGAGGCGATGCCGACCGCGACGATCGGGGCCAGCGTGCTGGGTGCGGTGGTGGCCGGGATCGGACTGGCGCATGCGGTCGCGCCCACGACGCTCGCGGTCCTGATGTTGTTGCCGCTGTCCGCGTTCGAGGCAACGACGGCGTTGCCGGCCGCCGCCGTCCAGCTGACCCGGTCGCGGATCGCGGCGCGCCGCCTGCTCGACCTGGCTCCCCCGGAACACCCGAACGAGCCCGGCGAGCAGGTGCCCGACGGCACTGGCGTGCTCTCCGCCGATATCCGTTCGGGCCACGCGGATTCGGGCAGGCCGACCAGCGTGCAGCTCGACCTGCCGCCGGGGGCCCGGCTGGCCGTCACGGGCGCCAGCGGCTCGGGCAAGACGACGCTGCTGATGACGCTCGCCGGGCTGATCCCCCCGCTGGACGGGCGCGTGACGCTGGACGGTACCGATATCGGCCGGTTCGACGAAGACGAATTGCATAGGGCGGTAAGCTTTTTCGCCGAGGACGCGCACGTCTTCGCCACCACGGTCCGCGACAACGTGCTGGTCGCCCGCGGGGACTGCGGCGACGACGAGCTGACCGCGGCGCTGGGCGCGGTCGGCCTCGGCGGCTGGCTCGCCGGCCTGCCCGAGGGCCTGTCCACGGTGTTGACCGGTGGTGCGCAGGCCCTTTCGGCGGGCCAGCGCCGACGGCTGCTGTTGGCACGCGCGGTGATCTCACCCGCCCGGATCGTGCTGCTCGACGAACCCACCGAGCACCTCGACGCGACGGACGCCGAACGGGTCCTGCGCGATCTGTTGGGCCCGAACGGCCTAATGTCCGCCGACCGGACCGTCGTGGTGGCTACCCACCACTTGCCCGACGGGATTGGCTGCCGCCAACTTCGCCTTTGAGCAGGCGCTGGAGGACGTCGTCGAGTGTCTCGGCGTTGGCGTTCGGGTCGCGCAGCCGTGACGGACAACGCCCCCACAGGAATAGCGGTAGCTCGTGGGGCCGCAGGTCGATTGCGAGGCTGTGGCCGCTCGCGGTTACCGACAGGCCCTCCCCCGGTCTCACAACGAGGTCACGGCCGCACGAGCGCCGGGCCTCCGCCAACGCGGGCATCGCGTCGAACACCGCAAGCGCATGACTGACCATCGCCGGATCCGACAGCGATCGAACGCTGACGTCGTCGTCGCCGACGAGATCCCAGCGGTGCAGCACCGCTTCGCTGTGGCTGTGCATGCGCAGCCGTTGGGCGGTCATCGCCCAGCCCGTGTACATGATGGTGTGGCCCTCCGGAAGGGCCGCCACGCTGGACTCGAAGCGAATGGCGTGTTCCACCAGGCGTTCTCGAAGCTGGGCGTCTGGCATCGCGCGAAACGGCGGCTCGCGCACCTCCCAGGACCGCGTCGGCCTCGCCGGCCTGCCCGCCAGGTGATCCTCGATGAGATTGGCCCGCTCCTCGGCAGCCGCCGCCACATGTGCGGTGAGCTCGTGGGCGCTCCAGCCCGCGCACCACGTCGGTGCGGTCGCGTGCACGTCCGATAAACTCGAAATCAGTTCGCGCATGGCCTCATCGCGCAGATTCGCAATTTCTGTCATAACTCCAGCCAACCGGCCGTCGCCGCCAGAGGCTAGCGGAATTCCGACATCACAGCGCCGGGAATTTACAGGTGTCGCCGCCGCGGCGTGAACTCCAGCGTCAACAACACGACCACCAACTGGACCAGCTGGGTCATCGAGATCACCGCGTAGCGCCTGGCGTCCATCGCGTGGAACTTGCGGACGTAGCGGTACAGCGACTCGAGCGCGATCAGCGGGTCGAGCACGTGGATCAGCCGATAGAAGACGCGCTGGACCCGGCCGCGGTCCTTGTCCTCGAAGATCTCCGGAAAGGCGGCGAACGAGAGCGATACCCGTTGCGCGCCAGCTTCTTTCGCGGCCATGATCATGTCGACGCTGAGCCGTTCGTCGATGCCGTTGGGAGCCCCGCGGCGACGCCACGGCACGTCGAGGCTGACGTCGCTGCCGCCGCCGGCGGTCGCGTACCGATGGAAGCCCTGCACCCGGCCCGAGGCATCCCGGGCGATGATCAGCTTGATTCCCGGGAACCGGCCCTCCAGCACGCCGTCGAGGTTCATGTAGAAGCCGCGATCGTGGTGGGCGCCGCTGGGCGAGGCCCGCACCACGTCGGTCAGCTCGGCAAGCAGTTTCTCGTCGAGTTGCTGCTCGTCCACGATCTCGGTGGTGACACCGAAGTTGTGGGTGCGCTTCACCGCCTGCCGCAGGTTGCGGAACCTGCGTCCCACCATCTCGAAGCCGGCCACGTCGACGACGACGTCGCGCCCGATCGGTATCGCGCGCAACGTTTGCCCGATCACCGCCGGGTCGCGCCACAACTCGAGTCGGCGTTCGCTGCAACCCACCACCGCGATCCGCCAGCCGTGCGCGTGGCACATGGCGGCGAAGTCGGCGACCAACTCGGGGAATTTCGCTTCGTTGCCGACGGGGTCCCCGCCGACGGCCGCGTATCCCAGCCGGGTCCGGTATGCCAGCGCGGCGCTGCGGTCCGCGGTGAAGTGGTAGCACTTGCCCGTCTGCATGGCGAACGGGGCCAACGGGTCGTCGGCGCTGGCATTGATCAACCGCCAAATACGGGGCAGGTCCTCGGGTCGTGGGTGCGCGGTCGTCGGCCACATCAGCACGACCCCGGAGCTGACGATCAGCAAATCGCCGAGCAGGTCGAAGGACAGCACGTGCGCGCCCAGCCCCGCCACCACGAAAAGCGCTGCGGCGACGGCGTGCATGGCCGTCACCGGACGGCCCAGGAAGATGCCGCGGGCGATGAACGCCACCGCGCCCAGCACCGTCAGCGACCAGCCCAGCCGGTCGGAGTAGTGCCAGTAGGGCTGCTGGTGGTGGCGGGCCAGTATGAGGATCAGCCACCCCGCCGCGCACAGCAGGGCCGACGCCCCGACCCAGCGGGCGGCCCGTGAATCGACGTGGACGACAACGCGTTCCCGCGCGCGGGACTTCGGTGCTACGTCAACCGGCCCGTTCACTCTCACCTCCCGATGCGATAAGTCCAGCTCAGCGGCCTGATCACCGCCTTTCGCACCGAATACCCGGCTGATAGGAACTTACGCCCGATCGCGGCCCCGATGGGCCCAAATTTGGCGGTTTTCCTGCGGGTATGCCGTACTGTGACCTGTCTATCGTCCGGAAGCCGGGAAATATAACAGCACGCCCTCCTGCGCCACCGTGGCGACGACCCGCCCCGAGCGGTCGAAGAAATGACCGGTGCCGAGCCCGCGCGAGTCCGCGGCCACCGGCGAGGACGTCGAGTACAGGACCCAGTCGTCGAATTTGACCTGCCGGTGAAACCACACGGAATGGTTGGCGGACGCCGCGAAGATGCGGTCGAAACCCCACGATAACCCGTGGGTGGTGATGGCCGAGTCCAGCACGGTGGTGTCCGAGGAGAACAACATGGTCGCGGTGTGCAGCACCGGGTCGTCGGGCAGCGCGCCCAGCGCCTTCATCCAAACCCTGTTGTGCGGCAGCCGCTCTCCCTTGTCGCGCATGACCCACGAGGGATCGTTGGTGAAGCGCCATTCGATGGGCTGCAGCGCGTTGACGAAGTGCGGGACGATCTTTTCGTAGCCGCGCAACAGCTCGCCGAGCGACGGCTGCGCGTGGGGCGGCGCCACCTGCGGCGGCTCGACGCCGTGCTCGAGTCCGGGGCCGCCCGACATGTACGAAATCAGGCACGTGGACAACAGAATCCCGTCCTGCACGGCATCGACGCGCCGGTTGGCGAAGCGGCGCTCGTCACGCAGCCGCGTGACGTGAAATTCGATGTCCTTGGCGGTGTCTCCGCCGTTGACGAAATGCACCGAGAGCGCGCTGGGCGGCAGGTCGGCCTGTTCCAGGGTGCGGCTGCTGGCAACGAACGACTGCGCCATCAGCTGGCCGCCGAACGTGCGCATCGGGTTCTTGCTGGGATGGGAGCCGGTGAACTGATTTTCGGAAACGCGGGCCAGGTCGAGTAGCGCCAGCAGTTCCTCGAAATCGTCGCCAGCCGGCACGGGCACTCCTCAGCTCCTTAGACGTCGTCCTCCCCGATCCGGTGCACATGGATCAGGTTGGTCGAGCCTACTGTGCCCGGCGGAGCGCCCGCGACGATGACCACCAGGTCGCCACGCTTGTAGCGGCCGAGCTCGAGCAGCGACTTGTCGACCTGGCGGATCATGCCGTCGGTCGACGTCATCATCGGGACGATGAACGTCTCGGTGCCCCAGGTCATGGCGAGCTGGCTGCGCACCTCGGGCCACGCCGTGAACGCGAGCAGCGGCAGCGGGGTGTGCAGGCGCGCCAGGCGCTTGACGGTGTCCCCGGATTGGGTGAACGCGACCAGCGCCTTGGCGTCGAGGCGCTCGCCGATGTCGCGGGCGGCGTAGGAGATCACCCCCCGCTTGGTGCGCGGCACGTGCGCCAACGGCGGGGCGGCGGTGGAATTCTCCTCGACCGCGCAGATGATGCGCGCCATCGTCCGGACCGCCGCCAGCGGATACTTGCCCACCGACGTCTCGCCGGACAGCATCACCGCGTCGGCGCCGTCGAGCACGGCGTTGGCGACGTCGGACGCCTCGGCGCGGGTGGGGCGCGAGCTTTCGATCATCGAATCCAGCATCTGGGTCGCCACGATGACGGGTTTCGCGTTCTCCCTGGCGATCTGGATGGCCCGCTTCTGCACCAGCGGAACCTCTTCCAGCGGCAGCTCGACGCCCAGGTCGCCACGGGCCACCATGATGGCGTCGAACGCCAGCACGATGGCTTCCAGGTTGTCGACGGCCTCGGGTTTCTCCAGCTTGGCGATCACCGGTACCCGCCGCCCGATCTGGTCCATCACCTCGTGCACCAGCTCGACGTCGGACGGCGAGCGCACGAACGACAGCGCGACCAGGTCGACGCCCAGGTTCAGGGCGAAGGTCAGGTCCTCGATGTCCTTGTCGGACAAGGCGGGGGCGGAGACGTTCATGCCGGGCAGCGAGATGCCCTTGTTGTTGCTGACCGGGCCGCCCTCGATGACGGTGCAGACGACGTCGTCGCCCTCGATGGCGTCGACCACGAGGCCGACCTTGCCGTCGTCGATCAGGACGCGGTCGCCGACCGTGGCGTCCTTGGCCAACGTCTTGTAGGTGGTCGAGACCCGATCGTGGCTGCCCTCGCATTCGGCGACGGTGATGCGGACCGTTTCTCCGTCGGCCCAGAACGTCGACCCCGTCGCGAAGCGCCCGAGCCTGATCTTCGGCCCCTGCAGATCGGCGAGCACGCCGACCGCGCGGCCGGTCGTGTCGGAGGCGGCCCGCACGCGGTCGTAGGCGGCCTTGTGATCCGCGTAGTCGCCATGGCTGAAGTTCATTCGGGCGACGTCCATTCCGGCCTCCACCAGCGCCTGAATCAGCTCGTCAGAGTTGGTTGCAGGGCCAAGGGTGCAGACGATCTTCCCGCGTCGGCTCACGGCGAACCAGCATAGTCGTGCGGGGCGATGGCAGCCCGAGTTAACCGCCCGGATGGGCGGCGGCTACCCACTGAGGACAGTCGGCACCAACGGGAAACCCGGAAGGTTGCGCAGCACCGTCCAGGCGATCGCCGCGACCACGACGGTCACCACCGCCGGGATCGGCAGGAGCGACCGGCCGTTGCGGCGGCGAACCAGGATCCATCCGGCCAGCATCGGGATGCCGACCAGTAGGAAGACGTTGTCGTTGATGGTGGCCATCAGGTCACCGTGCAGCAGGTCGTGCGTCATCCGCAGGCCACCGCACAGGGGGCAATTCCATCCGGTGAGCAATTTGAACGGGCACAGCGGATACACCGAGTTCACGTTGTGCGGGTCGACCAGTCCGATGTAACCGAGCGAGCCGGCCAGCAACATCCCGGCGCCCGCGGCGGCCGCGCGGTGGCGGTGCGGCGCGTGACTAGGTGCCATCGCGCAACGGGCGTCCCTGCGAGTCGGGGACGTTGCCGGTCAACATCAGGATTGCGTCGACGATCGGCCAGATCAGTCCGATGCCGCAGGTAAGCCAGCCCACGAGCAGCTGTGCGACGCCGATCCCGATGTCACCAATGTAGAAGCGGCCGATCCCGCCGACGCCGATCAGGCTGAGCAGCTGCAGCAGGCCGGCGACGGTCTTTGATTTGTCCGAAAACGGTTGACCGGTCACGGGATGCCGGCCGAACGGCGCGGACGGGTCGTAGTAGGGGCCAGGCGCGGGATATTGCGGGTACTGCGGCGGATAGCCGTATCCCGGCGGTGGTGGCGGCGGGCCCGCATTGTTCCACGGCTGGTCAGTCACGGTTTCAGCATGCCAGATCCGGTGCCCGTTCGCCGACGAGTTCGGCCGTCAGCCGCGACCTCGGTTCCTCAGCCGGAAGCTCAATCGCCGCCTCGTTGAACCGGTGTCATCGGCGGGGGTTTCCTCCGCGGCCGTGTCCGGCTCGGCCTGCTGCTCCTCGGAGGCTGCTGCGCCGGGCTCGTCCGGCCCCGTTGATTCCGAATCAGCTTCCGGCTCTTCGGCTTTGGGCTCCTCGGCCTCGGTTTCGGCTTCCTCGGCCTCGGGTTCCTCGGCCTCGGGTTCGAGCTCTTCGGCCTCGGGCTCCGCGACTTCGGCCTCGGCCGCCTCAGTCGCGACGGCCTCGGCGTCCGCGGCCTCGGGCTCTACCGATTCGGTCTCGACGGCCTCCGCGACGGCGGCCTCCGCGTCCGCGACTTCGGGTTCCTCGGTCTCTTCGGCTTCGGTCTCTTCGGCTTCGGTTTCGTCGGCTTCTGTCTCTTCGGCTTCAGCGGCCTCAGTCTCCGGGGTTTCCGGCCCTTCGGTTTCGGGTTCTTCGGGCTCGGCCTCCTCGGCTTCAACGGCCTCAGGCTCCCGGGTTTCCGGCTCTTCGGTTTCGGGCGCTTCGGCTTCGGGCTCCTCGACCTCAACCTCCGAGACCTCTGCCTCAGCGGTTTCGGGCTCTTCGCCTTCGGGCTCCTCAGTTTCGGCTTCGGGCTCTTCGACCTCGGGCTCGCCGGCCTCGGCCCCGGCGGTCTCGGCCTCTTCGGCTTCGGGCTCCTCCGTTTCGGCCTCAGGCTCCGAGGTTTCGGGTTCCGCGGCCTCAGCCTCCGCGACTTCAGGCTCCGGTGCCTCGACGGTTTCGGGTTCTTCGGCCGCCGGCTCGACGGCCTCCACCTTGACCGTGTCGGCGTCGGCCGACTCAGCATCGGCAACCTGCACCGGTCCCGACCGCCGCCGCGGTATCAGCCTTTTCGTCGCCCTGCCCGCCCCAATAACCGCGGCCACCCCGGCCGCCCCCAATACCCGAACGCCGGTTATCGGCTCGAGCTCCGGCTCGGCTTCGGCCTTGACCTCCGCCTTGGGTTCCGGCTTCGCTTCCGGCTTGGGCTTCGGCGCATCCTCGCCACCGTGGTCGGTGCCGTGCAGGGTCGCGGGATCCTCGCGGCCCTTCGGCGCCAGGATGATGTACACCACGGCGCCGATGAACACGAAAGTCGAAGTGAATACGTTGATCCGGATCCCGGCGATCTGGGTGGCGGTGTCGTTGCGCAGCAGCTCCACGCCGAAGCGCCCGACGCAGTAGGCGGCGACATAGAGGGCGAAGAGCCGGCCGTGGCCGAAGTTGAACCGCCGGTCGATGTAGATCAACGCGACGAAAACCACGAGATTCCAGATCAATTCGTAAAGGAACGTCGGCTGCACGACGAGCGCGACCTGACCCGTCGAGACGCCGTCGAGCGAATGCGGGTCGACGTATCCGGAGGGGTCGCGCCGGTAGAAGATCTCCAGACCCCACGGCAGCGTGGTGTCGCGGCCGTAGAGCTCCTGGTTGAAGTAGTTTCCCAGCCGGCCGATGGCCTGCGCCAAGATGATTCCCGGCGCGATCGCGTCGCCGAAGGCCGGCAACGGGATTCCGCGACGCCGGCAGCCGATCCACGCGCCGACGCCGCCGAGGGCTACCGCGCCCCAGATGCCCAGGCCGCCGTCCCAGATCCGCAGCGCCGCCATGGACCCGGCGCCGGCCGGACCCCAATAGGTGCGCCAGTCCGTGGCCAGGTGATAGAGCCTGCCGCCCACCAAGCCGAACGGCACGGCCCACAGCGCGATGTCGTAGATCACGCCGCGCTGTCCGCCGCGCGCCTCCCAGCGCCGATCGCCGATCATCAGCGCCGCCACGATGCCGGCGATGATGAACAGCGCGTAGGCGCGGATGGGCAACGGCCCGAGGTGCCATACGCCCTGCGGCGGGCTGGGGATGTAGGCGAGCAGGTGCGTCACGAGGCGGCCGCCCTCAGCCGCACCCCAGCGGCCAGTTCCCCGGTCAGCGCGCGCAGCGCGGGCAACCCGCCATCGCCCAGCGCCGACACCAGCGCGGAGCCGACGATGACCCCGTCGGCGTAGCCGCCGATCTGCGCGGCCTGCTCCCGCGAGCGCACCCCCAGGCCGACGCCGACGGGGATGTCGGACACCGCCTTCACCCGGCCCACCAGTTCGGGCGCGGCCTGCGACACCGCGTCGCGCGCACCGGTCACCCCCATCGTCGAGGCGGCGTAGACGAATCCGCGCGACGCCTCGACGGTGGTGACCAACCGCTGCGGGGTCGAGGACGGCGCCACGAGGAAGATGCGATCCAACCGATGCTCCTCGGAGGCCGCCAGCCACTGCCCGGCCTCGTCGGGAATGAGGTCGGGGGTGATCAGGCCGTGCCCGCCCGCCGCGGCCAGGTCGCGCGCGAACGCGTCAACGCCGTAGTGCAGCACCGGGTTCCAGTACGTCATCACCACCGCGCGCCCGCCGGCCGCGCTGATCGCCTCGACGGCGGCCAGCGTGTCGCGGACGCGCACTCCCCCATGCAGCGCGGCCTCGGTGGCCCGGGCGATGGTCGGGCCGTCCATGCCCGGATCCGAGTACGGAACACCGACTTCGATGATGTCGCAACCGGATTCGACCAGCGCGATCATCGCTTCCACCGACGTGGGCACGTCGGGGTAACCGGTCGGCAGGTACCCGATCAGCGCCGCGCGATTGTCCTTGCGGCACGCATCGAACGTCGGCCCCAGCCGGCTCGCTTGGCTCTGTTCGACGGTCACTTGTCCCCGGATCCCATCAGGCCGAACCACTTCGCGGCGGTCTCGACGTCCTTGTCGCCGCGCCCCGACAGGTTCACCACGATGACGGCGCCCTTGCCCAACTCGGCGGCGAGCTTGACGGCGCCGGCCACCGCGTGCGCGGATTCGATGGCCGGGATGATGCCCTCGGTGCGGCACAGCAGGCCGAATGCGTCCATCGCCTCGGCGTCGGTGATGGGCCGGTATTCGGCGCGACCGGTCTCCCGCAGCCACGCGTGCTCGGGGCCCACGCCCGGGTAGTCCAGACCGGCTGAGATCGAATGGGATTCGATCGTCTGGCCGTCCTCGTCCTGCAGCAGGTAGGAGAACGATCCCTGGAACGCCCCCGGGGAACCGCCGGTGAACGTCGCCGCGTGCCGGCCGGTCTCGACGCCGTCACCGGCCGCCTCGAATCCGATCAGCCGCACGCCGGGATCGTCGATGAAGGCGTGGAAGATCCCGATGGCGTTGGATCCGCCGCCGATGCAGGCGGTGACCGCGTCGGGCAACCGGCCGGCCTGCGCCTGGACCTGGACCCGGGTCTCCAGGCCGATGACGCGCTGAAAGTCGCGCACCATGGTCGGAAACGGGTGCGGGCCCGCCGCGGTGCCGAAGCAGTAGTAGGTGTTCTCGGCGTTGGTGACCCAGTCCCGGAACGCCTCGTTGATGGCGTCCTTGAGCGTTCGCGAACCGCTCTCGACGGAGACGACCTCGGTGCCCAGCAGCCGCATCCGGGCCACGTTGAGCGCCTGGCGCGCGGTGTCGACGGCGCCCATGTAGACCACGCAATCCAGCCCCAGCAACGCGCACGCGGTGGCCGTGGCCACGCCGTGCTGACCGGCGCCGGTCTCGGCGATCACTCGGGTCTTGCCCATCCTCTTGGCCAGCAGCGCCTGCCCGAGCACGTTGTTGATCTTGTGAGAACCGGTGTGGTTCAAGTCTTCTCGCTTGAGGAAAATCCGCGCCGAGCCGGCGTGCTCGGACAGGCGGGTGGCCTCGTACAGCGGTGACGGCCGGCCCGCGTAGTTGGCTTGCAGGTCGTCAAGGATGTCGAGGAAGTCCGGGTTGACGCGTTCCTTCTCGTAGGCCGCGGTCACTTCCTCGATCACCGCCATCAGCGCCTCGGCGACGTAGCGACCGCCGTACACGCCGAAATGCCCACCCTGATCGGGGTCGTGACGGGTGGGTTCGGCGATGGCCGCACTCGAAAGCGGAAGCTCCGGGCGGGACAGGTCTACCATCACCAATTCTCGACGCGGGGACGGCTCATCGGCGTCCTAGCGAGACGGTTTCGGGCAGGACGGGTGGGTGCCCGCGGTGACCAGATCGGCGACCGCCGCGCGGGGGTCACCGCTTTTGACCAGACCTTCGCCGACGAGCACGGCGTCGGCGCCGGCGCCGGCGTAGGCCAGCAGGTCCCCGGTGCCGCGGACGCCGGATTCGGCGATCCTGATCACCTTGCTGGGCAGCCCCGGAGCGATGCGCGCGAAGCAATCCCGGTCCACGTTCAGCGTCGTGAGATCGCGCGCGTTGACGCCGATGACGTTGGCCCCGGCCTTCAACGCCCGGTCGGCCTCTTCCTCGGTGTGCACCTCGACCAGCGCCGTCATGCCGAGCGATTCGGTGCGGTCGAGCATCGACACCAGCGCCGACTGCTCCAACGCGGCGACGATGAGCAACAGCATGTCGGCGCCGTGCGCGCGCGCCTCGTGAATCTGATAGGGCTGCACCACAAAGTCTTTGCGCAACACCGGAATTGAGACCGCGGCCCGCACCGCGTCGAGGTCGTCGAGCGATCCGTTGAAACGACGTTCCTCGGTCAGGACGCTGATGATGCGGGCGCCGCCGTCTTCGTAGGCCCGGGCCAGCTTCGCCGGATCGGCAATGGGCGCTAGCGAACCCGCCGACGGGCTGGCGCGCTTGACCTCGGCGATGACGCCGATCCCGGGCTCGCGCAACGCGGCCATGACGTCCAAGGGCGGGGGCGCCGCCGCGGCGGCCGCTTTGATCTCGCTCAGGCTGACAATGGCTTCGCGCGCGGCGACGTCGGCTCGGACTCCCTCGAGGATGGAGTCAAGCACGGATGCCGGACTCATGCCTGTCGTTCCCTTCCCACTGCCATCCCACTGTCGCTCGGTTACTCAGCCGATTTCGATGACGTCAATGAAGGGTAGCGACCGTCGCCTCGCGGCTCGTCACCGACCCTCGCTGTCTGACCCGCTGGCCCGATCGGTCGGGTCGTGTCCCTCGTCAAGCGCATCCCAAATCATCCGCTCCGACATCTCCGGCTGCTGCTGCCCCTCCAGCATCTCCCCGCGATCGTTTTCGCGGAGCGCATTCGATCGGCGGGTCGCGGGTGCGGCGTATTTCGTCGTGCTCTCGCGCGGCAGGCCCCCGGACCGCATCAACAAGACGGCCGCGGTCAGCGTGCACACGGCGGCGGCCACGGCGACCCCGGCCCCCCAGTACCGCCGTTCGCTTCCGACCAGGAACATCACCGGGACATGGGCCAGTTCGGCGCCGCGCGCGGCCACCTCCGGAAGCACCCACAGGCTGATCCCCAGATAGCCGACGGCCAGGCTGGCCGCGGCCAGCAGCACGGCCAGCACCCGCAGCGGCCAGCCGCGCACCGCGAGCGCCGCGACCGCGGTGGCCAGCATGAGCAGCGCCAACGGCAGCAGCGCCGTCGACCAGGAGCCACCCGACAACGTCACCTGCTTGGGCTGGCCGAGCCCGTCGAAGGAGCGGATCACCACCCATGGCAGCCGCGACGCCACCCACAGCGCCCCCGCGGCCACCACCAGCAGCAGTTGGGCGATGACGATCGCGAGCCGGCGCGGACGGGCCCGACGGGAATCAGCCATCGTTGCTCGAGGGTGGCGCGGTCAGCGTCTCGGCGGCCGCGATCGCGTTGAGCACCGCCCGCGCCTTGTTGGAGGCCTCGGTGTACTCGTACGGGCCGTTGGAATCGGCCACCACCCCGCCGCCGGCCTGAACGTACGCGGTGCCGTCGCGCATCAACGCGGTGCGGATGGCGATCGCGAAGTCGGCGTTGCCGGCGAAGTCGAGGTAGCCGACCACGCCGCCGTAGAGGCCGCGGCGCGTCTTCTCCACCTCCTCGATGAGCTCCATGGCCCGCACCTTGGGGGCGCCCGAGAGCGTGCCGGCCGGGAAGCAGGCCGTCACGGCGTCCAGCGCGGTGCGGCCCTCGCCGAGCATCCCGGTCACCGTCGACACCAGGTGCATGACGTGGCTGTAGCGCTCAATGTGGCTGTAGTCGTCGACGCGAACGGTGCCGGGGGTGCAGACCCGGCCGAGGTCGTTGCGGCCCAGGTCGACCAGCATCAGGTGCTCGGCGCGTTCCTTGTCGTCGGCGAGCAGCTCCTTTTCCAGGAGCTGATCCTCTTCGTCGGTGTCCCCGCGCCAGCGGGTCCCGGCGATCGGGTGCGTGGTGGCCCAGCCGTCGGCGACGGTGACCAGCGCCTCGGGGCTGGACCCGACGATCGAAAAGTCCGTTGTCCCAGCGCTGTTCGGCACGTGCAGCAGATACATGTAGGGGCTCGGGTTGGTCGCCCGCAGCATCCGGTACACGTCGATGGGATCGACGTCGGTGTCCATCTCGAAGCGCTGCGAGGGCACCACCTGAAAGGCCTCGCCCGCCGCGATCTGCTCGACGAGGTAGTCGACGATCTTGCCGTATTCCTCGACGGTGCGCTGCGAGCGGTGCCGGGGTTCGGGCCGGCCGAAGGTGGCGACGGTCGACGGTAGCGGCTGGCCCAGCGCGGCCGTCATCACGTCGAGGCGGGCCACCGCGTCGTCGTAGGCCTCGTCGACGCGCTCGTCGGTGCCGTTCCAGTTCACCGCGTTGGCGATCAGCGTGATGGTGCCCTCGTGGTGGTCCACGGCCGCCAGGTCGGTGGCCAGCAGCAGCAGCATGTCGGGGAGGTGCAGGTCGTCGACCGCCAGCTCGGGCAGGCGTTCCAGCCGTCGCACCAGGTCGTAGGCGAAGAAGCCGACCATACCGCCCGACAGCGGCGGCAGCCCGGGCATGGCGGCGGTGGCCAACAGCTCGAGGCTGTCCCGCAGCACGCGCAGCGGGTCGCCGCCCGTGGGCGCGTCCTGCGGCACCGCGCCCAGCCACACCGCTTCGCCGTCGCGCACGGTCAGCGCCGACGGCGCGCCCGCCCCGATGAACGACCACCGCGACCAGGACCGCCCGTTTTCGGCGGACTCCAGCAGGAACGTGCCGGGCCGGTTGGCGGCGAGCTTGCGGTAGGCCGAGAGCGGAGTCTCGCTGTCGGCCAAGACCTTGCGGGTCACCGGGACCACACGGTGCTCCGCGGCGAGGTGGCGGAACTCCTCCCGTGAGGTGCCGGAGGCGAGGTGGGCGTGCACCGACCCATCTTCCCAGATGTGGGTCGGCGGCCCGCGAGCGTAACGTGGCTGCGATTTCAGGGCCCGCTTTTCGCACTGCCGTTACGCTCGCGGCACGCGTAGCGTGACGCGCATGAAACCTGGTGACACCGTGGACGACTTCGAGCTGCCCGACCAGACGGGGACGCCGCGCAAGCTCAGCGCCCTCCTTGCCGACGGGCCCGTGGTGCTGTTCTTCTACCCCGCCGCCATGACGCCCGGCTGCACCAAGGAGGCCTGTCACTTCCGCGACCTGGCCTCCGAGTTCGCCGCCGTGGGCGCCAACCGGGTCGGCATCAGCGCCGACCCCGTCGAGAAGCAGGCCAAGTTCGCCGACCTGCGCAAGTTCGACTACCCGCTGCTGTCGGACACCGAGGGCACCGTCGCCGCGCAGTTCGGCGTCAAGCGCGGGCTGCTCGGCAAGCTGATGCCGGTCAAGCGCACGACGTTCGTCATCGACACCGACCGCAAGGTGCTCGACGTGATCGCCAGCGAATTCAGCATGGACACCCACGCCGACAAGGCGCTGGAGACGCTGCGGGCGCGGTCTTCGGCCTGATCGAGGCCTAGCGCACCTACCTGTGGCGAGCAGACACAAAAGCCCCCGACACGCCGGGCGTCCGGGGGCTTTTGTGTCTGCTCGCGGTACCTGTCAGGGGATGATCGCCAGGAACACGTAGGCGGCGAGCAACACCAGGTGCACCTCGCCCTGCAGCCGGGTGGCCCGGCCGGGCACCACGGTCAGCACGCTGATCACCACCGTCAACGCCAGCAGCACCAGCTGGGTGGGCGCCAGGCCGAGCACCAGCGGCCCCTTCAGCCAGATGCTCGCCAGCGCGATGGCCGGGATCGTGAGCCCGATGCTGGCCATCGCGGAGCCGTACGCGAGGTTGAGGCTGGTCTGGATGCGGCCGCGCCGGGCCGCCCGCACCGCCGCGAGCGTCTCCGGCAGCAGCACCAGCATCGCGATCACCACGCCGACGAACGTCTGGGGAAACCCGGCCGCCGTCACCAGGCGTTCGACGGCCGGCGATTCCTGCTCGGCCAGCCCCACCACCGCCACCAGGGCGACGAGCAGCAGCACCAGGCTGACCAGCGCCGAACGCGGGCTCGGCGGGTCGGCGTGGTTCTCGTCCTCCTCGAAAAACCGCTTCTGGCCCTTCTGCGCGACGGGCAGGAAGAAGTCGCGGTGCCGAACGGTCTGGGTGAACACGAACAGCAGGTACAACAGGAGCGAGGCGACCGCGGCGAAGATGAGCTGCCCCGGGGAGAACTCCTTGCCGGGGTGGCTGATGGTGAACGCGGGCAGCGCGAGGCTCAGCGTCGCCAGCGTCGTGACCGTGGCCAGCGCGGCTCCGCTGCCCTCGGCGTTGAACAGCGTCACGCCGTAGCGCCGGGAACCCCACGACAGCGACAAACCCGCGATCCCGTTGGTGGTGATCATGAACGCGGCGAACGCGGTGTCCCGGGCGAGCGTGGCCGCCTCGTTGCCGCCGGACGCCATCAGCTCGACGATGAGGGCCACCTCGATGACCGTCACCGCGCCCGCGAGCACCAGCGACCCGAACGGCTCGCCGACGCGCGCCGCGACCACCTCGGCGTGCTGGACGGCCGCCAGCACGGCGCCGATCAAAAGCACGGCCTGCAGCGCGATCAGTACCGGCCCGGGGTGCTCGCCCCAGGTGGCCGTCAGGACGACGACGGCGATCACCGGCACCGCTGTGGTCCAGGAGGGCCAGGACAGCCGTTTGAGCATCGCCCGCCATTCTCGCCGATGACGCGCGGCGGCGCCCGACGGGTGCGCCCGCCTCAGGCCGGGTTCACGCCTTGGTCGCCACCACGAAGTAGCCGCGCGGCACGCCGGGCACGTCCATCGGGACGACCGGGTGCTCCCAGCGACGCCACCGGCTCCCGGGTTCGGCGACATCGGTGACCACGGCGGTCCAGCCGCGGCCCTCGACGAGGCCGGCCGGGGTGTCGGTGCCGAACACCCATGGCGCGCCCAGCCGCCGCATGAATTCCTGCGTCGACTGCAGGAACGGCGCCTCCAGCAGGGTCCGGCCGATCACGTTGTAGAGCAACACATGCCCCGGCGCCGACAGCGCGTCGATGCGCGCGAACAGGGTGTCGACGGCCGGCGCATCGATGTACTGGAGCAATCCCTCGACCAGCCACGCCGTCTTCGCCGACGACGAAAACCCTTGGTGAAGAAGGGTTTCCGGCCAATCCTCGGACAGGTCGATGCCGACCGCGACGCGGCGGCAGCGGGGCGGCGCACCGGCCAGTCGCTGGTCCTTGGCCGCGATCACCTGCGGCTGGTCCACCTCGTAGACCGTCGTGCCGGGCCGCCACCCAAGGCGATACGCGCGGGCGTCCATGCCCGCGGCAAGGAGCACCACCTGCGACGCGCCGTCGCGCTGGGCGTCGAGCAGCGCCTCGTCGAAAAAGCGCGTGCGAATGGCGATCTCGGCGGGCGACTGTCCGGTCGCGGCCACCGCGTCGGCCAGCAACCGTCGGCCGTCGTCGCCGGCCAGCCGTGCCGCGAACGGGTCGGTGAAAAGCGGGTCGTCGCGCCCGGATTCCTCGGCGCGCACCGCCGCCGCGAGCAGCCCGGTGGCCGCTACCGCCTGTTTGGTGTGGTCCATGTGCCGATCATGACGACGCGGGCGCCGCCGGTATTGGATTTTTGTGCCGCTCCGCGGGGACGTGGCTGGGCAACACGAGCCGCTGCTTTCGGTACTGCGTCGGCGTCATCGCGGTGAACGATCGGAACTCACGAACGAAGTGCGCCTGATCGAAATGGCCGGTGTCGGCCGCGATCCGCGCACCGCCCGCCGTTCCCGCCGCGAGCTGGCGCAGCGTCGCCTGCAGGCGACGGACCCGCGCGTAGGCCTTGGGCCCCAGGCCGACCTCCGCCCGGAACAGCGCGATCATCCGCTTGGTCGACAGCCCGGTCAGTCGACGCACTTCCGCCATCCGAACGGACGGGTTGGCCTCGATGGCGGCCAGCGCGGCGGCGACGGCCGGGTCGCGGCGCACGGCGAACCGGGCCCGCGAGAGCAGGAAGCGTTCGAGGATGCCGAATCGGGCGGCGACCGAGGGGGCGTCGATCAGGCGCTCGTGCAGTTCGTGGCCGCTGCGCCCCCAGATGTCATCGAGCCCGACGGCCACGTCTTGCAGGTCGCCGAGCGGGATTCCGAGAAACGGAAACGCGCCCCCGGGCCGGAAGTGAACGGCCATGGCGGGCTCGTCGGCCGCGATGTCGGTGATGTACGCGGCGCGGTGCGGTCCGGTCACGACCGCGGGCGGGACCGTCAAACGGGTGCGACCGTCGGCGGCGTAGAAGTCCAACCGCTGTCGCCGCCCCACGTCGAAGACGATGGTCACCGCCCCGCGCGGCAGCGCCCGGCTTCGGTAGTCGGGCCCGCTGTGTCGCCAATGGCCGAAGAATTCGACGTGCTCGGCCAGCGGCGGTGGCGGCCGATACAGCGCGGGCCCATACACCACGGGCACGTCCTTTCTGCCATCTTCGGGCCTAGGCCCTCAGTACCATGCTCACATGCCAGAAAGCGACGGCCTGACCGAAGGACAGGTGTTCGCCGGATACACGATCATTCGGCGGCTGGGGACCGGCGGCATGGGCCAGGTGTATCTGGCGCAGCACCCGCGGCTGCCGCGGCGCGATGCCCTCAAGATCCTGCCCCGCGAGCTGACCGCGAACGACGAATTTCGCCAGCGCTTCAACCGCGAGGCCGACCTGGCGGCGAGCCTGTACAACGAGCACATCGTCGGCATCCACGACCGCGGCGAATACAACGGTCAGCTGTGGATCTCGATGGACTACGTGGAGGGAACCGACGCCGCGAAACTACTGCGGACTCAGTACCCCTCCGGGATGCCGAAAGCCGATGTGGTCGCGATCATTTCGGCCGTCGCCGACGCGCTGGACTACGCCCATTCGCGCGGGCTGCTGCATCGCGACGTCAAACCGGCCAACATCCTGCTGACCGAGGCGAGCCCCAAACGACGGATCCTGCTCGCGGACTTCGGCATCGCCCGCGAACTGGGCGACATCAGCGGTTTGACCGCGACCAACATGTTGGTGGGCACCACGGCGTACTGCGCGCCCGAACAGCTGCAGGGGCTCGATGTGGACGGGCGGGCCGACCAATACGCGCTGGGCTGCACCGCCTTCGACCTGCTGGCCGGGTCCGCCCCGTTTCGCCACTCCAACCCGGCGGTGGTCATCACCCAGCACCTGTCCGCGCCGCCGCCGAACATCAGCGAGCGCCGGCCCGAGCTGGCCGACCTCGACGGCGCCATCGCCAAGGCGCTGGCCAAGAAACCCGACGACCGCTTCGGCACGTGCGCCGATTTCGCCGCGGCGCTGGGCAGCGGGCTCAACACCGCCGCGTCGGAGGTGACGGCCGGCCCCACCGAGGTCATCGCCGCGCCGACGGCGGTGATCGAGAAGCCGAAGAGCGCGCCGCCGCCGCCGGCCGCTAAGCCTGGCGGCGGGCGGGGACCGCTGGTGGCGATCGCCGCGCTGGTCGCGATCGCGGTGGTCGCGGTGGGCGCCTACTTCGGGATCCGCGCCCTCGGCGCCCGAAACCACCGGCACAACCCCGGAGCACCAACGGCGTCGGCGGCGCCGCTGCAGCCCGGCAATCCCGCTCCGGCCCCGGCGCCGGCGGCGATCCAGCTGGCGGGCCAGATCACCGATCAGTCGGGCGTGCTCGGGCCGCTCGAGCACGACGCGGTGAACCGCGCCCTCACCAATCTCTACAACGGGCGCGGCACCCGGCTGTGGGTGGTGTACGTCCCGAACTTCGGCGGCCTCAAGCCGTTCAAATGGGCCGAAAACGTCATGGTCGCAAACCATTTCACCGACAGCGACGCGATCCTGGCGGTGGCCACCGACGAGCCGGCCTTTTCCTTCCGGGTGCCCAACGCGGCGCTCACCGGGAAGGCGATCGATTTGGAGCTCATTCGCCGGGACCGCATCGCGCCGGCGGTGTTTCGCCACGAGTGGGCGCGCGCCGCGATCGCCGCGGCCACCGGGCTGGACGTCGCGCCGAGCTAGCTGTCGGGCCCCAGCAGCTGGTCGGCGTCGAAACAGCTGTGATCGCCGGTGTGGCAGGCGCCGCCAACCTGGTCGACGGTGAGCAGCACGGTGTCGCCGTCGCAGTCCAGTCGCACCGAATGCACGTGCTGGGTGTGCCCGGACGTCGCCCCCTTGATCCACTGTTCGCCGCGGGACCGCGAATAGTACGTGGCCTCACGGGTTTCCAGGGTGCGGGCCAGCGCGTCGTCGTCCATCCAGGCGACCATGAGCACGTCGCCGCTGCCGCGCTCCTGCACGACGGCGGTCACCAGTCCTTCGGCGTTGCGCTTCAGCCGCGCGGCGATCTTCGGGTCGAGCGTCATCGGACCGTGATCCGTTCCGCCGCCATCGCGGCCTTCACCTGCCCGATGGTCAGCTCGCGGAAATGAAAGACGCTGGCCGCCAACACCGCATCGGCCCCGGCCGCGACCGCCGGCGCGAAGTGCCCCACCGCCCCGGCTCCCCCGCTGGCGATCACCGGCACGGTGACCGCCGCGCGGACCGCGCGCAGCATCGGCAGGTCGAACCCCGCCTTGGTGCCGTCGGCGTCCATCGAGTTGAGCAGGATCTCCCCCACCCCGAGGTCGGCACCGCGGGCCGCCCACTCGACGGCGTCGATGCCGGTGCCCCGGCGCCCGCCGTGGGTGGTCACCTCCCAGCCCGACGGCGTCGGCGCCGATCCGGCGGGCACCGTGCGGGCGTCGACGGACAACACGATGCACTGCGAGCCGAATTGGGTTGCCATCTCGGCGAGCAGGTCTGGGCGGGCGATCGCGGCGGTGTTGACGGAGACCTTGTCGGCCCCCGCGCGCAGCAGGGTGTCGACGTCGGCCACGGTGCGCACCCCGCCGCCGACCGTGAGCGGGATGAACACCTGCTCGGCGGTGCGGCGCACCACGTCGAGCATGGTCGCCCGGCCCGACGACGACGCCGTCACATCCAGGAAGGTCAGCTCGTCGGCGCCTTCCGCGTCGTAGGCCGCCGCCAGCTCCACCGGATCGCCGGCATCGCGCAGGTTTTCGAAGTTGACGCCCTTGACCACCCGCCCGGCGTCGACGTCCAGGCACGGGATCACGCGCACGGCAAGGCCGGTACCCGAGTACATCTCAGTAGTCCTCGCGATCGCCGACGGCGCGCAGGATCTCGAGGACCTCGCCGTGCGCGCCAGGCGCCGCGGCCAGCACCGAATCCGACTCGGGCGTCCACGGTTTGCCGGCGAGGTCGGTGACGATGCCGCCCGCGGACCGCACCTGCGCCACCCCGGCGGCGTGGTCCCACACGTGGCCACCGAAGCTTATTGCGGCGCCGACGATTCCGTCCGCGACGTAGACGAGGTCGATGCCGGTGGAGCCGTGCATGCGCAGCCGCGACGAGACCCGGCTCAGGTTCTCCAGCAGGGCGAGCCGGTAGCGGCCCGGGAACCGGCCGCGCGAGTCGGCGCTGAACGTTCCGACCGCGACCAGGCTGTCGCCGAGCTGCGTGGTCTCCAGCGGCGGTTGCGGCGCACCGTTTTTGATCAGCGAGCCGCCGGCGATCGCGGTGTAACGCTCGCCGATGAACGGCAGCCAGGTCAGGCCCGCGACCGGCTCGCCGTCGTGCAGCAGGGCCAGCAGGATCGCGGCCATCGGCGACCCGGCCGCGTAGTTGAACGTGCCGTCGACGGGATCCACCACCCACACCCACGGCGAGTTCACGTCGGTGCCGCCGAACTCCTCGCCGTGCACCCCGATCCCGGTGGTGGCTTGCAGCGCGGTGACGACCTGCCGCTCGATCGCGAGGTCGATCTCGGTGGCGAAGTCGTTGCCCTTCTTGGCAACCGCGGAATCGGCGCGGTGGCCCTCCAGGAAGCGCGGCACCGCGGCGTCGAGGATGACGGACGCCTTGTCGACCAACGGCGACACCATTGCGTTCAGGTCCATGCCGTTACGCCCTCATCGCGGCCAGGGCCTGCGGCAGGGTGAACCGCCCGGCGTAGAGGGCCTTGCCCACGATGGCGCCCTCGACCCCGCGGTCGGTGAGCGTGGCGATGGCGCGCAGGTCGTCCAGGCTCGACACGCCGCCCGACGCGATCACCGGGACCTCGGTGCGGTCGGCCACCGCGCCCAGCAGCTCGAGATTGGGTCCGCCCAGGGTGCCGTCCTTGGTGACGTCGGTGACCACGAACCGCGAACACCCTTGACCGTCAAGGCGTTCCAGCACCTCCCACAGGTCGCCGCCGTCGGTCTCCCAGCCGCGCCCGCGCAGCCGGTGCTGGCCGTCGACGATTTGCACGTCGAGCCCGACGGCCACCTTGTCGCCGTGTTGTTCGATCGCGCGCGCGCACCAGTGCGGGTTCTCCAGCGCCGCGGTGCCGAGGTTGACCCGCGCGCAGCCGGTGGCCAGCGCCGCCGCCAGCGAGTCGTCGTCGCGGATCCCGCCGGACAGCTCCACCTTCACGTCGAGCTTTCCCACCACGTCGGCGAGCAGCTCGCGGTTGGAGCCGCGGCCGAACGCCGCGTCCAGGTCGACCAGGTGGATCCACTCGGCCCCGTCGCGCTGCCAGCCCAGCGCGGCGTCCAGCGCCGAGCCGTACTCGGTCTCGCTGCCGGCCTTGCCTTGCACCAGGCGCACGGCGCGGCCGTCGACCACGTCGACGGCCGGTAACAGAATCAGTGGCATCTACAGTCCCTCAACCCAATTGCTCAGCACGGCCGCACCCGCGTCGCCGCTCTTCTCCGGGTGGAATTGGGTGGCGGCCAGCGGCCCCTCCTCGACGGCGGCCAAGAATGGCACCTGGTGGGTCGCCCACGTCAGCACCGCCTCTTCCGAACCCTCCCAGCGCTGCGCGGCGTAGGAGTGCACGAAATAGAACCGGGCGTCGGCGGCGAGCCCCTTGAACAGCGCGCTGCCGGGCGCGGGATCCACCACGTTCCAGCCCATGTGCGGGATCACCGGGGCGTCCAGCCGGGTGACGGCCCCCGGCCACTGCCCGCAGCCCCTGGTCTCCACCCCGAATTCCACCCCGCGGGCGAACAGGATCTGCATGCCCACGCACACACCCAGCACGGGGCGCCCGGCGGACACCCGCTCGGCGATGATCCGGTCTCCCCCGACTTTCCGCAGGCCCGTCATGCAGGCCTCGAAGGCGCCGACCCCCGGCACCACCAGCCCGTCGGCGGCCGCCGCGGCCGCCGGATCGGCGGTCACCTCGACCGACGCGCCGACCCGCTGCAGCGCGCGTTGCGCCGACCGCAGGTTGCCCGAGCCGTAGTCGAGCACCACAACAGATTTGGTCACAGAACACCTTTGGTGGACGGCACACCCGACACGCGGGGGTCGAGCTCGACGGCCTGACGCAGCGCGCGGGCCACCGCCTTGTACTCGGCCTCGGTGATGTGGTGCGGGTCGCGGCCGTGCAGGACGCGCACGTGCAGCGCGATCTTGGCGTTGGAGGCCAGCGTTTCGAACACGTGCCGGTTGACGACGGTGTGATACGGCACCGCGCTGCCGGTGATCGTGGTGTGCTGCAGGTGATCCGGCTCGCCGGTGTGCACGCAGTACGGCCGCCCGGACACGTCGACCGCGGCGTGGGCCAGCGCCTCGTCCATCGGGATGAAGGCGTCCCCGAAACGGCGGATGCCCTTCTTGTCGCCAAGTGCCTGCCCGAGCGCCTGGCCCAGCGCGATGGCGGTGTCCTCGATGGTGTGGTGGCCCTCGATCTCGACGTCGCCCTTGGTGCGCACCGTCAGGTCGAAGCTGGCGTGGCTGCCCAGCGCCGTCAGCATGTGGTCGTAGAACGGCACACCGGTGTCGACCTCGACCTGCCCGGTGCCGTCGAGGTCGAGCTCGACGACGATGTCGGATTCCTTGGTGCGCCGTTCGATTCGCGCGCGGCGTGTTTGGGTGCTCACGGGGCTCCTACAGAGGTGGCTGGGGCCAGTTCGGTGGCCGCGATCTGGGCGCTGGCCCGCAGGAAGACGTCGTTCTCCTCGGCCAGGCCGGTCGTGGCGCGCAGGTAGCCGGGGATCCCGACGTCGCGGATCAGGACGCCGGCCTCCAGGTAGCGCTGCCAGGCGGCCGGCGCGTCGGCGAACTCGCCGAACAGCACGAAGTTCGCGTCGCTCGGGACCACCCGAAACCCCATGCCGCTCAACGCCGTTGTGACGCGTTCCCGCTCGGCGATCAGGGTGGCCACGCTGCCCAGGGTGTCGTCGGCGTGCCGCAGCGCGGCCCGGGCGGCGGCCTGGGTGACCGACGACAGGTGATACGGCAGCCGCACCAGCAGCATCGCGTCGATCATCGCCGGCGTGGCGATCAGGTACCCGAGCCGCCCGCCGGCGAACGCGAACGCCTTGCTCATGGTGCGGGTGACGACGAGCTTGGTCGGATACTCCTCGACCAGCGCCACCGCGCTGGGCCGCGAGGAGAACTCGCCGTAGGCCTCGTCGACGATCAGGATGCCCGGCACCACGTCGAGCAGCCGCCGCAGCTTCGCCAGCGAAACGCTTTGCCCGGACGGGTTGTTCGGGCTGGCGACAAACACCACGTCGGGCCGCCGTTCGACGACGGCGGCCACGGCGGCATCCACGTCGAGGCTGAAGTCGTCGGCGCGCGCCGCCTCGAGCCACTCGGTGCGGGTGCCGTCGGCGATGATCGGGTGCATCGAATAGGACGGGACGAACCCGATCGCGGTGCGACCCGGCCCGCCGAAAGCCTGCAGCAGCTGCTGCAGGATCTCGTTGGAACCGTTGGCGGCCCAGAGGTTTTCGACGTCAAGTGGGGTCCCGGTCTGCGCGGTGAGGTAGGCGGCCAGGTCGCGGCGCAGGGCCACCGCGTCGCGGTCGGGGTAGCGGTGCAGGTCCACGGCGGCCTCGCGCACCGACCGCACCACGTCGTCGACCAGCGCCTTGGTGGGCGGGTGTGGGTTCTCGTTGGTGTTCAGCCGCACCGGAACCGCCAATTGCGGCGCGCCGTACGGCGATTTGCCGCGCAGGTCGTCGCGCAGCGGCAGGTCGTCCAGCGTCGGGTTCTTGCGTTCGGTCACCGCTCGAACCTCCGCCGGACCGCCTCGCCGTGCGACGGCAGGTCCTCGGCCTCGGCCAGCGCGACCACATGTCCGGACACGTCTTTCAGCGCCGCCTCGGTGTAGTCGACGACGTGGATGCCGCGCAGGAACGTCTGCACCGACAGGCCGCTGGAATGACGGGCGCTGCCGCCGGTCGGCAGCACGTGGTTGGACCCGGCGCAGTAGTCGCCGAGGCTCACCGGCGCGTACGGGCCGACGAAAATGGCTCCGGCCGAACGTATTCGACCGGCGACCCCTGCCGCGTCGGCGGTCTGGATCTCCAGGTGTTCGGCGGCGTAGGCGTTGACGACCGCGACGCCGGCATCCAGGTCGTCGACCAGGATGATCGCCGACTGGCGCCCGCCGAGCGCGGCCGTCACCCGCTCGCGGTGCACCGTGGTCTGCAGCTGGGCGGCCAGCTCGGCGTCGGTGGCGGCGGCGAGGCGTTCGCTGGGGGTCACCAGCACGCTACCCGCCAGCTCGTCGTGCTCGGCCTGGCTGATCAGGTCGGCGGCGACGTGCGCGGGGTCGGCGGTGTGGTCGGCGAGGATGGCGATCTCCGTCGGCCCCGCCTCGGCGTCGATGCCCACCCGGGACCGGCACAGCCGCTTGGCGGCGGTGACGTAGATGTTGCCGGGCCCGGTGATCATGTCGACCGGCGCGAGGTCCGAGCCGTCGGTGTCGGTGCCGCCGTAGGCCAACAGCGCGACCGCCTGCGCGCCGCCGACGGCCCACACCTCGTCGACGCCCAGCAGCCGGGCCGCGGCCAGGATCGTCGGGTGCGGCAGGCCGTCGAACGCCGCCTGCGGCGGGCTGGCCACCACCAGCGAGCCGACCCCGGCGGCCTGCGCCGGCACCACGTTCATCACCACGCTGGACGGATACACGGCGTTGCCGCCGGGCACGTACAGGCCCACCCGCTCGACGGGCACCCATCGCTCGGTGACCGTCGCGCCGGGGCCGAGCGTGGTGGTGACGTCGGCGCGGCGCTGGTCGGCGTGCACGGCGCGGGTGCGCTCGATCATGACCCGCAACGCCTCGGCCACCGCCGGGGCCAGGTCCGCCAGCGCCTTGTCGAGCGCCGCGCCGGGCACCCGGACGGCCGGCGGCCGCACCCCGTCGAAGGACGCGCCGTATTCCAGCGCCGCCTCGGCCCCGCGCTCGGCGACCGCCTCCACGATGGGGCGCACCGTGGGCAGCACGCTGTCCACGTCGGCCCCGCCGCGGGGCAGCGCGGCCCGCAGCCGGGCGGCCGTCAGCTGCGCGCCACGCAGGTCAATGCGGGCAATCGGCGACGGCGGGGTGGGGGTCACGTTGTTCATTGTCCCAGAGCAGCTCAAGTCGATATCCGGCCGGTAGTGTGGCCCGCATGTCCACAAAGGATCACCCGAACAACGCCCCGGGCGTCCCGATGGTTTTCCCCGTCTGGTTCGAGCGCTTTCAGATCAAGTACCTCAACAAGGCGGTCAAGCCGTTCGCGCGTTTTCTGCCCGGGACCGCGACCATCAAGCACCGCGGTCGCACTTCGGGCAAGCAGTACGAGACCATCATCACCCCCTACCGCAAGGGCAACACGCTGGCGATCGCGCTGGCCCACGGCAAGACGAACTGGGTCAAGAACGTGCTGGCCGCCGGCGAGGCGGACGTGGAATACAGCCGCAACCGCGTGGTGCACATCACCAACCCGCGGATCCTGCCCGCCGGTTCCGACGGCGAGGGCCTGCCGCGGATGGTCCGCGCGCAGCTGAGCCGGGTCGGGGTGTTCGTCGGCGACATCGCCTGACTTTTCGCGGTTGAGCGTGCACGCACGGCTTTCCGTGTGTAGTGCCGGTCGCATCTCGGCGAATTTTCCCGCCCTACATTCACACGCAAAGCCCTAGGTGCACGCTCAAGGCGTGGCGTGACAGCTAGGGCGGGATTCGGGCCGATTTTTCCGCCCCAGACGCCACACTCAAGCGGTCTATGCCCTGGTGAAGACCGTCTTGCCGGTCATCGTCGGCCAGGCCGAAGGGGCGTCGTCCCATGCGACGACGCGGTCGACGGCCGGTGACAGGTCCAGGCCGCCGGCGAGCAATTCGAGCACCCGCGGGATGACCGAGCGCGCGCTGACGCGTCCGGTGATGAACCGCACGCCACGCGAGTACATCGGCAGCAACGGCATCTCGACCTTGTACTCGGGGTAGATCCCGGTGTCGGTGCACACGCCGTCGGGCCAGGTCGCGCGGAGCGTCGCCGATAGCAGCGCCGGGTCGGCCGTCGTGTGCACCGTGACCGGGTAAGAGCCCCAAGACTTCTCGGGTTTGGCGACGTCGTGGACGGTCGCGCCGAGCTTCTCGGCGGCGGCCAGCCGCTGCGGGTCGGTGTCGACGTAGTCGACGTGGGCCCCCAGCGCCGCGGCGATCGCGGCCGAGTACAGGCCGATCGACAGCCGCCCGAGCACCAGGACGCGGCGATCGACCGCATCGAGCGCGCCCAGCTCGTCACCGAACGGCCCGACGGTGCGCCAGCCGTCGGGAATGTTGTCCGACAGCGACGCAATGGAAATGGGGTCGGCGGGCTCGGGAAACGGGATGAGCATCGCGTCGGCGTACGGGACCAGCACCACATCCGACATGAAGCCGCCGCCGTCCAGCCCGGCGATCGGCGCCATCCCATAGGCCGCCATCAACGGCACCGAACTGCACGAACCGGTCACCCCGCGGCGGCATTCGCGGCAGGAGCCGCAATTGATCTGGAACGGCACCACGACGCGGTCGCCCACCCGGGCCCCTTTGACGTCGTCGCCGACGGCGACGACCTCGGCCAATCCTTCGTGGCCCACCGCGTACCCCGGCGGCAACGGCAGCCGCCCGTTGCACACCGCGACGTCGAGGTCGCAACACGCCACCGCCAGCGGCCGGACCAGCGCCTGCTCGGGCCCGGTGATCTGCGGTTCGGGCACCTCGCGCCACGCGTATCGCCCGGCTTCTTCGTACGTCAGCTGCCTCATCCCTGCATTCTTGAGTGATCATTCAAGTAAAGTCAATAGCATGCCGAGACCGGATCGCAGCCGCACCGCGTTGATCGACAAGGCCGCCACGCTGTTTCGCCGCCAGGGCTACGCGGCGACCGGCCTCAACCAGATCCTCGAGGAGGCGGGCGTCAAGCCCGGGTCGCTGTATCACCACTTCCCGCGGGGCAAGCAACAGTTGGCCGCGGCGGTCGTCGAGACGCAGGGCACCGCCATCGAGCAACTGCTGCGCCGGTTCCTGGCGACGGGCCGGCCGGTGGCCGACGTCGTCGATCGCTGGGCCGACCTGCTGGCGGCGGGGCTGGCCGGCGACCGCCGCGACGGCTGCCCCATCGAGCCGATCGCCACCGAGTCGGTGAACGCCAGCCCGCTGGTCCGCGAGGCGTCGGCGCGCGCCTTCAGCTGTTGGTGCGCAGCCATCGAGGAGCGGCTGCGCGACGACGGCTGGACCGCGGCGGAGGCGAAAACGGTTGCGCTCGCTGTGATCTCGCTGATCGAGGGGGCGCTGATCCTGTCCCGGATCTCCGGCGACGCGGGCGCGCTGGAGGCGGCCAAGCCCGCGGCGCGCACGCTAGTGCGCCGCTAGTTCGCCTTCGAGGCTGGCCTTGATCGCCTGAGCGGCGTCCTCCATCGCGGCGTGCAGCCGACCCGCCAACTCGTCCGGCAGAACATCCCGCGTCCAGATGAAGCGGCACCGCCGCGTGCCGTCGGGCACGATCTGCATCGCGGTGTTGTCGTGTTCGGGTCGCGCCGTGTCGCCGATGAGGGAGTAGACGATGCGGCGCGCGGATTCGTCTCGGGCGATCAGGCGTTCCCGGGCGACACTCCCGTTCGCGAACCTCACCACGCGAACGTCGCCGTCGGCCTGCGCCGACACCACGTAACCGCGGGCCATGCCAACCGGCCCGTCGGCCCAGTTGCCAACCACTCGCCAAACCCGGTCGGCGTCGACGTCGATCTGGAACTCGGTGCGTATTGATGCCATGAAGCCAGCTTCGCGTCCTGATGCGGCGCGGTCTTGAACATCCTTGCGGCCGCCTGTCGTCCTGCGGCGCTAGCCTGGCGCCGTGCTGTCGATGGTCACCCTCGCCGCCCGGCCCCACTTCAGCCTGGAGGCCTGGACGTGCCGGCCCGACGGCTCGAGCTGGTCGGCGATCGAGCGGCCGCTCGACGGGCGGCTGGTTTTGGTCAGGTCCGGCCGGTTTCAGCGGCGAGGCTCAGAGGGGCCGGTCGATCTCGATGCGACGGTCGGCTACGTCGGCGCGCCTGGCGAGGAAGACCAATTCGCCCATCCCCACGGCGGTGACGCATGCACCTCGGTGAGGCTGAGCGCGGCGTCGTGGCGACGGCTGGTCGGCGAGCCCGGTCGCCTGCGACGCTCGACCTTCTACGTCGACGCTCGGCTGGAACTCGCGCACCGGCGGCTGTTGGCCGCCGCCGATGTCGACTACCAACTCGCCGAGGATCTCGTGGCGCTGACCGCCACGGCGCTGCGAGCGGTAACCGACCCACGCACACCGATGACGGATCGGCCGGCTCCCGCTGACGCGCGTCTCGTGCATCGAGCCCGCGCGGCGATCCAGGACGACCACCCGGCGGCGCGCGGCCTTTTTCCGCTCGCGGAGCTGCTGGGCGCGTCGCCATATCGGTTGAGTCGGGCGTTCCCGCGGGAGGTGGGCGTGTCGCTGACCTGGTACCGCAACCGCGTCCGGGTGAGCCGGGCGCTCGATCGGCTGCAGCGCGGCGACTCGACGCTGGCAACCGTCGCAGCGGAGCTCGGGTTTGCCGACCAGGCGCACTTCAGCCGCGTGGTGCACCAGCATTTGGGCCACACGCCGGCGGCGCTCCGCCGCGAGCTGAGGCGCGCGCCCGGCGGCGCGGCCAGTGTGCGCTGACGGCTTTCGGTGTGAGCTTAGGGCGACGACACGCCGACGGAGTTCGCCCACCATTCACACTCAGGCGCAAGGCATTACATGTCCAGGCCGATGTCGAGCACGCGCACCGAGTGGGTCAGCGCGCCGACGGCCAGGTAGTCGACGCCGGTCGCGGCGTAGGTCGCGGCGTTTTCCAGGCTGAGGCCGCCCGACGACTCGAGCAGCACGGCGGGCGCCTTGGCGTCGCGGCGCTGCACGGCGGTCTGCGTCTGCCACACCGGGAAGTTGTCCAGCAGGATCAGCTCGGGCTTCTCGGGCAGCACCTCGTCCAGCTGCTCGAGCGAATCCACCTCGACCTCGCAGGGCAGGTCGGGGGCCGCTTCGCGCACCGCCCGCAGCGCCTCGACCACCGACCCCGCGGCCGCGACGTGGTTGTCCTTGATCAGCGCCGCGTCGCCCAGCCCCAGGCGGTGGTTGACACCGCCGCCGACGCGGACCGCGTATTTCTGCAGCGCCCGCAGGCCCGGCAGGGTCTTTCGGGTGTCGCGGATCTTGGCCTTGGTGCCGTGCACCGCGTCGACCCAGGCGGCGGTCGCGGTCGCGATTCCGGACAGGTGGCAGATGAGGTTCAGCGCCGTCCGCTCGGCGGTCAACAGGCCGCGGGTCTCCGCCTGGACCGTCAGCAGCGGCTCGCCCGGCTCCAGCCGGGCGCCGTCCTCGACGCGATCGAGCACCTGATAGCCGCCGGCGCCGAGCACCTCGTCGAGGACCAGCAGCGCCACGTCCACACCGGCGATCACGCCCGGCTGGCGGGGCACCATGGACGCGGTGACCACCGCGCCGGCGGGGACGGTGGCCTGCGTGGTGACGTCGGGCCCGTAGCGCAGATCCTCCTGCAGCGCACGCCGGATGAGGTCGCGGGCGGTGTCGAGCTCGCCGTCGGACAGCATCGTCACCCCACCGCCGCCAGCGCCTCAACCAGGACCGAGTTTTGGTCGTCGGCCAGCCGGAGCACGCTGCTGCGGGCTTGTTCGGGCGCGGCGTCCGGGTACTCCGCGCGGTGGTGGCACCCGCGGCTTTCGTTGCGCGCCAACGCCCCCGCGGTCACCGCCCGGGCGGCCAGCGTCAGCGCGACGTCCTCGAAATCGCGGCGGCCGGCGATGTTGCGGGCCGGCGCCTGAGACAGCTTGTCGGACAACCGGTTCAGCCCGGCCGCGTCGCGCACCACCGAGGCGTCCCGGCTCATGGCCCGGTGCAGGTCGGCGCGCGGCGTGGCGGTGTGGGCGACGGGCTCGGGGGCGACGGCGCGGGTGCGTCCGGCGGCCGCCGCGTGCGCGGCCGCGGCCTTCCCGGCGCGGCCGCCCACCACCAGCCCCTCGAGCAGGCTGTTGGACGCCAGGCGGTTCGCGCCGTGCATCCCGGTGCGGGCCACCTCGCCGGCGGCGAACAGCCCGGGCAACTCGGTCTGCCCGTGCACGTCGGTGACGACGCCGCCGCAGCTGTAGTGCGCGCCGGGGACCACCGGAATGGGTTGGCGGACGGGGTCGATCCCGGCCTCGCGGCACGCGGCGGTGACGGTCGGGAACCGCGCCTCGAAGCCCGCGATGCCGCGCGCGTCGAGGAAGACGCAGGGGTCGCCGGTCTCGCGCAGGCGCGCGTCGATGGCCGCCGCGACGACGTCGCGGGGGGCCAGGTCGCCCATCGGGTGAACGCCTGCGGTGACCGAATTGCCTTGGGAGTCAAGCAGTATCGCGCCCTCGCCGCGGATGGCCTCGGTGACCAGCGGACGGCGCCCACCCCCGCCGCCGAACAGCATGGTCGGGTGGAACTGGATGAACTCGAGGTCGCTGACCGGCACGCCGGCCCACAGCGCCAGCGCGATGCCGTCGCCGGTGGAGCCGTCGGGATTGGTGGTCGCCCCGTAGAGGTGCCCGAGCCCGCCGGACGCCAGGATCACCGACGGCGCGCTGACGATGCCGTACCCGTCCGGGTTGCCCGCCCACACGCCGGTCACCGACGCGCCGTCGTGCAGCACCCGCAGGGCCACGTGACCGGTGCGGATGTCGAGGGTGGCCGCGGCGTGGTCGAGCGCGCGCTGCACCTCGGCGCCGGTGGCGTCGCCGCCGGCGTGCACGATGCGCCGCCGCGAGTGCCCGCCCTCGCGCGTCACGTCCCAGCGGCCGGGCACCGCCTCGTCGAATCGAGCCCCGTCGCCGACACCCTGGCCGCCGGCGCCGGCCTGTGCGATCCCGACGCCGTGTGCTCGATCGTCGCCGACGGCTACCGCGCCGTGTCCGAATTGGTCGGCGACGGGGCTCGACTCGAGTCGTCGTTGCCCGGCAGCTGGGACGTGACGCGCGAGGGCGGGCACTCGCGGCG
>NZ_LZLY01000153.1 GCF_001673535.1 Mycobacterium sp. 1081908.1 | reverse complement strand
CGGTGCCCTCGGGTTGGACGCCGGCGCCGGTTCCCGCCGCTGAGGCGCCGGCCGTCTCACCAATGTCGGCCGCCCCCGCGGCGCCGCCAATGGTGGCCCGCAGCGTTCCCGCGACCACGGTCGCGGGCATGGAGATGCGGGCGTCCGGCGCCGCCGAGTTGCCGCGGGTCAGCGTGTTGCCGCGCGTGGTCGGATGACGGAAGGGAGGGAGCGCTTCCGCGATCCACAGCTGACCAATTAGCAGATACCACAACTCTTTTCGAAGGAGAATGATATGACCGCACGATTCATGACCGACCCGCACGCGATGCGGGACATGGCGGGCCGCTTCGAGGTCCACGCCCAGACCGTCGAGGACGAGGCCCGCAGGATGTGGGCGTCCTCGCAGAACATCTCCGGCGCGGGCTGGAGCGGCCAGGCGCAGGCGACCTCGCTGGACACCATGGGCCAGATGAATCAGGCCTTCCGCAACATCGTCACCATGCTGCACGGGGTGCGCGACGGCCTGGTCCGCGACGCCAACAACTACGAGCAGCAAGAACAGGCCTCGCAGCAGGTCCTGGGCAGCTAGCCAACCAATCAGAACAGGAGATCTTTCGCATGACCATCAACTATCAATTCGGCGATGTCGACGCCCACGGCGCCACCATCCGCGCGCAGGCCGCGTCGCTGGAAGCCGAACACCAGGCCATCGTTCGCGATGTGCTTGCGGCCGGGGACTTTTGGGGCGGCGCCGGCTCGACGGCCTGCCAGCAGTTCGTCACCGAGCTGGGCCGCAATTTCCAGGTGATCTACGAGCAGGCGAATGCCCACGGCCAGAAGGTGCAGGCGGCCGGGAGCAACATGGCCAGCACCGACAGCACGGTCGGGTCCAGCTGGGCCTAGCTACTGGCGTCCGCCTACGGCGTCACCAGGATCTTGCAGTGCCGCTCGGGGTCGGCCAGGTCGTCGAAGGCCTGGCCGACCCCGTCCAGCCCGACCTCCCCGGTGATCACCGGGGTGACGTCGATCTGGCCCTCGGCCAGCGCGCGCAGCGAGTCGCCGAACTCCTCCGGGTTGTAGGCGAGGACGAACTGCACGTTGATCTCCTTGGCGATGGCGAAGAAGGGATGCACGGTGTCGGCCTGCATGCACACCCCCGCGACAACCAGCCGGGTGCCGGGCCGCGCCCGGCGCAGCACGTCGTCGATGATTCCCGGCACCCCGATCGCCTCGAACACGACGACGGGTTTGACGGAGTCGAAGGGCGATCCCTGGGCCGCATCGAGCGTCTGGTGGGCGCCCATCGCGGTGGCCAGCTCGCGTCGCTTCGGCGAAAAGTCCGACGCCACAATGGTCTCGACGCCGCGCGCCCGAAGGGCGGCGATGATGGCGATGCCGATCGGACCGCAGCCGAGCACCAGGGCGGTCTCGCCGGGGGCGATGTTGGACTTGTTGACGGCGTGCAACCCGACCGCCATGGGTTCGGTCAACGCGGCATGCTTGAAATCGAGGCCGTTGGGGATGGCCAACAGCAGTGGGGCCGAGAGCAGCATCCGTTCGGCGTAGCCGCCGATCGTGCTGTTGCTGTAGACGATCGGCTCGACACCCTTGGTGGACAGCAGAACCGGGAGCGAGGTGACCATGGTCCCCGGCGGATGGGTGTCGGTATCCGGACCGGCTTCGAGCACCTCTGCGCTGAACTCGTGACCCATGTAGACGTCGCTGTTCAGGTCGACGCCCATGCCGCCGGCGCCGGCGGCCACCTGGGCCGTCATCTCCATCACCTCGTCGCCGTGGGCGGCGAAATGCAAGTCGGAGCCGCAGATTCCACACGCCCGCACACCGACCAGCACCTGGCCCGGCCCGGGCACCGGTTCGGGCACATCGTCGCGGTAGACCATCCGTCCGTTTCGTAACACCGCAGCGCGCATCAGCTTTCCACGCCTTTCTGCTCGTCGACATGTTCGGTGATGGCGTTGACGATGGCCTCGCCGGCGCGCCCGATCAATTCGTCGCGTTTGCCCCTGGCCCAGTCATGAGAGGAACGGGACGCTTCGAGCTGTCCCTTGAAATGGGGAATCACCTTGCGGGCCATCAGGTCATAGCAGTGGTACGTCGCTTCCGGCGAGGCCCAATCGTGGCCGAGCATCAGCAGCGTTCCGAAACCGCCGGACCGTTCGAGCAGGTCTTCGATGTGCGCGATCGCGTCGTCCGGCGTGCCGATGCAGCAATTGCCCTGGGCCGCATAGTCCGCGACGAACTCGCGCGGCGTCTGCGCCTCGCCGTCGACCGCGTTGGACAGCGGCACGAAGCCCGCCGCGCCGAAGTAGTTGGCGAAATCCTTTAGCCCGTAGGTGCAATCGTCGATCGCCTGCTCGCGGCTGTCGGCAATGTGCATGATGCTCAAGACCCGCCAGGAAGCCCGGTCCGGCTCGTCACGGCCGACCTTGGCGGCCTGCTCGCGCACCACCTCCCAGGTGTTCTCCAGCGCGGCGTAGCCGACCGGCACCGACATCGACAGCGACAGCAGCGACGTACCCAGCGCGCCGGCCAGCCGCGGACCGGACGGCGAAATCATTGCCGCCGTGGAGATCTCGGGGTAGGGCCAGGTGAACGGGCGGATATGCAATTGCGCGTCGCGCAGCGTGAACCAGTCGGTGTGGCGGTCGACCCGTTCGGACGGACCCGCGCGGAACAGCGCCAGGATCGCCTCCAGGGATTCCTGCATCATGTGTCGCTGATCGACCGGGTCGATGCCCATCATGTACGCGTCCGACGGCAGCGCGCCGGGCCCGGTGCCGAACATGACCCGGCCGCGGGTCAGGTGGTCCAGCAGCACCCAGCGGTCGGCCACCATCAGTGGATGGTGATAGGGCAGCGACACCACCCCGGTGCCCAGCCGGATGTGCTTCGTCCGCTCCGCCGCGGCCGCGATGAACACCTCCGGGCAGGCGATCAGCTCGTAGCCACCCGAGTGGTGCTCGCCGAACCAGGCTTCGTCGAAGCCGAGACGGTCCAGCGCGACGACACGCTCCATGTCGTATTCCAAAGCGACCGTGGGTGATTGGCCGATCGGATGAAACGGCGTGATGAAGACGCCGAAACGCAGCGGGAGTCCCATTACCATTCCACTCCTTTGAGGAACTCGAGCAGTGCCGCATTCACCTCGTCGGGCCGTTCCTGCTGCAGCCAATGCCCGGCCCCGTCGATCATCACCTCGCGGTACGGGCCGGAGATCACCTCCGAAACGCGGTCGCGACTGGTGAAGGACAGCACCGGGTCGCCGGTTCCGGCGATGAAGAGGCACGGCACGCCGATCTTCGCGCCGTCGAGTTCGGCGGTGGTCTCCCAGTTGCGGTCGAAATTGCGGTACCAGTTCAGGCCGCCGGTGAATCCCGTGCGGGAGAACTCGGCGATGTAATGGTCGAGCTCGTCCTGGCTGATCCAGTCCGGCAGCCCGTCCGGCTCGGGAAGCCGATCGACGAAGCCCTCGGGCCCGGGAGCGGCCATCCGCATCAGCGCGTCCGCGCCGCCGGAACCGTTCAGCCCGCCCATCATCCGTCGGATGGTTCGGGCGGGGTCGCCGCCGAGTTCGGCGTCGGCGACGCCGGGCTCCTGGAAATAGAGGATGTAGAAGAAGTTCTCGCCGAACAGCTTGCGCCATGCCCGCGTCGGCGCCACATGTGAGCGGGGCAGTGCCGGCACGCTGAGCGCGGCGACCGCCGCCACCCGGTCGGGGTGCAGCAGCGGCGCATGCCACGCGACGGGCGCACCCCAGTCGTGTCCGATCCACACCGCGCGCTCGGCCCCGACGTCGTCGAGCAACCCGACCAGGTCGGCGGTCAACTCGTGAATGTTGTACGCCTCGATCGAATCCGGACGGGACGAGCCGCCGTAGCCGCGCTGGTCGGGCGCCAGCACGTGATAGCCCGCCGCGGCGAGGACCGGTATCTGGTGTCGCCAGGAATAGGCCAGCTCGGGAAAGCCGTGGGCCAGGATGACCACGGGCGCGCCGCGGTCTCCCGCCTCGGTCACCCGCAATTGCACGCCATTTGTGTCTACTAACCGCTGGGTCGACGAAAGCACCGTCTCACCAAATCACAAGGACCCCGGGCTGAGAAGGGCTTCTTTATCGCCTGCGCCGCCCCGCCGCATAATTTGGGCATGCGATTGGACCACGTGGTTCTCTGGACGAGGGACGCCCGGGCGGCGATGGGTTTCTACACGACAGTGGTCGGGCTGGCGCCGGTGCGTTTCGCGGAGTTCGAGGCCGGCGAGGCGCCGTTCCCGAGCGTGCGGGTGTGCGACGACTCCATCATCGATCTGATGCCGCTCGAGATGGCTTCGGCCGCGGCGTCGTCCGCGGTGGCCGAGGGAAGCGCCGGCCAACCCGTCAACCACGTCTGTCTCGCGCTGTCGAAAGCCGAATACGAGGCGCTGGATGCGCGCCTGCAGGCGGCGGGTGTGGACACGGGCGCGCGGTTGACGCACAGCTTCGGGGCCCGAGGTTGGTCACCGCAGACGTACTACTTCGCCGACCCCGACGGAAACGTCGTCGAGGCCCGCTACTACGAGTGACGGCCCGCCGACCGTGTCGTTGGCCACGTCGGGAACCAGACCGGGAACTGCCGCTCGTTGTCTCGTGAGGACGATGACGCCCCGGCTCGCCGGGGCTGGCGATCAGCACTAGCGGTAGCCTGGACTTTTGCAGCTTCGTGTATCGGGGAAGGACCTGGCCGGCGAGGCCGATGATTGATGAACCGGAAAAACGTGATTCGCACCCTCACGGCGATCGCCGTTGTGGTGCTGCTGGGTTGGTCGTTTTTTTACTTTAGCGACGACACCCGCGGTTACAAGCCCGTCGACACCTCGGTGGCGATGGCCCAGATCAGCGGCGACAACGTCAAGAGCGCGCAGATCGACGACCGCGAGCAGCAGCTGCGGTTGACCCTGAAGAAGGGCAACAAGGACACCGACAACTCCGACAAGGTCATCACCAAGTACCCCAGCGGATATGCGGTCGATCTGTTCAACGCGCTCAACACCAAGAACGCGAAGGTCAGCACCGTCGTGAACGAGGGCAGCATCCTCGGCGAGTTGCTCGTCTACGTGCTGCCGCTGCTGTTGCTGGTGGGCCTGTTCGTGATGTTCTCCCGGATGCAGGGCGGCGCCCGGATGGGCTTCGGGTTCGGCAAGTCCCGGGCGAAGATGCTCAACAAGGACATGCCCAAGACCACGTTCGCCGACGTCGCGGGCGTCGACGAGGCGGTCGAGGAGCTCTACGAGATCAAGGACTTCCTGCAGAACCCCAGCAGGTATCAGGCGCTGGGCGCCAAGATCCCCAAGGGCGTGCTGCTCTACGGGCCGCCCGGAACCGGCAAGACGCTGCTGGCCCGCGCCGTGGCCGGCGAGGCCGGCGTGCCGTTCTTCACGATCTCCGGCTCCGACTTCGTGGAGATGTTCGTCGGCGTCGGAGCCTCGCGGGTGCGCGACCTGTTCGAGCAGGCCAAGCAGAACAGCCCGTGCATCATCTTCGTCGACGAGATCGACGCGGTGGGCCGCCAGCGCGGCGCCGGGCTGGGCGGCGGCCACGACGAGCGTGAGCAGACGCTCAACCAGCTGCTGGTCGAGATGGACGGTTTCGGCGATCGCGCCGGCGTCATCCTGATCGCGGCCACCAACCGCCCCGACATCCTCGACCCGGCGCTGCTGCGGCCCGGCCGCTTCGACCGCCAGATCCCGGTCAGCAACCCCGACCTGGCCGGGCGACGAGCAGTCTTAAGGGTGCACTCCAAGGGCAAGCCGATCGCCCCGGACGCGGACCTGGACGGGCTGGCCAAGCGGACCGTCGGCATGACCGGCGCCGACCTGGCCAACGTCATCAACGAGGCCGCGCTGCTGACCGCCCGCGAAAACGGCACCGTCATCACCGGCCCCGCCCTGGAAGAGGCGGTCGACCGGGTGATCGGCGGTCCGCGCCGCAAGGGCCGGATCATCAGCGAGCAGGAGAAGAAGATCACCGCCTATCACGAGGGCGGGCACACGCTGGCGGCCTGGGCGATGCCGGACATCGACCCGGTCTACAAGGTCACGATCCTGGCCCGCGGACGCACGGGCGGGCACGCGGTGGCGGTGCCCGAGGAGGACAAGGGCCTGCGGACGCGCTCGGAGATGATCGCCCAGCTGGTGTTCGCGATGGGCGGTCGCGCCGCCGAGGAACTGGTGTTCCGCGAGCCCACCACGGGCGCGGTCTCCGACATCGAGCAGGCCACCAAGATCGCGCGCTCGATGGTCACCGAATTCGGGATGAGCTCCAAGCTGGGCGCCGTCAAGTACGGCACCGAGCACGGCGACCCGTTCCTGGGCCGCACCATGGGGACGCAGGCGGACTACTCGCACGAGGTCGCCCGCGACATCGACGACGAGGTGCGCAAGCTGATCGAGGCCGCGCACACCGAGGCCTGGGAAATCCTCACCGAATACCGTGACGTGCTCGACACGCTGGCCGGTGAGCTGCTGGAGAAGGAAACCTTGCACCGGCCCGAGCTGGAGGGAATCTTCTCCGGCGTCGAAAAGCGCCCGCGGCTCACCATGTTCGACGACTTCGGCGGCCGCATCCCGTCGGACAAGCCGCCGATCAAGACGCCCGGCGAGCTGGCCATGGAGCGCGGCGAGCCGTGGCCGCCGCCGGTCGCCGAGCCCGCCTTCAAGGCGGCCATCGCCGCGGCCAGCCAAGCCGCCGAGGCCGCACGCGCGGAGGCCGACCGAAACGCCAACGGCCCCAACGGTTTTAACGGTGGTCAACCCGGCGGCAATCGGGAGCCCGTCCCGCACGGCCCGACCCAGCCGGACTACGGCGCCCCGGCCGGCTGGCACGCGCCGGGATGGCCGCCGCCCCCACAGCAGCAACACCAGCCGAACTACTGGTATCCGCCCGCGCAGCCCCCGCAGCAGCCTTATTGGCCGCAGCCGGTGCCGAGCTACCCGGGCCAGCCCGGCCCCCCGGCCCATCCGCCCTACCCGCCGTATCCTCCGTATCCGCCGCCCGGCCAATCCCACCCGGATGCCGGAAAGTCCCCCGAGAAAGAGGATGACGACGTGAGCCGGTCCAACCCGCCGGCGCACGGCTGACGAACGGAGATTCGATGGCTCTCGCGGATTTGGGGCCCGATTTGGGGCCGGACACCCGCCAGCAGACTCCGCGCATCCGGGCGTTCGACCAGCAACGCGCCGAGGCCGCGGTCCGCGAGCTGTTGTACGCGATCGGGGAAGACCCCGATCGAAACGGCTTGCAGGACACGCCGGCCCGCGTCGCGCGCGCGTATCGGGAGATGTTCGCGGGGCTTTACACCGATCCCGACTCGGTGCTGAACACGATGTTCGACGAAGACCACGACGAGATGGTGATCGTCAAGGAAATCCCGCTGTACTCGACCTGCGAGCATCACCTGGTCTCCTTCCACGGGGTGGCCCACGTCGGCTACATCCCCGGCAAAGACGGCAGGGTGACCGGCCTGTCCAAGATCGCCCGCCTGGTTGACCTCTACGCCAAGCGGCCCCAGGTACAGGAGCGGCTCACCAGCCAGATCGCCGACGCCCTGGTGAACAAGCTCGATCCGCGCGGGGTGATCGTCGTCGTCGAGGCGGAGCACCTGTGCATGGCGATGCGCGGCGTCCGCAAGCCCGGCGCCGTCACCACGACGTCGGCGGTGCGTGGCATGTTCAAGACCAGTCCCGCCTCCCGGGCCGAAGCGCTCGACCTCATCCTGCGCAAGTGAGTCCGGCGCCCGTGCAGGTGATGGGAGTCCTGAACGTCACTGACGATTCGTTCTCCGACGGCGGGCGCTACCTCGATGCCGACGACGCCGTCGCCCACGGCCTGGCGATGGCCGCCGAGGGAGCGGGCATCGTCGACGTCGGAGGGGAGTCGACCCGTCCCGGCGCCGTCCGCATCGACCCACGGGTCGAGTCGTCGCGTGTGGTCCCCGTCGTCAAAGAGCTTGCCGCACAAGGCATTACCGTCAGCATCGACACCATGCACGCCGAGGTCGCGCGGGCGGCGCTGCAGAGCGGCGCGCGGATCGTCAACGACGTGTCCGGTGGTCGGGCCGACCCCGCGATGGCCCCGCTCGTTGCCGAGGCCGGTGTGGCGTGGGTGTTGATGCACTGGCGGCCGGTGTCGCCGGAGCGCCCGCACGAGGCCCCGCGGTATCGCGACGTGGTGGCCGAGGTGCGCGCCGAGCTGCTCGCCAACGTCGACAGCGCGGTGGCCGCGGGTGTCGATCCCGAGAAGCTGGTGATCGACCCCGGGCTGGGATTCGCCAAGACGGGACAACACAATTGGGCGTTGCTGCACGCGCTGCCGCAGCTCGTCGCCACCGGAATACCGGTGCTCCTGGGCGCCTCTCGCAAGCGGTTCCTCGGCACGTTGCTGGCCGGACCCGAAGGGTCGCCGCGACCGCCCGACGGGCGCGAGATGGCGACCGCGGTGATTTCCGCGCTGGCCGCCCTGCACGGGGCCTGGGGCGTGCGCGTGCACGACGTCCGCGCCACCGTCGATGCCCTCAAGGTCGTCGAGGCATGGACCCGGAATGGCTGATCGAATCGAGCTGCGCGGCTTGGCCGTTCGCGGCCGGCACGGCGTCTTCGAACACGAGCGCGCGACCGGGCAGGATTTCGTCGTCGACATCACCGTGTGGATCGACCTGGCCGACGCCGCCGCGAGCGACGACCTGGCCGACACGTACGACTACGGCGCGCTGGCGCAACTGGCCGCCGACGTCGTCGCCGGGCCGGCGCGCAAGCTGATCGAAACGGTCGGCGCCGAGATCGCCGACCGGGTGATGCGCGACGCGCGGGTGCACGCCGTCGAGGTGGTCGTGCACAAGCCGCAAGCCCCCATCCCGCAACAATTCGCCGACGTGGCCGTCGTGGTCCGGCGGTCGCGGCGCGGCGGTCGCGGTTCGGTGATCCCGGCCGGCGGCGGGGCGGTATGAGCCGCGTCGTGCTGTCCATCGGCTCCAACCTGGGTGACCGGTTGGCCCGGCTGCAGTCGGTGGTCGACGGGCTTCGGGAAGTCGTGGTCGCGGTGTCTCCGATCTACGAGACGGATCCCTGGGGTCGGGTCGATCAGGCGCCGTTTCTCAACGCGGTGCTCGTCGCCGACGACCCGGCGTGCGACGGGCAGGCCTGGCTGAGCCGGGGGCAGGAGTTCGAGCGGGCGGCGGGCCGGGTTCGCGGCGAGCGCTGGGGCCCTCGCTCGCTCGACGTCGACCTGGTCGCCTGTTACGGCGAAGGCGAAACGGAAGTGATCACCCGCGAGCCCAACCTGACGCTGCCGCACCCGCTGGCCCACCTGCGGGCCTTCGTGATGGTGCCGTGGCTGGCCATCGAGCCGGACGCCCGGCTGACGGTCGCGGAGGGGCGGCGTCCCGTCGCGCAGCTGCTGGCCGAGCTGGACCCGGCCGATCGGGCCGGCGTTCGGCTGTCCAACCTGACGCTCAAGCTCGACAAAAACCCGGAATCGGAAACCTGATGGGCCCGACCCGCAAGCGTGACCTGACGGCCGCGGTGGTCGGCGCTGCGGTGGTGGGCTACCTGCTGGTGATGTCGCTGTATCGCTGGTTTCCGCCGATCACGGCGTTGACCGGCCTGTCGCTGCTCGCGGTGGCCATCGGCGAGGCGCTCTGGGCGCGTTACGTGCGGGTCAAGATCAACGACGGCGAGATCGGCGACGGTCCCGGGTGGCTGCACCCGCTGGCGGTGGCGCGCAGCGTGGTGGTCGCCAAGGCGTCGGCCTGGGTGGGCGCGCTGGTGCTGGGCTGGTGGGTCGCGGTGCTGGTGTACGTGCTGCCGCGGCGGTCGTGGATGCGGGCCGCCGAGCAGGACACCGCCGGCGCGGTGGTGGCCGCCGTCAGCGCGCTGGCCCTGGTCGTCGCCGCCCTGTGGCTGCAGCATTGCTGCAAGTCCCCGCAGGATCCGACCGAGCACGGCGAGGGCGCGGAAACCTAGCGCGCCCGGCGGCCCGGCGATCAACCCGGTTGGGAATCGCCGGAGCCGCGCGACACGCGGAGTGACCTCGCGCAGGTACTCTCAGGCCATGACCGTTCTGTCCCGCGGCGCCCGGGTTCGGCGCGGCGGCCGCAGGCCGGGGTGGGTGCTCTTGACGGCGTTGCTGGTCCTCGCCATGGGGGCCAGTTCCGCACTGGTTTTCACCAATCGGGTGGAACTCCTCAAGCTCGCTGTAATCCTGGCGCTGTGGGCCGCAGTCGCCGGCGCCTTCGTCTCGGTGCTTTACCGCCGCCAAAGCGATGCGGACCAGTCCCGGGTCCGCGACCTGAAGCTGGTCTACGACCTGCAGCTGG
>NZ_LZLY01000152.1 GCF_001673535.1 Mycobacterium sp. 1081908.1 | reverse complement strand
GCCACGACCAACAGGTCTAGCCGGCCCGCGGCCGTACGGTTGGCCAGTGCCCGTCACCGACCTGTTCGCGCGGCGGGGCCATCGAGTTCGGCGTCGCCGGCCATGGCGGCGCCGGCGGCACCGGCGGCGACTCCGGGACGGTCACGGGCAGCGCACCCGGTACCGGGGACACCGGTGGGGCCGGCGGGGCGGCCGGCGCCGGCGGCGAGGTGATCGGAATCGGGTTCGGCGGTGACGGCGGTACCGGCGGGGCCGGCGGCAACTCCCCGACCGGCCACGGCGGAAACGGCGGTACCGGCGGAGACGGCGGCGGCCCGGGGCTGATCGGCCCTGCCGGTCACGGCGGCGCCGGCGGCCAAGGCGGCACCGGCCCCGGCGGCGACGGCACCAGCGGACAGCCAGGACAGCCCGGCTAAGGCGTCAGTGCCAGGGCATGTCGCGCCAGGAGTAGTTCGCCCCGTCGCCGATGTCGTGCACGCCGTAGTAGTCCCAGTAGTAGTCATGGCAGATGTTGCCGTCCCACGGGACGGGCCGGCCCGCGGGAAGGACGTCACCGGGGCACCAGTGCTGGCAGGATTTCCCGGCCGGGCACGGGGCGGCCTGGGCGGAGGGCGCGACCAGCCCCGCGCCGCCGAACATCAGCAGCGCCGTTGCTAATCCCGCGATCGTTGCTTTCATACCCACGGGATTATTCCCCTCGGCGGCCGCTGGTGTCCTGCGAAAACGGGAAAATTGCCGCGCTTGGCTCATGTCGGGCTCCTTCGTTGCTGGCGGTCCTGCGCCAAGTGCACACCGCCCGCGGCGCTACCGATCCCAACCGCGGATTCGTCGCAGTGTTCAATCGATGCATGTTGAGCCTGGCCGAAATATCCGACCGCCTAGAGATCCAGCAGCTGCTGGTGGACTACTCCACCGCCATCGACAACCGCCGCTTCGACGACCTGGACAAGGTCTTCACGGCCGACGCCTACATCGACTACACCGCCCTCGGGGGCATCGAGGGCCACTATCCGGAGGTCAAGAAATGGCTGTCCGAGGTGCTGCCGAACTTTCCGGTCTACGCGCACATGCTCGGCAACTTCTCGGTGAACATCGACGGCGACAAGGCCTCATCGCGCGTCATCTGCTTCAACCCGATGGTGCTCGGCGGCGACAATGACCAGATCCTGTTCTGCGGCCTGTGGTACGACGACGAGTTCGTCCGCACCCCCGAGGGTTGGCGGATGACGCGGCGGGTGGAGACCAAGACCTTCCAGAAGGTCATGTAGCGGGATTTCTGGCGGGCGGCCCTGTTCTGGCACAATGGGCGGCTGTCCGCCGCGCGACCAAGGCCGTGTGGCGGTCATACACGCGAGGCAAAACCGGACCCCGGCATCCCGCCCGGGTCGCTGAATTGCAGCGTGACACATACAGGAGAAGTCGCTTAACCATGGCTGTCAAAATCAAGCTGACCCGGCTTGGCAAGATCCGCAATCCCCAGTACCGCATCGCCGTCGCCGACGCCCGGACCCGCCGCGACGGCCGCTCGATCGAGGTCATCGGCCGGTATCACCCGAAGGAAGACCCGAGCCTGATCGAGATCAACTCCGAGCGCGCCCAGTACTGGCTTTCGGTGGGGGCCCAGCCGACCGAGCCGGTCCTCAAGCTGTTGAAGATCACCGGTGACTGGCAGAAGTTCAAGGGGCTGCCGGGCGCCGAGGGCAGCCTGCAGACCAGGCCGCCCAAGCCGTCCAAGCTGGAGCTGTTCAACGCCGCGCTGGCCGAGGCCGACGGCGCGCCCACCACCGAGGCGGCCAAGCCGAAGAAGAAGGCCCCGGCCAAGAAGGCCGCCAAGGCGGCCGAGGCGCCTGAGGCGGCGGCTGAAGAGGCGGCCGAGCCCGCCGCCGCCGCGGAGCCGGCCGCCGAGGCCGCGCCGGCCGAGGGCGGCGAGCAGTCCGAGCAGTCCGAGCCGGCCCAGGAAGGCTGACCGAGGTGAGCACCGTCGTCGTCGACGCTGTCGAGCATCTGGTCCGCGGGATCGTCGACAATCCCGACGATGTCCGGGTGGACATGGTCACCAGCCGGCGTGGGCGCACCGTGGAGGTGCACGTCCATCCCGACGACCTGGGCAAGGTGATCGGTCGCGGCGGACGCACCGCGACCGCGTTGCGCACGCTGGTCGCCGGCATCGGCGGCCGCGGCATCCGCGTCGACGTGGTGGACACCGACCAGTAGCGCTCCCGTGGAGTTAACGGTCGGGCGCGTGGTCAAGGCGCACGGCATCGGCGGCGAGGTGGTCGTGGAAATCCGCACCGACGATCCCGCGGCGCGGTTCGCCCCGGGTAACACGTTGCGCGCCAAGAACTCCCGTACCGGCGAGGAGCGCACCGTCGTCGTCGACCAGGCGCGCGAGCACGGCGGCCGGCTGCTGGTGCGATTGGCCGGGGTGGAGGACCGCGACGCCGCCGACGCGCTGCGCGGCAGTTTGTTCGTCGTCGACTCCGACGAGCTGCCGCCGATCGACGAGCCGGACACCTACTACGACCACCAGCTCGAAGGGCTTGCCGTCCGCACGACGGCGGGGCTCGACGTCGGAGTCGTCGCCGAGGTGCTGCACACCGCGGCCGGCGAATTATTGGCGGTGCGGCGCGATTCCGGCGAGGTGCTGGTGCCGTTCGTCGGCGCGATCGTCACGTCGGTGTCACTGGACGACGGGTTGATCGTGATCGATCCGCCCGACGGCCTGCTGGAGCTGTAGGGGGCAGTCGTGCGAATAGACGTCATCACGATTTTCCCGGCGTACCTGGATCCCCTGCGACAGTCGTTGCCGGGCAAGGCGATTGCGTCGGGGCTGGTCGACCTGCACGTGCACGACCTGCGCCGGTGGACCCACGACGTGCACCATTCGGTGGACGACGCACCCTACGGCGGCGGCCCCGGGATGGTGATGAAGGCCCCGGTCTGGGGCGACGCCCTGGACGAGACCTGTTCGGGTGAAACGCTTTTGGTGGTTCCGACGCCGGCTGGCGCGTTGTTCACGCAGGCGACCGCCCAGCGCTGGACCACCGAGCGGCACCTGGTGTTCGCCTGCGGGCGTTACGAGGGCATCGACCAGCGGGTCATCGAGGACGCCGCCCGACGGATGCGGGTCGAGGAGGTCTCCATCGGGGACTACGTGCTGCCCGGCGGGGAGTCGGCGGCCGTGGTGATGATCGAAGCGGTGCTGCGGCTGATCGCCGGGGTGCTGGGCAATCCCGCGTCGCTACAGGACGATTCGCACTCGCCCGCGCTGAACCGGCTGCTGGAGGGGCCCAGCTACACCCGCCCGCCGAGTTGGCGCGGGCTCGACGTCCCCGAGGTGCTGCTGTCCGGTGACCACGCGCGAATCGCGGCCTGGCGCCGCGAGGTTTCGCTGCAGCGCACCCGCGAGCGCCGCCCCGACCTATTGGGCTGAGCCCGTCAGATCCGGCCGTTGGGGAATATCGTCTTGACGGCCTGGGTGATCGTCTGGCGCGCGGTGGCGTCGTCGGACGGCTGTAGCGACTGGACCACCATCACGTAGCGGTGGTCGGCGCCGATCACGCCGGTCGACAGGTGCACCCAGTCGGCGCCGATGCAGCACATCCAGCCCTGCTTGACCGCCACCGGCTCGGCGAACAGGCCGTCTGGGATGCCGAACCGCTGCGGGTAGCCGTCGACTCCGGTCGGCGTGGACCGGGCCAGATCGTTGACGATGACCGCGGCCCGCTCGGTCGGCAGCCCGCCCGACCCGTCGAGCAGCGCGTCGTAGTAGTGGATCAGGTCGCTCAGCGAGCTCATGGTGTTCCACCAGCGCCCGTCGCTGGGCGGCGTGGTGGAGGACAGCCCGTACCGGCCCGCGACCTGGGTGATGATGTTGTCGCCGCCGCCCTGGCCCCAGAACTTTTCGGCCGCGCCGTCGTCGGACGACTGCAACATGACGTCCAGGGCCTGGCGGTCGTCGGGGGACAGGGCGGCCCTGCCCTGGGACTCGGCCAGCAACAGATCGTCGGCGATGAAGAGCTTGGCCACCGACGCGGTGCCGACGATTTGGCTGTTGCCGTTGGAGACCAGCTCATGCGTCTTGCGGTCCAGGACGGCGACCGACAGCGTGGCCCCGGCGCCGGCCGCCTCGTCGATGGCCCGCTGGATCCGCGCCGGCAGGCCGCCGAACACCGTGCCGGACAGCGCCTCCGGCGGCCCGTGCATCGGCAGGGTGTCCAACAGCAGCTGAACCGTCTCCGGCTGTGGTTGGGACTGCCGAACGGGCTGGCCGTGCCCGGGGATGGAGGGCTTTCCCTGGCCCTGCGGCTCGACCAACGCCTCGTCGCACCCGGCCAGCACCAGCGTCACCGCCGCCACGGCGGCGAGCACGGCGAGCGGGCGGGTGCGCATGCGTCGGTCTCCTCGGTCTGCGCGGACGTTAAACGCGCACGTGGCGGGGCCGTTTCGGCCCGAATCATGTGTACCACTCACCAGCGTCTTTGGGGTGCTTAGAACCGCGAGGTTTACCTGTGATTTTCAATGCACGCGGGCCGTCTGGCACAATTGTTCAGTTGTCTCGAACCCGTCAGCGGGCCGGGCCGTTTCCCGGCGGCTGCGAGATGCGCACTAAAAGCCCGAAAACCATCGGCTTGATGACCGCCCCACGCCCGCGTGTGGGCAGCCGTCGCAGGCCGCGACCGCAAGGAAGAGTGTTCCTACGATGAACCGGCTGGACTTCGTCGACCAGACGTCGCTGCGCGACGACATCCCGGCCTTTAGCCCGGGCGACACCATCAACGTGCACGTCAAGGTCATCGAGGGCGCCAAGGAGCGTATCCAGGTGTTCAAGGGCGTGGTGATCCGCCGGCAGGGCGGAGGCATCCGCGAGACGTTCACCGTGCGCAAGGAGAGCTACGGCGTCGGCGTCGAGCGGACCTTCCCGGTGCACTCGCCGAACATCGACCATATCGAGGTGGTGACCCGTGGCGACGTCCGCCGCGCCAAGCTGTACTACCTGCGTGAGCTGCGCGGCAAGAAGGCAAAGATCAAGGAAAAGCGCTGACCGGGCGCGGTTTATCGGCCCACAAACCGAGCTGGCTACGCTGATCTCGTGACCGATACCCCGGACTCACCCGAGCGCCAGCCCGACGCCGGTCAGCCAGAGCCGAAGGTCTCCACCGCCGACCCCGACGCGCCCGCCGAAGCCTCGCCGCCCGCGGCGGACGAGCCGGAGCCCAAGAAGAAGTCCACGCTGCGCGAGCTCGCGCTTCTCGCGGTGATCGCCGTGGTCCTCTACTACGTCATGCTGACGTTCGTCGCCCGCCCCTACCTGATCCCGTCGGAATCGATGGAGCCCACGCTGCACGGGTGCACGGGCTGCGTCGGCGACCGGATCATGGTCGACAAGCTGAGTTACCGGTTCGGTCAGCCGCACCCCGGTGACGTGATCGTCTTCAAGGGCCCGCCGTCGTGGAACGCCGGCTACAAGTCGATCCGGTCGAACAACACCGTGTTGCGCTGGGTGCAGAACGCGCTGTCGTTCATCGGTTTCGTGCCGCCCGACGAGAACGACCTGGTCAAGCGGGTCATCGCGGTGGGCGGGCAGACCGTGCAGTGCCGAGCCGAGACGGGGCTGACCGTCGACGGCAAGCCGCTCAAGGAGCCGTATCTCGATCCGAACACGATGATGGCCGACCCGTCGAAGTACCCCTGCCTGGGCAGCGAGTTCGGGCCCGTCGCCGTCCCGGCGGGCCGGCTGTGGGTGATGGGGGACAACCGGACCCACTCGGCGGATTCCCGGGCCCACTGCACCAGCGTCCCGACCGAAGCCCTCAAGGGCATCCTGTGCACCGGTGACCCGAATTCGGGAACCGTGCCGGTCGCCAACGTCATCGGCAAGGCCCAATTCATCGTGTGGCCGCCGTCGCGGTGGGGTGGCGTCGGGTCGGTGAACCCCCAGCAGAGTCAGTAGCGATGGCCACCACGTGGCCGCCGCGGACCGTCATCCGCAAATCGTCCGGATTGCGCACCCTGGAGTCGGCGCTGTATCGCAGCGGCCTCGGGCCGGTGGCCGGCGTCGACGAGGTGGGCCGCGGCGCCTGCGCCGGCCCGCTGGTGGTGGCGGCCTGCGTGCTCGGCCCGAGCCGACTGGAAAGCCTTGCGGCCCTTGATGACTCGAAGAAGCTCACCGAAAAGGCGCGGGAGAGGCTGTTCCCCTTGATCCGCCGCTACGCCCTGGCGTACCACGTGGTCTTCATCCCGCCGGAGGAGGTGGACCGGCGCGGGGTGCACGTGGCCAACATCGAGGGCATGCGGCGCGCGGTGGCCGGCCTTTCGGTGCGCCCGGGTTACGTGCTCAGCGACGGCTTCCGGGTGCCCGGCCTGCCGATGCCGTCGCTGCCGGTGATCGGCGGGGACGCCGTGGCGGCGTGCATCGCCGCGGCCAGCGTGCTGGCCAAAGTCAGCCGCGACCGGCTGATGGTCGCGATGGACGCCGATCACCCCGGCTACGGCTTCGCCGACCACAAGGGCTACAGCACGCCGGCACATTCGACGGCGCTGACCGAGCTAGGCCCCTGCGCCCAGCACCGCTATTCGTTCATCAACGTCCGGCGCGTGGCGACCGGATCCGGTGCGCGCGTGGTGGCGGAGTGCAAACCGGACCCTCCGGCCGAGCCTGGCGGATGCCGGTGAGGAAAGATGGGACCAGGTTCCCACGTCAGGGAGAGGGACGTCTGAGCAGATGAGTGCAGAAGATCTCGAAAAGTACGAAACCGAGATGGAGCTCTCGCTGTACCGCGAATACAAGGACATCGTCGGCCAGTTCAGCTACGTCGTGGAAACCGAGCGGCGCTTCTACCTGGCCAACAGTGTCGAGATGACGCCGCGCAACGCCGACGGCGAGGTGTACTTCGAGCTGCGGCTGTCCGACGCGTGGGTGTGGGACATGTACCGGCCGGCCCGCTTCGTCAAGCAGGTGCGCGTGGTCACCTTCAAGGACGTCAACATCGAAGAGGTCGAGAAGCCCGAGTTGCGGCTGCCGGAGTAGTCCGGGGTTAAGTCCCGGGGTTAAGCCGTTTCGCCGTTGGCCGGCAATTGGCCGCGATTCTCGATGACGGCGCGCGCCACATCGGCGAGCTTGATGTTCAGCGCCTGGGAATGCCGGCGCAGCAGGTCGAACGCCTGGTCTTCGGACATGTCGTGCAAAAGCATCAACATGCCGACCGCCTTGCCGGTCTCGCGATTGCTCATCAGCCCCCGGCGCAGGCTCGCGGCGTCCTCGCCCTTCGCGACCGCGTTGATGGCCACGCTGGCGAACGACGCCAGCACCGCCGCCCGGCCCGCGGATTCGGCGTCGAACACGTTGGGACTGTCGCTGAACAGGTTGAGCGCGGCCCCCTTGCGCTTGTCGACGAGGAGGCGAAAGCCCATGGCCCCGCGCACCGGCGTCTCCTCGATGAGGACCTTGGCGAGCCTGGGCCACAGCGACGGCGTGGTCAGGTCGGGGTCGATCTGGGGGGTCTCCTCCTCGATCGCGTCGACGCACGGGCCGTCGCCGGAACGCCGTTCCATCTCGTCGATGTGCTGCGCGACCTGGTCGCTGGCGCCGACCGTGACGTAGCGGTCGCCTTCGCGCACCAGCAGGCTGGCGTGGTCACAACCGCGCACGGTCAGGGTCGCGGCGATGCAGATGGCCGCGTACATCTGTTTGGCGTCCGAGCCCTGGTAGATGATCTCGGCCAGGGCGGCGAAGACCGTCGCCGGGTCGGCCTTGTCCCCGCCCGGTGTCGAACTCGAGTCGTCTGCCACCCTTTTGCCCCGTTCCCGCTCGTGATCCCTTGTCGAGAGTATCGGCCGGCGACTTTCGCGAGCGCGGTTTGGTAGGCGGTTCCGAAGGGAAGCACACCCGGGTGGGACTGACAGTGGCGGTGACCGGGCCAACCGGGGAGATCGGTGTTGCGGCGGTGACGGCGCTCGAGCGGGAGCCCGCGGTGGAGACGATCATCGGGATGGCGCGCCGGCCCTTCGACCCGGCTTCGTGCGGCTGGCAGAAAACCACCTACCAGCAGGGCGACATCACCGACCGCGAGGCCGTCGACGCCCTGGTGGCCCAGGCCGACGTGGTGGTCCATCTGGCATTCATCATCATGGGCTCGCGCGACGAGAGTGAACGCATCAACCTGCAGGGCACCCGAAACGTGTTCGAGGCGACGGTCGCCGCGCAGCGGCCGCGGCGCCTCGTGTACACCTCGTCGGTGGCGGCCTACGGCTACCACTCCGACAATCCGGTCCCGCTGACCGAGGACGTGCCGACGCGGGGAACCGCCGAGCACTACTACTCGGCGCAGAAGGCCGCGTGCGAGGCGCTGCTCGCCGACATCACCGAGGGCTCGTCGCTGGAGGTGTTCGTGCTGCGGCCGTGCATCGTCGCCGGGCCCCGCGCGACGGCTTTGGCCGACGCGATGCCCTGGAACCAGCTGCCCGCCCCGGTGCGCGCCGTCGCCAAGGTGGCGCCGGTGCTGAAGCCGGTCGTGCCGGATCCGGGTATCCCGTTGCAGCTGGTCCACCACGACGACGTCGCGGAAGCGATCGCGCTGGCGGCGACGGCCCCCGCGCCGCCGGGCGCCTACAACATCGCCGGCGACGGGGTGGTGACGGTGTCGGATGTGGCCAAGGCGCTTGGTGGGCGGCCGGTGCGGGTTCCCGCGATCGCCGCCTCGGCGGCGTCGGCGGCGATTTCCAAGGTGCCCTTTGTCCCGTCCATGCTCGAATGGCTGCACTCCGCGCGGACGTCGGTGGTGATGGACACCGGCAAGGCCCGGACCGTGCTCGGGTGGCGGCCGGTCCACTCGTCGGCGGAGACGCTGGCGGCGCTCGCCGAGGCGGTCTGAGGCCGGCCAATGTAGTTTGGCTGCATGAGGTTCGGCTGGTGAGCCGCGTGACGGCGCGGCGGCGCGCGCGGCATCTGACCGCCGACCGCTCCGTCACCCGGCCCGAAACCCTGGCCGTCGAGGAGCCGCTGGAGATCCGTGTCAACGGCGCGCCCGTGACGGTGACGATGCGCACGCCAGGCTCGGATTTCGAACTGGCGCAAGGCTTTCTGCTCACCGAGGGCGTTATCGGCGGGCGCGACGACGTGCGGACCATCCGCTACTGCGACGACCGCGCCGACCCGAACACGTACAACGTCCTGGACGTCACGCTGGCTCCCGGGGTCGCCCCGCCGGACCTCGACGTCACCCGCAACTTCTACACCACGTCGTCGTGCGGCGTCTGCGGCAAGGCGTCGCTGGACGCGGTGCGGTTGATCGGACGCTTCTCGCCCGGTTCGGACCCGGCGACCGTTTCCGCGGCCACGCTCAAGGCGATGCCGGGCCAATTGCGCTCCGCGCAAAAGGTTTTCGACAGCACCGGTGGGCTGCACGCCGCGGCGTTGTACGGCGTCGACGGAACGCCGCTGGTGGTCCGCGAGGACATCGGCCGGCACAACGCGGTCGACAAGGTCGTCGGCTGGGCGCTGGAACGTGGGCGCGTTCCGCTGCAGGCCTGCGTGCTGCTGGTCAGCGGGCGGGCGTCGTTCGAGCTGACGCAGAAGGCCGTGCTGGCCGGAATTCCCGTGCTGGCCGCGGTGTCCGCGCCGTCGTCGCTGGCGGTGTCGCTGGCCGAGGAGTCCGGCATCACGCTGGTGGCGTTCCTGCGGGAGGACTCGATGAACGTCTACACCCGGGCCGACCGGATCGGGTAGGGCCATGTCGCGGTTCAAGACGGAAATGGCGACCTGCCCCGCCTGCCGGCGCGAGGCCGAGGCCACGGTCGAGTACACCTACGACAGCGACGGCAACGTGACCGGCAGGCGGGTACGCGACGTGCACTGCCGGGCCGCCGACTGCCCGGGCAACGACGTGCCCCCGCACTGGAGCTAGCGTCCGGGTCAACCGGCGCCGGTCGCGGCTGTGGATGGACGCCGGACTGGGGATAACCGCCCGCCGCACCGGGCTCCAGGCCGCTGACCGGACCGCGCGTGTCAGCGCAGCCGGGCACCTTGGCCCGCATGACGACCGAACACACCATGACCCGCGTCCAGCTGGGCGCGATGGGCGAGGCGCTCGCGGTGGATCACCTGACCCGGATGGGGTTGCGGATCCTGGACCGCAACTGGCGCTGCCGCTACGGCGAGCTGGACGTGATCGCGGCCGACGAGGCCACCCGCACCGTGGTTTTCGTCGAGGTGAAGACCCGCACCGGGGACGGCTACGGCGGGCTGGCGTACGCGGTGACCCCGCGCAAGGTGTGGCGGCTGCGCCGGCTGGCCGGGCTGTGGCTGGCCGGCCAGGACACGCGGTGGGCGGCGCTGCGCATCGACGTGATCGGCGTGCGGGTCGGGCGCCGCCGCACCCCCGAAATCACCCACCTGCAGGGCATCGGCTGATGGCGCTGGGGCGGGCGTTCTCGGTGGCGGTGCGCGGGTTGGACGGCGCGACGGTCGAAATCGAGGCATTCATCACCAATGGCCTGCCGGGCGTCCACCTGGTCGGGCTGCCCGACGCCGCCCTGCAGGAGTCGCGCGACCGGGTCCGGGCGGCGGTCACCAACTGCGGCAACGACTGGCCCCAGGCCCGGCTCACGCTCGCGCTGTCGCCGGCGACGCTGCCGAAGATGGGATCGGTCTACGACATCGCCCTGGCCGCCGCCGTGCTGTCGGCGCAGCGCAAACACCCGTGGGAGCGCCTGGAGAAGACGGTGCTGCTGGGCGAGCTGTCGCTGGACGGCCGGGTGCGACCGGTGCGCGGGGTGCTGCCGGCCGTGCTGGCCGCCAAACGCGACGGCTGGCCGGCCGTCGTCGTCCCGGTGGACAACCTCGCCGAGGCGAGCCTGATCGACGGGATCGAGGTGTGGGGCGTGCGTACGCTGCGGCAACTGAAGGGCTGGCTCGGTGGCTCCGGCGGCCTGGACGGCCGGATCAGCGGGGGAGTCACCGAGCCGGAGCCGGCGGCCGATCTGGCCGACGTGGTCGGGCAGGCGCAGGCGCGGTTCGCGGTGGAGGTCGCGGCCGCCGGGGCGCACCACCTCATGCTCACCGGACCGCCCGGGGTCGGCAAAACGATGCTGGCGCAACGCCTTCCGGGGCTGCTGCCGCCGCTGTCGGACGACGAGTCGCTGGAGGTCACCGCGATTCACTCTGTGGTCGGGCTGCTGTCGGCGGACACGCCCCTGATCACCCGGCCGCCGTTCGTGGCGCCGCACCACAGCTCCAGCGTCGCCGCGCTCGTCGGCGGGGGATCGGGGATGGCCCGCCCGGGCGCCGTCAGCCGGGCGCACCGCGGGGTGTTGTTCCTCGACGAATGCGCAGAGATCAGCGTCAGCGCGCTGGAAGCGCTGCGAACGCCGTTGGAAGACGGGGAGATTCGCCTCGCCCGCCGCGACGGGGTGGCATGTTACCCCGCCCGCTTCCAGCTGGTGCTGGCCGCCAACCCGTGCCCGTGCGCGCCGGCCGACCCGCAGGACTGCGTCTGCGCGGCCCCGGCCAAACGCCGTTACCTGGGCAAGCTGTCCGGCCCGCTGATGGACCGCGTCGACCTGCGGGTGCAGATGCATCCGGTGCGGGCCGGGGCGATCGCGGTCGCCGGCGGCGAGTCGACGGCGCAGGTTCGCCGGCGGGTGGCGGCGGCGCGCGACGCGGCCGCCGAGCGGTGGCGCCCACACGGATTCCGCACCAACGCCGAGGTGAGCGGAACGCTGTTGCGGCGAAAGTTTCGGCCCAGCAACGCCGCGATGGACCCGCTGAAAAAGGCGCTGGACCGTGGGCTGCTCAGCATCCGCGGCCTGGACCGCACGCTGCGGGTCGCGTGGAGCCTGGCGGACCTGGCGGGCCGGCCGATGCCCGGCGTCGAGGAAGTCGCCACCGCGCTCAGCTTCAGGCAACCGGGGGCGCAGCGATGACCGATCACGTGGAGCGGGCGTGGGCCTACCTGTCCCGGGTGGCCGAACCGCCCTGCGCGCCGCTCGCCGCCCTGGTGCGACGCGTGGGACCGGTCGAGGCCGCCGACCGGGTCCGGCGCGGATCGGTCGACGCCGACCTGGCACGCCACACCGAGGCCAGGCGCGAAATCGACCGCGCCGCGGCCGATCTCGACTTCCTCGACGACCGAGGCGGCCGGTTGATCACGCCCGACTCCGACGAGTGGCCGCTGCTCGCGTTCGCCGCCTTCGGCAATGCCGAGGTCAGGGCCCGCGGCGGGCCACCCATGGTGTTGTGGGCGATGGGCCCGGCGCGCCTCGACGAGGTGGCCCAACGCGCGGCGGCCGTAGTCGGAACGCGGGCGTCGACCGTATACGGCGAGCAGGTGGCCGACGACCTGGCCGCCGGGCTGGTCGAGCGCGACGTGGCGGTGGTCTCCGGCGGCGCGTACGGCATCGACGGCGCGGCGCACCGCTCGGCGCTGAACGGCGACGGAATCACCGTGGCCGCGCTTGCCGGCGGGCTCGACATCCCTTATCCGGCGGGCAATTCCGGGCTGCTGCATCGGATCGGCCAGCAGGGGTTGGTGTTCACCGAATACCCGCCCGGTGTCCGCCCGGCCCGGCACCGGTTCCTCACCCGCAACCGGCTGGTCGCCGCGGTCGCCGGGGCGGCGGTGGTGGTCGAGGCCGGCCTGCGCAGCGGCGCGGCCAACACCGCGGCGTGGGCGCGGGCGCTCGGCCGGGTGGTGGCGGCGGTGCCCGGACCCGTGACGTCGTCGGCGTCGGCGGGTTGTCACGCGCTGTTGCGCAACGGCGCGCACCTCGTCACCCGCGCCGACGACGTCGTCGAGCTCGTCGGCCGCATCGGAGAGCTGGCGCTCGAAGAGCCGCGGCCCAGCACGCCGCTCGACGGGCTGGGCGACGCCGAGCGCCGGGTGTACGAGGCGTTGCCCGGTCGCGGCGCCGCCACGGTCGACGAGCTCGCCGTCGCGTCGGCGCTGGCGCCCGAGCAGGTGCTCGGGCCGCTGGCCATGCTCGAGATGGCCGGTTTGGCGCGCCGCGACGACGGGCGGTGGCGGATTGTCCGCGCCGGCGCGGCCCGGGCCGCCACGGCGCGGCTCGTATAGTCGACGGGGGTCGGGTCCGACAGGAGGATAAGTGGCAGGTCGACCTCTACAAAGCTTCGAAGTAACCCGCACCGAGCAGCTCACCCCGCACATGGTCCGGGTGGTGCTCGGCAGCAGTCATTTCGAGACCTTCGCGCCCAGCAAATTCACCGACTCGTATGTCAAGTTGGCCTTCGTCACCGACGACGTCGACATGGCGGCGTTGCCGCAGCCGTTGACCCTGGACAGCTTCGCCGACCTGCCCCCGGAGAAGAAGCCGTCGGTGCGGACCATGACCGTGCGCGGCGTCGACGTCGCCGCCGGCGAGCTCACGATCGACATCGTCGTGCACGGCGAGCACGGGGTCGCGGGCACGTGGGCGGCCTCGGCCCAACCCGGCCAGCCGATCTATCTGATGGGACCGGGCGGCGCCTACACCCCCGACCCCGCCGCCGATTGGCACCTCTTGGCCGGCGACGAGTCGGCGCTTCCGGCCATCGCCACGGCGCTGGAAGCCTTGCCCCCCAACGCCGTTGGCAAGGCCTTCATCGAGGTCGCCGGCCAGGAAGACGAGATCCCGCTGACCGCACCGGACAACGTCGAGGTGAGCTGGGTCTACCGCGGCGGTCGCGCCGACCTGGTGCCCGAGGACCGCGCCGGTGACTTCGCGCCGCTGATCGAGGCGGTCACCACCGCGCAGTGGCTGCCCGGGCAGGCGCACGTGTTCATCCACGGCGAGGCGCAAACCGTCATGCACAACCTGCGGCCCTACATCCGCAAGGAGCGCGGCGTGGACGCGCAATGGGCTTCCTCGATCTCGGGGTACTGGCGGCGCGGCCGCACCGAGGAAACGTTCCGGCAGTGGAAGAAGGAGCTGGCCGAGGCGGAGGCGGGGGCTTAAGCCGGGCATGGCGCATTTCGGGGACTACCAGAACGAGATCTACCTGCAGGGCCTGGCCGGCGTGGTGCCGCAGTTTCCGATGGTGTTCTCCGAGTTGGAGGCCAAGGCGGCCACGGCGCTGCCGCCCTCGGTCTGGTCCTACGTCGCGGGCGGGGCCGGCGACGAGCGCACGCAGCGGGCCAACTGCACGGCATTCGAGGGCTGGGGCTTGATCCCGCGCATGTTCGTCGGCGCCGCCCAACGCGACCTGTCCGTCGAACTGTTCGGGATGACCCTGCCGTCGCCGGTCTTCATGGCGCCCATCGGGGTCATCGGCATCTGCGCCCAGGACGGCCACGGCGACCTGGCCACCGCGCGCGCGGCCGCGGCCACCGGCGTGCCGATGGTGGCCTCCACCTTGACGGTCGATCCGATGGAAGACGTGGCCGCCGCCCTCGGCGACACGCCCGGCTTCTTCCAGCTCTACACACCGACCGATCGGGACGTGGCCGCCAGCCTCGTGCGGCGCGCCGAGGCGGCCGGCTTCAAGGGCATCGCCGTCACCCTCGATACCTGGGTGACGGGCTGGCGCCCCCGCGACCTGAGCACGTCGAACTTTCCCCAGCTGCGGGGGCACTGCCTGGCCAACTACACCAGCGACCCGGTCTTTCGCGCCGGCCTGCCGCGGCCACCCGAGGAGGACCCGCAGGGCGCGGTGCTGCGCTGGATACAGCTCTTCGGAAACGCGCTGACCTGGGACGACCTGCCCTGGCTGCGCTCGCTGACCGACCTGCCGCTGCTGGTGAAGGGCATCTGCCATCCCGACGACGCGCGGCGCGCCCGGGACGGCGGCGTCGACGGCATCTACTGCTCCAACCACGGCGGCCGGCAGGCCAACGGCGGCCTGCCGGCGATCGACTGCCTGCCCGGCGTGGTCGAGGCGGCCGGCGGGCTGCCCGTGCTCTTCGACTCCGGCATCCGCAGCGGCGCCGACATCATCAAGGCGCTCGCGCTGGGAGCCACCGCGGTGGGGATCGGCCGCCCGTACGCCTACGGCCTGGCTCTTGGTGGCGTCGACGGGATCGTGCACGTGCTGCGCACGATGCTCGCCGAGGCCGACCTGATCATGGCCGTCGACGGGTATCCGACGCGCAAAGATCTCACCCCGGAAACGCTTCGGCGCGTCAGCTGAGCCGAACCCGCCGCGCCTGCGACGGTAAGGGCGTGGAGGCGATCCTCGAGGAGTTCGACGAGTACCTGGCGCTGCAATGCCACCGCTCGGCGCACACCCGCCGGGCGTACCTGGGCGACCTGCGCTCGCTGTTCGCGTTCCTGGACGGCCGCGGCGTGGAAAGCCTGAGCCTGCCGGTGCTGCGGGCGTGGCTGGGCTCGGCCGCCGGCGCGGGCGCGGCCCGCACCACGCTGGCCCGCCGCACCTCGGCGGTCAAGGCGTTCACCGCGTGGGCGGCGCGGCGCGGCCTGATCACCGGGGACCCGGCCGCGCGCCTGCAGGTGCCCAAGGCGCATCGCACCCTGCCGTCGGTGCTGCGCCGGGATCAGGCGCTGCAGGCCCTGGCGGCCGCGAAATCCGGTGCGCAACAAGGGGATCCGCTGGCCCTGCGGGACCGGCTGATCGTCGAGATGCTGTACGCCACCGGAATTCGGGTGAGCGAGCTGTGCGGCCTGGACGTCGACGACGTGGACACCGGGCTTCGGGTGCTGCGGGTTCTCGGCAAGGGCAACAAGGAACGCAGCGCCCCGTTCGGGGTGCCGGCCGCCGAGGCCCTGCACGCGTGGCTGGCCGACGGTCGTCCCGCCCTGGTGACCGCGGAGTCCGGGCCCGCGTTGCTGCTGGGCGCGCGCGGCGGCCGGCTGGACGTGCGCCAGGCGCGCACCGTCGTGCACCAGACCGTCGCGGCGGTGGACGGCGCCCCCGACATGGGGCCGCACGGGCTACGCCACAGCGCGGCCACCCACCTGCTCGAAGGCGGGGCCGACCTGCGCGTCGTCCAGGAGTTGCTGGGCCATTCCAGCCTGGCGACCACGCAGCTGTACACCCATGTCGCGGTCTCCCGGCTGCGCGCCGTGCACGACCAGGCCCACCCCCGCGCCTGAGTGTTGCGCCAGGGACCTCGGGTGTGACCCCTGGGCGACGACACGCCGAGCGGGGTCGCCCAAGGTTCACACGCGGGCCTACCCGTCGAGCGGCTTCAGCCGGACCGGCGTGGCCTTCAACAGCCCCAGCGGGTCCACGTAGTCCGCGCGCGACGCCGGGCCCCACATCGCGCCCCAGTGCAGGCACGCCGCGGCCCGGCAGCCGGCGTGCCCGGGCACCAGCGAGCCGATCACCGTCTCGGCGGTCACCGCCTGACCCACCCGCACCACCGCCCGGACCGGCTCGTAGCTGGTCCGCAGGCCGCCGGGATGGGCCAGCGACACCACCGGCCGCCCGGCCAGCACCCCGGCGAACACCACGGTCGCCGCGCCCGCGGCGTACACCGGCTGACCGGGCGATCCGGGCAGGTCAACGCCCCGATGCCCGGGACGCCAGTCGGGTGAGGGGCCGTCGAACCCGCGCGCGACGGCCGGGGGCGGCCGCAGCGGCCAATCCAGCCGCACGTCGTCGGCGACGGCCGGCACCGCGCTGACCAGCCCCAGCATCAGCACCAGCGTCATCCACCGCACCGCATCAGTTCAGCGCCGCGCCGCCGATCCGGCCAGCCAGCGCTGTGGACAAAGCACCTGGCTGAACGGTGTAAACTCCATTCCGCGGTCCGTGTAAACGGGCTGACTTCGCGTGTCTGCGCAACAACCGGATGCCGAGCGGTCCCGAGTAAGGGTTCGACATCTCAGCAGGCGCCAGGGCCCGGCCTCACCCGATGCCGGGCGACAACCGACAACAAAGGAATGGCGGCAATGGCTGTCGTAACCATGAAGCAGCTGCTCGACAGCGGCACCCACTTCGGGCATCAGACCCGTCGCTGGAACCCCAAGATGAAGCGGTTCATCTTCACCGACCGCAACGGCATCTACATCATCGACCTGCAGCAGACGCTGACCTTCATCGACAAGGCGTACGAGTTCGTCAAGGAGACCGTCGCCCACGGTGGGTCGGTGCTGTTCGTCGGCACCAAGAAGCAGGCGCAGGAATCGGTCGCGGCCGAGGCCACCCGCGTCGGCATGCCGTACGTCAACCAGCGCTGGCTGGGCGGCATGCTCACCAACTTCTCCACGGTGCACAAGCGCCTGCAGCGCCTCAAGGAGCTCGAGGCGATGGAGCAGACCGGCGGCTTCGAGGGCCGCACCAAGAAGGAGATCCTGGGCCTGACCCGGGAGAAGAACAAGCTGGAGCGCAGCCTCGGCGGCATCCGCGACATGAACAAGGTGCCGTCGGCGATCTGGGTCGTGGACACCAACAAGGAGCACATCGCCGTCGGCGAGGCCCGCAAGCTGGGCATCCCGGTCATCGCGATCCTGGACACCAACTGCGACCCCGACGAGGTCGACTACCCGATCCCGGGCAACGACGACGCGATCCGCTCGGCCGCGCTGCTGACCAAGGTGATCGCCTCCGCGGTCGCCGAGGGTCTGCAGGCCCGCGCCGGCCTGGGCCGCGGCGACGGCAAGCCCGAGGCGGAGTCCGCCGAGCCGCTCGCCGAATGGGAGCAGGAGCTGCTGGCCTCGGCGACAGCAACGGCCGCCACAGCCCCCACCGACGCCGCTGCGGGCCCAACCGAAACAACCACTGACCCCTCCTAGGGAAGGCTGAAATGGCGAATTTCACCGCTGCCGACGTCAAGCGGCTTCGGGAGCTGACCGGCGCCGGCATGTTGGACTGCAAGAACGCGCTGGCCGAGAGTGACGGCGACTTCGACAAGGCCGTCGAGGCGCTGCGGATCAAGGGCGCCAAGGACGTCGGCAAGCGCGCCGAGCGGGCGACGGCCGAGGGCTTGGTCGCGGCCAAGGGCGGCGCGCTCATCGAGCTCAACTCCGAGACCGACTTCGTCGCCAAGAACGCCGAGTTCCAGAAGCTCGCCGACGAGATCGTCGCGGCGGCGGCCGAGTCCAAGGCCACCGACGTCGACGCCCTGAAGGCGGCCAGCACCGGCGCCACCACGGTCGAGCAGGCCATCGCCGACCTGTCGGCCAAGATCGGCGAGAAGCTCGAGCTGCGCCGCGTCGCGTTCTTCGACGGCACCGTCGAGACCTACCTGCACAAGCGCGCGGCGGACCTGCCGCCCGCGGTCGGCGTGCTGGTCGAGTACAGCGGCGCCGACGGCCAGGAGGCCGCGCACGCCGTCGCGCTGCAGATCGCCGCGCTCAAGGCGCGCTACCTGTCCCGCGACGACGTGCCCGAGGACGTGGTGGCCAGCGAACGCCGCATCGCCGAGGAGACCGCCAAGGCCGAGGGCAAGCCGGAGCAGGCGCTGCCCAAGATCGTCGAGGGCCGGCTCAACGGCTTCTTCAAGGACGCGGTGCTGCTCGAGCAGCCGTCGGTGTCCGACAACAAGAAGACCGTCAAGGCCCTGCTCGACGAGGCCGGCGTGACGGTGACGCGGTTCGTGCGCTTCGAGGTGGGCCAGGCCTAGCCACCGAGCGCGAGCGGCTAGCGTCGTGTCATGCGACGCGTGCACGCTTTCGGCGACGATGCCCTCGGTGACCTCGACGCGGTCGGCCTGGCCGACGCCCTGAGGGCCGGTTCGGTCGGCAGGGCCGAGGTCATCGAGGCCGCCATCGCCCGCACCGAGGCCGTCGACCCGGCGCTCAACGGTCTGGCGTACGCGGCGTTCGACCAGGCGCGGGCCGCCGCGTCGACCGCCCCCGCGAACGGCTCGCGGTTTTTCGACGGCGTCCCGACGTTCGTCAAGGACAACGTCGACGTCGCGGGTCTGCCGACGATGCACGGCACCGACGCCTGGACGCCCTGGAACGCCACCTCCGACGGCGAATTCACCCGGCTCTACCTGGCCACCGGGTTGGCGCCCGTCGGCAAGACGCAGTTGTCGGAATTCGGGTTCAGCGCGTCCGCCGAACATCCCCGCCTGGGCCCGGTCCGCAACCCGTGGGACACCGACTACAGCGCCGGCGCGTCGTCGTCGGGCTCGGGCGCGTTCGTCGCCGCGGGCGTGGTGCCGATGGCGCACGCCAACGACGGCGGCGGCTCGATCCGCATTCCGGCCGCGTGCAACGGGCTGGTCGGGCTCAAGCCGTCCCGGGGGCGATTGCCGCTGGACCCCCACCTGAGCCGGATGCCCGTGGGCATCGTCGCCAACGGGGTGGTCTCCCGCTCGGTGCGGGACACCGCGGCGTTCTACCGCGAGGCCGAGCGCATCTGGCGCAATCCCAAGCTGGCGCCGGTGGGCGACGTGACCGGTCCCGGCAGGCAGCGGCTGACGATCGCGGTGGTGACGCGATCGGTCCTTCGCGAGTGCAGCCCGCAGGTGCGCGAGCTGACGCTGAAGTCCGCCGCCCTGCTCGAGGAACTCGGCCACCGCGTCGAATACCTCGACAAGCCGCCGGGGGCGGCCAGTTTTGTCGATGATTTCGTCCTGTACTGGGGATTCCTGGCGCTGGCGCAGGTGCGGATGGGGTCGCGCGTGTTCGGCAAGACGTTCGACCGCACCCGGCTCGACAGCCTGACGCTGGGACTGGAGCGCAACACCGGCCGCAACATCCACCGGCTCCCGTTGGCGATCCTGCGCCTGCGCCGGGTGCGCAGGCGCACCGCCCAGCTGTTCGGCACCTACGACGCGGTGCTGACGCCCACCCTCGCCGACCAGACGCCCCGCATCGGGTACCTGGCGCCCACCGACTATCGCCAGGTCATCGACCGGCTGATCGACTGGGTCTCTTTCACCCCGCTGCAAAACGTCACCGGTGAGCCGGCGATCTCGCTGCCGCTGGCCCAGTCCGCCGAGGGGATGCCGGTGGGCATGATGCTTTCGGCCGACATCGGGCAGGAGGCGCTGCTGCTGGAGCTGGCCTACGAGCTCGAAGAGGCCCGGCCGTGGGCCCGCATCCAGGCCGCCGGCTGATCAGTCGGATCCGAGCTTTTCCAGCATGCGCTTGAACTCGCGCTGCTGTGCGTCGGTCAGCTTGCTCAGGATCCGGGCATCGGCGGTCCGGACCGCGGCTTCGGCGCGCTTCAGCAGCGCGCGGCCCTGAATCGTCAGCGTCGCCGGTAACGCGCGCCCCGACGAGACCGACGTGGGCCGCTCCACCGCCCCGACGTCCTGCAGCCCGCGCAGCACGGTGTTCATCGCCTGCGGTGTGACGTTGGTGTGCCGGGACAGCTCGGCGCTGGACATGCCCGGGTTCATCGAAAGGATGCGCATGCAAACGAATTCGGGCAGCGTCAGGCCCAGCGGACCGAGCACCGCGGAAACCTCCGGCCGCAGCACGGCTGCCACCCGGTACAGCAGGTAACCGAGCGGAGCGTCTTCAACCTGACCACCCATGTCAGCGATCTTGACATATCCCGGGCACGCGGACGCGCACGTTGGCCGGTGCGGCCCGGTCGTGATTTTCCTGGGCTCAAAGGGGTAACCCACGCCCATGGGCGATGCAACCGAAGTTACTGAACGCGTGGCCGAGCGCGCGCGGCGCGAGGCCGACGCGTATCGCGGCGACAACCCCCGACCGTTGGAGGGCTACTCGGTGGTCCTTGGCGTCTACGGCCTGCTGGTCGCGCTCACGGGCGCTTTGGCCGCGGCCACCGGACGAAGGCTGCCGCAGCGCTGGAGCCTGCAGGACCTCGTCACCGTCACCGTCGGCACCCACAAGTTGTCGCGCACCATCTCCAAAGACGCGGTGACCAGCCCGCTGCGCGCGCCGTTCGCGCGCTACGCCGGGTCGGGCGGCCCGGCCGAGGTGATGGAGGAAACCCGGCACGGCGGCCCGCTGCGCCACAGCCTGGGCGAGCTGCTGACCTGCCCGTTCTGCCTCGACATGTGGGTGGCCACCGCGTTCGTCATCGGGCTGATTTTCGCGCCGCGACTGACGCGGCTGGTCGCGGGCACCTTCACCGCGCTGGCGGGCGCCGACTTCTTGCAGCTGGCCTACGCCAAGGCGCAGCAGATCACCGAGGGCTGACAGGAGGAGGTCCGATGCCCAAGACGACGAGGAGCGGCCAGCCGAAGAAGGACGAATTGCCGAGCACCCTGCGGCGTTCCGATGCCAAAGCGCAACGCACGTTCGCGAAAGCCCACGACTCGGCCGCCGAGCAGTACGGCAGCGAGGAGCGCGCCCACCGGGTGGCCTATTCGGCGGTCAAGCACAGCTTCGAAAAGGTCGGCGATCACTGGGAGCCCAAGGAGCAGAGGGGTCCGTCGGACGAGCGGGCCGAGCGCGGTGGTCTGCGAAACACCGGCCGGTCGGCCGAGGGCGTGGACGCCAACGCCAGCAAGAAGCACCTGCTCGACGTGGCGCGCCGGCTCGACGTGCGCGGCCGCTCGACGATGAGCAAGTCGGAATTGGTCGACGCGATCAAAAAGGAGAACCGGCGGGTCCGTGGCCGCTAAGCGCGAGCCGTTAGTCCAGCTTCTCGGCGAGATCGGCCTGTGGTGGCTGCTTACCGCCGGTATTTGGCTGGCCACCCTGAGCTCGCGCACGTGGCAGGAACTGACGGTGATGGCGGCGTGCACGCTGCCGTGTGCGGTCATGGCCCGCTCGGCCCGGCGGGCCAACGCCGGCCGCTGGCGGTTTCGCATCGCCTGGCTGCGTTGGCTGGCGATGGCGGCGGGCGAGGTGCCGCGCCAGGCCTTCCGGGTTTGGACCTACGCGGCCACGTCGCGCGCCCCGGTGATCCGGCACCTGCCCTTGCCCGACGAGCCCGCGCGGGCGGCGGCGGCGCGCCGGGCGGCGGCGGTTCTCGCGCTGGTCACCACGCCGGGAACCGTTGTCCTGGACAGCGATCCGCGCACGCATTCGGTGCTGGTGCACCTGATCCGGCGGCAGCCGAGCCGGCTGGAAACGGCGGTGCAAAGGTGACCGCCGGCGAGGTTGCGGCGCTGCTGCTGGCCCTCGGGGCGTTCGCGCCCGGCATCGTGATGGCCTCGCGGGGGCTGCCGCACCAAAGGCTGTTGGGCCTGGAGTTCGTCAGCGTCGCCGCCACGCTGGAGCTGACGGTGCTTTCGGTTGCGTGGCAACGAGATTCGATCCTCATCGTTCCGCTGGTGTTATCGCTCTTATCGCTTCCGGGTGCGCTGGTCTACACCCGCCTCCTTGCCCGCAAGAGATGAACGCCCAATCCGTAGCGTGGGCCGTCGTCTTCGCCGGGATCGCGGTGGTGTCGCTCAGCGCGGTCGTCGCGGTGGCGCTGCCCGGGGTGTTCAACCGCCTGCACCTGCTGACGGTCACCACGTCGCTCGGCGCACCGATAATCGGTGTGGGCCTGATGATTTTGCGGGGATGGACCGAGGCGTCCGCGATGATCGCCGCGATCACGGCGTTGATCGTGCTGAGCGCGCCGGTCATTTCGGTGGCGACGGCTCGGCTGGCGGCGCAGCTCGGCAACCTGCTCGACGAGGACGCGCCGTCATGACCGTGCTCGTCGTGGTCGCCGTGACGTTGGTCGGCGTCACCGGGACGATCGTCGCGCTGACGGCGGCCCCGGACCGTCAGGCCGTTCCCCTGTCGGTTTTCGGCCTGGCCCTCACCGTGCTGTTCGTGGTGCTGCAGGCCCCTGATGTCGCCTTGTCGCAGTTGGCCGTTGGCGGGGTGGTGGTGCCGTTGATGGTCATGCTCGCCATTCGGGCGGTGCGTCGGCAGGACGACGAGCCGGGGGAGCCCGCGCCGTGACGCGCGGCATCCGGACCGCAGTGTTCCTCGTCGGGGCGGCGGGTCTGGCGGCGTTGCTGTGGATCGGTTTCACCGAACTGCCGGTGTTTGGCCGCCACGATCACCCGTACCGCGATCTCGCGGTGGCTGCGGCGCTTTCGCGCGCGACCGCCAACTCCGTCGCGTCGGTCAACTTCGATCAGCGGGCGCTCGACACGCTGGGGGAGGAGACAATTCTGCTGGGCTCGGTGCTCGGCGTGATGGCGCTGCTCCGGCCGGCCGTCGAAGAGCGGGAATTCCAGCCGCCGCAACGGGATACGGTACTGGACGCGACGCGACTGGTCGGCTACGTGATGTTGCCGGTGACGACCGCGATCGGCGTCGACCTGATCGTGCACGGGCACCTGACGCCGGGTGGCGGATTCCAGGGCGGCGTGGTGCTGGCCGCCGGGTTGCATCTGCTCTATGTCACCGGAAGCTTCCGGGCGCTGGATCGCCTGCGGCCGGTGAACGTCTTCGATATCGGCGAGGTGGTGGGGGCGGCGGCGTTCGCGGTGATCGGCCTGCTCGGCCTGATCGTCTGCGGCGCGTTTCTGTGCAACCTGTTGCCGACCGGCACGCTGGGCAATCTCTTTTCGGGCGGTTCGGTGCCGTTGCTCAACGTCGCCGTCGGGGTGGAGGTGGCCTGCGGGATGACGGTGTTGCTGGCGCAGTTCCTGGCCCAGGAGATCACGATCGTCAAGAGGGGTGATGGCCGGTGAGCGTATATCCCTACTGTGTCGCCGGCTGGCTGGTGCTGATCGGCGCGTTCGGAATCGTGCGCAGCCGCAACCTGATCCACGCGGTGGTGTGCTTGTCCGTGGCCCAGTCCGGCACCTACCTGTTGCTGCTGGCGGTCGGATTTCAGCGCGGCGCGGCGCCCCCGATCTTCGGCGGGTCGAACTCGCCGGCGCCCGCCCAGGTGGTCGACCCGGTGGTGCAGGCGATGACGTTGACCGACATCGTGATTCAGGCGACCGTCACCGCCTTGTTGCTGGCGCTGGCCATCCAGATCCACAAGCGCCACGGCACGCTGGACCCCGATCAGCTGTCCGCACTGAGGGGCTGAGCCACCGGTGCAGGCAATCGCATCCGCGCTGTTGCCGCTTCTGGTCGCCGTCCCCATCGTGATCGCCTGTCTGCTGCTGGCGTTGAGCCAGCGGCTGTCGCGCGCGGCCGCCAGCTGGGTCACGGTGACGGCCGCGGCCGCCTCGACGGCCGTCGCCGGGTTCGTGGCGGTGGCCGCGCGGGAGCACCCGGTGCTGACCTGGATCGGCGGCTGGTCCCCACAGGGACGGACGGCGGTCGGCATCGCGCTGGCGGCGGATCCGCTGTCGGCCGGCCTCGCCACGCTGGTGGGTGCGTTGATGGCGTGCGCGGCGCTGTACAGCCGCCGCGGGCTCGACGAGGCGGGGCCGCGCTTCGACGGGCTCATGCTCATTTTCCTGGCGGCGATGAACGGTTTCGTGCTGGCGACGGACGTGTTCAACCTCTTCGTGTTCCTCGAGTTGATGGGCGCCGTCGCCTACGCGCTGACCGGGATCAAGATCGAAGACAAGTCGGCCATCCAGGGGGCGCTCAACTTCGGCATCATCCAATCGCTCAGTGCCAGCGTCACTTTGGTGGGCATCGGGATGCTCTACGCCCGGGTGGGTCAGCTGGGCATGGCGCAGCTGGGCATCGCCCTCGCCAAGCGGCCGCCCGACGCGGTCATCGTCGGCGCCTTCGTCCTGATCTGCGCCGCGCTGATGGTGAAGGCCGCGATCGTCCCGCTGCATTTTTGGCTGGCCGACGCGCACGCCGTCGCCCCCGCGCCCGTCTGCGTGCTCTTCTCCGGGGTCATGGTCGAGCTCGGCCTGTACGGGATGTGGCGGGTGTACTGGGCGGTCTTCGCGGACGCGTTGCCGCGGGCGGCGGTGTCGCGGACGTTCGTGGTGGTCGGCGCGCTGACCGCGGTCGTCGGGGCGGTGATGTGCCTGATTCAGCGGCATCTCAAACGGCTGCTGGCCTATTCGACGATCAGCCACATGGGCCTGTTCCTGGTCGCCGCCGCGACGTTGCGCTCCGACGCGATCGGCGGCACGGCCGTGTACGTGCTCGGTCATGCCGGCGCCAAGTCGGCGCTGTTTTTGCTCGTGGGAATCCTGCTGGACCGTTACCGGACGGTCGACGAGCTGGAGCTGTCCGGGCTCGGGCGTGGCCAGTGGTTCCTCGGCGGCCTTTACCTGGCGGCGGCGTTGGCGCTGGCCGGGCTGCCGCCGTTCGGCACGGCGCTGGGCAAGTCGCTGAGCGAGGAAGCCCTGCGCTCCGGATGGGGCTCGGCGCTGTTTGTGCTGGTGTCGGTGGCGACCGGCGGCGCGGCGCTGCGCGCCGGCGTGCGCTGCTTCACCGGCTGGGGCGGCGATCGGGGCAGCCCGGTCAACCGGTCAGGTGCGGACGAGCCGAGCAAGGGCGAGGAGGAACCGGACGCGACGCTGCTCCGGACGCCGTTCAGCATGTATGTCCCGACCGTCGTCCTGCTGTTGGGCTGCCTTGCCATCGGGGTGCTGCCCGGGGTGAGCGACGCGGCCGCCGGCGCGGCACGGCGGTTCACCGACACCGCGGGCTACGCGGCCACCGTCATCCAGGGCGCGGCCCCCTCCCCGGGCGCGGGGGCGGGCCACGGCTGGTCGCTCACCGGCGTGGCGCTGGCGGTGATCGGTGCCGTCGCCGCGGCCGGCGTCGCATATGTCGGGCTGCGGCCGCCATCCAACGCGGCGCGGCGCGCCGTCGCCGCCGCGGCGCGGCCCGCGGTCGCGGCGCTGCATCGCGCCCACTCCGGTCACATCGGGGACTACGTCGCCTGGCTGTTCGCCGCCCTCACGGCGCTCGCGGGCGTGCTGGCCCTTCAGCTGCAGTAACCATCAAGCATTGAGGAGTTCCGATGCTCAACCAGTTGTCGCAAGCGTTCTTCGACGGGTGGCAGCCCGCGATGTGCGCCGCCGCCAAGGCCGTCGCCCTATTCGCCACTGCCGCGGCGGCTTTCCGCCTCACCCAACGGCGCACCATCGCCGAATTCACCCCGTTCGACTGGGTGACGGCCGTCGCGGTCGGCGCGATCGTCGGCCGCACCGCGACCGCGTCCGGCACGTCGTGGCTGACGGGTACCGCCGCGCTGATCGCGCTGATACTCGCCCACTCCGCTGTCGCCCGGCTGCGGTTCTTCAGGTGGTTTCGCCGGCTGGTCGACCCGCCCGTTCGGGTGCTGATCCGCGACGGGGAAGTGCGCGGCGACAACCTGCGCCGATGCCGCCTCACGGGCGCGGATCTGGATGCGGCGCTGCGGCAGCAGGGCTACGAGAACGCCGAACGCGTGCATCTGGCGCTCTTCGAGGCCAAGGGCGCCATATCAATCCTGCAGAAACCGCGGGGCGCCGAATGACGCGCCGTCACGTTTAGCCGACGGCCCGCTGGGCACCCCGACAGCCATGGTCGCATCCACCACCACCCGTAGCCGACTCCGAAAGTGCCTCAGCGACGTGGACTTTCCGGCCAACAAGCAGGATCTGCTCGACGCCGCGGGCCGCAACGGCGGCGACGACGAAACCGTCCGGGCGCTGCGGGGCATCCCGCCCGAGACCTACACGAACCTGGGCCAGGTCGCGTCGTCGGTGACCATCGCCGACGAACGGGAACGCGACGGCGCCACGAAGACCGCCGCCCAAAGCCCGATCGTCGAGGAGTTGGGCGAAAACCGGGGCTCCTGAACGCCGTTCACGCGCCCTAGAGAATCGGCCGTCCGCCGGTCACCGCCACCCGCGCCCCGGAGATGTAGCTGGCGTCGTCCGAGGCGAGCAGCACGTAGATGGGTGCCAGCTCGGCCGGCTGGCCGGCGCGCCCGAGCGGCACGTTCTCCCCGAAGGATTCCACGCTGTCCGGGGGCATCGTCGACGGGATCAGCGGAGTCCAGATCGGGCCGGGGGCCACACTATTGACCCGGATTCCCTTGTCGCCCAACAGCTGTGCCAGGCTGGCCGAAAAGTTGGCGATGGCCGCCTTCGTCGCGGCGTAGGGCGCCAGGGTGGGATTGGGGGAATCGGAGTTGACCGACGAACTCCCGATGATCGACGAGCCGGGACGCATGTGCGGCAGCGCCGCCTTGGCGAGGTAGAAGTAGGCGCCGACGTTGAGCCGGAAGGTGTAGTCCCATTCCTCGTCGCTGATCTCTTCGAGGTCCTTGTGCATCATCTGGTAAGCGGCGTTGTTGACGAGGATGTCGACGCCGCCGAATTCCTTTACCGCCCGGTCGACCACGGCGCGGCAGTGCGCCGGGTCGGACAGGTCGCCGGGGACCAGCACGCAGTTGCGGCCCGCGTCTTCGACGTAGCGGGCCACATCGCGCGCGTCGTCGTCCTCGTTCAGGTAGGAGATGAGCACGTCGGCACCTTCGCGGGCAAACGCGATGGCGACGGCGCGGCCAATGCCGCTGTCGCCGCCGGTGACGATCGCCTTTTTACCCGTGAGCTTTCCCGAACCCCGGTAGCTTTTTTCGCCGCAGTCCGGAATGGGCTGCATTTGTGCCTGGATGCCCGGAGCGGTTTGTTGCTGAGCCGGAAAGCCCATCGCCACTTCCCCTTTCCTGATTCGGGTTGACTTTTACGATTCGCGGTTTGTCGGGCCGGCCGTTGGGACGTCCGGAGTTCTAGGCTGCGGCTACCCCTTGCCGCCGCAAATAATCACTGGCGAACCGAAACCACTGATGCCCGTGTGAATTCTGTGGCGCGAAAAGCGGTTCGGCGCGATTCGCTCGGGTTTAGCGCCGCGACCAAAGGGTTATGCGGAAGGCCAGTGCGGTTATCGCCCTGCGTGGGTGTTCGACACGAAAGGAAAACCATGAAGGTCACCAGAACAGCCGTCAAGAGTGCAATTGCTGCCGGCGGGATAGCGGCCGCGGGCGTTTTGGCAGCGGCAACCGCTTCCGCTGCGCCCAACATCCAGGGATTCGGCACCAGCGAGCAGCTCATCGACGGGCCCCTGATCACCAACTACACGGTGAGCAACCTGCAGCCGAGCAACGCCACCATCCCCGGCTACACGCCCAAGGGGACGCTCTACCAGGCGGACGTCACCGCCAGGTCGGACGGCGGGCTCGTTACCCCGATGGTCAACGACTTCATCGCCCGCGGGCCCAACGGGCAGAACTACCGGGTGATCGACAAGGTCGCGGCCCCCGGCAGCCTGAACCCGGCGCCCATCCCGCAGGGGCAGGAGTCGACGGGCACGCTGTACTTCGACGTGACCGGCGCGCCGCCTAACGGCGTCGTCTACAACGACGGAATGCAGGACATCCTGATGTGGACGTCGAACGTGCCGGGCGGCTCCGCGCCTGGCGCGCCGCCGAACGCCAGCCCGGCGCCCGGCCAACCGCCGGCCCCGGCGCCACACACCTGATCCGGTTGCAAACATCTCCCCGCGCTACCCCGATAGCGCGGGGAGATTTGCGTAGGCGGGAATCCCGCGCGCCGGAAGCGGGTATCCGAAACCCATGAGTAATCCCGATCACAGACCAGCCGAAGTACGCGCCCAAGCGAAGCTCCACGCCAAGCGGGCGCGGGTAACCATGGGCGAGCGGCGCAGCCGGCAGGACGGCGGGATCAGCGGCTGGCTGGCCAAGCGCGCCGGTCAATGGGACCTCAGCGGGCAGGACGAGGCCACGCTGCAGCGCCAGAAGTTTTTCTGGAATGTGCTGGTGGACTACTGGTTCCGCATGGAGATCGACGGCTGGGAGAACATCCCCGAGCCGCCGGCGCTGCTGATCGGGATCCACTCGGGCGCCCCGTTCGTGTGGGACGCCTGGACCGTCGGCCTGCAATGGTGGCGGCGCTTCGGTCAGGACCGCCCGCTGCATGGCACGGCGCACGACGCGTTGATGGCCATCCCGCTCTTCGGGCGCTACTTCCGGGCGATGGGCGTGCTGCCGGCGGCGCCGGACGCGATCGCCACGGCACTGGCCGAGGGTCGCGACGTGGCGCTGTGGCCGGGTGGGGAAGTGGACTCGCTGCGTCCGTGGAGCGAGCGCGATCGCGCAAACCTGGCGGGGCGAAAGGGTTTCGTGAAAATGGCCATTCGCGCCGGGGTGCCGATCGTGCCGATCGCGACCGTCGGCGGGGCGGACGCGATGCCCGTGCTGATCCGTGGCGATCGGCTGTCCAAGGCGCTCAAGCTCGACCGGGTGCTGCGGCTCAAGGTGTTCCCGCTGGCGGTCTCGCTGCCGTGGGGCATCGCCCCGGCGGCGCTGCCCCAGCTGCCGCTGCCGGCCAAGATCAGGACCCGCTTCATGCCGGCCGTCGAGCTCGACCGCGATCCCGCGCGCGCCGATGACGACGACTACGTCGATGCCAAGTACCACGAGGTCGAAGGCGCCATCCAGGAAGGCATGGACGCGCTGGCGCGCAAGCGGGCATTGCCGCTCTTTGCCTGATCGGTCTGCATCGATCTGTGAAAAATCTATGAAAAGCGCAGCCCGGCAACGCCTTTGAGGCCGGTGGGTTCGCTACCGCGCGACGGGATCCGTGGCGGGCCGCGCGGTCGACGTCCAGACCGGCGTGAGCGTCGAGCCGCTGAGAATCCACTGCGGTTGCGGGGGTGTGGCCGCCATGTAGCCGACACCGCGGACGGTGTCGATCATCGACTCGTGCTCCGGGCCGAGCTTGGCGCGCAGCCGCCGCACGTGGACATCGACCGTGCGGACGCGGCCGTTGCAGTCGTAGCCCCACACCTCGTGCATCAGCCGGGTACGGGTGAACGCCCGGCCGGCATGCTGCACAAGGAAATTCAACAGCTTGAACTCGGTGAGCGTCAGGCTTAGGTCGTCGCCGTGCAGCGAGGCGGTGAAGCTGGCCGGGTGCAACACCAGGTCGCCGAACTTCAACGAGCCGTCCATCGCGCTGCGCCGACGCGAGATCGCCATGCGTAGCCGCGCCTGCAGCTCGTCGGCCCCTGCCGCGGGCAGCAGCACGTCGTCGAAGTGCCAGTCGACGTCCACGGACACGAAGTCCGCCGGCGCTACCACCGCCACCACCGCGATGGACGGCGCGTCGGCCGTCAGTCGCCGGCAGGCATCGCGGGCCGCGTCGAGGTCGGTGCGCGCGTCGATGATCGCCACGTCGGCGCCGCCGCGGTGCCCGTCGATGTGGCCGGCAAGGGGGGCGCGCCGCACCGTTTGAGTGAACGACCTCAGCGTGGGCAAGGCCGATTCGAAATCATCTGCCTCGGTAAGCAGTAAAACTTCCAACGACATCTCCAAACTCGTGAGTTTGTCATCGCCCCCCACCCGTAGGCACCTCACGGTGAGATGTCTGCCAGCGCAGCGCTGAGTACCCGATTCAGAGCAAAACCAAGCAAAGTTTATTGCGCATGTGCGCAGGATCAATACTCTGGCCCGGGAAAGTCGATGGGTCCGGCCCGTTTTCACGGACCGGACCCATCGCAGCGGCAAGCTACTGGTTGGCCTTTTGGCGCTCCTCAGCCGCCTCGGCGCCGCCGCGAGCGGCCTCCGCTTGCGCTTCCTTCTTCGCCGCGTCGCGCTGGGCTTCCGCCTTGTCCTGCTGGGCCTCGCCCTCGCGGGTCAGGTCATCCCGACCGGTCACCGCGCCGACTGCTTCCTTCGCCTTGCCCTTGACGTCCTCGACGACGCCCTTAACGGCTTCGGCAGGTCCCGATTTGTTGTCCGCCATGGATCTGTTCCTCCTTGTTGGCGTACGTGGTTGAGCGATTCCCGCTCAACGCCGACCGCGAGCGATCGGCCCCTCACACGGCGAGGCATGGTCCTTATTCTCAAGACCGTAGGTTCGCCCCCCCGCGTTGGTGCGGATTCCCCGCCCCGCCGTTCGCTCAAACATCCGGCACCGGAAGGAGAGCAGATCCACTCGGATCGCCAACCGCGCAGATAATGACCCCCGCCGGCGCAACATTGTGCTGCGATGAGGCAGGATGTGAAATGCCGTTCCGGACGAGTTCGCCCCGGGATGGCACTCTCATGCGAGGAGTCTGATGACGGAGCCGACGAACGGGGCTTCCGGCCAGCCGGAGAGCCGATCCAAGTATTCGAGAGTGTTGCTCAAGCTCGGCGGTGAAATGTTCGGCGGCGGCCAGGTCGGCCTGGATCCCGACGTGGTGGCGCAGGTCGCCCGCCAGATCGCCGAGGTGGTCCGCGGTGGGGTCCAGGTCGCGGTGGTGATCGGCGGCGGCAACTTCTTCCGCGGCGCGCAGCTGCAGCAGCGGGGCATGGAGCGCACCCGTTCGGACTACATGGGCATGCTCGGCACCGTGATGAACAGCCTCGCCCTGCAGGACTTCCTGGAAAAGGAGGGCATCGTCACGCGGGTCCAGACCGCGATCACCATGGGTCAGGTCGCCGAGCCGTACCTGCCGCTGCGCGCCGTCCGCCACCTGGAGAAGGGCCGGGTGGTGATCTTCGGGGCCGGCATGGGCCTGCCGTACTTCTCCACCGACACCACTGCCGCGCAGCGGGCGCTGGAGATCGGCGCCGAGGTGGTCTTGATGGCCAAGGCGGTCGACGGCGTGTTCTCCGCCGACCCGCGGCATCACCCCGAGGCCGAGCTGATCACCGCGATCAGCCACCGCGAGGTCATCGACCGCGGGCTGCGCGTGGCCGATGCCACGGCGTTCAGCCTGTGCATGGACAATGGCATGCCGATCCTGGTGTTCAACCTGCTGACCAATGGGAATATCGCTCGTGCGGTCGCTGGTGAGAAGATCGGAACGCTGGTCACCACTTGAGGGGAAGACGCGGAAAATGATCGATGAGGCACTCTTCGACGCGGAAGAGAAAATGGAAAAGGCCGTATCCGTAGCCCGCGACGACCTGTCAACCATCCGAACCGGGCGCGCCAACCCCGGCATGTTCAACCGGATCGTCATCGACTACTACGGCACCAACACGCCGATCACGCAGCTGGCCAGCATCAACGTCCCCGAGGCGCGGCTCGTCGTCATCAAGCCCTACGAGACCAGCCAGCTGCACGCCATCGAGACGGCGATCCGCAATTCCGACCTGGGCGTCAACCCCACCAACGACGGCACGTTGATCCGGGTGGCGGTGCCGCAGCTGACCGAGGAGCGGCGCCGGGAGCTGGTCAAGCAGGCCAAGCACAAGGGGGAAGAGGCGCGCGTGTCGGTGCGCAACATCCGTCGCAAGGCGATGGAGGAGCTGCACCGAATCCGCAAGGACGGCGAAGCCGGCGAGGACGAGGTCGGCCGGGCGGAAAAGGATTTGGACAAGACCACCCATCAGTACGTCACACAGATCGATGAGTTGGTCAAGCACAAAGAAGGCGAGCTGCTGGAGGTCTAGCGGCCGCTCAGCAATCATGTCCGTGGCATCCACCGGCGCAGGCGATCCGCCCGACGAGCCCGCGCGTCCGCCCGAGAACACGATGCAGAAGCCGGCCAAGAAGACGTCGCGGGCGGGTCGGGACCTGCGCGCCGCGATCGCGGTGGGCGTCAGCATCGGCGCCGTTCTCGTCGTCACGCTGATCTTCGCGCCCCACGTCTGGGTGGCCTACTGCGCCGGGGCCATCCTGGTCGCCAGCCACGAGGTGGTGCGCCGGCTGCGCGAGGCCGGCTACGTCATCCCGCTCATCCCCCTTCTGGTCGGCGGGCAGGTGACCGTGTGGCTGACGTGGCCGTTCCATGCCGCCGGCGCGCTGGCCGGCTTCGCGGCGACCGTGGTGGCCTGCAATGTCTGGCGGCTGTTCATGCAGGACAACAGCCACCGACCCGAGCCGTTCGCCGGGTCGCCGTCGGCGAACTACCTGCGCGACGCGTCCGCCACCGTCTTCCTGGCCGCCTGGGTCCCGCTGTTCGCCTCCTTCGCCGCGCTGCTGGTGTATCCGAAGGACGGCGCCGGGCGGGTGTTCTGCCTGATGATCACCGTCGTCGCGTCCGACGTGGGCGGCTACGCCGTGGGCGTGCTGCTGGGCAAGCACCCGATGGTCCCGGCGATCAGCCCGAAGAAGTCCTGGGAGGGATTGGTCGGTTCGCTGGTCTTCGGCATCACCGCCGCGATCCTGACCGCGACCCTGCTGGCCGAAAAGCCGCTGTGGATCGGGGCGCTGCTGGGTGTGGTCCTCGTGCTGACCTGCACGCTGGGCGACCTGGTGGAGTCGCAGGTCAAGCGCGACCTGGGCATCAAAGACATGGGCCGGCTGCTGCCCGGCCACGGCGGCCTGATGGATCGCCTCGACGGGATCCTCCCGTCGGCCGTCGCGGCATGGATCGTGCTGACCCTGGTTCCCTAGCCGGTGACCGATACTGGACAGGTCATGGTCCAACAACTGGTGTTCACCGAGCCGCGCCCGAGCAGGCCGCCGCGGCACCTCGCCGACCTCGACGCCGCGGGCCGCGCGTCGGCCGTCGCCGAGCTGGGCCTGCCGGCCTATCGGGCCAAGCAGCTCGCGCACCAGTACTACGGCCGGCTGATCGCCGATCCCCGGGACATGACCGACCTCCCGGCGGCCGTGCGCGACGCGATCGCCGACGCGATGTTCCCCACCCTGCTCACGGCGGCCGCCGAGGTCACCTGCGACGCCGGGCAGACGCGAAAGACGTTGTGGCGCGCCCTCGATGGCGCCACCGTCGAGTCAGTCCTGATGCGCTACCCGGACCGCAACACGGTGTGCATCTCGTCGCAGGCCGGCTGCGGCATGGCCTGCCCGTTCTGCGCCACCGGCCAGGGCGGCCTGACCCGCAACCTGTCCACCGCCGAGATCCTCGAGCAGGTGCGCGCCGCCGCGGCGGCGCTGCGCGACGAGTTCGGCGACCGGCTGTCGAACGTGGTTTTCATGGGCATGGGCGAGCCGCTGGCGAACTACAACCGGGTGCTGGCCGCGGTCCGGCGCATCACCGAGGCGCCGCCGCAGGGCTTCGGCATCTCGGCGCGCTCGGTCACGGTGTCCACCGTCGGCCTGGTCCCCGCGATCCGCAAACTCGCCGACGAACGGCTCGGGGTCACCCTGGCGCTGTCGCTGCACGCGCCCGACGACGAGCTTCGCGACACGCTGGTCCCGGTCAACAACCGGTGGAAGATCGCCGAGGCCCTCGACGCCGCCCGCTACTACGCCGACGTGACCGGCCGGCGGGTCTCGGTCGAGTACGCGCTGATCCGCGACGTCAACGACCAGCCCTGGCGGGCGGACCTGCTGGGCAAGCGGCTGCACGGCGCGCTCGGCCCGCTGGTGCACGTGAACCTGATCCCGCTCAACCCCACGCCGGGCAGCGACTGGGACGCCAGCCCGAAGGCGGTGGAGCGCGAGTTCGTCCGGCGCGTCCGGGCCGCCGGGGTTTCCTGCACGGTGCGCGACACGCGCGGGCGTGAGATCAGCGCCGCGTGCGGGCAGCTGGCCGCCGAAGGCGGATAGGCCCCGCGCCGAGCGTCAAGCTGGGGCGAGTTTCCGCGAATTCTTCGCCGTGGCTTCACGCCCGGCGATCTGAACCGCGAGGGCGTCCACCACGTCTGTTAAGGCATAACCAGCAAACGAGGTGACGCCATGAGGTTCTTGACTCCGCTCAAACTTTTCGCCGCGGCGCTTTTCGCCGCCGCCCTGATATTCGGGCTCGCCGACGCGCCGCGCTCCGCGGCCGCCGACGACCGCCTGCAGTTCACCGGGACCACGCTCAGCGGTGCGCCGTTCAACGGCGCGAGCCTGCAGGGCAAACCGGCGGTGCTGTGGTTCTGGACGCCGTGGTGTCCGTTCTGCAACGCCGAGGCCCCCGGCGTCAGCCAGGTGGCTGCCGCCAACCCCGGCGTCACCTTCGTCGGCATCGCGGCGCACTCGGACGTGGGGGCGATGCAGAACTTTGTCTCCAAGTACGGCCTGAATTTCACCAACCTCAACGACGCCAACGGCTCGATCTGGGCCCGCTACAACGTCCCCTGGCAACCGGCCTACGTGTTCTACCGGGCCGACGGCAGCTCGACGTTCGTCAACAACCCCACCGCGGCCATGCCCCAGGACGAGCTGGCCGGCCGGGTGGCCGCGCTGCGCTGACCCGGTGGATCAAGGTCTGATCGGTCTGGCCTTCGCCGCCGGACTGGTCGCGGCGCTGAACCCGTGTGGGTTCGCCATGCTGCCCGCGTACCTGCTCCTCGTGGTGCGAGGGCAGCGGCCCGCGGCAAACCCCGTCAGCGCGGTGGGCCGCGCGATCGGGGCCACCGTCGGGATGGCGCTCGGCTTCCTGACGGTGTTCGGGTTGTTCGGCGCGCTGACCATTTCGGCGGCCTCGACCGTGCAGCGATACCTGCCCTACGGGACGGTGGTCATCGGCGTTGTGCTTGTCGCGCTTGGGGTTTGGCTGCTGTCGGGCCGGGAGCTGACGGCGCTGACCCTCCGGCCGCTGGGCCCGCGCTGGGCCCCCACCGTGCGGCTGGGCTCCATGTACTCCTACGGCGTCAGCTACGCGATCGCGTCGCTGTCGTGCACCGTCGGGCCGTTCCTGGCCGTCACCGCCGCCGGCTTGCGGGGCGGATCGCCGGCCACGGGCGTCTCCGTCTACCTCGCCTATGTCGCTGGCCTGACGTTGGTGGTGGGCGTCCTCGCCGTCGCGGCGGCGACGGCGAGCTCGGCCCTGGCCGACCGGCTGCGGCGCGTCCTGCCGTTGGTCAACCGGATCGGCGGGGCGCTGCTGGTGCTGGTCGGCTCGTACGTCGGTTATTACGGCGTCTACGAGTTGCGCCTGTTCACCACGAACGCGAATCCCGAGGACGCGGTGATCCGCGTCGCCGCGCGCCTGCAGGGAGCGCTGGCCGGCTGGGTGCACCAACACGGCGTGCTGCCCTGGGCGGTTGCCCTGTCCGTCCTGGTGGCCGGCGCGGTCGCCGCCGCCTGGCGACGGCGGATCCGGCACCAGCGCGACACTTGCAACGACACCAAAATGATGTCATCATGACACCATGGATCTGCAGCCGTACGTCGACGCCGTACGCCAGGAATTGCTCGTCGCCGCGGCGGCCGCCGGCGCGGAAGCGCAGGAGCTGGCCGGGCGGCTGAGCGCGCCGTTGGAGTCGGCGATGCGGCTGGCGCTGCTGGAAGCCCTGTCGGCCGCCGCCGAGGAGATCACCGGCGAGCTGGCGCCCGGGTCCGTCGAGGTCCGGCTGCGGGGCCGCGACCCCGAGTTCATCGTCAGCGGTGGGGTCGACGAGGCGCCCGATGATCGCGCGTTCGCCGCGCATTACGACGACGACGGCGGCACCTGGCGCGTCACGTTGCGCCTTCCCGAGGGGTTGCGGTCGGCGGTCGAGTCGGCCGCCCGCCGAGACGGGGCGTCGCTGAACGCCTGGCTGGTGCGCGCGGCCGCCGTGGCCAGCCGTGGCGAGGCTCAGCCCGCCTCCAAGGCCGGTTCCGGCCGGACTTCCGGCCACCGCGTGACCGGCTGGGTGCGCTGACACACCGAACACACCGTCCATCGAAGGAGAACACAATGCCGACGTTTGCCACCCCCGAGCCGATCGCCGTGAGCATCGAGGCCCGGAATGGCTCGATCCGGCTGGTGGCCACCGACCGCGCCGACACCGTCGTGCAGGTGCGGCCCCGCGACGAATCGCGGAGCGCCGACGTCGCGGCCGCCGAACAGACCCGCGTGGACTTCCGCGACGGCAAGCTCGTCGTTTCCGGCGCCAGGCGCGGGATCCCGCTTTTTCGAGACGCCGCCGTCGACATCGACATCGTGTTGCCCGCGCGGTCGCGGCTGCACGCGTCGCTGGCATCGGCCGACCTGCGCGCCGAGGGCGACTTCGGCGACGTCCGGGTCGCGTCGGCCAGCGGCAACGCCGAGGTGGACTCCGTGACGGGAAAGTTCAAGGCCTCCACCGCATCCGGGCCCATCAGCCTGCACGCGATCGCCGGCACCGCTTCGATCGCCACCGCGTCGGGCGACGTGACGGTCGGCGACCTGGACGGCGACTTGAAGTTCAAGGCCGCCAGCGGCTCGCTGAGTGTCGACCGGCTGAGCGGCTACGTGAAGGCGCGGAGCGCCTCGGGGTCGGTGGACGTCGCGGTCGCCGTCCGGGGCGGGGTGTCGGCCCACGCCAGCAGCGGCGACGTCGCGGTCGGCATCGCCGAGGGCACCGCGGTGCGACTGGACATCGTCACCGGATCGGGCATCGTCAGCAGCGAACTGGAGCCATCGGACGGCCCGCAGCAGGGCGACGAAAAGTTCGCCCTAACCGTGCGCAGCGGTTCGGGTGACGTGAGCATCCGGCGGACGAAAGCGGCGGACGCTACCTGATCCAGCCGCGGCGGCGGCCCCACAGGTCGCGCACCAGCACGACGAGCGTCAGGGCGGCGAACACGATCAGGAACCAGTTCTCGACGTGGCCGACGTGGTTCCCCCACATCATCGCCAGCAGGAAGATGACGATGAAAAGCCCGACGGCGTGCCAGGTGCGCACGTTGATCCTGCTCCATCCCCAGGCCGCCGACGGCACCTCGGCGACGTCGACGCCGTTGTAGTGCTCCACCTCGGTACTGGCCACGGCGAATCCTCTTTCCTGTCGGCTTCTTCGTGGAGATTCTGGCACACCCGCCGCGCGGCCGTGCGGGGCACAATGAGTGGGTGACTAACGAGACCACCGGGGGCCGCCTGCGCGTGCTGGTGCTGGGCAGCACCGGCTCGATCGGCACCCAGGCGCTGGAGGTCATCGCGGCCAACCCCGACCGCTTCGAGGTGGTCGGGCTGGCCGCCGGGGGCGCCAACCCCGAGGCGCTCGCGCGCCAGCGCGCCGAGACCGGGGTCACCAACCTCGCCGTCGCCGACGAGCGCGCGGCCCAACAGGTCGGGGACGTCCCCTACAGCGGCCCGGACGCGGTGACCCGGCTGGTGCAGGAGACCGACGCCGACGTCGTCCTCAACGCCCTGGTCGGGGCGCTGGGCCTGCGGCCGACGCTGGCCGCGCTGGACTCCGGGGCCCGGCTGGCGCTGGCCAACAAGGAATCGCTGATCGCCGGGGGGCCGCTGGTGTTGCGGGCGGCGCGCCCCGGCCAGATCGTGCCCGTCGACTCCGAACACTCGGCGCTGGCCCAGTGCCTGCGCGGCGGCGCCCCCGGCGAGGTCGCCAAGCTGGTGCTGACCGCCTCGGGCGGGCCGTTTCGCGGCTGGGCCGCCGCGGACCTCGAGGCCGTCACGCCCGAGCAGGCGGGCGCCCACCCGACCTGGTCGATGGGCCCGATGAACACGCTGAACTCGGCGTCGCTGGTCAACAAGGGGCTCGAGCTCATCGAAACCCACCTGCTGTTCGGCGTGCCCTACGACCGCATCGACGTCGTCGTGCACCCCCAGTCGATTGTTCATTCGATGGTCACCTTCGTCGACGGCTCGACGATCGCCCAGGCCAGCCCGCCCGACATGAAGCTGCCCATTTCCCTGGCCCTCGGGTGGCCCGACCGGGTGCCCGGCGCCGCCCCCGCCTGCGACTTCGCCACCGCGTCTAGCTGGGAATTCGAGCCCCTGGACAACGACGTTTTCCCGGCCGTCGAGCTGGCCCGGCACGCCGGTCAGACCGGTGGCTGCATGACCGCCGTCTACAACGCCGCCAACGAAGAGGCCGCCGAAGCGTTCCTCAACGGCGGGATCGCATTCCCCGGAATCGTCAAAACCGTCGCCGACGTGCTGCACGCCGCCGACCAATGGTCCGTTTCACCCGCTAACGTGGATGAGGTACTCGACGCGCAGCGCTGGGCGAGGGAGCGGGCGCGGCGCGCGATCGCCCAGGCGGGCGCCCACAGGGTCTCGGGAATGGTTTGAGGAAGGTCTTGGCAGCGAAATGATGTTCGCAATCGGCATTGTGCTGTTCGCGCTCGCCATCCTGATCTCGGTGGCCCTGCACGAGTGCGGCCACATGTGGGTCGCGCGCGGCACCGGCATGAAGGTGCGGCGCTATTTCGTCGGCTTCGGGCCCACGCTGTGGTCGACCCGACGCGGCGAGATCGAGTACGGCATCAAGGCCGTCCCGCTGGGCGGCTTCTGCGACATCGCCGGGATGACCCCGGTCGAGGACCTCGAGCCCGACGAGCTCGATCGCGCCATGTACAAGCAGGCGACCTGGAAGCGGGTCGCGACGCTGTTCGCGGGCCCCGGCATGAACTTCGTCATCTGCCTGGTCCTGATCTACGGCATCGCGCTGGTCTGGGGGTTGCCAAACCTGCACCCGCCCACCAAGGCCATCGTCGGCGAAACCGCTTGCGTCGCACCGGAAACCGCCCCGGGCAAGCTCGGCAACTGCAGCGGGGCCGGTCCGGCGGCGGCCGCCGGGATCCGCCCCGGCGACGTCGTGGTCAAGGTCGGCGACACCCCGGTGTCCACCTTCGAGGAGATGGCCGCCGCGGTGCGCAAGCTGCACGGCACCGTTCCCGTCGTCGTCGAGCGGGACGGCTCCACCATCACCACGTACGTCGACGTGACCCCGACCCAGCGCTTCCTGACCAAGGGCGGCAAAGGCCAGCCGGAGGCCGCCACCGTCGGCGCCATCGGCGTCGGCACGGTGCGGGTCACCCCCACGCACTACGGCGTCCTCTCGGCGATACCGGCCACCTTCGCGTTCACCGGCGACCTGACCGTCGAGGTGGGCAAGGCGCTGGTGACCATCCCGACGAAGGTCGGGGCGCTGGTGCACGCCATCGGCGGCGGACAGCGCGACCCGGGGACGCCGATGAGCGTCGTCGGCGCCAGCATCATCGGCGGCGACACCGTCGACCACGGGCTGTGGGTGGCGTTCTGGTTCTTCCTGGCGCAGCTGAACCTGATCCTGGGCGCCATCAACCTGGTGCCGCTGCTGCCCTTCGACGGCGGCCACATCGCCATCGCGGTGTTCGAGAAGATCCGCAACCTGATCCGGTCGGCGCGCGGCATGGTCGCGGCCGCGCCGGTGAACTACCTCAAGCTGATGCCCGCCACCTACGTGGTGCTGGTGTTCGTGGTCGGCTACATGCTGCTGACCGTGACCGCCGACCTCGTCAACCCGATCAGGCTGTTCCAGTGAGCATCGGCCTCGGCATGCCGGACGCCCCGGCGCCGACGCTCGCGCCCCGGCGTAAGACGCGGCAGCTGATGGTCCGCAACGTCGGGGTCGGCAGCGACCACCCGATTTCGGTGCAGTCGATGTGCACCACCAAGACGCACGACGTGAACACGACGCTGCAGCAGATCGCGGAGCTGACCGCCGCGGGCTGCGACATCGTCCGGGTCGCCTGCCCGCGTCAGGAGGACGCCGACGCGCTGGCCGAGATCGCGCGGCACAGCCAGATCCCGGTGATCGCCGACATCCACTTCCAGCCGAAGTACATCTTCGCCGCCATCGACGCCGGGTGCGCCGCGGTGCGGGTAAACCCCGGCAACATCAAGGAATTCGACGGCCGGGTCGGCGAGGTCGCCAAGGCCGCGGCGGGCGCCGGCATCCCGATCCGCATCGGCGTCAACGCCGGCTCGCTGGACAAGCGGTTCATGGAGAAGTACGGCAAGGCCACGCCCGAGGCGCTGGTCGAGTCCGCGCTGTGGGAGGCCTCGCTGTTCGAGGAGCACGGCTTCGGCGACATCAAGATCAGCGTCAAGCACAACGATCCCGTCGTGATGGTCGCCGCCTACGAGCAGCTGGCCGCCCAGTGCGACTACCCGCTGCACCTGGGCGTCACCGAGGCCGGTCCGGCCTTCCAGGGCACCATCAAGTCGGCGGTCGCGTTCGGCGCGCTGCTGTCGCGGGGGATCGGCGACACCATCCGGGTGTCGCTGTCCGCGCCGCCGGTCGAGGAGGTCAAGGTCGGCATCCAGATCCTGGAGTCGCTGAACCTGCGTCCCCGCGGGCTCGAGATCGTGTCCTGCCCGTCGTGCGGTCGCGCCCAGGTCGACGTCTACACGCTGGCCAACGAGGTCACCGCCGGACTGGACGGGCTCGACGTCCCGCTGCGGGTGGCCGTGATGGGCTGCGTCGTCAACGGCCCGGGCGAGGCCCGCGAGGCCGACCTGGGCGTCGCGTCGGGAAATGGCAAGGGGCAGATCTTCGTTCGCGGCGAGGTGATCAAGACCGTGCCCGAGGCCCAGATCGTCGAGACGCTGATCGAGGAGGCCATGCGGTTGGCCTCGCAAATGGAAACTGGTCACGGACCGGGAACAGAAACGAGCGGTTCGCCGATTGTGACCGTAAGCTGATAGGGGCCCGCGCCCCTGCTCTGTTTTTCTAGATCGTCAGTTCGTCACCACAGAGAGTTCCCCCGATGTCGGCTCCGCCCATCTTTCGCCTTGTCGGCGAGCGGCGGGTGTCCGTGGTGCGTGACGCCGCCGCGGTTTGGCGGGTGCTCAACGACGACCCGGTCGGCTCGTGCATGGTGGCGGCCCGGGTGGCCGACCACGGCATCGACCCCAACTCGATCGGCGGCGAACTGTGGACGCGCCGCGGCCCCGACGAGTCGCTGTGCTTCGCCGGCGCCAACCTCATCCCGCTGCGCGGCGGACCGGCCGACCTGAACGCCTTCGCCGACGAGGCGATGAGCGGGACGCGGCGCTGTTCCTCCCTGGTCGGCCGGGCCGACCTGGTGATGCCGATGTGGGAGCGCCTGGAGTCGGCCTGGGGTCCGGCGCGCGACGTACGTGACCAGCAGCCGCTGATGGCCCTGACCAGCCACCCGAACTGCGACATCGACCCTGGCGTGCGGCAGGTGCGCCCGGACGAGCTGGACGCCTACCTGGTGGCCGCCGTCGACATGTTCATCGGCGAGGTCGGCGTCGACCCGCGGCTCGGCGACGGCGGGCGCGGCTACCGGCGGCGGGTGGCCAGCCTGATCGCGGCGGGCCGGGCCTGGGCCCGCTTCGAGCACGGCCAGGTCATCTTCAAGGCCGAGGTCGGGTCGCAGTCGCCGGGCGTCGGTCAGATCCAAGGGGTTTGGGTGCATCCGGAGTGGCGCGGCCTCGGGCTGGGCACGGCGGGCACTGCGACGGTGGCCGCCGTGATCGTGGCGACCGGGCGGATCGCCAGCCTGTACGTGAACAGCTTCAACACCGTCGCCCGCGCGGCGTACGCGCGGGTGGGCTTCGCCGAGGTGGGCAACTTCGCGACGGTCCTGCTGGACTGAGGTCCTCCACCCCGCGAGCGTGCGGCTGGCCGCACACTCGGCACCGAACGTGCGGCTGGCCGCACGTTCGACGCGAGGGTTGTTGCGCGCGTAACGGTTCGGTCTCGGTGTGTCGGCGCTGGTCTCGGCGCCACACTTCTTAACATCTGTACCGATGGTCACAAAAACCCCACTGGTATCGGTAGCGGTGGCATCGCTCCTCGTCGCGGCGATCGGACTGTCCGGCTGCACGCCCCGGCCCGACGGCCCCGGCCCGGCCGCCGAGAAGTTCTTCGGCGCCTTGGCAATCGGGGACACCGCGACGGCCGCGCAGCTCAGCGACAACCCGAACGAGGCCCGCGAGGCGCTCAACGCCGCCTGGTCCGGGCTGCAGGCCACCCACCTGGACGCGCAGGTCCTCAGCGCGAAGTACGCCGAGGACACCGGCACGGTCGACTACCGCTTCACCTGGCACCTGCCCAAGAACCGGACGTGGAGCTATGACGGCCAGCTGAAGATGGCCCGCGACGAGGGCCGCTGGGAGGTCCGGTGGGCCACCACCGACCTGCATCCCAAACTGGGGGAGCATCAGACGTTCGCGCTGCGGGCCGATCAGCCGCGGCGCGCCTCGGTGAACGAACTCGGCGGCAGCGACGTGCTGGCGCCGGGCTACCGCTATCACTACACGCTGGACGCCGCCGCGGCCGGACCGCCACAGTCGCTGAGCTTCACCACCCACACGATCGTCGACGTGCTGCGGCCGTTCAACGACACGTTGACCGACCCGCAGCTGCTCGCCGAGAAGGCCAGCTCGACGACCAACCAGGTGGACCTGGGCGTCACGCTGCTGCCCGCCGACAACGACAAGGTCTTTCCCGCGATCGGCCGGCTGCCCGGCATCGTCGTCACGCCGCAGCCCGAAATGCTGCCCACCGACCCGCATTTCGCGCCCGCCGTCATCGGCGAGGTGAAGAAGGCCGTGATGGATCAGCTCGACGGCCAGGCGGGCTGGCGGGTGGTCAGCGTCAACCAGAACAACGTCGACGTGGCCGTGCTGCACGAGGTCGAGGGGTCGCCGGCGCCGTCGGTGTCGATCACGCTGGACCGGGTCGTGCAGAACGCCGCGCAGCGCGCCGTGGACAACAAGGGCGGCAAGGCGATGATCGTCGCGATCAAGCCGTCGACGGGGGAGATCCTCGCGATCGCGCAGAACAAGGGCGCCGACGCCGACGGCCTGCCGGCCACCAACGGCCTGTTCCCGCCCGGGTCGACGTTCAAGATGATCACCGCCGGCGCCGCCATCGACCGCGACATGGGCACCACGCCCAGGTCGAAGCCGCCGTAGTTGGGGATGGTGCGATGCCCGATGTCGATGTGGCCCGGGCAGCCCAGCATCGAGTTGGGCGTGGCCATGTCGCGGTCGATGGCGGCGCCGGCGGTGATCATCTTGAACGTCGACCCGGGCGGGAACAGGCCGTTGGTGGCC
>NZ_LZLY01000151.1 GCF_001673535.1 Mycobacterium sp. 1081908.1 | reverse complement strand
GGTCGAGCAGGACCGGGTCGATGGCGTCCGGCGATCGCCCGGCGGCCGCGCCGATGACCGCGTCGAGCAGGCCCCGGGTGCGGCAGGTGCCGTACGTGAGCTCGGTGGCGAAAGCGGCGTCGCGGCCGGTGATTCCGCGCTGGCGCAGCAGCGCGGGCAGGGCCAGGTTGGCGTACGCGTCGCGCTCGCTGACGGCCCGAAGCACCTCGAACGCGGCGGCGCGCGCCGGGTCCAGCGGCCGGCGCCTCCTGGCGCGCCCCCGGTCGTTCACGACGCCCGGGCGGCGGCGTCGAGCCGGGCGCCGCGCGCCCAGTCGGCCGCGTTCATCAACTTCTTGCCGGGGGGCTGAATCTGGCCCAGCCGCACCGGTTCCGAGCCGGTGCCGACCCACACGTTCTTGCGGTCCGCGTGAATGACGCCGGGCGCCAACGGTATTGGAGCCCGGTCGATCGCCACGGGCCCGACCTTGACCCGGAGGTCGCCGATGAGCGTCCAGGCGCCCGGGTTGGGCGTGACGGCGCGGATCCGGCGCTCGACCACCGGCGCGGGCAGCTCCCAGCGCACCCGGGCCGCTTCCACGCTGATCTTCGGCGCCGTGCTGACGCCGTCGGCGGGCTGCGGCCGCGGTGTCAGAGTGCCGTCGGCGATGCCGTCCAGCGTGGCCGACAACAGCGCCGCCCCCGAAAGCGCCAGGCGCTCAAGCAGATCGCCCGCGGTGTCGGTCGGCCGGATCGTCTCGGTCACCACCCCGTACACCGGTCCGGAGTCCAGGCTCGGCTCGATCCGGAACGTGGTCGCCCCGGTGATGGCGTCCCCCGCGGCGATCGCGGCCTGCACCGGCGCGGCGCCGCGCCAGGCCGGCAGCAACGAGAAGTGCAGGTTGATCCAGCCGTGCGGGGGCACCGCGAGCAGCTCGTCGCGCAGCAGCGCGCCGTAGGCCACCACCGGGCAGCAGTCCGGCGCCAACTCCGACAGCTCGGCGACGAACTCCGGCGAATTGGGCCGCGCCGGCCGCAGCACCGGGATGCCGCGGTCGAGCGCCTCGCGGGCCACCGGCGACGGCTCCGGCTTGCCGCGCCGGCCGGCCGCGGCGTCGGGCCGGGTCAGCACCGCGACCACCTCGTGCCGGGGCGAGTCGACGAGGCGGCGCAGCGCGGGCAGCGCGGGTTCGGGGGTGCCGGCGAAGACGAGGCGCACGCGCACAAGTCTAGAAAGCACCGGATCTCCGCAGGACATGCCCAGGTTTCACACAGTTGCGTCAGTATATTGTTTCCTATTGCTATTATTTCTAGCGGTGAGAGTCAACGACTGCCCCTGCCGCGCCCGCGACCTTGAGGAGGTCCGATGACTCTCGACGCCGTCGACACCAACGCTCCCGACACCCTTGCGGCCACCCATCGCGCGATGTGGGCGCTCGGCGACTATGCGCTGATGGCCGAGGAGGTGATGGCGCCGCTGGGCCCGGTGCTGGTCGCCGCCGCGGGCATCGGACCGGGCGCGCGGGTGCTCGACGTCGCCGCCGGCTCGGGCAACATCTCGCTTCCCGCCGCCGCGGCCGGCGCCGATGTCGTCTCCACCGACCTCACACCCGAACTGCTGCGGCGGTCCCAGGCGCGGGCGGCGGCGCGCGGGCTGACGCTCGATCACCGGGAGGCCAACGCGCACGCGCTGCCGTTCGGCGACGGCGAGTTCGACGCCGTGATCTCGGCGATCGGCGTGCAGTTCGCGCCCGATCACCGGCGCGCCGCCGACGAGCTGGTGCGGGTCTGCCGGCCGGGCGGGACGATCGGCGTGATCAGCTGGACCCCGGAGGGCTTCTTCGGCCGGATGCTGGCCACGATCAGGCCGTACCGGCCCAGCCTGTCGCCGGCCGTGCCCCCGGCGGCGCTGTGGGGCCGTGAGGGCTACGTCACCGGGCTGCTAGGCGACCGGGTCGGCCGCGTCAGCCTGCTGCGGCGCAATCTCCGGGTGCATCGGTTCGACGGCCCCGAGGCCGTCCACGCCTACTTCAAGCACCACTACGGCCCCACGATCGAGGCGTACGCGAACATCGGCCACAACCGGGTGCTGGCCGCCGAACTCGACGCCCAGCTCGTGGAGCTCGCCGGCCGGTACCTGGCCGACGGCGCCATGCGGTGGGAGTACCTCCTGGTGACGGCCGAAAGGCGTTGAGCCAGGCTACAAGTCGAGGTCGGCGTCCACGTGGACGTCGGGCTCGCCCCCGGCGGCGGTGAACGCGGTCAGGGCCCGCACCAGCCCGTGACGCTCCGGCGGCGGCATCTTCTCCACGATGACGGCGATCTCGGCGCGCCGGTACGCGGTGACCCGGCGGACGACCTCGCGCCCGCGCTTGGTCAGGGCGGCGAGCAGCTCGCGACGGGACGTGGGATGCGGGAGGCGGTCGATCAGCCCGGCGGCGACCAGCCGGTCGACCATGCGGCCGGTGGCCGAGGGTTGCACACCCAGCAGGCTGGCCAGCGTGGCGAGGTTGACCGGGCCCCGGTTGGACAGGATCACCAGGGTCCGGAACTGCGGGATGGTGATGGTCTCGTCGACCTGGCTGATCGAGCGCGCCGAGATGGCCACCAGCAAGCGTGATGCCGTCAGCAACGCGTCCGTGATCACGTCCAATGACTCGTCCGCTTCCGTCGCGTTGTCCGCCGCCATTGCGCCCCTTTCCGGGCCTCCCCCGAGCATCCGCGGGCCAAGGAGTAGGAAGTGTAACAGCCTTCTAATATCGAGGTCAGGGATTATTTCCCACACATACTATCGCCGCGGCGGAGCGTTTGCCTACGGCCCCGGCTATCCGATGTGCAGCGGGTCGATCTGCACCCGCGCCGGCTCGTGGTTTTGCCGGGCGCTGAGCACGCCGACGCCGCTGCGCAAAGCGGCGGCGAGCGCCAGGCCCTGGGCGCGCGGGACCCGCACCAGCATGCGGGTCACCGGCGCGCCGGCGGCGGTGCCGGCCGGGCGGCGGACCCCCGCGGGCAGGTCGACCGGGCCGAGAAGGTCCGCCGCCTCGGGCAGGCGGGCCTGTTCGAGCAGCGCCGCGACGGCGCCGGCCGTCCCGTCGATGGCGGCGATGTGCACGCTGGGCGGCAGGCCCACCTCGGCCCGCCCCGCCAGCTCGGCCTCGGCGTGGCCCACCGGATCCCAACGGATCAGCGATTGCACTGTGGGAATGGACGATTCGGCCACCACCATCACCGCGCCGCCGCCGCCGCGGGCGCGCACCAGCGCGGCGGCGCTCATCCAGCGCCACAGGGCGTCCTCGGCGGCGCGCAGGTCCTGGCGCCCCAGCAGCGCCCAGGTGTCCAGCAGCAGCGCCGCGCCATACCCGCCCGCCGCGCGGGGTTCGGCACCGGGGGTGGCGACCACCAGGGCCGGGCGGGCGGCGACCTCCGCCACGATGGCGTCGCCCGCTGAGGTGACGACCGGCGTGCCGGCGAAAGCGCGGCCGAGTTCCTCGGCGGTGCGGCGGGCGCCGACGACGACCGCGCGCACCGCGTCCGATCCGCACCGCGCGCACCGCAGCGCCGGCTCGGCGCGGCCGCACCACCGGCACACGGCGCCGGGCCCCCGCTCCTGCAGGGACAGCGGGCCCGTGCATTGCCGGCACCGGGCGATGGCGCGGCAGCGCCCGCAGGCCAGCGACGGGACGTACCCGCGCCGCGGCACCTGCACCAGCACCGGCGCCCCGGCCTCGAGCGACGAGCGGGCGGCGCGCAGCGCGATGGACGGGATGCGCGCGGTGCGCGCCGCCGGGTCGCGTTCGTCGGCGTAACCCGTGTCGTCAAGCGCGATCACCCGCGGGGTGCGGGCCCGCACCACCGGCCGCGCGGCGACGATGTCGTGCGCCCATCCGCTGCGCACCAGCGCGTGGGCCTCGGCGGTGCGCGCGTAGCCGCCGATCAGCGCCGCGCACCGGGCCTGATGCGCGCGCAGCATCGCCACCTCCCGGGCATGCGGGTATGGCGCCCGCGGCTCGGCCAGGCTGTCGTCCCCGTCGGCCCACACCATGACCAGGCCCAGGTCGCTCAGCGGCGCGAACACCGCGCTGCGGGTGCCGATCACCAGGCGCGCCGAGCCGCGCAGCGCGGCCAGCCACCGCCGGTAGCGGGCGGCCGGGCCCAGGCCCGCCGACAGCGCCACCACGCACTCCTGGTCGATCCGGGTCGTCGCGGCCGCCCACAGGGTGTCCAGGTCGCGCTGGTCGGGCACGATCGCCAGCACCGCCCGTCCCGTCCGGATGGTCTGGGCGGCGGCCTCGGCGAAGCGGTCCGCCCAGGGGTCGCCGGGCAGCGCCTGCCAGACCGCCCGCGCGGCGCGGGATTCGGCGAGCGCCCCCAGGAACTGCCCGCCGCGGCCGTAGGCCTCCCACGCCGAGGGGTCGACGGGCGCGGGCGGCGGCGGCCGCACCGCCGGCGCCGGTTCGCGCTCCACCCGCGCGTGCCGGGCGGGCACGGCCAGGCGCAGCACGTCGGGCCGGGTCCCGGCGTAGCGCGCGGCCACCGCGTCGACCAGGCGCCGGATCTCCGTCGTCAGCACCGGTTCGGCCGACACGACGCGGTCCAGCCAGCCCAGCTTGCCGGTGTGATCGGTGTCGTTGCGGCGCTCCAGCAAGAACCCGTCGACCAGCCGGCCGTGGAACCGCACCCGCACCCGGACCCCGGGCTGGGCGTCGTCGGACTGCTCGCCGGACACCAGGTAGTCGAACTCGCGGTCCAGGTGCGGCACCGAGAGCATGGGCAGCACTCGGGCGATCGGCTCGACCTCGGGAGTTGCCTTGTCAGCCAACGGGATCGACAACTAGCCTTCGTCGGACTCGGACTCGGGCTCGTAATCGGTCTCGTACTCGGCCTCGTAGTCCGTCTCGTAGTCCGTCTCGTAATCCGGTTCCTCGCGACCGAAGAAGAACCCGGCCGTGATCAAAACCTGGGCGGCGGCGTACAACCACCAGATCGGGACCGCCAGCGCGTCGTTGTACAGGATGAACCGGCCGATGGCGATCATCATGTCCGACGCCGCAAAACACACCGCCCCCACCGCGGTCCAGATCGTCGGCAGGTCGGCCAGCAGCGCCATGCAGACCATCGCGGTCAGCGCGATCATGTACAGCGTCACCGGGACGGTCAGCTTGTCGCGGGCCAGGTGCGGCCAGAACCACGCCAGCAGCGACACGGAGACCAGGCACATGAAGGCGACGGCGGCGAGGCGCACCCGGGAGACCCGGGCCAGCGGAATGAGGGCCCCCAGGAAACACAAGTGCGCCAACAGGAATGCCGCCAGCCCCAACCCGAACGACATCGTCCACCACGGGATCGCCAACAGCCAGTCGCCGACGGCCGACATCAGCAGCGCGGGCATCAGCCAGCGCCGCTCGCGGACGATGGGGTGCGCCACCGCGGCGACGGTCAGCAGCAACGCCATCGACGCCTTGAACGGCGGCTGCAGCACCCAGTGACCGGTCAAAGCCGTTCCCGGCGGCGACCGCAACGCGACCACGGTCAGGTAGACCCCGTAGGCGAGGCCGGCCCAGCCCGCCACCACCCAGCCGCCGGACACCAGCCGGGGTGCGTACGGTACTTCCATGCCCAGCTTGGAGACAGCCGAGGAAAAGCCTGGTATCGACCCCATCCTGCTGAAGGTACTGGATGCGGTTCCGTTCCGGCTATCAACCGACGATGGTGTCGCGGCGGCGCGCCAGCGGTTCCGCGACCTGCCGCGCCGGCCGGTGCACCCGGAGCTGCGGGTGGAGGACCGGGCCATTCCGGGTCCGGCGGGCGCGATCGGCGTCCGGATCTATTGGCCCTCAGCCGAACCGGCACGGGACGCGCCCGTGGTGCTGTTCTTCCACGGCGGCGGCTGGGTCGTGGGTGACCTGGATACCTACGACGGCACAGCTCGCCAGCACGCGGTGGGCGCCGACGCGATCGTGGTGTCCGTCGACTACCGGCTGGCGCCCGAGCACCGCTACCCTGCGGCCGTCGAAGACGCTTGGGCCGCAACGCTATGGGTGGCCGAGCACGGCGCCGAGCTCGGTGCCGACACCGCGCGGATGGCGGTCGCCGGGGATTCCGCCGGCGGAAACATGTCCGCGGTGATCGCGCAACGAGCCCGAGACGAGGGCGGCCCGCCGATCGCGTTCCAGCTGTTGTGGTATCCCGCGACGATGTGGGACGCGTCGCTGCCGTCCTTCACCGAAAACGCGACCGCGCCGATCCTCGACGCCAGGGGCGTCGCCGTGTTCTCGCGTTGGTACGCAGGCGAAGTCGACCTGTCGGACCCGCCGTCGGGCATGGCGCCGGGGCGGGCGAAGAACCTGGCCGGCCTGCCGCCGGCCTACATCGGGGTCGCCGGTCACGACCCGCTGCGCGACGACGGCATCCGCTACGGCGAGCGCCTGGCCGCCGCCGGCGTCCCGGTCGAGGTGCACAACGCGGAGACGATGGTGCACGGCTACCTGGGCTACGCCGGTGTGGTGCCCGCGGCCACCGCCGCGCAGGACAAGGGGCTCGCGGCGCTGCGCAATGCCCTGCATTAACGGCCCGGAAGCGTACGGTGAACGCATGATTGAGCCGACCGTCGCCCGACCGAGCATCGATCCGACGTTGAAGGCGCTGCTCGACGTGTTCCCGATGACGTTCAACGCCGCCGACGGCGTCGAGGTCGCGCGATCGAGGCTCCGCCAGCTCAAGGTGCCCCCCGAACTGCTGCCGGACCTGCGGACCGAGGAGCGGACGATCGGGTACGGCGAGCTGACCGACATCCCGGTCCGGATCTACTGGCCGGCCGGCGACGCCGAGGCCTGGCCCGTCGTCGTCTTCTACCACGGCGGCGGCTTTTCGCTCGGCGACCTGGAGACCCACGACCCGGTCGCCCGCGCCCACGCCGCCGGCGCCGAGGCGATCGTGGTGTCGGTCGACTACCGGCTCGCCCCCGAGCACCCGTTCCCGGCCGGCGTGAACGACTGCTGGGCCGCGCTGCAATGGGTCGCCGAGAACGCCGCCGAGCTGGGCGGCGACCCGGATCGCATTGCCGTGGCCGGGGATTCGGCGGGCGGCAACCTCGCCGCGGTGATGGCGCATCTCGCCCGCGAGAACGGCGGGCCGGCGCTGACGTTCCAGCTGCTGTGGTACCCGGTGGTGACCGCCGACCTGTCGCTGCCGTCGCACACCGAGAACGCCTACGCGCCCATCCTGGACCGCGACGTCATCGAGGCCTTCCTGTCCTGGTACCTTCCCGACCTCGACATAACCGACCCGAAGGCGCTGCCCGTCACGCTGGCCCCGGCCAACGCCGAGGATCTGTCCGGGCTGCCGCCCGCCTTCATCGGGACCGCCGAACACGACCCCCTGCGCGACGACGGCTCGCGCTACGCCGAGCTGCTCAACGCCGCGGGCGTGCCCGCCGAACACAGCAACGAGCCCGACATGGTGCACGGGTACGCCAGCTTCTCCCTGGTGATACCCGCGGCCGCCGAAGCCACCAACCGGGGACTGATGGCGCTGCGCAAGGCGCTGCACCCCTAGCTAGCCCCGGCGCGAATACTCGCTGGGCGCAACGCCGTACCAGCGCCGGAAGGCGTGCGAGAACGTCGAGACCTCCGTGTAGCCCAGCCGGGTGGACACCTCCTCCACGGTGAGGCCGACGTTGCGCAGCAGATCGACCGCCACGGTGGAGCGCGCCTCGTTCAGCAGGGCCCGAAACGAGGTGCCCTCCTCGGCGAGCCGCCGGCGCAGCGTTCGCGGATGGATGTCGAGTTCGTCGGCGACGTCGGCCAGCGTCGGGAACACGCCGGAATCGCGGAACAACTTGCTGCGCACCAGCGCGGTGATACCGCGGCGGCTCTCGCTGCTCTGCATCAGCACGTCGCACTGGGCCATGCACATCTCCAGCGTGTGACGGTCGGCCTGCGGCAGCGGCTCGTCGAACATGGCCCGCGGGAAATGCAGCCGGTTGTGCGCCCGGCCGAACCTGACGTCGTGGACCGGCACCAGTTCCAGCAGCGGGCGCAGCAGCGCCTCGTCGACCGCCAGCTCCGCCGTCACCTCCTCGGCGTACTTCGCCGCCACCGGCAACGCGAAACTCATTGTGGTCGTGATGATTCCGGCGATATCACGCTCGATGAAGAACCCCCGCACGTCGGCTGGCAGGTGGCTGGCGTCGAGTTCGATCACGCAGTCCTTGGCCGTTTCGAACAGCGTGAGGCGGATGTGCATCGTGGTCAGCGCGAAGTAGCGCATCGCGATGGAAAACAGTTCACGAAGGGTGCCGCACGACATCACGGCGAACCCGAACAAGCCCAGGTGGGTCAGCGTGGACCGGCTGCCGACGTCGACGCCGACGCCGGCCTCGGACGGCAGCCGCGCCAGCAACCGGCGCACCGCCACGATCTCGTCGACCGCGCTCACCATGGCGTCCGGGTTGTCGAGGTCGGCCGGCTCGATCGCGGTGCCCGCCAACACCTCGGCGGTCGAAACCCCGCGTTCGTTGGCCACCTCGCACAACACCCGGGTCGCGTGCACCGGGTGACTCAGCGTCGGAGCATTTCCCATGGCGTGTCCTAAAATCCCAACTCCCTGTCCGATAATCTCATTACTGGCCGCCCGCGTCATCCATACAGTGGAGTCATGGCGACCCTCAGCGCTGAGCGCCCCGCGGCGGGACCGGCCACCCGGCTGAACTCCTGGACGATGACCCGCGAGGCCCTCACCATCGGATTCGACGTGAGCAACGGGTTCATGGGCCGGGTGCGTGGCAGTGATATCGCCCGGTTCCGCTGCGCCGGAAGGCGATTCGTCTCGATCAGCCACCCCGACTACGTCGATCACGTGCTGCACGAGGCCCGGCTGAAATACGTCAAGTCGAACGAATACGAGCCCATCCGCGCCACCGTCGGCATCAACCTGCTGACCGACGAGGGCGATTCCTGGGCCACCCACCGCGGCACGCTGAATCCGACCTTCGCGCGCCGCCACCTCAACGGGATCGTCGAGAAGATGATCGACCCGATCACCGACGTCACCGACGCGCTGAAACCCGACACGCTGTTCGACATCCACGAGACGATGGTCGAGACGACCCTGCGCGTGGTCGCCAATTCCCTGTTCAGCCAGGACTTCGGGCCGTTGGTGGACAGCATGAGCGACCTGGCGACGCGCGGGCTGCGGCACGCCGAGCGCCTGCAGCGGCTCGGGCTGTGGGGCCTCATGCCGCCCCCGGTCTACGACGCGCTGCACTGGCTGGCCTTCTCGGGCGTCCGCCTGCCGCCGCCGCTGCGCGACATGCAGGACATCATTCTGACCCTCGACCGCGCGGTCAACGCGGTGATCGACGACCGGCTGGCGCACCCGAACGATTCCGCCGACCTGCTGAACGTGCTGCTGCGCGCCGACGGCGGAAGCTGGCCCCGGCAGCGGGTGCGCGACGAGGCCCTGACTTTCATGCTCGCCGGGCACGAGACCACCGCGAACGCGATGTCCTGGTTCTGGTATCTGATGGCGGAGCACCCCGACGCCCGCGACCGGATGCTGGCCGAGATCGACGACGTGCTGGGCGCGCGCCGCCCCACCGCCGAGGACCTGGGCAGGCTGCCGTGGACCACCGCGTGCCTGCAGGAGACGCAGCGCTACCTGTCGTCGGTGTGGATCATCTCGCGCCGGGCCGTCGACGACGATGTAATCGGCGGACACCACATCCGCCGCGGCACCACCGTGCTCATCCCGATCCACCACGTCCACCACGACCCGCGCTGGTGGCGCGACCCGGAAACCTTCGACCCCAACCGGTTCTGCCCGCCGGACAAGGACCGCCCACGCTCGGCGTACCTGCCGTTCGGTGGCGGCCGGCGCGTCTGCATCGGGCAGAGCTTCGCCCTGATGGAGATGGTGTTGGTGGCGGCGATCATGAGTCAGCGCTTCGCCTTCGACCTCGCGGCCGGGCATGCGGTAGAACTCGAGGCGACGATGACCCTGCGGCCCAAGCGCGGGGTCCACGTCATCGGAAGCGGGCGCGCATGAAACCCGACTACGAGACCCTGATCGTCGGCGCCGGATTCTCCGGCATCGGCGCCGCGATCAAGCTGGACAAGGCGGGCCTGTCCAACTACCTCGTGATCGAGGCCGGCGACGGGGTCGGCGGCACCTGGCACTGGAACACGTATCCCGGTATCGCCGTGGACATTCCGTCGTTTTCGTATCAGTACTCGTTCGAGCAGAGCCCGCGCTGGTCGCGAACCTACGCGCCGGGCGGCGAGCTCAAGGCGTACGCCGAACACTGCGTCGACAAATACGGCATCCGGTCGCGGATCCGGTTCAACACCAAGGTGCTGGCCGCCGAGTTCGACGACGAAAACCACCTGTGGCGGGTGCAGACCGATCCGGGCGGTGTGTTGACGGCGCGGTTCCTGATCAGCGCCAGCGGCGTGCTGACCGTGCCGAAGCTGCCCGACATCGACGGCGTGGACTCCTTCGCCGGCATCACCATGCACACCGCGCGCTGGGACCACGACCAGGACCTCACCGGCAAGCGCGTCGCGATCATCGGGACCGGCGCCTCGGCCGTGCAGGTGATTCCCGAGATCGCGCCGATCGTCTCCCAGCTCACGGTTTTTCAGCGCACCCCGATCTGGTGCTTCCCCAAGTTCGACGTGCCGCTGCCGGCGCCGGCCCGCTGGGCGATGCGGATCCCCGGCGGCAAGGTGGTCCAGCGGCTGCTCAGCCAGGCCTTCGTCGAGCTGACCTTCCCGCTCGCGGCGCAGTACTTCACGGTCTTCCCGCTCGCCAAGCGGATGGAGTCGGCCGGTCGGTCCTATCTGCGCCAGCAGGTCACCGACCCGGTGGTGCGCGAAAAGCTCACGCCGCGTTACGCCGTCGGCTGCAAGCGGCCCGGCTTCCACAACGACTACCTGGCCACGTTCAACCGCGACAACGTGCGGCTGGTCACCGAGCCGATCGACAAGGTCACCCCCGCCGCGGTGGCCACCACCGACGGCGAGGCCCACGAGGTGGACGTGTTGATCCTGGCCACCGGCTTCAAGGTGATGGACACCGACAACGTGCCCACCTTCTCGGTCACCGGGAGCGGCGGGGTGTCCCTGAGCCGGTTCTGGGACGAGCACCGCCTGCAGGCCTACGAGGGCGTCAGCGTCCCCGAATTCCCCAACATGTTCACCGTTTTCGGCCCGTACGGCTACGTCGGCTCGTCGTACTTCGCCCTCATCGAGACGCAGACGCACCACATCGTGCGGTGCCTCAAGCGCGCGCGCCGCGACGGCGCGACCCGCGTCGAGGTGACCGAGGAGGCCAACGCCCGCTACTTCGCCGAGATGATGCGCAAGCGGCACCGGCAGATCTTCTGGCAGGACAGCTGCCGGCACGCCAACAGCTATTACTTCGACAAGAACGGCGACGTGCCGCTGCGCCCGGCGACCACGCTGGAGACCTACTGGCGCAGCAGGCGATTCGATCTCGACGACTACCGTTTCACCGCTTAGTGGCGCCCCTGCAACACCCCTTCGATGTTGCGTTCGGCCAGCGCGGTGATCGACATGAACGGGTTGCAGCCCAGGTATCCCGGCAGTAGCGACGCGTCGTTGACGTACAGGTTGTCGTAGCCCTTCACCCTGCCGTAGCCGTCGGTGGCCCGGCCCCGCACCACCCCGCCCATCGGGTGAACGGTGTTGGGCGCGAACGCCGTTCCCTCGAAGAGGTCGTCGCGGTAGTCGACGCCATTGGCCTGCGTGACCTTGTCGAACACAATCTGGGCCTTCTCGCGCAGGTTATCCGTGTGGCCGTCCGGCCAGTCGATGGCGATCGAGTCCTTCGTCCGGTCGTAGGTGATCTGCGCGCGGTCGCCGGTGCGCACCATGACGTAGTAGCCCAACGCGAGCGTCTCCACGGGAAGCGGTAGCGAGAACATGCTGGCGTACACCGGGTTGTCGGGGTCGTCGCGGCCGTCGAGGTTGATCATTCCCATCAGCGACTGCTGGGTGCCGGCCGGATCGCCTTCCGCCAGCATGTGGGAGACCATGATGTCCCCGTTGTTGCCGTACCCGCGGCCGATCTCGTCGTTCAGGTGGGGCAGCGTCCCCTTCTCGCGGGCGCGCAGCAGCAGCTCGGTGGTGCCGAGCACGCCGGCGCCCAGATGCAGCTGGTCGCAGCCGATTTCGGCGCGCGCGAGCTCCTTGCCGAAGCGGTCGATCTCGCGGGTGGACACCACGTATTCGCCCGAGCGCTCGCGCCGGATGCCGGTCACCTCGGTGAGCGGCCGCAGCGTGGCCCGGCCCGTCGCCAGCGCTGCGGCGATGTAGGTCTGGTCGACGCTGCCGACCCTGCCGTAGTTGTTGCCGTACTGCTGCTCGAAGTTCAGCGCCGAACGCGGAACCAGTTCCGCCTCTTCCTGTTGCATGTAGTCGAACGAATAGGCGCTGCCGTTGTAGTCCACCCGGTAGCCGGCCGCCTCCGCGTACTGCCGGCCCACCCTGGCGTACTGGAACCACGGCGTCTGCTCGAACCAGTCCATGTCGCGATAGCTGATCCGCAGCATGGACTTGGCGCGCTCGATGTACGTCCCCAGGAACGCGGCGGTATCGATGTCCGGGAAGGCGGTGCGGACCTGGTCGGGCGTCGGGATCGCGGCGATCGCGGCGTTGACCATCGACCCCCCGCCGACCGCCGTCCCGCGGAACACCGCGTGGGCGCCGTGCACCACCTTTTCGCAGATTCCGGCCTGGACCGGTTGCGTGGACGGCGAGTGCTGGGCCACCTGCGCGATCGACACGCCCCGGTACGACGGCACCAGGCTCGGCGGGACCGACGTGAACCACCCCGCGCGGTTGTCCGCCGGCACCATCCGCGAGAAGCGCTTGCCGTCCGCGTCGGGGGTGTTCCACCACCTGCCCCGCTCCAGGATCAGCGTCTGGATGCCGGCCTGGGCGAGCCGCAGCGCCGACACCCCGCCGCCGTACCCGCTGCCGACCACAATGGCCTGGTAGTGGGGCCGCAGCGCGGCGCTCGCCGAGGCGTTCCGACTGCCGAACTCCACCGCCCCCGCGCCGAGCGCGCCCGCCGCGACGCCCGCGGCGGCACCCAGGAAACGTCTCCGCGAGAAAGCCATTACCTGAGTCGCCTCTCCGATCATGCGGGTTTATAACGAACTGTGATTTAACTAACTCCCCTCTAAGCATACCTTAGGTACGTTAAGTGCGCTACTGTACTCATCCATGACAGGTTTTCCACTGCGAATTGGACTTCCTGCATGTCCTGGGACGGGTGTGCCATTTCGGGCCGCCGGCTGGAGGAAGCCCAAGCGATACCTCTGGCTGCTCGCGGCGGCCGTCCCGGCGCTGGTGTTCCCGTCCTGGCTGGCGGTGTGGGCCACCGGGCTCGGTGTGTTCTGGTGGACCGTTCCCATCCTGGCGTTCGTGATCATCCCCATCGTGGACCACCTGGCCGGGCCCGACTCGCAGACGCCCGGCGAGAGCGTCCTCGCCTGGCTGGCCACCGACCGGTTCTACCGCTGGGCCACCTACCTCTACCTGCCCAACCAATACCTGTCGCTGGCTTTCGCCTGCTGGCTGTGGAGTGGCGGGGGTTGGCTCACAATGGGTTTCGTCGACAAGCTGGGGTTGATGGCGACCGTGGGCCTCATCGGCGGCCTGGCCATCAACGCCGCGCACGAATTGGGACACACGCGTGAGCGGTCCGAACGGCGGCTGAGCAAGGTCGCGCTCGCCCAGACCTGCTACGGGCATTTCTACGTCGAACACAACCGCGGACACCACGTCCGGGTCGCGACCGCCGAGGACCCCGCCAGCGCCCGGTTCGGCGAGGGCCTCTACGCCTTCCTGCCCCGCTCGGTGACCGGCGGGCTGCGTTCCGCGTGGCGCCTCGAGGCGGCCCGGTTGGCCGGAGCCGGCAAATCCCGCTGGTCGCTGCACAACGACATATTGAACGCGTGGCTCATCAGCGCGGCGCTGTTCACCGTACTTTCGGCATGGTTCGGCCCCGTCGTGCTGCCGTGGCTGATCGTTCAGGCGATCGTCGGCTTCGGCCTGCTCGAGACGGTCAATTACATGGAGCATTACGGCCTGCGCCGGCAGCAGCTGCCCAACGGCCGCTACGAGCGGGTCCGGCCGGCGCACAGCTGGAACAGCAGCACGGTGATCACCAACGTCCTGCTCTTCCACCTGCAGCGGCATTCCGATCATCACGCGAATCCGCTGCGCCCCTACCAGGTGCTCCGCCACGTCGATGACGCGCCGCAGCTGCCCAGCGGCTACAGCGCCATGTTGCTGGTGGCGTTGATCCCGCCGCTGTGGCGGCGCGTGATGGACCCGCGGGTCCTCGACTTCTACGGCGGCGACGTCGCGTTGACCGCGCAAAAACCGCGCGACACCGCGGGGCCGGCGACGCTACGCTTTGGCGCGTGGCCAAGGAGTTTTCGCGCATCGATGAGTCGCTGACCGAATTCATTTCTGATCAGGCCGTATTCTTCGTTGCCACCGCGCCCTCCGAGGGTGGCCGAATCAACCTCTCCCCCAAGGGCTATCGCGACACCTTCGCGGTGCTCGACGAGCACACCGTCGCGTACGTCGATCTGTTCGGCAGCGGCGTGGAAACGATCGCCCACCTGCGCGACGACGGCCGCATCACCATCATGTTCTGCTCGTTCACCCGCAACTCGCGGATCCTGCGGCTGTTCGGCAGCGGACGCGTCGTGCGCCCGGACGACGACGAATTCGCCGGCCTGCTCACGCGTTTCGGCGGCCGGCACGCCGGCGTGCGCGCGGTGATCGTCGTCGACGTCGAACGGATCGCCGACGCCTGCGGGTTCGCGGTGCCCTACTACGAGCTCGTCGACGAACGGCCGGTGCTCGACGCCCATCACGCGCAGGCCTCCGACGAGAAGTTCGCGCACCTGGTCGGCCGCAACCGGCGCAGCATCGACGGGCTGCCCGCGCTCGACGCCGACCATCCGCTGCCCCGACCGTAACGCTTTGCCCGCTCCGACCGATGGTTGAGCAGGCGGGGGGTGACGGAAAGGGAATCGACGATGTCGTTCGTGTTCGTCACACCGGAGCTCGTGACCGCGGCCGCAACCGACCTAGCCGGCATCGGATCGGTGATCACCGCCGCCAACGCCGCGGCGGCGGCCCCGACCACGCGGGTGCTGGCCGCCGCCGCCGACCAGGTGTCGGCGGCCGTGGCGGAGCTGTTTTCCGGCCACGCCGAGGCGTATCAGGCCGTCAGCGCCGAGGCGGCGGCGTTTCATCAGGGGTTCGTGCAGAACCTGGCGGCGAGTTCGGCGGCGTTCGTCGGCGGCGAGGCGCAGAACCTGCTGGGGCTGGGCAACTACGGCGACGCCAACGTCGGCGGCGGCGACAAAGGCACCGCGAACGTCGGGCTCGGCAACAACGGCAACGGCAACCTCGGCGGCGGCAACGTCGGCGACGGCAACCTGGGGGCCGGAAACCTCGGCGTCGGCAACGTCGGCAACGGCAACTGGGGCAACGCGAACCTGGGCATGGGGAACCTGGGCAACAACAACCTCGGAGTGGGCAACACCGGCAACAACAACATCGGCATCGGGCTCCACGGCAACAACCTGGTCGGCATCGGCGGCCTCAACGCCAACGGCGGCGTCGGCAACCTGGGCTGGGGCAACACCGGCAACCACAAC
>NZ_LZLY01000150.1 GCF_001673535.1 Mycobacterium sp. 1081908.1 | reverse complement strand
GGGGAAGGTCGGGCCCATCGCGACCGGCAACAACGGCGGCGCGGCGGGCACGGGCGCCGGCGTCGGTGCGAGGGCGGGCGGGGGCACCGCGGCCAGGCCGGCCAGTCCACCCAAGCCGCCGAGCGCGCCCAAGGGGGCCAGGGCCGGCGCCGCGAGTGCCACCGCCGCCGGTTGCGACAGCGCGTAGGCAAGAACTTCTTCGATGTGCAGCGGCCAGTCGAACAGCTCGAGGCTGATCAGGTATTGAAAGGCCTGCACCGGATTTTGCGTCAGATACACGCCGAACTGTTCGATGTCCTCGAGGACTTCGAGGGATCGGACAACGTAAAAGATCGGTTGGCCCGGGTTGGTAAACGCGTCGTACTCGAGTCCGTTGACGGTGCCCTCGGCGGGGTCCCAGGTCACCCCGAAGTTCTGCAGGATCTGCGCGATGAGTTGGTTCAGCGGGTTGTCGACCAAGGGGTCGTGGGCGAGTTGGACATTTCCGATACCCAGGTTGTTTTGCAGGAAATCCACCAGCCCCTGGGGCAGGCTGAGCGGGTTGTCACCCTGGGACAGGTTTCCCAGGGCCTGCGAGATCTGCTGCTGCAGGCCCAGCGGGTTCTGCAAGAACTGCTCGATCTGCTGGACGATCCCCTGCACCAGGTCATTGCCCGCCGACTGGGCCGGGGTTTGCGCGTCGGATTTGAGGATTTGCGGCGCGGGGGTGGCCGCCGGGGTGGACGCCACCGCCGCGCTGGACACCGCTTGATAGACGCCCATGGTGGTGGCCGCCTGCACCCACATCCGCACGTAGTCGGCCTCGTTGAGCGCGATCGGAATCGTGTTGATCCCAAAGAAATTGGTGGCCACCAAGGCGCCGTGGACAACGTGGTTGGCGGCCAGTTCGGGCAGCGTCGGCATGGCCGCCAGCGCGGTGGCATAG
>NZ_LZLY01000149.1 GCF_001673535.1 Mycobacterium sp. 1081908.1 | reverse complement strand
GCCGGACCGCCAACATGTACCGGCGCAACGACCCCACCGCATATCGGTCGGTCGGCCCGCTGTCCCCCGTCGACGTGCTCGCCGGGGAATTGAAACCCAGCGATGCGACCGACGCCGGTGGCGGGCCCCTGCTGATGTTCAGCAACGACGACTGCCGAATCCTGTTGAGCCGCCGCCACGAGGAGATGCCGTTCTACACCCGTCACGTCGACGGGGACCTGCTGTGCTTCGTGCATCGCGGCGCGGGCCTGCTGGAAACCGAATTCGGGCCGCTGCGCTACCGGGAGGGCGACTGGGTCTACATCCCGAAGGCCTGCACCTGGCGCCAGGTTCCCGACACCGAGACCACACTGCTGATGATCGAGGCCACTGACGAGTTTCGGGTGCCGCCGCCCGGCGCGCTGGGCCGCCACTTTCCGTTCGACCCGTCGCAGGCGACCATCCCCGAACCCGCCCCCATCCAGGACGACGGCCGCGACGAGTACGAGGTTCGCCTCATCCATGACGGTGGCCCGACAACCCTGTATTACCAACACAATCCGCTCGACGTCGAAGGCTGGCGCGGCGACAACTTCGCGTTCACCTTCAACATCGCCGACTACAACGTGATCACGTCGGACAGCGTTCACCTGCCGCCGACCGTCCACCTGTTCATGCAGGCCGCCGGCGTCTACGTGATGAACTTCCTGCCCAAGCCGGCCGAAGGCGTGCCCGGCACCGAACGCACGCCCTGGTACCACCGCAACGTCGACTACGACGAGATCGCCTTCTTCCACGGCGGCTCGCTCTACGGGATCCCGATGCCGCCTGGGCTGATCACCCATGCGCCGCAAGGGGTTCACCACGGCGCGCCGGAGAAGGCGCGGGAACGGGCGCGGCGCAAATTCGAGGAGCATTCGCGGGTCGACTGGCAAGTCATCGCCGTCGACACCCGCCGGCGGCTGACACCGTCCGCCGAGGTGCTCGCCCACGACCTGGGCCAGCACGCGTGAAGCACGAATACGACCGCATCCCGTATCTGGTTGCCTTCCAGAACAATTCCGCGGTACGCGACGTCTACGGCGGGCTGGCCGAGATCACCGTGCTGGAAAGCTATCTGCTCAAGCCCAAGGACAACCCGTCCGACACCGTGCTGGTGTTCATGCATCCCATCGGCGGCGGCGCGTACCTGCCGATGATCAACGCGCTGGCCCGCGCCGGCCACCACGTCATCTACTGCAACAGCCGGTTCCGTGGCACGGATTCGGGGCTGCTGATGGAGAAGGTGGTCGAGGACCTCGGCGAGTGCATCAAGGACGCCAAGAACCGGCTCGGCTACGCCAAGGTGGTGCTGGCCGGGTGGAGCGGCGGCGGCTCGCTGTCGATGTTCTACCAGCAGCAGGCCCAGCACGCGACCGTCACGTCGAGCCCGTCCGGGGACGGTCCCGACCTGACGCGGCTCGACCTGCCCGCGGCCGACGGCGTCATGCTGCTCGCCGCGCACATCAGTCGGCACGGCACCCTCACCGAATGGCTGGACGCGTCCATCCTCGACGAATCCGACCCCACCAAGCGCGATCCCGAGCTCGATCTCTACCACCCCGACAACCCCAACCAACCGCCCTACAGCCAGGAATTTCTGGCGCGCTACCGCCAGGCGCAGATCGACCGCAACCGGCGCATCACCGCGTGGGTCCGAGCGAAGCTGGCGGAGTTGAGGGACGCCGGACGCCCCGACGACGAATTCTGCTTCGTGGTGCACGGCACCATGGCCGACCCGCGCTGGCTCGACCCGAGCGTCGATCCCAACGAACGCGTCCCCGGAACGTGCTACCTGGGCGATCCTCGGGTGGTGAACATGAGCCCGGTCGGGCTGGCCCGGTTCTCGACGCTGCGCGGCTGGCTGTCGCAATGGAGTTACGACGACGCCCGCGGCGACGGGGTGGCCTGCGGGCGCGACCTCGCGGTCCCGGCGCTGGTGATCGGTAATCTGGCCGATGACGCCTGCACGCCCAGCCACACCCGACGGCTCTTCGAGGCGATCGGGCATCCGGACAAGGAGATGCACGAAATTCCCGGCGCCACACACTATTACGCGGGCCCCGACCAGCGGGACAAGCTGCGGCACGCCGTCGACCTCGTCACCGACTGGCTGGTCCGGCATGACTTCGCGAGCGCCCAATGACGGTTACCGGCCCCCTGGACGGGATCCGGGTGCTCGAGCTCGGCACCCTGATCGCCGGGCCGTTCGCCGGCCGGCTGCTCGGCGACCTGGGCGCCGACGTCATCAAGGTGGAACCCCCCGGCGCACCGGACCCGTTGCGGACCTGGGGTCAGGCCGAATTGGACGGGCACCACGTGTTCTGGACGGTGCACGCGCGCAACAAGCGGGCCGTCACGCTCGACCTGCGAAAGCCACGCGGCCGCGGGCTGTTCCTTGACCTCGTCGCCGAGTCCGACATCGTCGTGGAGAACTTCCGCCCCGGCACCCTGGAGAAATGGGAGCTGGGCTACGACGTGCTGTCCGAGCGCAACCCGGGCATCATCCTGGTGCGGGTGTCCGGCTACGGGCAGACCGGGCCCGAGGCGCACAAGGCGGGCTACGCGTCGGTGGCCGAGGCCGCCAGCGGGCTGCGGCACCTCAACGGCTTTCCGGGCGGGCCGCCGCCGCGGCTGGCGCTCTCGCTCGGCGACAGCCTGGCCGGCATGTTCGGGGCCCAGGGCGCGCTAGCCGCGCTGTATCGCCGCTCGGTCACCGGGCGCGGGCAGGTGGTGGACGTCGCACTGACCGAATCCTGCTTGGCCGTACAGGAATCCACGATCCCCGACTACGACGTCGGGGGCGTGGTGCGCGGGCCGTCGGGAACCCGGCTGGAGGGCATCGCGCCGTCGAACATCTACCGCAGCGCCGACGGCTCCTGGGTGGTGATCGCCGCCAACCAGGACACCGTGTTCGCGCGGCTGTGCAAGGCGATGGGGCGTCCGGAACTGGCCACCGATGACCGGTTCGCCACCCACGGCGGACGCGGCCGAAACCAGGACGAGCTCGACGAGATCATCGGCGCGTGGGCCGCCGACCGGCAACCCGGCGAGATCATCGAAACCCTTTCCGCCGCCGGCGTGATCGCGGGCCCGATCAACACCGTCGCGGAGGTGGTCGACGACCCGCAGCTGCGTTCGCGCGGCATGCTGGTCGAGCACTACGACGAACGGGTCGGCCGCAACGTGCTGGGGCCCGGCGTCGTCCCGGTGCTCTCGGAATCCCCCGGCAGCGTCCGCAGCGCCGGGCCCGCCCGACCCGGGCACCACAACGACGACGTCTACCTCGGGCTGCTCGGCAAGAGCGCCGCGGAGCTCGACGAGCTGAGGGCCGAGGGGGTGCTATGACGCGACACGTGGACGTTCGCGAGGTGTCGCTGCGCGACGGCCTCCAGATCGAGAAGCCAATCCCGTTGGCCGCCAAGCTGGAACTGCTGGCGGCGGTGGCCGCCACCGGGGTGCGCGAGGTGGAGGCCACGGCGTTCGTATCCCCGTCCAAGGTGCCATCGATGGCCGACGCCGCCGAACTCGCCGCGCACCTGCGCGACTACCCCGACATCGAGTTCTCCGCCCTGGTGGCCAGCCCCAACGGCGCCCGGCGCGCAGCCGCCGCGGGACTGCGCTCGATCGAATACGTGGTGGCCGCCAGCGACGCGTTCAGTGCGGCCAACGTCGGGCGCGACAGCGCCGAGGCCACCAGGCAGATCGAGGAGATCGTCGCCATCGCACACGACGCCGGCATCACCGTCGAGGTCATCGTCGCCACCGCGTGGGACTGCCCGTTCGACGGCCCGACCCCGCCCGAGCGGGTGCTCGAGATCGCCGCGGCCGCACGGGATCGACGCGTCGACCGGTTCTCGATCGCCGACACCATCGGCACCACCACCCCGCGACGGGTGAGTTCGCTGATCGCCCGACTGCGACCGGTGATCGGCGACATGCCGCTGGGCGGGCACTTCCACAACACCCGCGGCGCCGGGCTGGCCAGCGCCTACGCGGCCGTCGAATCCGGGGTGACCCGGCTGGACGCGTCGGTCGGCGGGCTGGGCGGCTGCCCGTTCGCCCCGGGAGCCACCGGCAACATCGCGACCGAGGACCTCGTCTACCTGTTGACGGACAGCGGCGTCGACGTCGACGTGGACCTGCGGGCCGCGATCGCCGCGGCCGAGGTCGCCAAATCCCTTGTCGGCCATGATCTGCCGAGCGCCCTGCTGCGCGCCGGCGACCGGATCCGGAACTGATGCCGACCGAGGCTTTGACCGCGAAGGGCCGCCAGACCAGGCAGGCCATCGAGCAGGCCGCCCGGAAACTGTTCGCCGAACGCGGCTTTCACGGCACCACGCTGGCCGACATCACAGCGGCGGCGGGCAAGTCGCCCGCGGTGTTCTACCGGTATTTCGCCGACAAGGAAGACCTGTTGGCCGCGCTGGCGGAGTCGTTTCTGCACGAGGTCGTGGCGCCGCCCGGGTTGCGCCTCGAGCTGCCCGAATCTCCGGAAGACGACGCGTTCTTCACGTCGGTCGTCACCGGATACTGGAACATGTTCAAGCAGAACATCGGCATCATGATCGCCGTGGCGCAGTTGGCCGCCACCCAGCGGCGATTCGCGAGCGTGCAGAACGAATTCCGGCGCTTCGGCATGGACATCGTGGCCGCCTCGGTGCGCCGCGCGCAGGAGCAGGGCTACGGAGCCGAGCTCAACCCGCAACACACGGCGGCGGCCATCGCGCTGCTGTTCGAGAACTTCACCACCGTCTTCGCCGGACCGTCCGGCCTGGGCCTCGAGATCAGCGACCAAGACGCCATCGCCACCCTGTCCACGGTCTGGAAGAAAATCCTCTACGGCGCTTAAGGAGTTCACATGGATTTCACTCTGCCAGAACATCTTCCGGGACTGCTCGCCGAGATGGACGCGTTCATCGAGGCGGAGATCAAGCCGCTGGAACGCGACCACATCCAGTATTTCGACCATCGTCGCGAGCATGCCCGCACCGATTGGGACAACGACGGCATCCCGTCCCGCGAGTGGGAGGACCTGCTCGCCGAGATGCGCAGGCGGGCCGACAAGGCGGGCTGGCTGCGCTATGGCCTGCCGGCGTCGCTGGGTGGCCGCGACGGCACCAACCTCGACATGGCCGTGATCCGGGAGCACTTGGCGCACAAGGGCCTTGGCCTGCACAACGACCTGCAGAACGAGTCGTCGATCGTCGGGAACTTCCCGCAGGTGATCATGATGGAGCGCTTCGGTACCGATGCGCAGCGCCGCGACTGGTCGGAGGCGTTGATCACCGGGGAGCGGTCGATGGCGTTCGGGCTGACCGAGCCGCGGCACGGCTCCGACGCGACGTGGCTGGAAACCCGTGCCGAACGCGACGGGGACGGCTGGATCCTCAACGGCTCCAAGCGGTTCAACACCGGGGTGCACCGGGCGACCCACGACCTGATCTTCGCGCGCACCTCCGGCGAACCGGGGTCCGCGCTGGGCATCACCGCGTTCCTCGTCCCGACCGATGCGCCCGGATTCCGGGTCCCCTACTACTGGTGGACGTTCAACATGCCCACCGACCATGGCGAGGTCGAGCTGACCGACGTGCGGGTTCCCGCCGACGGGGTGCTGGGCGACGTGGACCGCGGACTGGAAGTCGCCCAAACCTTCCTGCACGAGAACCGGATCCGGCAGGCCGCGAGCAGCCTGGGCGCCGCCCAATACTGCATCGACCGCGCTGCCGAATACGCCTCCGGGCGCACGGTGTTCGGCAAGCCGCTGTCGGTCAACCAGGCCGTCCAATGGCCGCTGGCCGAGCTGCAGACCGAGGCCCAGATGGTGCGGCTGCTGGTGCAATACGCGGCCTGGCACCTGGACCGCAACCACCACATGGAGGTCTCGGACAAGGTGTCGATGGCCAACTACCGGGCCAACCGATTGGTCTGCGACGCGGCCGACCGGGCCATGCAGGTCTTCGGCGGGCTCGGCTACAGCCGGCACGAACAGTTCGAACACATCTACCGTCATCACCGGCGCTACCGGATCACCGAGGGCGCCGAAGAGATCCAGATCCGCCGGGTGGCGCAGCGGCTGTTCAAGTTTGGCCACAAGTGACCGACGGCGGTGAGCTGGCCGGCAAGCTGGCCCGGGTGCTGGGCCCGGGTGTCGCGATCGAGAACCTGCGGGCGCTCACCGGCGGCGCCAGCCGAACCACGTGGGCGTTCGACGCCGTCGCGGGCGATGGGCGCCGCCCGCTGATCCTGCGCACCGGCCCGCCCGACGACGTGCACGCCGGCATGGAGCTCGAGGCCCGCGCCCAGGCGGCGGCCGCCGCCGCCGGCGCTCCGGTCCCCCACATCCTGGTGGCCGACGATTCGGTTGCCGCACTGGGCAATCCGTTCCTGATCTGCGACGAGATCAAGGGCGAGACCATCGTCCGGCGCATCCAGCGCCAGCTCGACGCCGGCGACGGCCACGCGGGCCGCACCCGCCTGCTGCACCAGTGCGCGCAGGCGCTGGCCGCCATCCACCGCGCGGACCCGGCAGTTCCCGGCCTGGCGCACGAGGACCAACTCGCGCAGTGGCGCGAGCGGCTCGACGCCATGGGCGACACCACCGCCACCTTCGAGTGGGCGTTTCGCTGGCTGGAGGCGAACCGGCCACGGAAATCGGGGCCGTCGACCCCCGTCCTGGTGCACGGCGACTACCGGATGGGAAACCTCATCGTCGACGGATCCGACCTGGCGGCCGTCCTCGACTGGGAGCTGGTCCACCTCGGCGAGGCGTACGAGGACCTGGCCTGGTTCTGCATTCGCGCCTGGCGGTTCGGCGCCCCGGCCGGCCTCGCGGCCGGGGGCCTCGGCAGCATCGAGGCGTTTGTCCGGGCGTACGAGGAGGCGAGCGCCACTACCGTCGATCAGGTGGCGTTTCACTGGTGGCTGGTGCTGGCGACGCTGCGTTGGGGTGTCATCTGCCGCTTCCAGGCGGAGCGGCACCTCAGCGGCGAGGTCCGCTCGGTGGAGCTGGCCACGATCGGCCGGCGCGTCTGCGAGACCGAGTGGGACCTGCTCGACCTGCTCGAAGGAGTCCGGACATGATCGGCGCCTACGGGCGCCCGCTCGCGGCCGAGCTGGTGGCGGCGGTGGCCGAGTTCCTCGAAACCGATGTCCGCGCGGCGACCGGCGGGCAGGTCAACTTCCACGCCAGGGTGGCCGCCAACGCGCTGCGCATCGTCGAGCGCGAACTGCTCGACGAAAGCGAGGCGGAGGCCGCCGCGGCGCTGGCCGGCCTGGGCTTCGCCGACGAGGAGGAGCTCGCCGCCGCGATCCGGGCCGGCGAGCTGGACGGGCGCGCCAACGCCGTCGTCGCATGCCTGCGCACGCTCGTGCGCCGGCGGTTGGCGGTCGCCCACCCCGGATACGACCAACCGGCAGGGCGCTCCGATTGAGCGATCCAATTCCGTAAAAAATACGCAAAAATTCCGGTATCCACGCTGAATTCGCTCTACCCCTATTTTTCCGCCAGCGCATAATCAGCGCGTACGCGCAGTAAGCCCAATCGGAGAGCCACGATGAATTTCACCGTATTGCCACCAGAGATCAATTCGGCGCTGATGTTTTCCGGCGCGGGTTCGGCGCCCATGCTGGCCGCCGCAGCCGCCTGGGATGGGTTGGCCTCCGAGCTGGATTCGGCGGCGAACTCGTTTTCGTCAGTGACGTCGGGGTTGGCCTCCCAGGGATGGCAGGGTCCGGCGGCTCAGGCGATGGTGGCCGCGGCGGCGCCGTACGCGGACTGGTTGAGTACGGCGGCGGCCCAGGCGGCTGGGGCGGCTGCGCAGGCTCAGGCGGTGGCGGGTGCGTTCGAGTCGGCGCTGGCGGCCACGGTGCAC
>NZ_LZLY01000148.1 GCF_001673535.1 Mycobacterium sp. 1081908.1 | reverse complement strand
CCCATCCCGAATCCGACTGCGGGCGAGAGGAATACACCGACACGCTGCGCGAGCCCGACTCGTTCGCGACACCCACCCCCACCGCCTGGAGCCTGGGGCCCTCCGGCGCCGGGCCAGGCGCCACAGCCAGGAATGCCCACTCCGCCCGGGGCGCCCGGCGCACCCTCGTCGGCCCCCGCGACGCCGACGCCAAACCGATGACCACAAACGGCACCAACGAACAGGAGAAATCGACAATGAACATCAAGCAAGCGGTCGCCGGCTCGTTACTCGCGGGCGCCCTCGGGATCGCCGCGGCCGGCTTCGGCACCGCGGTGGCCAGCGCCGATCCCCCTCCCCCGCCACCGGCGCCCGGCCAACCCGGGCCGCCGCCGCCTGGTCCGGGGGGTCCGGGCGGACCGTTCGGGGCTCCCCCGCCCGGGCCCGGTGCACCGGGTGGACCATTTGGGCAGCACCCCGGCGGACCACCTCCACCGCCGCCGGGATTCTGACGCTGGCCGTCCAGGGCACTGACGAGCGGTGGTCGCCTCAATCAATCCGGTTGGGGCGACCACCGCTCCCTCAATTCACGGCCGCCTCGAGCGGCACGCTGAGCCGGAATTGGGCGCCGCCCTCGCGCGGCAGGCACACCAGCTCCCCGCCGTGGGCGCGCGCCAGTGCCCTGGCGATCGGCAGGCCCAGCCCGGCACCGCCGTGGTCGCGGGCGCGCCCGGCGTCGAGGCGCACCAGCCGCTCGAAGATGCGGTCACGCTCGTCGTCGGGGATGCCCGGGCCAGTGTCGGTGACGGTCACCTCGGCGGCGTGGTCGGTCGAGCGGAGGTCGACGTGGATGGCGCCGCCAGCGGGGGTGTACCGGCGCGCGTTGTCGAGCAGGTTGGACAGGATCTGCGCCAGCCGGGTCGGGTCGGCTCGCACCGCGAGTTCGTCCAGGCCGGTCCGGATGACCGTGATCCCCGGCGCCAGCAAGGTCGCCCGGTCGGCTTCGGCGTCGAGCAGGGCGGCGAGGTCGACGTCCTGCAGGTCCAGCGGCAGCCCGGCGTCGATGCGGCTCAGGTCCAGCATGTCGGCCACCAGGCGTCCGGCGCGGCGGGCGTCGGACAGCAGCAGGCCGGCGCGGCGGTACTGACCGCGGGCCGCGTCGTCGGATTCGTCCTGGCCGGCGTTGGCGAGGAGTTGTTCGGCGGCGACCTGGATGCCCGCGATCGGCGTGCGCAGCTCGTGGGCGGCGTCGACGAGAAACCGCCGGGTGGCCGCCTCGGCGCGCTGCGCGGACGCGGCGGACTGCCGGGCCCGGTCCTCGGAGGCTTCCAGTGCGTCGAGCATGCCGTCGAAAGCCGCAGCGGCGCGGCCTAATTCGGTGTTCGGGCGGTCGGGACGCAGTCGCCTACCCCGGTCGCCGGTGGTGATGGACCGAGCCAGGGTGGTGAGCCGGTCAAGGGGACGCAGCGCGGCGCCGGTAACCAGGATGAGCAGCAGACCGGCGGCGGCGAGGATGGCCAAGCTCGCCACCACCATGACTTCGCGCAGCCGGTGAAGCAGCGCGGTCGTCTGGGTCGTGTCGGCAACCAGGATCACCTTTCCCCCGGTGTTCAGCGGGTGCACGATGACCGCGGCGGTGGCGTCCGGGGGCGGTGGCGGCGGTGGGCCCCACGGTGGCGGTGGTGGAGGCGGCCCCCACGGCGGAGGTGGGCCCCACGGCGGCGCGGGCGGCAGCTCGGTCGCCCCCGCCGTGGTGTCGGGGCTTATCGCGGGGTCGCCGTAGCTGGTTCCATCCGGGGTGATCAGCAGGGCGCGGATGCCGCCGCCGCCGAGCTGCGCGACCAGGCGCTCGGGTGGGGTGTTGGCGGCGGCCAACGCGTCCGCGTGCGCCGCCGTCGCCATCAATCGATCGTGCAGATCGCGGCGGGCCTGCGATCCGACCACCAGATCGATCGCGACCCCGAGCACCAGCAGCAGCACGGTGAGCAGGCCGAGCACCATCACGATCAGCCGACGGCGCAGCGATGGTGTCCGCGTTGTCCCCGTCATGGCCGCACCGCCTGCAGGCGGTAACCGATGCCCCGCACGGTGTGCAGGACGCGCGGGCCGTGCGCCTCGAGCTTGCGCCGCAGCCCGCTGACGTGAACGTGCACCAGGTTGGCGTCGTAGGCGTCGTAACCCCACACCGCGTTGAGGATTTGGCCCGTGCTGATGATGCGGCCGCGCTGTTCCACGAGGAAGCTCAGCAGCCTGAGTTCGGTGCCGGTGAGCGCCAACGGGTTTCCCGATCGCGATGCGACGCCGGCCTCCAGGTCGAGGGCGACGTCGCCGAATTGAACCACCGACGGCAAGCGGCCGCCGCGGCGCAGCACCGCACCGACACGCGAGACCAGCTCGGCCAGTTCGAAGGGTTTGACCACGTAGTCGTCAGCCCCGCCATCCAGACCCCGGACCCGATCCGGCAGCCCGTCGCGGGCGGTTAGCAACACGATCCCGGCCCCACCCCAGTCCCGGACCACGTCGATCAGAGCGAAACCGTCCCGGCCCGGCAGCATCACATCCAGGATCACCAGGTCGGGCCGGAACCCCTCCAACACGTCCTCGAGCCCGGCGCCGTCGGGGCGGGCCGCGGTCACGTACCCGGCGTCGGCCAATGCCTCGCCGACCATCTCGCGGATCGCCTCGGAGTCCTCCACGACCAGCACCCGCGCCGCCGCCTGCCTGGTGGGAGTTCGATCGCTCATCGTTTCATTCTCGGGCTGCCGCCGCGCCGCTGTCTGAAGCCAGCCTGAAGAAACAACCTGCGGCCCGGCCGGGGCCAAGTAGCGTCCCTGGACATGACTTCCGACGCCAACAGCTTCGGCGCCCATAGCCCGGTGCCGCCGCCCGCCGCCGCCCCCACGCGCCGCCACTCCACGGCCGTCGTCGCCGTCGTCGGGCTGGCGGGCGTGGTGCTCGGCGCGATCGCCGCCTTCGCCATAACCGGCCTGGTCTTCACGGTCCGCGTCCAACTGCCCCCGCCGCCGTATCCGCCGCCCCTGGGGTCGACCGCGCCGGGTTGCGTCTACCCGGCGCCGCCGTCGGGCACCGCGCCGGCGCCCGCCCCGGGCGTCATACCGGCTCCGCCCGTGCCGCCGCTGCCGCGCTGAGCCCCGACAGGTCCGCGGCCCCGGAACCCAGCAACGGCTTGCCCGCCACCTCCGGGGCGAAGAACAGGGTGACGGCGCCGACCAGCCCGGCGAACATCAGCATGTAGGCCGGCATCATCGGGTTGCCGGTCCCGGCGACCAGCGTCTCGGCGATCAGCGGGGTGGTGCCGCCGAAGGCCGAAACCGCGATGTTGAACCCGATCGACACCGCGCCGTAGCGCACGTGGGTGGGAAACAGGGCGGGCAGGATCGCCGGCTCGAGGCTGCTCAGGAAGAGCATGGGCAGGGCGACGAGCGCCACGCCGGCGAACTTCGCCGGATACGCCCCGCCGAACCGCATCAACGCGAACGCCGGCAGCGACACCGCGACCAGCAGCCCGCAGCCCGTCCACATCAGCGGTTTGACCCCGACCCGGTCGGACAGCGCCGCGACGACGAGCACCCCGATCGTCAGGACGGCCAGCACCACGAGGACCATCACCAGGGCGGCGGTGTCCCCCACGCCCGCGGTCTTCTTGAGATAGGTCGGCACGTACCCGCTGACCATGTAGCTGGTGTCGGTGACGGCGAGCTCCACCCCGAGGCAGATCAGCAGCCCTTTCCACTGCCGCACCACCGTCAGCTTGAACTGGGTGCGAACGGAGATCGGCAGGGCGACCTTGTGCACCTTTTCGTAGCCGGGGGACTCCTCGATCCGCGAGCGCAGGTACACCGCGACCAGGCCGAGCGGCGCGGCCAGCAGAAACGGTACGCGCCAGCCCCAGGCCAGCATGTCGGCGCTCGACAGGACCGTCTGCAGCCCCGTCACCAGCACCGCGCCCACCACGAAGCCGCCCAGCGTGCCCACCGGCAGGAATCCGGCCAGCATCCCGCGCTTGTGGTCCGGGGCGTGTTCGGCGATGAAGGTCATGGCGCCCGCGTACTCCCCGCCGGAGGAGAGTCCCTGGCCGATGCGAATGACCGTGAGCAGGACGGGCGCCCAGATCCCGATGGTGTGGTAGCCCGGCAGCGCGCCGGTCGCGGCGCCGCAGACCGCCATCAGCGAGATCGTCATCACCAGCACGGGCTTGCGCCCGATGCGGTCGCCGAGCGGGCCGAAGATGAACCCGCCGAGGGGCCGCACGACGAATCCCGCCGTCATCGTGCCGAACGTGGCGATCAGATTGCCCGCGCCGGAATTGCTTCCGGGATAGAACGTCTGCGCGAGCAGGGTGGCGACGAGGCTGAACAGGGTGAAGTCGTACGCCTCCATGAAGTTGCCGATGGCCGTGCCCTGGATGGACCGGTGCGTCGCTCGCCTATCGGCGACGTGAACCTCAGGTTTTCGACTCATTGGGTAAATGACTTACCCGCAACGCTTGACAACTAGTCGCCGCGCTCCGGGCCCTTCACGGTCATCGCCGCGAACGTGGCCAGAAACGTCGCGGCGGGAAGGGCGTTGACGATCTTGTCCCGTGCGCGGATGTGCGCGCCGACGGCCAGGGTGAAGTACAGCGTCAGCATCGCCGTCGTCAGCCTCGCCAGGCCGGGGAACCGGGTGACCGAGAGCAGGCCGACCGCCGCGGCCGCCTTCACGACCGGCAGCACGGGCCGAACCTCGTCCGGCACCCCCACGTCGTCCAGAACCTTCTTGATCGGGGCCACCTGGACCCCGCAGGCCACCGCGTCCACGGCGTGGAACACCGCAAGCGCCGCATAGGTTTTCGGTGAAGTCAGCGCACTCATGCACCCGAGCCTATTGGGTCAGCCGCGGCGGCGCTCCAGGCTCCCCGTCCACCGGCGCGCGGGCGATCGCCTCGGCCTTGGCCACCGCCTGGGCGATCGCCGGGTCGGTCTCGGTGGAGAACCAGTCGGCGACGTCGGCGTCGTCGTCGGCGCTGTGCTTGGGGGCGTCGTCGACCGGCGACGGCTGGAACCGGAACACCCCGTCCTCGCCCGGCGCGCCCAGGAGCTTGGTGAAGCCCTGCAGCGCCGAGCTGAAATCGCTGGGCACCACCCACACCTTGTTGGCGTCACCGCGGGCCATCTCCGGCAGCGTCTGCAGGTACTGGTAGGCCAGCATCTCCGGGGTGGGCCTGCCGGCCTTGATCGCGGCGAAGGTCTTCTCGATGGCCTTGGCCTGCCCCTGCGCCTGCAGGTAGGCGGCGGCGCGCTCACCCTGGGCGCGCAGCATCCGCGACTGCCGCTCGGCCTCGGCGGCCAGGATCGCGGCCTGCTTGGCGCCCTCGGCTGCCAGGATCTGCGCCTGCTTTTGGCCCTCGGCCTCCTTGATCGCCGACTCGCGCATGCCCTCGGCGGTCAGGATCATCGCCCGCTTCTCGCGGTCGGCCTTCATCTGCTTTTCCATCGAGGCCTGGATCGACGGCGGCGGGTCGATGCTGCGCAGCTCCACCCGGGCGACGCGCAGGCCCCAGCGGCCGGTGGCCTCGTCGAGCACGCCGCGCAGCTGGCCGTTGATCATGTCGCGGGAGGTCAGGGTCTGCTCCAGGGTCATCCCGCCGACCACGTTGCGCAGCGTGGTCGTGGTGAGCTGCTCGACGCCGACGATGTAGTTGCTGATCTCGTAGACCGCCGCCTGCGGGACGGTGACCTGGAAATAGACCACGGTGTCGATGTTGAGGGTCAGGTTGTCCTCGGTGATCACCGGCTGCGGCGGGAAGGACACCACCCGCTCGCGCAGGTCCACGCGGGCGCGGACGCGGTCGATGAACGGCACCAGCAGGGTCAGCTGCCCGCTGACCGTGCGGCTGTATCTGCCCAGGCGTTCGATCACCGCGGCCTCGGCCTGCGGGATCAGCGCGACGGACTTCGCCACCACGACGATCCCGAAGACGATGATCACCAGCGCCACTATCAAAAGAGCGACCCCAGCCATTGTGCTTCCTCCTACTCCAGAGGGATTAGATGTCCTTGAACACCACCGCGGTGGCGCCGTTGATCTGCATGACCGTCACCCGTTCGCCGGGCTCGTAGACATCGTTGTCGTTGAGCGGCCGGGCCGTCCATACCTGGCCGTCCAGCTTCACCTGGCCCTCGTCGCGCGCGACGCGGTCGAGGACCAGCGCGCTCTTGCCCTCCAGCGCCTTGATGCCGGTCGGCAGCCCCTTCGCGGGCGTGAGCCGCCGCCGCAGCGCCGGCCGCACCAAGACCAGCAGCAGCACCGAGACGACCACGAACACCGCCGCGTCGGCCCAGATCGGCCAGCCCACCAACCAGGTGCTGCCCGCGGCGGCCAGCGCGCCGCCGGAAAGCATCAACAGGGACATGTCGCCCGTCAGCGCCTCCGCGCCGGCAAGCACCAGCGCGAATATGAGCCAAATCACCGCGGCGGGCATGCGGTCAGAATACGCGTAATCCGCCTTTGCCGGACCAAACAACTACACTCCGAGATCATGTGGTGTCCCAGTGTCTCGCTGTCCCTGTGGGCCAACGCCTGGCTCGCGGGCAAGGCCGCGCCCGACGATGTGTTGGACGCGTTATCCCTTTGGGCGCCAAAGCAATCGGTCACCGCGTATGATGCCGTCGCCGCCGGGCACACGGGACTGCCGTGGCCCGATGTCCACGACGCCGGGACGGTCACGCTGCTGCAAACCCTGCGCGCGGCGGTTGGCCGGCCGGCGGTTTCGGCCTCCCCCGGATTGCCCGGCCGTTTGCGGGGGATGATCAACGTCGTGCTGCCGGTGCCCGGCGACGTGCGCGGGCTGGCCGCGGGAACGCAGTTCGAAAGCGACGCGCTGGCCGCCGGCGAGGCGGTCATCATCACCAACCCCGACGACCCGACCACCGCCGTCGGGCTGGTCCCCGAGTTCAGCTACGGCGATCCGGAGGGGACCGACGACGACGCGGGCCTGCCCGAACTGTGCGCGCTGGCCTGGACGGTGTACTCGCTGCCCGGTTCGCCCCCGCTGCACCACTACGAGCTCGGCGACGCGGAGTACGCGCTGCGGTCCGCCGTGCGCTCGGCCGCGGACGCGCTCGGCGCCATCGGGTTGGCCGCCGCATCCGACGTCGACGATCCCCGAGGGCTCGTCGAGCAGCTGCTGGAATCCGCACGGCAGCACCGCATTCCCGACCATGCGCCCTCGCGTGCGCTGCGGGTGCTGGAGAACGCCGCACACGTCGACGCCATCATCGCCGTCAGCGCCGGGCTGAGCCGCTCCGACGCCCCCGCGGACCGCATCGTCGCCGGGATCACCCAGTCGTCGTCGCAAGCGCAGATCGCGACCGACGCGCTGCGCCCGCTGACCACGGTGGTGCGTTCGGCGCGGATGGCCGCGGTGAACGCGATCCTGCACTCGGCCTGGGCCGACTAATCCCGTTGGCGCGCCACGCAGTGCGGCGGGCCGCACGCCGCGCCGTCGACGCTGGCGAGACAGCCGGGCACCGAATCCGTTCCGACCGCCCGCTTCGGCGCCCGGCCGTGCCGGAGCTCGTCGATGAGGTCCGCGGCGAGCCGGGCGAATCGCCTGTCGGCGTTGGGCGTTGCGGCGCGGGCGAAGGCCATCCCCGCGGCCTCGGCCTGTGATCGCAACTCGTGGTCGAGGTCCCACACCACCTCGATGTGGTCGGCAACGAACCCGATCGGGCAGACGATGACGGCCCCCGCGGCCAGCGTTTTCAGATGGTCGGCCACGTCCGGCTCCAGCCACGGGACCTGGGGCAGGCCCGAGCGCGACTGCCAGGCCAGGTCGTAGTCGGCGTAGCCCGCGGCCGCCGCGACGAGCCTTGTGGCATAGGCGACTTGGCGGCTGTACAGCCGGGGGCCGAAGCGCTCATCGGCGGCCACCGGGACCGAATGCGCGGTGAAGACCAGCCGCGCGCCCGCCGGCACCGTCTCGGCCGCGGCGGCGATGGCGCCGGCGAACATCTCGACGAAGAGCGGATGGTCGAAATAGGGCCGCAGCTTCACCAATTCGGGCGCGCCCGGCCCGGCCACCCGGCGGGCCCGGGCGATGTCTTCGACGTACTGCGCGCAACTGGAGTATCCGCTCCACGCCGACGTGGTGAACACCGCCACACGGCGAACGCCGTCGTCCCGCATGGTCGCGACGGTGTCCTCGACATAGGGCTCCCAGTTGCGGTTGCCGAAATACACCGGCAGGTCCAGTTCCGCACGCAGCTCGGCGATCAGGGCGCGGTTGATGCCGTTGATCGGCGAAACCCCGCCGAAATGCAAGTAGTGCTCGGCGACGTCGTCGAGGCGCTCGGGTGGCACGTTGCGGCCCCGGGTGACGTTCTCCAGGAACGGCCGCACCTGCTCCGGCCCTTCGGGCCCGCCGAAGGACAGCAGCAGGACCGCGTCGAACTCCATTGCGCCCTAGAGTAACTGGGTGCTGGCGCCGCCGTCGGCGTAGATGATGGTCCCGGTCGTCGCCGGCAGCCATTCCGAGAGCAGCGCGCACACCGTCTTGGCGACCGGCGTGGGGTCCTTCATGTTCCAGCCGATCGGCGCGCGCTGATCCCAGCCCTCCTCGAGCAGCTGCATCTGGGCGCCGGCCTCCTCGCCGAGCGCGCCGCCGACGATCGCGCTCATCGCCAGGGTCCGGATCGGCCCGGCCGCAACGAGATTCGACCGCACACCGAAAGGCCCGGCCTCACGCGCCACGAACCGGTTCACCGATTCCAGCGCGCTCTTGGCCACCGTCATCCAGTTGTAGGCCGGCATCGCGCGCGACGGGTCGAAGTCCATGCCGACGATGGAGCCGCCGGGATTCATGATCGGCAGCAGCGCCTTGGCCAGCGAGGCGTACGAAAATGCGGAAATGTGAATGCCTTTCGACACGTCCTCGTACGGCGCGTCGAAGAACGGGTTGATGCCCATCCCGGTCTGCGGCATGAAGCCGATCGAGTGCACCACGCCGTCCAGCTTGTTGCCCTCACCGATCTCGGCCGTCACCCGCTCGGCCAGGCTGTCCAGGTGCTCCTGGTTCTGCACGTCGAGTTCGATCAGCGGGGCCTTCTCCGGCAGCCGGTCGGCGATGCGCTGGATCAGGCGCAACCGGTCAAATCCGGTCAGCACCAACTGCGCCCCGGCTTCCTGGGCCACCTTGGCGATGTGAAACGCGATCGACGAGTCGGTGATGATCCCGGAGACCAGTATCCGTTTGCCTTCGAGCAGTCCTGCCATTTTCCGTCCTTGTGTCGGGGCCTCAGTGGCCCATGCCCATGCCGCCGTCGACCGGGATCACCGCGCCGGCAATGTAGCTCGCATCCTCGGACGCGAGAAAGCTGACCACCCCGGCGACCTCGGCGGCGGTGCCGACCCGCTTCGCCGGGATGAATTCCAGTGCCCCCGCCTGAATCCGCTCGTCCAGCGCGCGGGTCATCTCGGTGTCGATGTACCCCGGGGCCACCACGTTCGCCGTCACCCCGGCCTTGGACAGCTCCCGGGAGATCGAGCGGGCCATGCCGATCAGGCCGGCCTTGGCGGCCGCGTAGTTGGACTGGTTGCCGATCCCCCAACTGCCGGAGACCGAGCCGATGTAGATGATCCGGCCGAACCGCTTCTTCTGCATGCTGCGCGCCGCGCGCTGGGTCACCCGGAACGCCCCGGTGAGGTTGGCGTTGATGACCTCTTCGAACCGCTCCTCGGTCATCCGGATCAGGAAGGCGTCTTTGGAGATGCCGGCGTTGGACACCAGCACCTCGACCGGGCCCTGGTGCTCCTCGACCTCCTTGAACGCGCGGTCGACGGCGTCGTTGTCGGTGACGTCGCACTCGACGCCGAACAGGCCCTCGGGCGCCCCGGATCCGCGGTGCGTGACGGCCACCTTGTGCCCGTCGGCCGCAAGCCGCTGGGCGATCGCCAGACCGATGCCCCGGTTTCCGCCCGTCACCAGGACCGAACGGGATACAAATGCGGGTCTGCCGAAGTCCGCGGCGCTTTCGGTGGCTGTCTCAGTCACCCCGCCAACCTATCGCCTCACCGCGGCGCGCCCGAAATCTCCCCCCTGTCGCGCCGCGTGCGTAACCAGGCTGCGATTTTCGGAGCCGATTTTCGCAGTGGGGTTACGCTCGCGAGGCTTTGTCGGTGTGGCTCAGCACACTTTCGGCCATGACAGACCCTTTTCTGGGCAGCCAAGCCCTGGCTGTCGGCGCATTGACGCCTTACGAGCTGCGCACTCGCTATGTGGCGCTGCACAAAGACGTGTACCTGCCGAAGGATGCCGAGCTGACCCCGGTCTTGCGCGCGAAGGCCTGCTGGTTACGCTCGCGGCGGCGCGGCATCCTCGCGGGCTTTTCCGCCTCCGCCCTGCACGGATCGAAGTGGATCGATGCGACGTTGCCCGCCGCGATCATCGACACCAACCACCGCCGAACGCCGGGGGTACAGGTGTGGGATGAGCACATCGACGCCGACGAAATCACCGTCGTCGACGGCATGCGCGTCACCACGCCGGCTCGAACGGCGCTCGACCTGGCCCGGCGATGGCGACTGGGTGTCGCCGTCGCGGCGATCGACGCCCTCGCGCAGGCGACCGATTTGAAAATGGCCGACGTGGAGCTGTTGGCCCAGCGCTATCGAGGGCACCGGGGCATGAAGGCCGCTCGCGCCGCTCTTGAACTCGTCGACGGTGGGGCGCAATCGCCCAAGGAGACCTGGCTGCGCCTCCTGCTGATTGAGGCCGGGTTCCCGCCTCCCCGGACGCAGATCCCGGTTCTCAACGAATGGGGTTGGGTTGAGGCGTATTTGGACATGGGTTGGGAGGACATCAAAGTCGCCGCGGAGTATGACGGCCAGCACCACCAGTCGAGTCGCTACCAGTACGTCAAAGACATCCAGCGTCTTGAAAAGGCAGAGCGCCGCTACGGGTGGATCGTGGTGCGGGTCGTGGCCGAATATCACCGCGACGACGTCATTCGCCGAGTAGCTGCGGCCCGCGCTTCGCGAACGTAACCGCACTGCGAAAATCTGGGCCGAAAATCGCAGCCAGGTTACGCTCGCGCGCAAGAAGGCTCAGGTCGGCAGCCGGCGGTTGATCAGCAGGGCCGCCAACCCCGCGAGCGCCAGGACCAGCGCACCCAGCCGCAGCCAGCCCGCGCTCGCGTCGCCCTTGATCGTCTCGTAGCCGATCTGCTGTTGCAGCGACGCGTAGACGGCCTTCAGCTCGGCCAGGCTCGCGGCGTTGTACCAATTCCCGCCGGAGAGCTCGGCGACCTTCTTCATGGTCGAGTCGTCGACAGGAACGGGCTGGCGCTGGTCGTTGATCTCGACGAAGCCGTACGGCGTGCCGAACGAGATCGTCGAGATCGGCACGCCCTGGTCCTTGGCGGTGCGCGCGGCGGTGAAGGCGCCCTTGGGGTTGTCCGGGTTGGTCGGCATCGTCTCCTTGCCGTCGGAGAACAACACGATGCGCGCCGGCGGCGGCGTGTCGCCGCCGCCGATCACGGCGCCGACGGTGGCGATGGCCTGCAACGCGGTGAAGATGCCCTCGCCGGTGGCGGTGCGGTCGGCGAACTGGAGCTTGTCCAGCGCGTTCTTGGTCGCGTCCCGGTTGGTCGTCGGCGATACCAGCACGGTCGCGGTGCCCGCATACTCGATCAGGCCGAGGTTGATTCCCGGGGTCAGCTCGTCGGCGAACGCCTTGGCGGCCTCCTGGGCGGCCGCCATGCGGTTGGGCGGCACATCGGTGGCGCGCATCGACTGCGACACGTCGATCACCAGCATCACCACCGCGCGGTTGCGCGGAATCCGGACGTCGTTCGTCGGCCCCGCCATCGCGATCGTGAACAGCACCAGCGCCAGCACCAGCAGGATCGCCGGCACGTGACGCCACCGCGAGGGTCGTTGCGGCGCAACGCTTTCCAGCAGCTCCATGTTGGCGAACCGCAGCATCCGCCGCTGCCGCGCCAGTTGCAGCACGATGTACAGCGCGGCCAACCCGACCGCTGCGAACAGGAAAAAGAAAAACCACGCGTGCGCGAAGCCCGACAGCGTCATCGGGCCCAATAGGGGCAGTGTCACTGCCGGCCCGCCAGTGCCCCGCGCCGGCGGGACTCGACGAAGCGGACGATGTCGGCGATCCAGTCCCGGTCGGTGCGCAGCGTCAGCACCGGGGCCCCGCAGCTGCGGATGGTGCGGGACACCTCCGCGCGGTGCGCCGCCGCGGCCTTGGAGAAGTCGTCACGCAGCTGGGCGTCGATGGTGAATTCCCGGGTGACGCCGGTCTCGGCGTCCTGCAACACGACGTCGCCGATGTCGGGCAGCTCGACGTCGCGCGGGTCGAGCACCTCGATCGCGAGCACCTCGTGCCGGGCCGCGATCGCCCGCAGCGGGCGCATCCAGTTGATGGGGCCGAGGAAGTCGCTGATGATGACGGCCATACCGCGGCGGCGTTCGGGCCGGCGCAGCGCGTCGATCGCGGTCGCCAGATCGCCGCGCACCCCGACCGGCGCCTTGGGCGTCGTGGCGATGGTGCGCAACAGCGTCTGCTCGTGCTGGCGCCCGGAGCGGGCCGGGACCCGGGTGATGGTGGCGCCGGTGGCGATGATCGCGCCGAGCCGGTTGCCGCCGCCGCTGTTGAGGAAGGTGATCGCCGCCGCCGCGGCCACCGCCAGGTCGCGCTTCTCGCACACCGTGGTGCCGAAGTCCAGGCTGGCCGACATGTCGACCACCATCCAGGTCTCCAGTTCGCGGTCGGCGATCATCTGCCGGACGTGCGGGTGCATGGTGCGCGCGGTGACGGCCCAGTCCATCCGCCGGACGTCGTCGCCGGGCTGGTACTCGCGCGACTCCCCCGGCTCGCTGCCCGGCCCCGGGATCAGGCCGAGGTGATCGCCGTGCAGGACGCCGTCGAGCTTGCGTTTGACCGTGAGCTCGAGCTGGCGCAGCGCCGCCGACAGCTTCGGGTCGTCGATCTGCCCGCGCTCGAACGATGGCGGATGACGCACCGCCGGCTTCTGCGGATCAGTCACCGACCGCTGGCCGCCACGGTCTGCATCACCGGGGGAACCGAATGACCTTGCTGCGGAACGGCGTTCACCTGTGGCAGGGCCACGGTCTGCAGGATCCGGTTGATGACGATCTCCGGCGAGATCTCGTCGGCGAGCGCGTCGTAGGTGAGGATCAGCCGGTGCCGCAGCACGTCGGGGATGACCTCCACGACGTCCTGCGGGATCACGTAGTCGCGGCCCCGCACCAGCGCCAGCGAGCGGGCGCCGGCGATGATGCCCAGCGAGGCGCGCGGTGAGGCTCCGAACGAGACCCAGGTCTTGACGTCGTTCATGCCCAGCTGCTCGGGGTTGCGGGTGGCGGTCACGACGCGCACCACGTAGTCGACCAGCGCGTGGTGGACGAACACGTTGGAGGCGATGTCCTGCAGCCGCAGCAGGTCGCCGGTGTTCAGGATCTGCTTGGGCACCGGCGGCTTGACGCCCATCCGGTAGATGATCTCCCGCTCCTCCTCCGGCGTCGGGTAGCCGACGTTGATCTTGAACAGGAAGCGGTCCCGCTGGGCCTCGGGCAGCGGGTAGACACCCTCGTGCTCGATCGGGTTCTGGGTGGCCATCACCAGGAACGGGTTGGGCAGCGGGAACGTCTTGCCGCCGATCGACACGTGCCGTTCCTGCATGACCTCCAGCAGCGCCGACTGCACCTTCGCCGGCGCGCGGTTGATCTCGTCGGCGAGCAGGAAGTTGACCACCACCGGGCCGAGTTCGGTGTCGAACTCCTCCTTGCCCTGCCGGTAGATGCGGGTACCGATGATGTCGGTGGGCACCAGGTCGGGCGTGAACTGGATGCGCGCGAACGTCCCGCCGACGACGCGCGCGAAGGTCTCCACGGCCAGCGTCTTGGCCACGCCGGGAACACCCTCGAGCAGGACGTGCCCCTTGGACAGCAGGCCGACCAGCATTCGCTCCACGAGCTGGTCCTGCCCGACGATGATCCGTTTGACCTCGAAGATGGCCCGCTCCAGCGTGTGGACCTCGGCGGCCAGCCCATTGCCGCCGCCGGGGGGCGCCTCGTGGGCCGGAGGGCCGGAGGGAGCACCCTGGCCCGGGTAGCTGCTGGCGCCCGGGGGCGGCCCACCTGCTGATGTCATCAAGAACCCTCCACGCTCAAACGGACACGACTGCCGGGCAGCGACGTGCCCTGGACCAACTATTCCAGGCCTGCCGGTTTCCGTCGACGCTCGCCCAGCTGATGGCAGGCTGGCCCCTGCGATCAGTACTCGATGATCCTAGTCAGGAATGGCGTCATGCCGGGCTTGCGCACCGGGCTGACGGTGACCTTGCCGGCGAGGCTGGACGCCTCCAGCATCTGACCGTTGCCGAGGTACATGGTGACGTGCTGCCCGCCGTTCGGCCCGTAGAAGATGAGGTCGCCGCGCCGGGCCTGGTCCGGGGGAATGTGGCGGCCGGCGTTGTACTGGTCGCCGGAAAACCGCGGGATCAGCACCCCGACGCCGGCGAAGCCGTACCGCATCAGCCCCGAGCAGTCGAAGCCGTTGATGTTGGCGCCGTCGCCGACGCCCTTGCTGGGCCCGTCCAGCGATCCGCCACCCCACGAATACGGCACGCCCATCTGCGAACCCATCCGCTTGATCACGTACTCGATCGCCTGCCGGCCATAGACGCGCGGGATCTTGCCGCCGGGGTTGGTGGGGGGCGCCGCGGCGGGAGCCGGGTCGCCGCCGAGGTTGATCCCGAGCCCGCCGAGGAACTGCTTGCCCAGGTCCAGCGTGGTCTGGGTGGCCTGGGCGGTGGCCTGCAGCGAGGCGTTGGCGACGGCGAGCGGATCGCCCGGCGCGCCGGCGCTGATGGTTGCCGGCAGGGTGGGATCCCATTGGCCGGGGTCGGCACTGACCACGGGAGCCGGCGCGGCCACGGACAGCATCAGCCCGACCGTCATCGCGGTGATGCAGGCCAGGTTGATCAGGCGAAACCGGTTGCGGCGCATAGCTCCTCGTTCAGTAATCGATGGTCACCATTCGATGTAGCGGACCACGTACGGCGTCATCCCGCTGGTGCGCACGGGCGCGACGCGAACCTTCAAACCGATGTCGGGGGCCTCGAGCATCTGCCCCTCGCCGAGGTAGATCGTCACGTGCTGGCTGCCGCCCGGTCCGTAGAAGATGACGTCACCGCGGCGCATCTGCGACGTCGGGATCTTGCGGCCCAGGTTGTACTGCGAACCCGAGTAGTGCGGCAGCTTGATGCCCACGCCGGCGAACGAATACAGGACCAGACCCGAACAGTCGAAGCCGGTGATGCCCGCGCCTGAGTCGATGCCCTTGCTGGGCCCCGCCGCGTTGCCGCCACCCCACGAATACGGCACCCCGATCTGCGACATGCCGCGCCGGATCACGTACTCGGTGGCCTGGCGCCCGTACACCCGGGGGATGCGGCCGGCGGTGCCGCCGGGCGCCGCGTTCGTGATGCCGGTGTCGTCGGGCTTGAGGATGCCCAGCTGCTGCAGGAAGCTGCGGCCCATGCCCGCGGTGACCTGCGTCGACGTGGCCGAGATGCCCAGCACCTGGTTGATCACCGCGATCGGGTCACCCGGCACGTTGGCGCTGGGCACCATGGGCAGCGTCGGGTCCCACAGGCCATCCCACCGGCGGCCCCCGGCGGGCGGGGCGCCGGCCGGTGACCCCGGATCCCAGCGGTCGCCCGACAGCGGGACGGCGGGCGCACCGTGGCCCGCCGACCATTCGCGCTGGGCCGCTTCGAGTTTCGCCTGGGCCTGATCGCGCTCTGCGGCCAGGCGGGTGGCCTGCTCACGCTGGTCGTTGAACTTGCGCTTGGAATCGGTGAGCGCGGCCACCGCGGCGTCCTGGCTGGCCTTGGCGTCGGCCGCGGCCTTGTCGGCCTTCTGCTTGGCCAGCCGAGCGGCCGACTCCTTGTTCACCTGCTCGGTCCGGGCCCGCTGCAGCTTGTCCATCACCGCCTGGGAGCTCGCGGTCAGGGTCTCGGCGGCGCTCTCGGTCGCGATGATGTCTTCGGGGCTGGTCGCGGTCAGGTAGCTGCCCGACGGTCCGTTCATGTAGGTGGCCGCCGCGAAGGTGTTGAACCGGTGCTGGGCGGCGGCGATCGCCGCGTTGGCGTCCTTGACCGCCTGCCGGCTGGCCTCGACGTCGTGCTCGGCGGCGGTCGCGTTGTCCCGCGCGGTCTCCACGTCGACCAGGGCCTTGTTGACGCTTTCCTGCTCGGTCTGGATTTCGGCGGTCAGGTCCTCCAGGCGCTGGTTGGCCTTGGCCACGTTGGCGATCAACGCCGCCATGCTGTCGGCGGCGGGGTCGGCGTCGGCCAGGCCCGGGGTGCACACCAGCATTGCCACGCTCAGCACCGACGGAACGACCGGCCGGAGCAGCCTGGCGGCCGGTCGCGCAGACGATGCCCAGCGCGTACGTCTCATTCGGCAGGTCTCCTACGGCTCAACGCGGACGGGCGGCGCCAGGCAACGGCCTTTCTGAAAACGCCACAAACAACACGAGCACCATTTGCACCGTACGTCACATATGACGCGGTGGAAACGCTCGTCACAAACTGCACTCTTGACGTGCGTTTAATGTGACCGAACGGTGACCTGCGGTGTTTGCCGCGCGGAGCCGGCGCCGACGGCCCGATGGGGCGGCCCGCGCCGGATGCGCGTGTCAGACGCCCTTACGAGGCGCTGCCGGACGCTTCCGTCGTCGTCTCCGGCGCGCCCGCCGGCGTTGCTGCGCGCTTGGCGCGCAACTGCAGAAACCGGGTGCCCACGGCCGCCGCCAGAACCGCGATCAGCAGGAAGATAGTCAGGCCCGTCCAGGGGAACTCGGGCGTGTTCAGCTCGTGCAGGAAATGCTGCGCCGAGACGACCGGGTTGCCGGTCTTGGCGTTGTCCTCGCCGGCCTCGAGCGTGACGCGCGGGAACTGCGTGCTGTAGGTGCCGACGTAACTCGGGCTCAGCGTCAGGACGGTGGCGTCGTGATAGTCGGCGCCGACGACGGTGGAGATGTCGCGCAGCGGGGTGTCGTTCGGCGGGTTGTGGTCGAGCAGGACGATCTTGAGGTTGATGCCGTCGGCGTGCGCCTGGTTGACGACCTCGAGCAGCCCGGGCAGGGCCGCCGGGGACGCGCTGACGCCGTCGGCGGCGACCTGAGCCTTGATCGTGGTCATGTCGACGTCCACCGGAATGTAGAGCGGCAGAAACGAGTGCCCGGTCATGCCGACACTGTAGTGGGGCGTTCGGCGCGGATTCGCGGACCGCCGGGGGTTTAATCCCGCGCCACACGCGACAAGACTGGAACCGCGGGCACCCGCCGTAATACAGGACAAGCGTACTGTTAAAGTAGTACCGCACCGCCGACACGGCCCGTCGACGGAAGAACTTAATCATTGGGAGTTGAAGTGACTGATTCTGTGAACTCGTTCGGAGCCCGCGACACCCTCAAGGTCGGCGACAAGAGTTACCAGATCTACCGCCTGGATGCCGTCCCCAACACCGAGAAACTCCCCTACAGCCTCAAGGTCCTGGCCGAGAACCTGCTGCGCAACGAGGACGGCAGCAACATCACCAAGGACCACATCGAGGCCATCGCCAACTGGGATCCCAAGGCGGACCCCAGCATTGAGATCCAATACACGCCGGCCCGCGTGGTGATGCAGGACTTCACCGGCGTGCCCTGCATCGTTGACCTGGCCACCATGCGCGAGGCCATCGGCGACCTCGGCGGCAACCCGGAGAAGGTCAACCCGCTGGCCCCCGCCGACCTGGTGATCGACCACTCGGTGATCGCCGACCTGTTCGGCACCGCCAACGCCTTCGAGCGCAACGTCGAGATCGAGTACCAGCGCAACGGCGAGCGCTACCAGTTCTTGCGTTGGGGGCAGGGCGCATTCGACGACTTCAAGGTGGTGCCGCCGGGCACCGGAATCGTGCACCAGGTCAACATCGAGTACCTGGCGAGCGTGGTCATGGAGCGCGACGGCGTGGCGTACCCCGACACCTGCGTGGGCACCGACTCGCACACCACGATGGTCAACGGCCTCGGCGTGCTCGGCTGGGGCGTGGGCGGCATCGAGGCCGAGGCCGCGATGCTGGGCCAGCCGGTGTCGATGCTCATCCCCCGGGTCGTCGGCTTCAAGCTGACCGGCGAGATCCAGGCCGGCGTCACGGCCACCGACGTCGTGCTGACGGTGACCGAGATGCTGCGCAAGCACGGCGTCGTCGGCAAGTTCGTCGAGTTCTACGGCGAGGGCGTGGCCGAGGTGCCGTTGGCCAACCGCGCCACCCTGGGCAACATGAGCCCCGAATTCGGTTCCACCGCAGCCATTTTCCCGATCGACGAGGAGACCATCTCCTACCTGCGCTTCACCGGCCGCAGCGACGAGCAGCTGGCCCTGGTCGAGGCGTACGCCAAGGAGCAGGGCATGTGGCACGACCCCAAGCACGAGCCTGCCTTCTCCGAATACCTCGAACTGGACCTGTCCGACGTGGTGCCGTCGATCGCCGGGCCTAAGCGCCCGCAGGACCGGATCGCGTTGTCCGACGCGAAATCCACGTTCCGCGAACAGATTCCCAACTACGTCGGCGACGACCCCGACAAGAAGGACTACTCGAAGCTCGACGAGGCCGTCGACGAGACGTTCCCGGCGAGCGACCCGGGGGCGCTGGAGAACGGTCACGCCGACGACCACAAGCCGGTGGAGTCGGCCGCCAAGCACGCGAAGGGCCGGGTGAGCAGCCCGGTGACGGTCAAGTCCGACGAACTCGGCGAGTTCGTGCTCGACCACGGCGCGGTGGTGAGCGCCGCGGTCACGTCGTGCACCAACACCTCCAACCCCGAGGTGATGCTGGGCGCGGCGCTGCTGGCGCGCAACGCGGTCGAGAAGGGGCTGGCGGCCAAGCCGTGGGTGAAGACAACGATGGCGCCCGGCTCCCAGGTGGTCCACGACTACTACGACAAGGCCGGCCTGTGGCCGTACCTGGAGAAGCTCGGCTTCTACCTGGTCGGCTACGGCTGCACCACGTGCATCGGCAACTCCGGGCCGCTGCCCGACGAGATCTCCAAGGCCATCAACGACAACGACCTTTCGGTGGCGGCCGTGCTGTCGGGCAACCGGAACTTCGAGGGGCGCATCAACCCCGACGTGAAGATGAACTACCTGGCGTCGCCGCCGCTGGTGGTCGCCTACGCCCTGGCCGGCACCATGGACTTCGACTTCGAGAAGGAGCCCCTCGGCAAGGACGAAGACGGCAACGACGTCTTCCTCAAAGACATCTGGCCGTCGCAGAAAGACGTCTCGGACACCATCGCCTCGGCGATCAGCCAGGAGATGTTCACCAAGAACTACGCCGACGTGTTCAAGGGCGACGAGCGCTGGCGCAACCTGCCCACCCCCAGCGGCAACACCTTCGAGTGGGACCCGGATTCGACGTATGTGCGCAAGCCCCCGTACTTCGAGGGCATGTCGGCCGACCCGGCGCCGGTCTCCGACATCTCCGGGGCCCGGGTGCTGGCGCTGCTGGGCGATTCGGTGACCACCGACCACATCTCCCCGGCCGGCAGCATCAAGCCGGGCACCCCCGCCGCCCAGTACCTCGACGAGCACGGCGTGGACCGCAAGGACTACAACTCCTTCGGCTCGCGGCGCGGCAACCACGAGGTGATGATCCGCGGCACGTTCGCCAACATCCGGCTGCGCAACCAGCTGCTCGACGACGTCGCCGGCGGCTACACCCGCGACTTCACCCAGGACGGCGGCCCGCAGGCGTTCATCTACGACGCGGCGCAAAACTATGCGGCACAAGACATTCCGCTGGTGGTGCTGGGCGGCAAGGAATACGGATCGGGTTCGTCGCGCGACTGGGCGGCCAAGGGCACGCTGCTGCTGGGCGTGCGGGCGGTGATCGCGGAGTCGTTCGAGCGCATCCACCGCTCCAACCTGATCGGCATGGGCGTCATCCCGCTGCAGTTCCCGGAGGGCAAGACCGCCGAAGACCTGGGGCTGGACGGGACCGAGGTGTTCGACATCACCGGCATCGAGGCGCTCAACGACGGCAAGACGCCGAAGACGGTAAAGGTCAAGGCCGCCAAGGACTCCGGCGACCCGATCGAGTTCGACGCGGTGGTGCGCATCGACACACCCGGCGAGGCCGACTACTACCGCAACGGCGGCATCCTGCAGTACGTGCTGCGCAACATGCTCAAGTCCGGCTAACGCGGGCCGCCGGTGCCAAAAGTCAGCGAGGACCATCTGGCGGCTCGCCGCCGCCAGATCCTCGACGGTGCCCGCCATTGCTTCGCCGAATACGGCTACGACAAGGCGACGGTGCGTCGGCTGGAGAAGGCGATCGGGATGTCGCGCGGCGCGATCTTCCATCACTTCCGGGACAAGGACGCGTTGTTTTTCGCGCTGGCGCACGAGGACGCCGAGCGGATGGCGGACGTGGCGTCCCGCGAGGGCCTGATTCAGGTGATGCGCGACATGCTCGCCGCGCCCGACCAATTCGACTGGCTCGCGACCCGGCTGGAGATCGCGCGCAAGCTGCGCAACGACCCCGTGTTCAGCCAGGGCTGGGCGGAGCGTTCCGCGGAGCTGGCGGCGGCGACGACGGATCGGCTGCGCCGGCAGAAGGAGGCGCACCGGGTCCGCGACGACGTTCCCGGCGACGTGCTGCAGTGCTACCTGGAACTGGTCCTCGACGGCCTGGTGGCCCGGCTGGCGTCCGGCGAGGATCCGCGCCGGCTCTCAGCGGTCCTCGACCTGGTGGAAAAGTCGGTGCGGCGCAACGACTCTGGGCGTAGCGCCACTGCGAACAAGGGGATGTAATTTCGCAGTGACGCTACGCCCGTGCGGACTGGCGCCGGGCCGAGGTGTGGTTGGGGCCGCCGCGGCCGCGCAGCGTGGTGCCGGACTCGAGGAGCATGCTGTGAACCGATCCGTACGACCGGCCGGTGGTGGCCACCAGGTGGCGGATGCTGGCGCCGCCCTCGTACGCGTTGCGCAGTTCGTGCAACACCTGCTCGCGCGTCTTCTTCGGCCATTTCACTGCGCTCTTCAACGTCCCCTCCATGCTCCGGGCTCGATCCCCAAGCACATAGAGTAGGAAGCCGCCGTCGGCCGCGGGCCGATTTGGCGAAATCACGCCAGTTCGATGAGATCCCGGTAGTCGTCGGACCAGTAGTCCTCGGTGCCGTCGGGCAACAGCACGACGCGTTGCGGGTCGAGGGCCTCGGCCGCGCCCGGGTCGTGGGTCACCAGCACCACCGCGCCCAGGTAGCTGCGCAGCGCGTCGAGCACCTGTTCGCGCGACGCGGGATCGAGGTTGTTGGTGGGTTCGTCGAGGAGCAGCACGTTGGCCGTGGAGGCCACCAGGCCGGCGAGCGCGAGCCGGGTCTTCTCCCCGCCGGACAGGGTGCCCGCCGGTTGGTCGAGCTGCGGACCGCTGAACATGAACGCGCCGAGCAGGCCGCGCAGCTCTTGCTCGCCCGACTCGGGCGCGGCGTGCCGGATGTTTTCCCAGACGGTCGCGTCGTTGTCGAGCGTGTCGTGCTCCTGCGCGAAATACCCGATGCGCAAACCATGTCCGGGCTCGAGTCCCCCGCTGTCGGGGGTTTCGACGCCGGCCAGCAGGCGCAGCAGGGTGGTCTTGCCCGCGCCGTTGAGCCCCAAGACGACCACGCGCGAGCCGCGGTCGATGGCCAGATCGACACCGCTGAACACCTCGAGTGAGCCGTACGACTTGGACAGCCCCTTGGCGACCAGCGGCGTGCGCCCGCACGCGGCCGGGGTGGGGAATTTGATCCGGGCCACCTTGTCGGCGACCCGTTCCTCGTCGAGCGCCGCCATCATCCGATCGGCGCGGCGCAACATGTTTTGCGCCGCAACGGCTTTGGTGGCCTTGGCGCCCAGCTTGGCGGCCTGGGTGCGCAGCGCGGCGGCCTTGCGCTCGGCGTTGGTGCGTTCCCGGCGGCGACGCTGCTCGTCCGTCGCCCGGGCGTCCAGGTACTTCTGCCAGCCCATGTTGTAGACGTCGACCTCGCCGCGCACCGCGTCCAGGAACCACACCCGGTTGACGACGTCGGCCAGCAGCTCGACGTTGTGGCTGATGAGCACGAGCCCGCCGGTGTGCGCCCGCAGGAAATCACGCAGCCAGCCAAGCGAATCCGCGTCGAGGTGGTTGGTCGGCTCGTCGAGCAGCAGGGTCGTCGACGAGCCCGCCCCGCTGTCGGAGGCGGCGAAGAGAATGCGCGCCAGCTCCACGCGCCGTCGCTGCCCGCCGGACAGCGTGCGCAGCTGCTGCGTCAGCACCCGGTCGGGCAGGCCGAGACTCGCGCAGATGCGGCCGGCCTCGCTCTCGGCGCCGTAGCCGCCCAGGGCCACGAACCGCTCCTCCAGCTGGCCGTAGCGGCGGATCGCGCGATCCCGGGCGTCGTCGTCGGCGACCTCGGCCATCAACGCCTGCTGCTTCTCCAGGTCGGTGAGCAGGACGTCCAACCCGCGCGCCGACAGCACCCTGTCGCGGGCCAGCACGTCGAGATCGCCCTCCTTGGGATCCTGTGGCAGGTAACCGATTTCGCCGATCTGGGCCACCGATCCCGCGTAGGGCTGGCTCTCCCCCGCCAGGATGCGCAGGGTCGTCGTCTTGCCCGCCCCGTTGCGGCCTACCAGCCCGATGCGGTCACCGGGCTGCACGCGCAGGTCCGGGCCGTCGGGTGAGAGCAGAATGCGCGCACCAGCGCGGACCTCGAGGTCCGTGGCCGTGATCACATCTACTCCTGCTGGGGCTATTTTTCGTCGGTGAAAACCGGCGGCCGCTTCTCCGCGCGCGCGGCAACCGCTTCCTCGAAGTTGGCGGTGAGCAGGCGGACGAAGAGCTGTCCTAGGCCTTCGGCTTGCATGTGCCCTTCCAGGCTACCGGCGTCGAGTCCACTCCACAGCGTGCGCTTGGTCAACTCGGTTCCCGGCCGCGAGAACGCCGCTATCCGCGCGGCGATCGCGTAGCAGGTGTCCAGCAGCTGGGCGTCGGGCACCTGACAGGACACCAGCCCGATGCGCTCGGCCTCCTCGGCGCTGACGTCGCGGCCGGTGAGCATGATCTCGAACGCGCGCGACGACCCGATCGCCCTGGGCAGCAGGTAGGAGAGGCCCAGTTCGCTGGCGGTCAGGCCGTTGTTGATGCCCGCGGCCCGGAAGTAGGCGCTGGTGGAGGCCACCCGGATGTCGGCGGCCAGCGCCAGGCACAACCCGCCGCCGATGGCGGGGCCGTTGACCGCGGCGATCACCGGTTGGTGCAGCCGGCGCAGGCCCAGGATCACGTCGTCGAGCAGCTCCATCGAGCGCAGCGCGTAGGTCGGCCGGGTCAACCCGGCGACGTGGGGCACCGTGCCCGCGGACTTGTGATCGGCGCCCGAGGAGAACCCGCGGCCCGCCCCGGTCAGCACCACGACGCGCACGGAATTGTCGTAGGTGACCTGCTCGAGGGCCTCTTTGAGCGGCACCATGACGTCGAACGCCATGGAGTTCATCCGTTCGGGCCGATTGAGGGTTATCAGCGCGACGCCGGGCCGCGGTTGCTCTACCAGTACCAGACTCACCCGTGAAAGGTAGCGTGCCGGACCGCCCGGGGCTCAGACGTGGCCCATGCCGGTGGTCATCAGGCAAATCCCCAGCACCGCCACCACGACGCCGAGGACCGCCCGCCTGCGGGCCCGCACCCAGTCGTGCACGCGCGCCATCATCGCGCCGGTCCTCGTCGGGGCCGCCAGGTGGCACACCAGTGGGACCTCGGCAAACGCCAGGCCGACCAGCGTGTAGGCCGCCGCCGCGCTGACCTGGGTGCCCAGGGCGGCCCCGGAGGCCAGGATCACGGTGAGCGCCGCCAGGTAGCGGAAGTCGGTCGTTATGCCCACCCCGACCAGGAAGGTGATCCACGGCGGGCCGGCCTGCAGCGCTTGCAGGGCGCGCGTCGACAATCGCGAGAACGCCGTGGGTTCGGCCTGGTGCAACGCAGGCCCGGGGGGCACCGCCACGGGTCGGCGCACCGAGAAACCGATCGTGATCGCCGCGGCGACCACCAGGGCGAGCACGCCCATCGCGATCTGAATCCGGCCCGCCGTGGAGCTCGAGGCGGCGACCTCCAGGCGGCCCATGGCCCCGAGGACGACGTCGTGCAGCCCAACGAGCGCGCCCAGGGCCAGCGCCACGCCGACCGCCACCCCGCCCAGCCACAGGGCAAAGAGATGGAGCACCGGCCGACGGCGCGAAAACAGCAGCAGGGCGATGCCGATCCGTCCCGGGTCCACCCCCGCGACCAGCGCTAACGCCAGCACCGTGCCCCACATGCGCGCGACTCTACCGCGAGCGGGAGGGGTCTCGTTCGCACTTCCGGGCGATTGAACCGCGGCCGCGCGGCTCGCGTTCGGCACGCGACCGTACGTTAAATGTCGTTCAAACGCCCCACGGCGCTTGGTTTGGTCTGCTATCTTTAGCCACCATTGGGCGCGTGTCAGCTACGCCCGTTGGGACGTCTTGCGCGGGCGACAGTAGCAGGGGCATCGGCGCGCAAATGTGCTGTCCCGCAACCGGATCCGACCAATGGAGGCAGGAACGCCGTTCGGCAAAGCAATGGTAGAGCTATGAATCCGCTGTGTCCAGGCGATGAAGCAGACTAGGGAGGGAATGTGTTCATCCCAGGGGAAGAGGCGTTCGGGGCCATCCACGATTGGTTGCCGGACCCGGGGGCGGTCGTGTGCTGGCATCCATCGCCCGCCACGCTCACCAAGGTCCGGCAAGCCCCGGTAAGCGCTGTTCCGGCCAGCCACCAGCAGGCCCGTCACCTGCGCAATTTCGTTGACCACGCGGGGCGTGGGGTGGACATGTCGCGGCTGTGCATCGGCAGCTGGGACATGCCCGGCCGGTGCGACATCCGGGTGCTGACCTACGTCATCAACGCGCACCTTCGCCGGCACGACACGTATCACAGCTGGTTCGAATTTGCCGACGGCGACCGGATTCTGCGACACACCGTTCGCAATCCCGCCGATATTCAATGCGTTCCGATCAAACATGGCGACATGACGCCGGAGGATTTTCGCGAGCACATCGTGTCCACGCCGAGCCCGTTGGAGTGGGATTGCTTCCGCTTTGCGGTAATTCAGCGCGCGGATCATTTCACCTTCTGCTTCAGCATCGACCATCTCTATATCGACGCGCAGTTCCTCGGTGCGATACGCATGGAGCTGTACCTGATGTACACCTCCCTGCTGGCCGGCGGGGCGCCGCCGTCCCTTCCCACCCCGGGCAGCTACGAGAAGTACTGCGTCCAGCAACACGAGTACACGTCGGAGTTGACCCTGGACTCCCCGCAGGTGCAGGCCTGGGTCGACTTCTTCGAACAGAACAATGGCACCCTGCCGGAATGCCCGGTGTCGCTCGGCGACGGGTCGGGGGCCTGCGACCTGATGTTCGTCCGCCTGATGGACGAACAACAGACGGCCGATTTCGAATCCGCGTGCATAGCGGCGGGCGGCCGTTTCAGCGGCGGCGTGTTCGCCGCCGCGGCCCTCGCGCAATACGAATTGACCGGCGCCGAAACGTATTCCGGGCTGGTGGCGTGCGACACCCGCAGCTCCCGGGCCGAGTTTCTGACGATCGGGTGGTTCACCGGCTTTGTCCCGATCACCATCCCCGTCGGGTCATCGTCGTTCGGTGCCGCCGTGCGGGCCGCGCAGCAGTCGTTCGATGCGGGCAAGGCCCTGGCGAACGTGCCGTTTTCGCGCGTGCTGGAACTGGCGCCGTGGCTGAGGATGCCACAGGGGCGCGTTCCCTTGCTGTTCCACCTCGACGCCAGCAGCCCTCCCCTGTCCACCATTGTCAAGTCGGAATGGGGCGGTTCCAACATCAAGATCCATCACGACGGCGGGGTTCCGGCTCGATTCGATTTGCGCGTCAACCGGTACGAGAAGGAAACGCACGCCATGGTGTTCTTCCCCGACAATCCGGTCGCCCGGGAGTCGGTTGCGCGTTACCTCGAGACGCTGAAATCCATCTACCTCCGCGTGGCCGAGGGCCGCGGCGGGGCACCGCTGTGGGATGTCGCCGCGCTGCAGCGGCAACTGGTTTAGGCCCGGTCGGACTGGGTGGCCTCGGCCGCTTCGATGTCGAAGGCCTTGATTTGCTGAACCAGGTCCTCCAGGGCGGCCGGCGGTAGCGCACCGGCCTGGTTGAAGAGCAGCTTGCCCTTCTTGAAGGCCATCAGCGTGGGGATGGACCTGATCTGGGCGGCCGCCGCGAGCTGTTGCTCGGCCTCGGTGTCGACCTTGGCGTAGACGATGTCCGGGTGCTCCTCCGAGGACGCCTGGAACGTCGGGGCGAACTGGCGGCACGGGCCGCACCAGGAGGCCCAGAAGTCCACCAGCACGATGTCGTTGGCCTCGATGGTCTCGTTGAACTGCTCGGCAGTGAGATCGCGTGTTGTCACAGAGCACTTAACGCCGGTAACCGACGCGATGTTCCCGGGGGCTCTGGCCGTACTTACGGTTGCGTACGTTTTCCCACGTCCGACAGACTTGGCGCTGATTCAATCGGGCGGGAGGGGAATCCGTTGGGGCACTACATCGCCAACGTCCGCGATCTCGAGTTCAACCTGTTCGAGGTCCTCGGACTGGGCGCCGTGCTCGGCGCCGGAAACTACACCGACCTCGACGAGGACACCGTTCGGACGATCCTGGCCGAGGCCGCGCGCCTCGCGGAGGGGCCTGTCGCGGAGTCCTTCGCCGCCGCCGACCGCAACCCGCCGGTGTTCGACCCCGTCGAACACAAGATCAGCGTGCCCGACGAGCTGGCCAAGACGGTGCGCGCGATCAAGGAGGCCGGGTGGTGGCGGCTGGGCCTGGCCGAGGAGATCGGCGGCATGCCGGCACCGCGCGCGCTGGCCTGGGCGGTCAACGAAATGATCCTGTGCGCCAACCCCTCCGCGAACTTCTTCAACTTCGGCCCGTTCATGGCCCAGGCGCTCTACGAGGAGGGCAACGAGCAGCAACGGCAGTGGGCCGCGGTCGGTGTGGAGCGCGGTTGGCAGGCCACCATGGTGCTCACCGAGCCCGACGCCGGATCCGACGTCGGGGCGGGCCGCGCCAAGGCCATCGAGCAACCCGACGGCACCTGGCACATCGAGGGCGTCAAGCGGTTCATTTCCGGCGGCGACGTGGGCGACACCGCCGAGAACATCTTCCACCTCGTGCTGGCCCGGCCGGAGGGCGCCGGACCGGGCACCAAGGGGTTGAGCCTGTTCTACGTGCCCAAGTATCTGTTCGACCCCGAGACGTTCGAACTCGGTTCCCGCAACGGCGTTTTCGCCACCGGGCTGGAACACAAGATGGGCATCAAGTCGTCGCCGACGTGCGAACTGACCTTCGGCGACGGCGACGTGCCCGCCGTCGGCTACCTCGTCGGCGACGTGCACAACGGGATCGCGCAGATGTTCACCGTGATCGAGCAGGCCCGCATGACGATCGGGGTAAAGGCCGCGGGCACCCTGTCCACGGGCTACCTGAACGCGCTGGCCTTCGCCAAGGAGCGCGTGCAAGGAGCCGACCTCACCCAGATGACCGACAAGACCGCGCCGCGGGTCACGATCATGCACCACCCCGACGTGCGTCGCAGCCTGATGACCCAGAAGGCGTACGCCGAGGGCCTGCGGGCGCTTTACATGTACGCCGCCGCGCATCAGGATCCCCATGTGGCGCAACGGGTTTCGGGCGCCGACGCCGACATGGCGCACCGCATAGACGACCTGCTGCTACCGATCGTCAAGGGGGTGAGCTCGGAGCGGGCCTACGAGATCCTGACCGAGTCGCTGCAGACGCTGGGGGGCTCGGGCTTCCTGAGCGACTATCCGCTCGAGCAGTACATCCGCGACTCCAAGATCGATTCGCTCTACGAGGGCACCACCGCCATCCAGGCGCTCGATTTCTTCTTCCGCAAGATCGTTCGCGACCACGGCCAGGCCCTGCAGTTTTTGGTGGCGCAGATCAGCAGCACCGTCGACGCCTGCGACGAGGCGCTGAAACCGCAGGCGGAGCTGGTGCAGGCGGCGCTCGACGACGTCACCGCGATGACGGGCGCGCTGACCGGCTATCTGATGTCGGCCACGCAGCACCCGACCGAGATCTACAAGGTGGGGCTGGGATCGGTGCGCTACCTGCTGGCGGTCGGCGACCTGCTGATCGGCTGGCGGTTGCTGGTGCAGGCCGGTGTCGCCCATGCCGCGCTGGCCGACGCTTCCGCGAGCGACGCCGGCTTCTATCGGGGCAAGATCGCGACGGCGTCGTTCTTCGCCAAGAACATGCTGCCCAGGCTGAGCGCGCAGCGCAGGGTCCTCGAGTCCATCGACGACGACATCATGCGGGTGTCCGAAGACGCGTTCTGAGACTCACAGTTCCGGCACAGCTCGAGCGGGTACACCTTTCGTGGTCCAGCTCACGAATGGGGAAAACGTTGATACCAGCAACCCGCCTCGCCATCCTCGCCGTCACCGGAGCCGCCGCGCTGTCCGTCGCCGCCTGCGGTTCGTCGAATCAATCCAGCCCGACGTCGACGTCCACGTCCACGGTGACCTCGACCGCCACCTCGCAGGCACCGCCCCAGGGCGAGGCCAAGGTCAGCGGCCTGATCGCGTCGGTGGCGGGCAACTCGATCCGCGTCACCAAGGACGACAACAGCAGCGCCGCCGTGAACTTCACGTCCACCACCAAGGTCACCGAGGTCGCTCCGGCCACGCTGAGCGACGTCACCCAGGGCAGCTGCGTCACCGTGCGGCCCACCAAGGAGGTCCAGACCGGGCAGCCCACCACCGCCGCGTCGGTCCGGGTCAGCCCCTCCGTCAACGGCACCTGCCCCCCGGCCAAGGGATCCGGGCAGGGTTCCACCACCCCGCCGCCCTCCGGTTCGCCGTCGCCGGCGCCCGCCAAGCCGAAGCCGCTGGCGGGCTCGGTCGCCTCGGTGACCGGTAACACCATCACCGTCGCGGGCACCGACGCCAGCGGTAACAGCACGCAGACGCCGGTGACGGTCGACGACCAGACCAAGTACTCGAAGCTGGCGACCGCCACTCCCGACGCGATCGCGCAGGGCAAGTGCGTCACCGCGCGCGGCAGCCTGGACAACGGCGGCACGCTGCAGGCGACGAGCATCAACGTGCGGGCGGCGGTCGACGGGAAGTGCCCGGGCAAGCCGCGCGGGTGATCCTGGTTACGGGACGGTGAATGCCTGGGTGCGAGCGGGTACCCCGCTCGGACCCGCCTCACGATCGGAGCCGCGTCGATGCCTGCCAGGACAGTCAAGCCGCGACTGGCTCAGATCGCGCTTGTCGCGGTCGTCGCATTCATCGCGTTGAGCGTCGCCATGTGCCACTCGGGCGGCACGGCGAGCAACACCGGCAGCACCGGAAAACCGACCGTGACGGCGATCCCGCGCAGCCCCGCGGCCGGCCAGCCACCCCCGCCGCTCCCCGCGCCGCCCCCCGCCGCCAAGGACTACGTCGAGGGACTGGTCCAGTCGGTGTCGGGCGGCACCATCGGGCTCAGGACGCGGACCGGATCGGCCACCGTGGACTTCACGCCGCAGACCAGGGTCGTCGAGACCACGCCGGCCCAGCTGGCCGACGTCACCCCCGGCAGCTGCGTCAACGTGCGCGCCACCCCGCAGAGCGCGCCCACCCCGGGCGCCGTCACCGCGCAATCGGTGACCGTCACCCCCGCCGTCGACGGCAAGTGCCCGCCGCCCGCCGGCTTCTACGGCACGGTCAGCTCGGTCTCCGGTAACACCATCGCCGTCAGCGGGATCGGCGCGCAACCGACGCCCACGAACGTGACGGTCGCGAACACGACGACGTATCGGAAGCAGACGGCTTCAGAAGCCGGGGCGATCACGAACGGGAAGTGCTTGGGGGCGCAGGGAACTCAGGACGCCGGGGTGCTGCACGCGATGACGATCAGCCTGGAGGCCTGCCCGCCGATGGGTCACCCGCATCATCACCTGCATCTGCCCCACCTCCCCTTCCATCTGTGACCGGAAGGGCGGGGACTAGACGGTGAAGCCGAGCGCGCGCAGCTGCTCGCGCCCGTCCTCGGTGATCTTGTCGGGGCCCCAGGGCGGGTTCCACACCCAGTTGATCCGCAGGTCGTCGACCAGGCCGCTGCCCACCAGCGCGCTGCGCGACTGGTCCTCGATGACGTCGGTCAGCGGGCACGCCGCCGACGTCAACGTCATATCGATCAGGGCGACGGTTCCCTCGTCGCCCTCTTCGACGTTGAGGCCGTAGACCAGCCCGAGGTCGACGACGTTGATGCCGAGTTCGGGGTCGACGACGTCGCGCATCGCCTCCTCCACGTCGGCGAGGAACTCGTCGCTCGGTGCGGTGGTTTCGCTCATTTTTGGTCCTCCTCAACACCCGCACTCGCCTGAGCGAGTGCGTCCTTGAAAGCCATCCATCCGAGCAGCGCGCATTTCACCCGCGCCGGATACTTGGCGACTCCCGCGAACGCGACCCCGTCGCCCAACACGTCCTCGTCGCCCTCGATGGTGCCGCGCGAGGACACCATCTCGCTGAACGCGGTGAGGGTCTTCAGCGCCTCGCCGACGCTGCGGCCGATCACCTGCTGGGTCAGCACCGACGTGGACGCCTGGCTGATCGAACAGCCCTGCCCGTCGTACGAGACGTCGGTGACGGTCTCGCCGTCGTCGGACAGGGCGATCCGCAGGGTGATTTCGTCACCGCACACCGGGTTGACGTGGTACACCTGTGCGCCGTACGGCTCCCGCAGCCCCCGGTGCTGCGGATGCTTGTAGTGATCGAGGATCACGTCCTGATAGATCTGCTCGAGACGCAACGTCAGTCTCTCCCAAAGAAATCCAGCGCGCGTCGCACGCCGGCCACCAGTCGCTCGACCTCGTCGCGGGTGTTGTAGACCGCGAACGACGCCCGCGCGGTCGCCGCCACGCCGAACCTGCGGTGCAGCGGCAACGCGCAGTGGTGCCCCACCCGCACCGCGACGCCGTCGTCGTCGAGCACCTGGCCGACGTCGTGGGCGTGCACGCCGTCGACGACGAACGCCACCGGCGAGCCCCGGTCCTCCGTCGACGTCGGGCCGACGATACGCAGACCGTCGATGCCGGACAGGCCGTCGATGGTCGCGGCCACCAGCTCGCGTTCGTGGGCCTGGACGGCGTCCATGCCGATGGCGCCGAGATAGCGTGCGGCGGCGGCCAATCCGACGACCTGGGAGGTCATCGGGGTGCCGGCCTCGAAACGCTGCGGCGGCGCCGCGTAGGTGCTGACCTCCATGGCCACCGTCTCGATCATCGACCCGCCGGTGAGGAACGGGGGCGCGGCCGACAACAGCTCGCCGCGCCCGTACAACACGCCGATCCCGTTGGGGCCCAGCATCTTGTGGCCGGAGAACGCCGCGAAGTCGACGTCGAGCGCGTGGAAATCGACCGGCCGGTGCGGCACCGACTGGCAGGCGTCCAGCACGGTCAGCGCGCCCACGGCCTTGGCGCGGCCGACCAGCTCGCCGACCGGTGCGAGCGCGCCGGTGACGTTGGAATGATGGCTGAACGCAACGACTTTGACCCGCTCGTCGAGTTGCAACGAGTCGAGATCGATGCGCCCGTCGTCGGTCACGCCGTACCAGCGCAACGTCGCTCCGGTGCGCCGGGCCAGCTCCTGCCACGGGACCAGGTTCGCGTGATGCTCGAGCTCGGTGGTGACGATGACGTCGCCGGGCCCGACGGCGTGCTGGAAACGATTGTCGCCCAGCACGTACGACACCAGGTTGAGCGCCTCGGTCGCGTTCTTGGTGAACACCAATTCGTCGGCGTCGGCGCCCACGAAGGCGGCGATGTCGGACCGGCCCTGCTCGTAGGCGTCGGTGGCCTCCTCCATCAGCTGGTGCGCGCCGCGATGCACCGCGCCGTTGGAGTTCAGCAGGAACTCCCGCTCGGCGTCGAGCACCTGCAGCGGACGCTGCGAGGTCGCGCCGGAATCGAGGTATGCCAACTGATTTCCCCCGCGCATGATGCGCTTGAGGATCGGGAAATCGGCACGGACGGCCGCGACGTCCAGCATGGTCAGGCCCCGGTGGCCGCCGCTTGGGAGAAGCGCACGTAGCCGTTCTGCTCGAGCTCGTCGGCCAGCTCCGAACCGCCGGACTCGGCGATGCGGCCGCCCACGAACACGTGCACGTACTCCGGATGGATGTAGCGCAGGATGCGGGTGTAGTGCGTGATCAGCAGGATCCCGCCGTGCTCGGTTTGGGCGTAGCGGTTCACGCCCTCGCTGACCACTCGCAGGGCATCGACGTCCAGCCCGGAGTCGGTCTCGTCGAGGATCGCGATCTTGGGCTTGAGCAGTTCCAGCTGCAGGATCTCGTGGCGCTTCTTCTCGCCGCCGGAGAAGCCCTCGTTGACGCTGCGCTCGGCGAAGACGGGGTCGATCTCGAGGGACGTCATCGCGCCCTTGACCTCTTTGACCCAGTGGCGCAGCTTCGGGGCCTCGCCGCGGACGGCCGTCGCGGCCGAGCGCAGGAAGTTCGAGACCGAGACCCCGGGGACCTCGACGGGATACTGCATCGCCAGGAATATCCCGGCACGCGCGCGCTCGTCGACGCTCATCGCCAGCACGTCCTCGCCGTCCAGCGTGATCGACCCGGAGGTGACCCGGTACTTGGGGTGGCCGGCGATCGCGTAGGACAGCGTCGACTTCCCGGACCCGTTCGGACCCATCAGGGCATGCGTCTCACCGGATTTCACCGTGAGGTCCACGCCCTTGAGGATGGGGATCTCGCGCTCCCCCTCGGCGGCGTTCGGGTCGTCGACGCTGACGTGCAGGTCTTTGATTTCTAGTGTCGTCATGGGGTTGTGGTCTTCTCCGTGATGGCCAGTTCGGTTTCAATGGCTGCGGTCAGGCGTTCGCGCACCTCGGGCACGGCGATCTTGGAGATGATCTCCCCGAAGAACCCGCGGATCACCAGGCGGCGGGCCTGGTCCTCCGGGATGCCGCGCGAGCGCAGGTAAAACAGCTGTTCGTCGTCGAAACGCCCGGTGGCGCTGGCGTGTCCGGCGCCGGCGATCTCGCCGGTCTCGATCTCGAGGTTGGGCACCGAGTCGGCGCGCGCCCCGTCGGTGAGCACCAGGTTGCGGTTCACCTCGAAGGTGTCGGTGCCGGTGGCTTCGGCGCGGATCAGCACGTCGCCCACCCAGACGGTGTGGGCGTCGGGCAGCGCGGAATCCGGATCCCCTTGCAGCGCACCCTTGTACAGCACGTTGGAGCGGCAGTCGGGCCGCGCGTGGTCCACCAGCAGCCGCGACTCCAGGTGCTGGCCGTCGTCGGCGAAGTACAGGCCCAGCAACTCGGCGTCGCCGCCGGGTCCGGAAAACCGCACGTTGGCCGACATCCGCACGACCTCACCGCCCAGCGTGACGGTGACGTGGCGCAGCACCGAGTCCTTGCCCAGCCGGGCGTGGTGCGCGCTCACGTGCACCATGTCGTCGGCCCAGTCGGCGATCCACACGACGGTAAGCCGGGCGGCGTCGTCTACGACGAATTCGACGTTGTCGGCGTAGGTTCCGCCGCCGCGCTGGTCGATGACCAGCACCGCCTCGCCGAGCTCCTCGACGCGGATCTGCAGGTGCCCGTAGGCCACCGCGCCCTCGCCGGGCCCGGTGATGGTGACGTTGATCGGCTCGGCGATCCGGGTGTCGCGGCCGACGGTGACCACGGTCGCGGCGTTGAACGACGAAAACGCCTGGGCGGCAACCCGATCGGCGGGGGGGCCGCCCTGGCCGAGCCGCTCGTCGCCGCGGCGGACGGTCTCGACCCGGACGCCGGGCCGCTCGGCCACGTCAATTCCCGCCCGGCCGGTGGCGTTGGCGGAGCCGTCGTGCAGCCCGCGCAGCCGCCGCAACGGGGTGAACCGCCACAGCTCGTCGCGGCCGTGCGGAACCTCGAACGCGTCGACGTCAAAGGAGGCGAACAGCTCTCCCTTGTTGAGCGCAGCCGTCATCCGACCGCGCCCTCCATCTGCAGCTCGATCAGCCGGTTGAGCTCCAGCGCGTACTCCATCGGCAGCTCTTTGGCGATCGGCTCGACGAAGCCGCGCACCACCATCGCCATCGCCTCGTCCTCGGTCAGCCCCCGGCTCATCAGGTAGAACAGCTGGTTCTCGCTGACCTTCGACACGGTGGCCTCGTGGCCCATCGTGACGTCGTCCTCGCGGATGTCGACATAGGGGTAGGTGTCGCTGCGGCTGATCGTATCGACCAGCAGCGCATCGCATTTCACGCTCGAGCGTGACCCGTGCGCTCCCTTGTTCACCTGCACCAGGCCGCGGTAGGAGGTGCGGCCGCCGCCCCGGGCCACCGACTTGGACACGATGTTGCTCGACGTGTTGGGCGCCAGGTGCAGCATCTTGGCGCCGGTGTCCTGGTGCTGGTCCTCGCCGGCGAACGCCACCGACAGCACCTCGCCCTTGGCGTGCTCGCCGGTCATCCAGACCGCCGGATACTTCATGGTCACCTTCGAGCCGATGTTGCCGTCGACCCACTCCATGGTGGCGCCGGCCTCGGCGCGGGCCCGCTTGGTGACCAGGTTGTAGACGTTGCCCGACCAGTTCTGGATGGTCGTGTAGCGAACGCGCGCATGCGGTTTCACGATGATCTCGACCACCGCCGAGTGCAGCGAGTCCGACTTGTAGATCGGCGCCGTGCAGCCCTCGACGTAGTGCACATAGGAGCCCTCGTCGGCGATGATCAGGGTCCGCTCGAACTGGCCCATGTTTTCGGTGTTGATCCGGAAGTAGGCCTGCAGCGGGATGTCGACGTGCACGCCCGGCGGCACGTAGATGAACGAGCCGCCGCTCCACACCGCGGTGTTCAGCGCGGAGAACTTGTTGTCCCCCGCCGGGATCACGGTCCCGAAGTACTCCTTGAAGATCTCGGGGTGTTCCCGCAGGCCGGTGTCGGTGTCCAGGAAGATAACCCCTTGGGCCTCAAGGTCTTCCCGGATCTGGTGGTACACCACCTCGGACTCGTACTGCGCCGCGACGCCGGCCACCAGGCGCTGCTTCTCGGCCTCGGGGATGCCCAGCCGGTCGTAGGTGTTCTTGATGTCCGCCGGCAGGTCGTCCCACGTCGCGGCCTGCTTCTCGGTGGAGCGCACGAAGTACTTGATGTTGTCGAAGTCGATGCCTCCCAGGTTGGAGCCCCAGTTCGGCATCGGCTTGCGCTCGAAGATGCGCAACGCCTTGAGCCGGGTCTGCAGCATCCACTCGGGCTCGTTCTTCTTCGCCGAGATGTCGCGCACCACCGCCTCCGACAGCCCGCGCTGCGCGCTGGCGCCCGCGACGTCGGAGTCCGCCCAGCCGTAGCCGTAGCGGCCCAGGGAGGCGATGGCCTCCTCCTGCGTCAGCGGCGCGGCCGCGATCTTGTCGGCCTCTAGGGTCATAACGACGCTCCTTCGATGCTGGTGGTCTTCCGGCGCGGGCTGGGCGCCGTCGAGACGGGAACAGTGAGTGGCACGTGGGTGGTGCAGGCGCAGTTTCCGTTGACGATGGTCGCCAACCGCTGCACGTGGGTTCCGAGCACCTCGGCCATGGCCTGCTGCTCGGCTTCACACAACTCGGGGAACTCCTCGGCGACGTGCGACACCGGGCAGTGGTGCTGGCAGATCTGCACGCCGTGGATCGGCCCGCCCACCCGGGTCGTGGTGGCGACGTAACCGGCCTTGGTCAGCGCGCCGGCCACCCGCTCGGCGGCGGCCTCGACCGCGGCGTCGTCGGGGCTGTCGGCCGCCTGGACGCCGGCCAGGATCGCGTCGATGCGCCGCCGGGCGAACGTGCGGACGGCGTCCTCGCCGCCGATCTCGCGCAGCTGGCGCATGGCCGCCGCCGCCAGGTCGTCGTAGGCGTGGTCCAGCTTGGCCCGGCCGGCCCCGGTCAGCCGGAAGCGCTTGGCGGGGCGCCCGCGGCCCACCTGCTGCCACGGCTCGGCGGCTACCGACTCGGCGTCGCCCGCCTCGATCAGCGCGTCGAGGTGTCGCCGCACGCCGGCGGCAGTCAGGCCGAGCCGGTCACCGATCTCGACGGCGGTGATCGATCCGGATTCCAGCAGCAGGCGCACGATGGCGCGCCGGGTGTGACCATCCGGCACCGCGGCGCCGACGGGAGCCGCGGGCGCCTCGTCGAGGCTGGTTCGGATTTTCACAACACCAGTGTGGCGCAATTCCGGGGATCGGTCCAGCGAGGGTGAGGAATGCCATCTTCGGCAACGGCGGCGAAGGGCCTACACGCAAACGGGTGCGTCTGTCTCGCAGGCTTGCGGGAGCATGTCGGGATCCAGGTCGAGAATGTCCCACACGCGCCGGATGACGGGCCGAGCACCGAGCAGCCGCAACCCTGCCCGGTCCGCCTCGCCCCGGTCAGCCAGCTGTGCAACGGTGACCGCACCGCGAGCGCAGAGGAAAGACAGTCCGCGGACATCGATGTCGATGGGACCATCCGGCAGGGCCGCGAGTGCCTCGGCAAAAACCGGTACGCCGAAGGCGTCGATCTCGCCCTCGAGCACCCGACGCGAAGACCCGCAGTACAGGCCAAACGGAGTCACAGCTGAGTCATGGCCATGACGACGCGGGTGCAGGGCCATCACCGCCGAACCCTCATCGCCCAGCATGCCGACGTCGTAGGCGCACAACGGTGCCAAGGGGTTGCCGGCGGCTATCCATGCATCAGCCGCGTGTTCCCAACGGGCATGGCGGGGGCGACGGGCGGCGTCGGCGATCAGGGTGGTGATGTCGCAGAACACCCGCAGGCCGTTGAAACCGTCGGCCACGGCACGTGCCACTTCATTCGAGTACCGCGAGAGCTGGGCATCGATATCGATGGGCGCCGTCAGGTCGTAAAACTGGTCAATGCTGATGTAGTCCAATGCCTGGACGGGTTCGGCGCCGGACGCGTTGGCGAATGCTCCCAGCAAGCCGGCGCCGGCATCGTCATCGTGAGCCACGGCAACCGGTCGTTGTCCGAGCTTGACCCCTTCGAGCAACCACTCGATCGCGGCGGCGTCCCGCTCGGAGCGGGTCGTGTAGGCCCAGCAGACATGATCGCTGCGGCCGCGGCTTCGCCCATTGCTCATAGCGCCGCCGGCTGTCCGGTACGTGCCGGCGTTGCGTCCCAGAGCCGAGCGGGAATGTCTGCCCAGACCCGCTTGCCGTATGGGCCGGTTTCGACTCCCCACCGACTGCAGATCGCGCCCACCAAAACGAGCCCCCTGCCGGACAAGGCCCGATCGGATTCGTCCCGTATAGGCAGGTCGCCGCTCAAATCCTCGACCGCCACCTTCACATTGGCATCGGCCCGCGCGATTGACACGCGGAACGCGGAGCGGGCATGCGTAACCGCGTTTGCCGCCAATTCCGACACCACTATCGCCGCGTCATCGAGGACCGCATCCTCTCCCCACGCCCGCAGACGGGCTTCCACAAAGCGTCGGGCGGCTCGAACGGCGCTCGGCACCGGGACGTAGATCTCGGAGAACTCAGACGTCGTGGCGTCTTGGTCGCGACCCGGGTCCACAGTGGCGGCGTCCGGCGACTGATACGTCGTGGGCCCCAAGAGGCTGGAATGCTGCGCGCACACCCCCTGGATGGCCGCCAAGTCAGCGCCGCTCGACAGGACCGCCGCGGGGTAGGCGCAGTACAGCGAGAACTGTTGGGTACGCATGAGGTCATTCCACAATGTCTCAAGCTGGACTGCCCCGGCGACGTCATCGTCTGCCCACAACAGAGCGACCATTTCGCCGTAGGCTCGCACCCTCCTCCGACCGCCACTCGCGGCGGCAATGAGCCCGCTGACGACCTCGACGAACCGTTCCCGGCACAAGGCGCCATCTACTGTGAAGCTCGATAACACCTCAGCGGCATCCAGCGAGTGGTACCGCCCAGCGTCACGGGCCGCCGCTATGTCGACGCCATGCTCGCCGATGCGGCGGACGAAGGCATCTCGGTGCGCCCGGGTGGCAATGACAACAACCGCGGCGTCGGCGGCCAGCCCTTCGGCCAGGAACCGGCTGACCTCGTCGACGAGCTCGCCGTCCTCGCCATAGACCTGCACGACGTGGTCATGAGGGTCGACGGGGACCAGCGCGGCACTCATAGCGGAGATTTTAGTTGACGACGACGATTATGCGTTAGGCCACTGGCTAACTCGTCGCGCTTGGGCAAAAGCGTGAATCGCCACCCGTTCGCGTAGCGGACCATCGCCACGGAAAAGCGCCGAGCAAATGCCCGTTCGAACGTTTGCGGCCGGGAGCTGGTGTGTGGGAGCGCTGGTCGCGGCTTCCATTGATGGCGGTCCTCGAGCCTTGACCACGCGCTCGTGCGGAGCGCTATGGCCCGGCCCGCTTCCCCATCCCGCCCTGTCGCTACCGCTACGCTGCTCTGATGGCAGCCCGCCACCACACGCTGAGCTCGTCGATCGCCAGCCTGCACGGCGACGAGCAAGCGGTGGGTTCGCCGCTGAACGATACCGAGCTCAACGCGCTGCAGCGCACCCGGCTGTTCGGCGCCACCGGCACCGTCCTGATGGCGATCGGCGCGCTGGGCGCCGGCGCGCGGCCCGTCGTGCAGGACCCCACCTTCGGGGTCCGGCTGCTCAACCTGCCGTCGCGCATCCAGACCGTCTCGCTGACGATGACGACGACCGGCGCGGTGATGATGGCGCTGGCCTGGCTGATGCTGGGGCGGTTCGCGCTGGGCAACCGGCGGATGTCGCGCGGCGACCTGGACCGCACCCTGCTGCTGTGGACGCTGCCGCTGTTGATCGCGCCGCCGATGTACAGCAAGGACGTCTACTCCTACCTGGCCCAGAGCCAGATCTCGCTGGAGGGGCTCGACCCCTACAAAGTGGGCCCGGCGTCCGGGCTGGGTCTCGGCCACGTGTTCACGCTGTCGGTGCCCACCCTGTGGCGCGAGACGCCGGCGCCCTACGGCCCGTTGTTCCTGTGGATCGGGCGCGGCATCTCGGCGCTGACCGGGGAGAACATCGTCGCCGCCGTGCTGTGCCACCGGCTGGTGGTGCTGGTCGGCGTGGGCCTGATCGTGTGGGCCACCCCGCGGCTGGCCCGGCGCTGCGGCGTCGCCGAGGTGAGCGCGCTGTGGCTGGGGGCCGCCAATCCGCTGCTGATCATGCACCTGGTCGCCGGGGTCCACAACGAGGCGCTGATGCTCGGGCTGATGCTGGCCGGCGCCGAGTTCGCGCTGCGCGGCATCGACTCTCCGCGACTGCTGCCCACCTCGTGGCGGCCGGGCCCGGATTGGGAACCGTTGGGGATGCTGCTGGCGGGTGCGATCCTGATCACGCTGTCCTCGCAGGTGAAGCTGCCGTCGCTGCTGGCGCTGGGATTCGTGACGATGGCGCTGGCCTACCGCTGCGGGGGCAACCTGCGCGCCCTGCTGCTGGCGGGCGGCGGGATGGCGGCGCTGGCGGTGGCGGTGATGGCCCTGGTCGGCTGGGCCAGCGGGCTGGGCTTCGGCTGGATCTACACGCTGGGCACCGCCAACGTGGTGCGCAGCTGGATGTCGCCGCCGACGCTGCTGGCCCTCGGGACCGGCCAGGTGGGCATCCTGCTAGGGCTGGGCGATCACACCACCGCGGTGCTGGGGCTGACGCGTGGCATCGGCGTGCTGATCATCACGGTGCTGGTGGCCTGGTTGCTGGTGGCGGTCTTCCGTGGGAGGCTGCATCCGATCGGCGGCCTGGGCGTCGCGCTGGGCATCTGCGTGCTGCTGTTCCCGGTGGTGCAGCCCTGGTATCTGCTGTGGGCCATCATCCCGCTGGCGGCCTGGGCGACGCGCCCGGGCTTCCGGGTGGCGGTCATCGTCATCACCCTCGTCGTCGGCATCTTCGGCCCGACGGCCAACGGCGATCGCTTCGCCCTGTTTCAGATCATTGATGCCACGCTGGCCAGCAGCCTCATCGTCGCGGTGCTGATCGCGTTCACCTACACCCGCCTGCCGTGGCGACAGCTGCCGCCGAGAGGCCCGGAAACCAACGGCGAGGCGGTGATGAAGCTGCCCGCCCCGGCTGCCGCCGAGACCCCGAAGCCCGACGCCTACGCTGATTCCACGTGAGCCCGCTCCCCGAAACGCCCGACACGGTGGTGCGGCTGCGCGGGGTCACCAAGCAATACGGGTCCACGACGGCGGTCTCCAACCTCGATCTGGAGGTGCACGCCGCCGAGGTGCTGGCCCTGCTCGGACCCAACGGCGCGGGTAAGACCACGACGGTCGAGATGTGCGAGGGCTTCGTGCGCCCCGATGCCGGCACCATCCAGGTGCTGGGCCTCGACCCGATCGCCGACAACGCGCGGCTGCGCGCCCGCATCGGGGTGATGCTGCAGGGCGGTGGCGGCTATCCCGCGGCGCGGGCGGGCGAAATGCTCAACCTGGTGGCCGCCTACTCCGCCGACCCGTTGGACCCGGCGTGGCTGCTGGACACCCTCGGCCTCACCGACGCGGCCCGCACCACCTACCGGCGGCTCTCCGGCGGGCAGCAGCAGCGGCTCGCGCTGGCCTGCGCGCTGGTCGGCCGGCCCGAGCTGGTGTTCCTCGACGAGCCCACCGCCGGGATGGACGCCCACGCCCGGCTGCTGGTCTGGGAGCTCATCGACGCGTTGCGCCGCGACGGCGTGACCGTGGTGCTGACCACCCACCAGCTCAAGGAGGCCGAGGAACTCGCCGATCGGCTGGTGATCATCGACCACGGGGTGACGGTGGCCTCGGGCACCCCGACGGAACTGATGCGCGCGGGCGCCAAGGACCAGCTGCGGTTCACCGCGCCGCCGCGCCTCGACCTGTCCCTGCTGGCTGCCGCGCTGCCGGAGGACTACAAGGCCACCGAGGTGACGCCGGGCGAGTACCTGGTCGAGGGCCCGGTGGACCCGCAGGTGCTGGCGACCGTCACGGCGTGGTGCGCGCAGATCGACGTGCTGGCCACCGACATGCGCGTCGAGCAACGCAGCCTCGAGGACGTCTTCCTCGACCTCACCGGCAGGAAGCTACGGCCTTGACTCATTCAGGGACCCAGTCGAACACCTTCCCCGCGGGGACCTTCAAACCCGACCCGCGCCCCAGCGCCGTGCCGCGGATGCTCGCGGCGCAGTTCGGGCTGGAGCTCAAGCTGCTGCTGCGCAACGGCGAGCAATTGCTGCTGACCATGTTCATCCCGATCACGCTGCTGGTCGGGCTGTCGCTGCTGCCCTTCGGCGATTTCGGCCGCAACCGGGCCGCCACGTTCGTCCCGGTCATCATGGCCCTCGCGGTCATCTCGACGGCGTTCACCGGGCAGGCGATCGCCGTCGCGTTCGATCGCCGCTACGGCGCCCTGAAACGGCTCGGGGCCACCCCGCTGCCGGTCTGGGGCATCATCGCCGGCAAGTCGCTGGCGGTGGTCACGGTGGTGTTCCTGCAGGCAATCCTGTTGGGCGCCATCGGTTTTGCGCTCGGCTGGCGCCCCGCGCCCACGGCACTGCTGTTGGGCGCGGCGGTCATCGCGCTGGGCACCGCGGGCTTCGCGGCGCTGGGGCTGCTGCTCGGCGGGACGCTGCGGGCCGAGATCGTGCTCGCGGTCGCCAACCTGATGTGGTTCGTGTTCGCCGGGCTCGGCGCGCTGACCGTGGAGATGAAGGTGATCCCGACGGCGGTCAAGTGGGCGGCGCGGCTCACCCCGTCGGGCGCGCTCACCGAGGCGCTCTCGCAGGCGATGACGCTGTCGGTGGACTGGTTCGGGGTCGTCGTCCTGGCGGTGTGGGGCGCGCTGGCCGCGCTGGCCGCGCTGCGCTGGTTCCGCTTCACCTAGACGGCCGGGGCCCGCCCGCGACACTGCAACCACGCACACGACTCGCCGCAACGGGTGTGCGTGGTTTATGTCTCGGCGACGAGGCCGCTTCTACTACGCGGCGTAGGAGCCCTTACGATCGGGCGGTGCTACGACGAACGCTGCGGCGGTTGGTGGACCTGCTCCCCGACCCCAGCCTGCGCGCCCAGCGGGTGGTCGCCGCGCTCGTCATCCTCACCCAGGGCGGCATCGCGGTCACCGGCGCCATCGTGCGCGTCACCGCCTCGGGCCTGGGCTGTCCCACCTGGCCGCAGTGCTTTCCCGGCAGCTTCACCCCGGTCGCCGTGGCCGAGGTACCCCGCATTCACCAGGCCGTCGAGTTCGGCAACCGGATGATCACCTTCGCCGTGGTGATCGCCGCGGCGCTGGCGGTCCTGGCCGTGACGCGCGCGCGCCGGCGCACCGAGGTCCTGGTCTATGCGTGGCTGATGCCGGTGTCGACGGTGGTGCAGGCGGTGATCGGCGGCGTCACCGTGCGCACCGGGTTGCTGTGGTGGACGGTAGCCGTGCACCTGCTGACGTCGATGACGATGGTGTGGCTGTCGGTGTTGCTCTACGTCAAGGTGGGAGAGCCCGACGGTGGCGTGGTCCACGACCGGGTGGCCCGGCCGCTGCGCGCGCTGACCGCGCTCAGCGCGGTGAACCTGGCGGCGGTGCTGGTCACCGGCACGCTGGTGACCGCCGCCGGCCCGCACGCGGGCGACCGCAGCCCCAGCCGGACGGTGCCCCGGCTGAAGGTCGAGATCACCACCCTGGTGCACGCGCATTCGTCGCTGCTGGTCGCCTACCTGGCGTTGCTGGTCGGGCTCGGCTTCGGGCTGCTGGCGGTGGGCGCCGGCCGGGCGATCCGGCTGCGGCTGGGCGTGCTGGTCGCCCTGGTGTGCGCCCAGGCCGTCGTGGGCATCACGCAGTACTACACCGGCGTGCCCGCCGCCCTGGTCGCGGTGCACGTGGCCGGCGCGGCGGCCTGCACGGCGGCGACGGCGGCGCTATGGGCGTCGATGCGAGAACGGGCCGAGCCCCAGCCGCTCGCAGGCTGACTCCACGGCGAGGGCGAACCCGCGCTGGGCGCGCCCGCGGGCGTCGGCGTCGAGATGCGACCAGCCCAGCGACGGCGCGACGAGGTCGAGCCCGCTCACTCGGTCGTCGCTGATATCGACGCGCGCGTAGAGCAATTCGCCGGGCTCGATGCCGGCGTGCCGGGCGGCACAGGCGAGCGCCGCGTAGCCCAAATCCCAGGTCTCGAATTCCGGCTCGGCGGGCCAGGCGTGCGACCGCTGCCCGCCGAGAAGGATCAGCGACTTCTCGCCGACTCCGCCGACGGGGACTTCGTCCGCCAGGTCGCGCAGGTACCGCTCGCCGAGGTTCCACGCGACCGCGTCGGGCGGGTTGAGCAGGTGGCGCGCACGGCGGATCCAGGCGAGGAATTCGTCGCGGCGGTCGGGGGCTGCCCGCAGGATCACCAGGTCGGCGCCGAGTGTCTCGGGATCGTCCCAGGACAACCAGCGAGCGTGCAGCCCACGGGTTCGCAGCGCCGGCACCAGCCCGGCGTCGTCGTCGTGTCGCTTACCGCCCGCCAGCACGATGCGCGGATGGAAGACGTCCGGCCGGGCCAGCCTCATGCCCGGGCATGATATCCACATGCACGCAATCGAAGTCAGCGAAACCGGTGGTCCCGAAGTCCTGCGCTACGTCGAAGCCCCCGAGCCCACGCCCGGTCCCGGCGAGGTCATGATCAAGGCCGAGGCCATCGGCGTCAACTACATCGACACGTATTTCCGCTCCGGGCAGTACCCGCGGCAGGTGCCGTTCCTCCTCGGCCAGGAGACGTCCGGCACCGTCGTCGCCACCGGAGACGGGGTCGACGGCCTCGGCGCGGGTGACCGGGTGGGCACCGCCGCGGCGACCGGTGCGTACGCCGAATTCGCCACCGCCCCAGCGGCTTTGACGGCCAAGGTGCCCGACGGCGTGACGTCCGAGGTGGCGGCCTCGGTGATGCTGAAGGGCCTGACCGCGCACTACCTGCTGAAGTCGGTGTATCCGGTCAAAACCGGGGACACGGTGCTGGTGCATGCGGGCGCCGGCGGCGTCGGGCTGATCCTGACGCAGTGGGCGACGCTGCTCGGCGCGCGGGTGATCACCACGGTCTCCACGCCGGAGAAGGCGCGGATGTCCGAGGAGGCCGGCGCGGCCGAGGTGCTCTCCTACCCCGACGACCCGGACGAATTCGGCCGGCAGATCCGCGAATTGACGGCGGGCGAAGGGGTGGCCGCGGTGTACGACGGCGTGGGCGCGACGACGTTCGACGCCAGCCTGGCCAGCCTGGCCGTGCGCGGCACCCTGGCGCTGTTCGGCGCCGCGAGTGGCCCGGTTCCGCCGTTCGACCCACAGCGCCTCAACGCCGCCGGCTCGGTGTTCCTGACCCGGCCGTCGCTGGCGCACTTCATCCGCACCGGCGACGAGTTCCATTGGCGCGCGGGCGAATTGTTCGACGCGATCGCCGGCGGCGGCATCACCATCGAGGTCGGCGGGCGCTACCCGCTCGCGGAGGCCGCGCGGGCACACCAGGACCTGCAGGGCCGCAAGACGACGGGCTCGATCGTGCTGCTGCCCTAGCGGCTAGAGCACAACTTTCACCACGGCCCCAGAAAAGGAAGGGGTCGGCGATGTGCACCTGCGCAGTCGGTGGATTTTCACCCCCCACCTCTGCCGCAACGAAAGTCGCTGCGAGGCGGGCACACCGGGTCCCGCGCGCCGCGAGAGACCAATGTGGCCGATGGGACTAACCCCGGCTACAGCAGCGTCGGCAGCGCGATCACCGAGTCGACCGCCAGCGCGCAGAACACCACCGCGAGGTAGTTGTTCGACTGCAGGAACAGGCGCAGCGGCTTGACCGGCTCGCCGGCGCGCACGCCGGCGTACAGCTGATGGGCCATCGCCAGGAACCACACCCCGGCAAGCAGGGCGACCGCCGCGTACACCCAGCCGGTGGCGGGCGCCAGCGCCAGCGTCGCGAGCACCGTCAGCCAGGTGTAGATCAGGATCTGCTTGGTGACCTGACGCTCGGTCGCCACCGCGGGCAGCATCGGGACGCCGGCCGCCTTGTAGTCGTCCTTGTAACGCATCGCCAGGGCCCACGTGTGCGGGGGCGTCCAGAAGAAGATGATCGCGAACATCACCAGCGCGGGCCAGCCGATGGTGCCGGTGACCGCGGACCAGCCGATCATCACGGGCATGCAGCCGGCCGCCCCGCCCCACACGACGTTCTGCGAGGTGCGGCGCTTGAGCAACAGGGTGTAGACGAAAACGTAGAACGCGATGGTGGCGATGGCCAGCAGTCCCGACAGCAGGTTCGTGGTCCACCACAGCCAGAAGAACGAGCCCACGCTGAGCACCAGTCCCAGCACCAGCGCGTTTCGCGTCGGCACCGCGGCCCGCGCCAGCGGCCTGCGCGCGGTGCGCTTCATCACCTTGTCGATGTCGGCGTCTGCCACGCAGTTGAGCGTGTTGGCGCCGCCGGCGGCCAGCATCCCGCCGATCAGCGTGTTCAGGATCAGCAGCGGGTTCACGGCGCCGCGGTGGGCCAGCAGCATCGCCGGTATCGCGGTGACCAGCAGCAGTTCGATCACCCGCGGCTTGGTGAGCGCCAGGTACGCCAGCACCGTCCCCTGAACTCGGGTCGGTACTCCGCTCGGCGCGGCGCGCCCGCGAACGCTCACGCAATAACTCCTCGGGTCGCAGCAGCGCGCAGCATCTACTACGCACGATGGTAGACCGCGTGCCGGCGGCCGCCTGCCCGGAGGGTCCGAAAAGGATTCTCCCGACAATTCCGAACTGATTGCAAAGCCCAGGCAACGAGGGCGTAATTTTCACAGCGGCCGGCGTTGGGTACCCGAAACTCTGCGCTGCAGGAGCCGGCACTCCCGCATTAGGGTAGGCAATATCAGCTTGATGACCCAAGGACTGAGGCTGTGACGACACTCGAAGAGATCTCCACGCTGACCCAACCGCACCTGCCCGACGACTGGGCCGAGATCGATTCGGCCGCGGTCGACACGATCCGGGTGCTGGCCGCCGACGCGGTCCAGAAAGTCGGCAACGGCCATCCCGGGACGGCCATGAGCCTGGCCCCGCTGGCCTACACCCTGTTTCAGCGAGCGATGCGCCACGACCCCAGCGACACCTTCTGGCTGGGTCGCGACCGGTTCGTGCTGTCGGCCGGGCACAGCAGCCTGACGCTGTACCTGCAGCTGTACCTCGGCGGGTTCGGCCTGGAGCTCTCCGACATCGAGTCGTTGCGCACATGGGGATCCAAGACGCCCGGGCACCCGGAGTTCCGGCACACCAAGGGCGTTGAGATCACCACCGGCCCCCTGGGCCAGGGCCTGGCCTCGTCGGTCGGGATGGCGATGGCGTCGCGCTATGAGCGGGGGCTGTTCGATCCGGACGCCGAGCCGGGCACCAGCCCGTTCGACCATCACATCTTCGTGATCGCCTCCGACGGGGACATCGAGGAGGGCGTGACGTCCGAGGCGTCGTCGCTGGCGGCCGTGCAGCAGCTCGGCAACCTCATCGTGTTCTACGACCACAACCAGATCTCAATCGAGGACGACACCAACATCGCGCTGTGCGAGGACACCGCCGCGCGCTACGAGGCCTACGGCTGGCACGTGCAGCGGGTGGAAGGCGGCGAGAACGTCGTCGGCATCGAGGAGGCCATCGCCAACGCCAAGGCCGTCACCGACCGGCCGTCGTTCATCGAGCTGCGCACCATCATCGGCTACCCCGCGCCCAACCTGATGAACACCGGCAAGGCGCACGGCGCGGCCCTCGGGGACGACGAGGTCGCGGCCGTCAAGAAGATCCTGGGTTTCGATCCGGACAAGAACTTCGAGGTGCGCGACGAGGTCATCGCCCACACCCGCAAGCTGGTGGACCGCGGCAAAGAAGCGCACGAGAAGTGGCAGGCGGAGTTCGACGCGTGGGCGCAGCGCGAGCCCGAGCGCAAGGCGCTGCTGGACCGGCTGACCGCCGAGAAGCTGCCCGACGGCTGGGACGCGGACATCCCCACCTGGACACCGGACGACAAGCCGCTGGCCACCCGCGCGGCGTCGGGCAAGGTGCTCAACGCGGTGGGCCCGAAACTGCCGGAGCTGTGGGGCGGCTCGGCCGACCTGGCGGGCAGCAACAACACCACCATGGACAACGTCAAATCGTTTGGGCCGCCGTCAATTTCGACGAAGGATTACTCCGCCGACTGGTACGGGCGCACGCTGCACTTCGGCGTTCGTGAGCACTCGATGGGCGCCATCCTGTCCGGCATCGTGCTGCACGGCCCCACCCGGGCCTACGGCGGCACGTTCCTGCAGTTCTCTGACTACATGCGCCCGGCGGTGCGCCTGGCGTCGCTGATGGACATCGACACCATCTACGTGTGGACGCACGACTCGATCGGGCTGGGCGAGGACGGCCCGACGCACCAGCCCATCGAGCACCTGGCGGCGCTGCGCGCCATCCCCAACCTGTCGGTGGTGCGCCCCGCCGATGCCAACGAAACGGCCTACGCCTGGCGCACGATCCTGGCCCGCGGCAACGGCAGCGGCCCGGTCGGCCTGATCCTGACCCGCCAGGGCGTGCCGGTGCTGGCGGGCACCGACTTCGAGGGCGTGGGCCGCGGCGGCTACGTACTCGGCGATGACGGCGGCGACGAGCCGGACGTGGTGTTGATCGCCACCGGCTCCGAGGTCCAGCTCGCGGTCGAGGCGCGAAACCTGTTGGCGGACAGGGACATCGTCGCGCGGGTGGTGTCGATGCCGTGCGTGGAGTGGTTCGAGTCGCAGCCCGAGGAGTACCGCGACAGCGTCCTGCCCCCGTCGGTGTCGGCGCGGGTGGCCGTCGAGGCGGGCGTCGCGCAGTCCTGGCACAAGCTCGTCGGCGACACCGGCCGGATCGTGTCGATCGAGCACTACGGCGAATCCGCCGATTACAAGACTTTGTTCCGTGAGTTCGGCTTTACCGCCGAAGCCGTCGCGGCGGCCGCGGAGCAGGTAGTCGATAACTGAGAAAGGGTGATTCACATGGCCAGTCAGAACCCCAACCTCGCGGCGCTGAGCGCAGCCGGGGTGTCCGTTTGGCTGGACGACTTGTCGCGGGAGCGGCTGCAGTCGGGCAACCTGCAGGAGCTGATCGACACCAAAAGCGTTGTCGGCGTGACCACCAACCCGTCGATCTTCCAGAAGGCGTTCGCCGACAGCGACACGTACAACGGCCAGATCGCCGAGCTGGCCGAGCGCGGTGCCGACGTGGACGCCACCATTCGCACCGTCACTACCGACGACGTGCGCAACGCGTGCGACGTGCTGCGGCCGCAGTGGGAGGCCTCCGACGGCGTCGACGGCCGGGTGTCCATCGAGGTCGACCCGCGACTGGCCGACGACACCGACAAGACCACCGCGCAGGCCGTCGAGCTGTGGAAGATCGTCGACCGGCCGAACCTGTTCATCAAGATCCCCGCGACCAAGGCCGGCATTCCGGCGATCGCTTCCGTTCTGGCGGAAGGGATTTCGGTCAACGTCACGCTGATCTTCTCCGTCGAGCGGCACCGCCAGGTGATGGACGCCTACCTGGAGGGGCTGGAGAAGGCGCGCGAAGCCGGACACGACCTGTCCAAGATCCATTCGGTGGCATCGTTCTTCGTCTCCCGGGTGGACACCGAGGTCGACAAGCGGCTGGAAAAGATCGGCTCCGAAGACGCGCTCGCGCTGCGCGGCAAGGCCGGCGTCGCCAACGCCCGGCTGGCGTACGCCGCCTATGAGGAGGTCTTCAAGGGCGGCGATCGCTACGGGGCGCTGCAGTCCGACGGCGCGCGGGTGCAGCGCCCGCTGTGGGCTTCGACGGGCGTCAAGAACCCCGACTACTCCGACACCCTCTACGTCACCGAGCTGGTGGCGCCGAACACGGTGAACACCATGCCCGAGAAGACGATCGACGCCGTCGCCGATCACGGAGATGTCAAGGGCGACACCGTCACCGGCACCGCATCGGCCGCACAGGAGGTGTTCGACAAGCTGGCCGCGGTCGGCGTCGACCTGACCGACGTATTCGTGGTGCTGGAAAAAGAAGGCGTGGACAAGTTCGTGGAGTCCTGGACCGAGCTGTTGGAAGAGACGCAGAAGCAACTCGATTCCCTCGGCAAATGAGCCCAGCGGGCTCGAAGGTGGGCTCCCGCGACGCCACACAGTGGCGAAACCCGTTGCGGGACAAGCAAGATAAGCGACTGCCCCGGATCGCCGGCCCGTGCGGCATGGTGATCTTCGGCGTCACCGGCGACCTGGCCCGCAAGAAGGTGATGCCGGCCATCTACGACCTGGCCAATCGCGGGCTGCTGCCGCCCACCTTCTCGCTGGTCGGTTTCGCCCGCCGGGACTGGCAGACGCAGGACTTCCGCAAGGTGGTCTACCAGGCCGTCAAGGAGCATTGCCGCACGCCGTTCCGGGAGGAGAACTGGGAGCGGCTGGCCGAGGGATTCCGTTTCGTGCCGGGCGCTTTCGACGACGACGAGGCGTTCGCCCGGCTCGCCGAGACGCTGGAGAAGCTCGACGCCGAGCGCGGCACCGGCGGCAACCACGCCTTCTACCTGGCGATCCCGCCGAACGCCTTCCCGGTGGTGTGTGAGCAGCTGCACAGGTCCGGGTTGGCCCGCCCGCAGGGCGACCGGTGGAGCCGAGTGGTCATCGAGAAGCCCTTCGGGCACGACCTGGAAAGCGCCCGCGAGCTGAACAAAACCGTAAACGCCGTCTTCCCCGAGGAGGCGGTGTTCCGGATCGACCACTACCTGGGCAAGGAGACGGTCCGCAACATCCTGGCGCTGCGGTTCGCCAACCAGTTGTTCGATCCGATCTGGAACGCGCACTACGTCGACCACGTGCAGATCACGATGGCCGAGGACATCGGGCTGGGCGGGCGGGCCGGCTACTACGACGGCATCGGCGCGGCCCGCGACGTCATCCAGAACCATCTCATGCAGCTGCTGGCGCTGACCGCGATGGAGGAACCGATCAGCTTCAATCCCGCCGCGCTGCAAACCGAGAAGATCAAGGTGCTCTCGGCGACACAGCTCGCCGAACCGCTCGACGAGACCACCAGCCGGGGCCAGTACACCGGCGGCTGGCAGGGCGGCGAGAAGGTCGTCGGGCTGCTCGACGAGGAGGGGTTCGCCAAGGACTCCACCACCGAGACGTTCGCCGCCATCACACTCGAGGTCGACACCCGCCGCTGGGCCGGCGTGCCGTTCTACCTGCGGACCGGTAAACGCCTGGGCCGCAGGGTGACCGAGATCGCCCTGGTGTTCAAGCGCGCGCCGTTTCTGCCGTTCGACGCGACCATGACCGACGAGCTGGGCGCCAACGCCATGGTCATCCGGGTGCAGCCCGACGAGGGGATCACGCTGCGGTTCGGCTCCAAGGTGCCCGGCACCGCGATGGAGGTCCGCGACGTCAACATGGACTTTTCCTACGGGTCGGCCTTCGCCGAGGAATCGCCGGAGGCCTACGAAGCGCTCATCCTCGACGTGCTGCTCGGCGAGCCGTCCCTTTTCCCGGTCAACGACGAGGTCGAATTGGCCTGGGAGATCCTCGATCCCGTCCTCGACAACTGGGCGGCGCACGGCAAGCCCGACCCGTACGAGGCCGGCACCTGGGGTCCGGAGTCGGCGTTCGAGATGCTGCGCCGCACCGGGCGGGAATGGCGGCGGCCGTGATTGTCGACCTGCCCGACACCACCACCACGGCGGTCAACAAGAAACTCGACGAGCTCCGCGAAAAGATCGGTGCCGTCACGATGGGGCGGGTGCTGACGCTGCTCATCGCGCCGGACAGCGAGGACGTGCTGGAGGAATCGCTCAAGGCCGCCAACGACGCCAGCCACGAGCACCCCAGCCGGATCATCGTCACGATGCGGGGCGACCCCTACGCCGACGAGCCGCGCCTGGACGCGCAGCTGCACTCGGGCGGCGACACCGGCGCCAGCGAGGTGGTGATCCTGAAGCTGTCCGGGCCGCTGGCCGGCCACGCGGCCAGCGTGGTCGTTCCGTTCCTGCTGCCCGACATTCCCGTCGTGGCGTGGTGGCCCGACGTCGCCCCGGAGAAGCCGGCGCAGGACCCGTTGGGCAAGTTGGCGATCCGGCGCATCACCGACGCCACCAACGGCATCGACCCGTTGGAAGCGATCAGGAGCCGCCTGCCGGGGTACACCGCCGGCGACACCGACCTGTGCTGGTCGCGCATCACCTACTGGCGCGCGCTGCTGACCTCCGCGGTGGACCAGCCGCCGCACGAACCGATCGAGGCGGCGGTGGTTTCCGGCCTCAAGACCGAGCCGGCCCTCGACATCCTGGCGGGCTGGCTGGCCAGCCGGATCGACGGTCCGGTGCGCCGGGCCGTCGGCGAGCTCAAAGTCGAGCTGGCACGCCAGAGCGAGACCATCGTGCTCAGCCGGCCCCAGGACGGCAGGACCGCCACGCTGAGCCGCACCGCCAAGCCGGACGCCCTGGTTCCGTTGGCGCGCAGGGAAACCGGCGAGTGCCTGGCCGAGGACCTGCGCCGGCTGGACGCCGACGAGATCTACCGAACAGCGCTGGAGGGCATTAAGAAGGTGCAATACGTATGAGCCCCATCGTCGAAGTTTTCGAAGACGGCGACGCCCTCGTCGAGGCCGCGGGCGCACGGCTGATCAAGGCCATCCAGGACGCCACGGCGGCCCGGGGGCGGGCCCTGATCGTGCTGACCGGTGGCGGCAACGGCATCGGGCTGCTGAAATACCTCCGCACGCGCTCGCGGGACATCGAGTGGTCCAAGGTGCACCTGTTCTGGGGCGACGAGCGCTACGTGCCCGAGGACGACGACGAGCGCAACGACAAGCAGGCGCGGGAGGCCCTGCTCGATCACGTCGACATCCCGTCCAGCCAGGTACACACGATGCCGGCCAGCGACGGCGAATTCGGCGCGGACCTCGCCGCCGCGGCGCTGGCCTACGAGCAGCTGCTGGCCGCCAACGCCGAACCCGGCCAGCCGGCGCCGGATTTCGACGTCCACCTGCTGGGAATGGGCCCTGAGGGCCACATCAACTCCCTGTTCCCGGACACCCCCGCGGTGCGCGAGACCAGCCGCCTGGTGGTCGGGGTCGAAGACTCCCCCAAACCGCCTCCGCAGCGAATCACGTTGACGCTGCCCGCAATCCGGCGTTCCCGCGAGGTGTGGCTGATGGTGTCCGGGGCGGGCAAGGCCGACGCGGCCGCCGCCGCGATCGACGGCGCCTCGCCGGCGTCGGTGCCGGCCGCCGGGGCCGTCGGGATCGAGACCACGCTCTGGCTGCTCGACCGGGAGGCGGCGGCCAAGCTTCCGGCCGACCGGCCCGAGTCATAATTGCCGTCATGGCAGACAGAACCGCGCGCGGGGGCCCCGAGCGAAGCCGGATCAAGACCCTCACCCAGGCCGCGCTGAACGCCGACAAGACCGTCGAGCAGGTCGAGGACGTCCTCGACGGCCTGAGCACCACGATGAAGGAGCTGAACAGCTCGCTCACCAACCTCAACGCCACGGTCGAACGGATGGAGGCCGGGCTGGATCACCTCGACGGCACCCTCGCCAGCCTCGACGACCTCGCCAAGCGGCTGATCGTGCTGGTCGAGCCGGTGGAGGCCATCGTGCAGCGGATCGACGACATGGTGAAGGTGGGCGAGACGATGATGACGCCGCTGGCGGCCACCGAGCACGCCGTGCGCGGGGTGCTGGACCGGCTGCGCAACCGCTAGCCCTACATCTTGGTCGATCGGGCCATGACGAAGCTGTACAGGCCGTAGGTGATGATCCCCGTGCCGGCGGCGATCAACATCGCCGCCCCGTAGGTTGCGCGCCGAGCGTTTTCAGCGCCCCGTCGAGCCCGGTGGCCTTCTTCGGTTCCGAGCGGCAGGCGGCGACGACGATCAGTCCCCCGGTGCCGGCGATCACCACGCCCTTCGCGACGTAGCCGGCCGCGCCGAGGCGGCGCACCAGGTCACCGGACTTGCCCTTGAGGTCGCCGACGAAGTTGCGGCTGGCGCCCTTGTACACGTGGTAGCCGCCCACGGCGACGATGACCAGGCCGCAGGCGATGAGCGCGACCGTGCCGGCGGTGGTCTGCATCAGGCGGGCGCTGATGGTCGAATTCTGTTGATCGGCCGGCCTTCCCGCACCCCGGGCGTATCCGAACGCCGAGTAGGCGAACGCCAGATAGACCGCCGCCAGCCCGAAAGCCTTCGCCCGGTCCCACGCGCCGGACGACGAGCCGTCCGGCCGCCGATCGCTCGAGCGGCCGAGGACGGTTTCGACGAGCCGCCACAGCCCCATCGTCAGCAGGGCGGCCGCGGCGATCCACAGCGCGACCGGGCCGCCGGGTTTGCCCGCCAGCGTCGCCAGCGCGCCGGTCTGGTCGGCGGTGCCGCCGTCGCCGAACGCGACGCGGAACGCGAGGTAGCCGACGATCAGGTGCAGCAGCCCGTTGACCACGTAGCCCGCCCGGGCGAGCCGCTCGAAGACGCCGTTTTGGGCCACTTGCGCCGAGTCCATGGCATCTGAATGCCCGTCAGCCGCTGTTGCGTAACGCGCTCGCCAGACCGTTCATCGTCAGCAGGATGCCGCGCTGCACCAACTCGTCGTCGTCCCCGGAGCGGTAGCGGCGCAGCAACTCCACCTGCAGGTGGTTCAGCGGCTCGAGATACGGGAAGCGGTTGAACACCGAGCGGGCCAGCGCCGGGTTGTCGGCGAGCAGGTCGTCCTGACCGGTGATGAGCTTGTGCATGGCGATGGTGCGCCGGTGCTCGTCGGCGATCTTGTCGAACACCCTGTGCCGCAACGATTCGTCGGCGACCAGCTCGGCGTAGTGCGCGGCCAGGCCCAGGTCGCTCTTGGAGAGCACCTGCGCCAGGTTCGAGAGCACGCTGCGAAAGAAGGGCCACCGCTCGTACAGCTCGTGCAGGATCGCCACCCGCTCGGCCTCGCCCTGGGGGCCCGCCGCGATCCACTGCTCGAAGGCCGCGCCGGTGCCGTACCAGCCCGGCAGCATCACCCGCGACTGGCTCCAGGCCAGCACCCACGGGATGGCGCGCAGGTCAGAGATGGATTCGGTGGGCTTGCGCGAGGTCGGCCGGCTGCCGATGTTCAGCGACCCGATCTCGCTGACCGGCGTGGACGCCTTGAAGTACTCGACGAAACCCGGTGTCTCGTGCACCAATTCGGCGTAGGCGCGGTGCGCCAGCGCGGCCACCTCGTCGAGCACCGCATAGGCCGGTTCCGCGGCGTCGCCCAGGCCTTCCACGTCCAGCAGCGTCGACTCGACGGTCGCCGCCACCAGGCTCTCCAGGTTGCGCCGGGCCAGTTGCGGTTCGGCGTATTTGGCGGCGATCACCTCGCCCTGCTCGGTGAGGCGCAGCGAGCCGTTCACCGCTCCCGGCGGCTGCGCCAGGATCGCCTGGTAGCTGGGGCCGCCGCCGCGTCCCACGGTGCCGCCGCGACCGTGGAAGAGCCGCAACCGGATTCCGGTCTTGCGGGCCACCTCGACGAGGGTGAGCTCGGCCCGGTAGACGGCCCAGTTGGCGGCCAGGTACCCGCCGTCCTTGTTGGAGTCGGAGTAGCCCAGCATCACCTCCTGGCACCCGCCGCGGGCGTCCACCAGCGCCCGGTAGATGGGCAGGTCCAGCATCGCCTGCAGGATCGACGCCCCGTTGTGCAGGTCGTCGATGGTCTCGAACAGCGGCGAAATGCCCAGGGGGCAATAGGGTTCCGGGCCGGACGCGTCCAGCAGCCCGGCCTCCTTCAACAGGATCGCGGCCTCCAGGACGTCCGACACCGACTGGCACATCGAGATGATGTAGTTGGGCACCGCCGCCGGGCCGTAGAGTTCGACGGCGCGCGCGCCGGCCGCGACGACGGCGAGCTCGCCGCGGGCCAGGTCGGACAGTTGGGCGCGGTCGCCGACCAGCGGGCGGCGGGTGCCCAGCTCCCCCGCCAGCAGCGCGACCCGCTCGTCCTCGGCCAGCGAGCCGTAGTCCGGATGCACCCCGGCCCAAGCCAACAGCTCGGCGACCACCTCCTCGTGCACGTCGGAGTTCTGCCGCATGTCCAGGCCGGACAGGTGAAACCCGAAGGTGTGCACGCTTTCCCGCAGCCGGGCCAACCGGTCGTCGGCCAGCAGCTCGGCGCCGTGCGTGCGCAGCGAGGCATCGACGACGTCCAGGTCGGCCCGCAATTCCGCCGGGCCGGAGTACGGCCGCAGGCCCAGGTCGAGCTCGTGCTGCGGGCGCCGGTCCAGGATCGCGGCGCCGGTCGCGGTGAGCCGGGCCCGGACCGTACGCACCGCGCGCCGGTAGGGCTCGTCGGCGCGGGCGCTCTCGTCGCCGCCCTCGGCCAGCGCGGTCAGTTCGGGGGTGACGGTGATCAGCCGCGCCGACATCGACAGCTCCTGTTCGAGCTCGGTCAGTTCGGCCAGGTAGTGCGCCAGGGCGGTGAACGCGGCGCTGCCGGTGGCCCGCCGCACGACGTCGGCGGTCACGTTCGGGTTGCCGTCGCGGTCGCCCCCGATCCAGGACCCGGGTTGCAGGATGGGCGCCGAAAGCAGGTCGGCGCCGGGCCAGCGGGCGCGCAGCGCCTCCCGCACCTCGGCGTTGACCTGCGGGATCACCTCGAACAGCGCGGCCGGGTAGTACCGCAGGCCCACGTCGATCTCGTCGGTGATCTGCAGCCGGGACAGCCGGATCAGCGCGGTCTGCCACAGGGTCAGGACCTGGCGGCGCAACTCGAGCTCGATATTGCGGCCGTGGTCGGTCTCGGTGTGCCCGGCCGCGCGCAGCCGCATCAGCTCGGTGATGCGGTGCTGGGTGACGAACACGGTGCGCCGGCGGGTCTCGGTGGGATGGGCGGTGATCACCGGGGACACCAGCGCGCCCTGCAGCGCGTCGGCCACGGTGGCCGAATCGAGCTCCGCCAGATCGAGTTTCGCGTATGTCGCGGCGAGGCTGCTGTCCTGGGGTGGCTCGCCGGCGGCGACGTGGATGTCGCGGCGGCGTTCGCGGTGGATGTCTTCGGCGACGTTGGCCAGCAGCGCGAAGTGGCTGAACGCCCGGATGATCGGGATGGCCTGGTGGATGTCGATGCCGTCGAACATCCGCGCCATGTCGGCACGGTCGATTTCGGAGCGCCGCACCCGGAAGGCCTCCACCCGCGCGCGTTCCACGAGCTCGAAGACCTCGTCGCCGTTCTGCTCGCGCACGGTGTCACCGAGGATGGTGCCCAGCAGCCGGATATCGGCGCGCATCGGCTCCGTCGCCTCGCGGCCAACCCGGGTGCGTTGGACGGCACCGATCGGTTCGAGCGCGGTGTCGGAAGCCTCAGCCATGCGTCCCAGTATCGAGGCGGATCGCGCGGCCCGCCCGTCGAGCGGTCAGCGGTACTTGATGAGCAGGGCCACGCCGATGATGCACACCAGCCAGATGCCGACGATGAACACCGTCAGCCGGTCGAGGTTCTTCTCCACGACCGTCGACCCGGACAGGCTCGACTGCACGCCGCCGCCGAACAGCGTCGACAGGCCGCCACCCTTGGCGCGGTGCAGCAGCACCAGCAGCACCACCAGGATGCTGGTCACGACCAGGGTGATCTGCAGGGCCAGTTGCATGGTGTGCAGTTTACCGGCGGTGCGGCGGCGTCACGGCAGCGGCCCGCCGGCGGCGATGGCCGCCAGCGTGGCGAACTGCTCCCCGTCCAGCGACGCGCCCCCGACCAGGCCGCCGTCGACGTCCTCCTGGGCGACGAGGTCGCTCACGTTCTTCGCGTTCATCGAACCGCCGTAGAGCACCCGGACGCTTTCGGCGACCTTCGACGATGCGAGGGACGCCAGCTCTTTCCGGATCGCCGCGCACACCTCCTGGGCGTCGGCGGAGCTGGCCACCCGGCCGGTGCCGATCGCCCAGACCGGCTCGTAGGCGATCACCACCTTGGCGATCTGCTCGGCCGACAGCCCGGCCAACGAGCCGCGCAGCTGGTTTTCGCAGTAGCCGACGTGCTCGCCCGCCTCGCGGGTCTCCAGATGCTCGCCGATGCACACGATCGGGGTGAGCTCGTGCTTGAGCGCGGCGGCGGCCTTCGCGGCCACCAGCGCGTCGTCCTCGTGGTGGTAGGTGCGCCGCTCGGAGTGGCCGACGACGACGAACTGGCAGCCCAGCTTGGCCAGGAAGGCACCACTGATGTCGCCGGTGTAGGCGCCCGAGTCGTGCGGGGACAGGTCCTGGGCGCCGTAGGTGAGCCGCAGCTTGTCGCCGTCGACCAGGGTCTGCACACTGCGCAGGTCGGTGAACGGCGGGATCACCGTGACGTCGACCTTGTCGTAGTACTTGTCCGGCAACGCGAACGCGATCTTTTGCACCAGCGCGATCGCCTCGAAGTGATTGAGGTTCATCTTCCAGTTGCCGGCGATCAGTGGCTTGCGGCTCACGAGTCCCCTCCTGCGGGCTGGGGGCGGCCCAGCACTTCGATGCCCGGCAGCGTCTTGCCCTCCAGGTATTCCAGCGAGGCGCCGCCGCCGGTCGAGATGTGCGAGAAGTCACCCTCGGGGATGCCGAGCGCGCGCACCGCGTCCACCGGGTCGCCGCCGCCGATCACGCTGAAGGCGCCCTTGCCGGTCGCCGCGGCGACGGCCTCGGCCACGCCCTTGGTTCCGGCGGCGAACGCCGGGAACTCGAACACCCCCATCGGGCCGTTCCAGAAGATGGTCTCGGCGTTGGACAGCAGGGTGGTGAACCGCCTGACCGACTCGGGCCCGATGTCCAGGCCCATCTTGTCCTGCGGAATGCGGTCGGCGGCCACGGTGTCCGGCGGCGAGTCGGCGGCGAACTTCTCCGCCACCACGATGTCCACCGGAAGGTGAAGCACGTCGGCGTAGGTGTCACACAGCCGGCGGCAGGTGTCGATCATGTCGTTTTCGAGCAGCGACGTGCCCACCGAAAGGCCTTGCGCGGCAAGGAAGGTGAAGCACATGCCGCCGCCGATCACGATACTGTCGGCCTTCGTGGCCAGCGACTCGATCACGCCGAGCTTGTCGGACACCTTCGAGCCGCCGAGCACCACCGCGTAGGGCCGGGTGGTCGAGCTGGTGAGCTGCTCCAGGACCCGTATCTCGGCGGCCACCAGCGTGCCCGCGTAGTGCGGCAGCAGGGTGGCGACGTCGTAGACGGAGGCCTGCTTGCGGTGCACCACGCCGAAGCCGTCGGAGACGAAAGCGCCCGTGGGCCCGACCAATTCGGCCAGCTGCCGGGCCAGCGCCAGCCGCTCGCCGTCGTCCTTGCTGGTCTCGCGCGGATCGAAGCGGATGTTCTCCAGCAGCAGGATGTCGCCGTCGGTCAGGCCCTCGGCGCGGGCCAGGGCATCGGTGCCGACGACGTCGCCGGCCAGCTGCACGTGCCGGCCGAGCTGGTCGCCGAGCGCGGCGGCGACCGGCGCCAGCGACAGCTTCGGGTCGGCGCCGTCCTTGGGACGGCCCAGGTGCGCGGCGACCACGACCTTGGCGCCGGCCTCGAGCAGCGCCCTCAGCGTCGGCACCGACGCGGTGATGCGGCCGGCGTCGGTGATGGCGCCGTCATCCAGGGGGACGTTCAGGTCGGAGCGCACCAGCACGCCGCGGCCCGAGACACCCTCGGCCAGAAGGTCTTCGAGAGTCGGGATGCTCACGGTCTACAGGGACTTGCCGACCAGCGCGACGAGGTCGATGAGGCGGTTGGAGTAGCCCCATTCGTTGTCGTACCAGGACACCACCTTGGCCTGGTCGTCGATGACCTTGGTCAGCCCGGAGTCGAAGATCGAGCTGTGCGGGTCGGTGACGATGTCGGCCGACACGATCGGCGCGTCGTAGTACTTCAGGATGCCCTTCAGCCGGCCCTCGGCGGCGGCCTTGAACGCGGCGTTGATGTCCGCGGCACTGGCGGCCTTGGACAACTCGACGGTCAGGTCGGTGACCGAGCCGGTCGGGATCGGCACCCGCAGCGCATAGCCGTCCAGCTTGCCCTTCAGATTGGGCATCACCAGCCCGATCGCCTTGGCCGCACCCGTGGAGGTCGGCACGATGTTCAGCGCGGCCGCCCGCGCCCGGCGCAGGTCCTTGTGCGGACCGTCCTGCAGGTTCTGATCCTGGGTGTAGGCGTGGATGGTGGTCATCAACCCCTTGACGATGCCGAACTCGTCATCGAGCACCTTGGTCACCGGCGCCAGACAGTTCGTCGTGCACGAGGCGTTGGAGATGATGTCCTGGCTGCCGTCGTATTTGTCGTCGTTGACCCCCAGCACGATGGTGATGTCCTCGTCGGTGGCCGGCGCGGAGATGATCACCTTCTTGGCCCCGGCCTGCAGGTGGCCCTTGGCCTTGGCCGCGTTGGTGAACAGGCCCGTGGATTCGACCACGACGTCGACGCCCAGGTCGCCCCACGGCAGCGCCGCCGGGCCCTCGCGCACCTCGAGCGCCTTGATCTTGTGGCTGCCCACCACGATGGTGTCCTCGCCGTCCAGGCTCACGTCGTAGGGCAACCGGCCCAGGATCGAGTCGAATTTGAGCAGATGCGCCAACGTGGCGTTGTCGGTGATGTCATTGACCGCCACCACCTCGATATCGGCCGTGCCCTGCTCCAGCTGAGCCAGCAACGCCCGATAGAAATTGCGTCCGATTCGACCGAAGCCGTTGATACCCACTCGGACCGTCACTTGATCTCTCCCTGTCTTCCGAGGTCTTCCTGAGTCCGCTGATTACGCGCTCGCCGCCAGCCTAGAGCAGTGACGGGCGCCACCGCGTGCCGGTAACAGTCCGGGCCCCGGCGCCGCGAAAGGCGGGGCGCATAACCGGAGCGTGTCTGGTTTGTATCGGTTCGATAAGCCCCGGAATCGTCGCGTGTGCAATAGCAACGGCGAGTCATACATTCGACTCGGCTGCGGGACAGCTATGCGGTTCTGCTGCCGCATTTGATTGCGAATGCTAAAGGAGTCGACGTTGATGACGGGCTTTGATCGGTTCAACATCACAGTTGGTGCCATCGCCGGGCTGTGCGGGGCCGCCATAGCGTTGAGCCCCGATGCGGCAGCCACCCCGCTCAAGACGGGCGGCTACGCGTGCATCCAGGGGCAGTCCGGCGAGGCCGGCGCGCCGGCAGCGGGCGGGCCGGCGGGCGCCGCCGGACCACTGGCCGGGGGCGCGCCGGCGGCGGGCGGCACACCGGTCAGCGGGCCGGGAGGCGGCGCGCCGGGACCCGGCGGACCGGCCCCGGCCGCCACCGTGTGCACGTCCAGCGCCCCGCTTACCGACATGTCCGGCGTCCCGATCGTGGCGCCCGGGCCGGTCCCGGTGGTGCCGGCCGGTGCCCCGCTGATCGCCCTCGGGCCGCCCGTGCCGGTGGGTGCGCCCGTTCCGGTCGGCGCCCCGGTGCCGGTGGGTGCACCGGTCCCCGTGGGCGCGCCCATCCCGGTGGGCGCCCCGATCCCGGTGGGCGCCCCGGTGCCGGTGGTGCCGGTCGGCGCCCCGCTGATCGCCCTCGCCGGTGGCCCCCTGGACGTCGCGGCCCCGGCCGCCCCGATCATCGACATGTCCGGGACCGGTAAGGGCGCGCCGACCGGTCCGGCGCCGGCCGGCGGCCCGGCGCCCGGTCAGCCGACCGCGCCCGGGCCCGCGCGCTGACGCGGATTCTGCTCCCACTTACGCGAAAAACCCGCCGGGGCAAGCCCGGCGGGTTTTTCGTCGCTTAGCTAGGCGGGGCTTCCCACAGCAGCGGCGGCTGCGGCTTCGGCTGTGGCGGCGG
>NZ_LZLY01000147.1 GCF_001673535.1 Mycobacterium sp. 1081908.1 | reverse complement strand
GCGCAATGCCATTGATGGCCGCATTGTGGAGATCGTTGCCGAGATCGATCGTGACGGGTTGTGGGGTAACACCGGCGTGCGAGGGATCCCGGGTTCAGTGGTTGGCCGTCATCGTCAGTGACGATCAGCCGGTCGGCGGTTCCGGTGATGGTGATCTCGCCGCGGTGGTGTGCGCGGTGGTGATAGGGGCAGACCAGCACCAGGTTGGCCAACTCGGTGGGCCCGCCGTCCTCCCAGTGCCGGATGTGATGCGCGTGCAGACCGCGAGTGGCCCCGCAGCCGGGCACCACGCACGTGCGGTCGCGGTGTTCGAGCGCGCGGCGCAGCCGGCGATTGATCACCCGGGTCGTTCGGCCGGCGCCGATGGGCCGCCCGTCGCGTTCGAACCACACCTCACAGGTGGCATCGCAGGTCAAATATTGGCGTTCGGCATCGGACAGCAGCGGCCCCAGATGCAGCGCGGCGGCGCGCGCCGCCACGTCGAGGTGCACGACCACCGTGGTGTGCTGCCCGTGCGGGCGGCGAGCCGCCTCGGCGTCCCAGCCGGCCTCCACCAGCCGCAGAAACGCATCAACAGTGTCGGGCAGCGGCGGACAATTCTCTGAACTGTTGCCGCGATCCTGCTTCCACTGGGCGATCAGCGCGTCGCGATGCGACGCCAGCGCGGCGTCGAACTTGGCCGCCTCGGGGTGCGGAAGCTTGATCCGCCACCAGGCGAACTGCTCATCGGAGCTCTTGGTGATCGAGGCCTGCTCGGGCCGCGGTTCTGGTTGGGGGCGCGGTTCGAG
>NZ_LZLY01000146.1 GCF_001673535.1 Mycobacterium sp. 1081908.1 | reverse complement strand
TGATCACCGCGACCTGGCCGGTGCCCAGGGTGCCGTCGCGTTGGGCCGCGGCCGTCGCGGCCAACACCGGCGCCAACCGCTCACCGGTCAGGCCGTGGCGCGGACCCAGATCGGCGGCCTCCTTGATGCGCCGCGACGCCTCGGCGCGGGTGATCAACGTCGCCTCGGCGATCGCATGCGAGAGCTTGCCGCCCAACTCCTCGGGGGTGGCCTGGCGGGCCACGGCATTGATCACCGGGTGTTCGAAGGCCGGGATGCGTCGGCGCCAGCGTTCGAAGCGTTCCAACAAGGCAAGGTGCTCGCGCGTGGTCAAGGATTCACAGTCAAACTCCGCCACCTTGGCGAAGGCGGCGTCCATTTCGTCAAGAGCCGCCGAGAGCGCCTCCCGATCAACACCACCACCTGCCATGCCCCGAAACTAACCGGACCCACCGACAAAAACGGCCGCCCTGGGACGCCTGAAACCAAAGTGGCGCAAGTTCTTTCAAATTGTGTGCGTGATGCAACACTCGGCGCCCAGTGGGGCCGGTGAAACGGAAGTGGCCCGAGTTGTTTTTCAGCGGGGCGCGGGCTGGAACAGTTCCACGAGGTTGCCGGAGGGATCCCGCAGCAGGACCTGCTGACCGCCCGGGCCGCTGATGATGTCGTTGCGGAAACTCACGCCGGCGGCGCGCAGGGGCTCGACTTCGGCCGAGATGTCTTCGACGACAAGCTGTATGCGGTTCCAGCCGCCGGGCTCCGGCGTGGCGCCGTCGGGCATCGATCGCGCCGCGGAGCTCTTGGGCCCGGCCAGCAGCAGCTGCAGGGGGCCGCGCACGACGGCGGCGAAGGCCGGCGCGGCGTCCAAGTCGACGCTGAATCCGAAGTGGGTCGTGTAGAAGTCGACGGCCGCCTTCACGTCGTCGACGAGGTAGCGCACGCGCGCGAGTTCGCCCATCAGATGTTCAGCCCTGAATACATCGCGCGGTTCGGGTCGTACTTCTGCCGAACCGTCGACAGCTGCGACAGGTTCGAGCCGAAATAGCGCGACGGCGAGCTGTTGGTCTCCAGGTAGTTGACATAGCCGCCGACCGAAAACTGTTGCACCGCTTGATGCGCGGAACTCAGCCACTGCTGGGCGGCGGCCACCTGGTTGGCGGCGGGCTCGACGTACCACTGCAACAGCACGGACTGCTGGCGCCACGGGAAGGCCGTGTTCCCCGCCGGCACGTCGCCGACGGCGCCGTCCAGCGGGTCGATGAGCACCGACGCCTTGCCGCCGGAGGCGGGCCACTGCCCGATCGCCGTCGCAACGGCATGCGCCGCAGCGGAATTCATCGTCGAGAGGACGTCGGATCCGGCCACGAACCCCACGGGCGAGGCCGTCGAGCTGCCGCCGGCGAGATAGGTCACCAGGTCCATGTGGCCGAGCGTCTTGTTCACGACGGCGGTCGGTGCCACCCCGACCGCGGACTTGATGGCGTCGACCACACCGGAGCCGGCGCCCGCGGGGCAGGTGGCCAACACGTGGCAGTTCGGCTGGCTCCCGATCGCGAGATCGACTATCCCCCAGGTGTTTCGATCCGCGGCGCTCAGCCACGACTGCCAGCCGGCGAGCACCTGCACCGCGGAGGCCGGCGGGAAGTCGAGCCGGACCACATCGCTGTCGGCGGTCGCGAAGGTGGCGAACGTCATCGACGTCGTGACACCGAAATTGCCGCCGCCACCACCGCGCAGCGCCCAGAACAGGTCCGGATGATCGTTGGCCGACGCGGTGACGACGTCGCCGCTGGGCAACACCACCGTCGCCGACTGCAGCGCATCGCAGGTCAGGCCGGCGTGGCGGCAATCGGCGCCCACCCCGCCGCCCAGGGCCAGCCCCCCGATCCCGACGGTCGGGTAGGTGGCGGTGGGGATGGCGCGCCCGGCGCCTGCCAGCCCTTGGTGCACCGCGTACAGCGTGGTCGCCGGCGTCACGGTGGCGTTGCCGGCGCCGTCGAGGTTCACCCCGCCGGGCAGCCCGCGCAGGTCGATGACCATCGTGCCGGCAGAACTCGACGCGCCGATGTACGAGTGCCCGCCCCCGCGCGGGGCGATCTTGAGCCCGTTCGCCGTCGCGAACGCGACCGCCTTCTGCACGTCGGACTGCGACGACACCCTGATAACCGCCGCCGGATTGGAATTGTTGTACAGCGAATTGAAAACCTGTTTGCCCGTGGAGAATTGCGCGCCGCTGGCCGGCAGCAAGACGTTGCCACCGATGGAGGAGGCCAGGCCACCCCAGCCGGTGGCCGGGTCCGCGGCGGCGCGCGCGCTGCCGAACACCGCCGCGGTGGCCAGCATTCCGGCACCGCGAAGGAACGTCTGACGCGAGATGCCCGTCTGATTCGTCGTCATGGGCCGGATTCTGGTCCAAACGGCTACTGAAAATCCGGCCTCCGCCCGAGTGTCAGGTCACAGTGTGGCCTCGATCCGCCGGCGCCCTTGACGGCACGTGCCGGCCCAATAATCGACATCGTGCGAGCGATCCCCTCACGAAACGCTTATTGTGCAAACCTTTATCGCACCGTGTTGTAAACGTGACAGAAATAGATCAGAGTTCCTAGCGTGACTGGAGTGCAATCAGAGCACCCGGCGAGACACGGGAGGCTGGCATGAAAGCACTCACAGCGGAGACGCAACGTTGGATCTGGCTGTTTCGTCACCAGCCGCTGAGCATCCGCCTGCTGGCCGGGGCCGCCGCCCTGCTCACCGCCGCCGCCGCCTTCGCCGCCCCGGCCGAAGCCGACGCCGGGGCCGACGACGCCTTCATCGACGCGCTCAATCACGCCGGCATCGACTTCGGCGAGCCCGGCAACGCGATGTCCGTCGGCGAGTCCATCTGCCCGATGCTCGCCCAGCCGGGCGGGAACTTCGCCGCCGCCGCCGCCACCGTCAGCCACCGCGGGCTGTCGCCCCAGATGGCGAAGCTGTTCACCACCATCGCCATTCAGTCGTACTGCCCGCAGGAGATGGCCAACATCGCCAGCGGCAACCCGGCCGCCGGAATTCCCGGGGGCCTGCCCGGGCTGGCCGGAGGCATCCCCGGCATCCGCCAAATCCCCGGAATGCCGGGCGCTTAGGGAGCTAGCGCGTTCCCAGCGGGTCGATGGTCGACGCGATATAGACCATCGCCGCGGCGACCGTCGCGGTGGTCAGGAAGTCGATGCCCCGGCTGCGGACGACCAGCAGGCCGGCCCGCTCGTCGGACAACACCAACCGCAGTACCGCCGCAACGCCGACCCCGATGCCGATCAGCAGAGCGCCGCGACGCCAGAAGTTGGCCGCCGCCAACACAAATGCGGCGGCGAAGATCAGCTCGACCAACAGGATCGGCCACTGGGCCCGCAGGGTCGCACGCACGCTTATCCCCCGGCCAACTCGACCACGTTCGTCAGCAGGAACGCGCGGGTGAGCGGCCCGATTCCACCGGGATTCGGTGACACATACCCGGCCACCTCCCACACATCGGGATGCACGTCGCCGGCGAGCTTGCCGTCCACCCGGCTGACGCCGACGTCGAGCACTGCGGCGCCGGGACGCACCATCTCGGCGGTCAGCAGGTGCGGTACCCCGACGGCGGCGACGATGATGTCGGCCTGCCTGGTCAGCGCGGGCAGGTCACGAGTTCCGGTGTGGCACAACGTCACCGTGGCGTTCTCGGAGCGGCGGGTCAGCAGCAGGCCAAGCGGGCGGCCGACCGTCACACCGCGGCCGATGACCACGACGTGGGCGCCGGCGATCTCGACGTCGTAGCGCCGCAACAGGTGCACGATGCCGCGCGGCGTGCACGGCAGCGGCGCGGACTTGTTCAGCACCAGGCGGCCCAGGTTCGTCGGGTGCAGCCCGTCGGCGTCCTTCTCGGGGTCGACGCGCTCGAGCGCCGCGTTCTCGTCGAGATGCTTGGGCAAGGGCAACTGCACGATGTAGCCGGTGCACTCCGGGTTGGCGTTCAGCTCGTCGATGGTCTCGTTGAGCTGGGCGGTGCTGATGTCGGCGGGCAGGTCGCGGCGGATCGACGTGATGCCGACCTTGGCGCAGTCGGCGTGCTTGCCGCGCACGTAGGCCTGCGACCCGGGGTCGTCGCCGACCAGGATGGTGCCGAGTCCGGGCGTGCGGCCCGCGGCGGTCAGTGCGGCGACTCGTTGCGTGAGGTCGACGAAGATCTCGTCCCGGGTGGCCTTGCCGTCCAGCGTGATTGCGCCCACGCCTGACAGTCTGGCACGACGTGCGATTAGGCTCCTCGCATGTCCACCCCTCCAGACGTGCTCAGCCCGGCCAAGCTGGGGCCCGTCACGCTGCGCAACCGCACTATCAAGTCCGCCACGTTCGAGGCGCGCACGCCCAACGCCCTGGTGAGCGACGACCTGATCGAGTACCACCGCCTGCCCGCGGCCGGCGGGGTCGGGATGACGACCGTCGCCTACTGCGCGGTGTCCCCCGGCGGCCGCACCGAGGGCAACGGGATCTGGATGCGCCCCGAGGCGGTGCCCGGGTTCCGGCGCCTCACCGACGCGATCCACGCCGAAGGCGCCGCGGTGAGCGCGCAGATCGGGCACGCCGGTCCGGTCGCCAACGCCAAGACAAACAAGGCCAAGGCCCTGGCGCCGGTGCGATTCTTCAACCCGATCGGGATGCGCTTCGCCAAGAAGGCCACCCGCGACGACATCGACCACGTCATCGAAGGGCACGTCAACGCGGTCCGGCTCGCCATCGAAGCCGGCTTCGACGCGGTCGAAATCCATTTGGGCCACAACTATCTGGCGAGCGCGTTCCTGTCCCCGCTGATCAACCGCCGCAACGACGAATTCGGCGGATCGCTGGAGAACCGGGCCAAGGTCGCCCGCGGGATAGTCATGGCCGTGCGGCGCGCGGTGGACAAGGAGGGCACGCCGATCGCGGTCACCGCCAAGCTCAACATGTCCGACGGGGTGCGCGGCGGCATCAGCACGAAGGAATCGCTGATCACCGCGAAGTGGCTGCAGGACGACGGCGGGCTGGACGCGATCGAGCTCACCGCCGGCAGTTCGCTGGTCAACCCGATGTACCTGTTCCACGGCGACGCGCCGGTCAAGGAATTCGCCGGCGCATTCAAGCCCCCGCTGCGCTGGGGCATGCGGATGACGGGCAAGAAGTTCCTCCGCGAGTACCCCTACCGCGAGGCCTATTTATTGCGCGACGCCAAGCTGTTCCGCGCCGAACTCACGATGCCGCTGATCCTGCTCGGCGGGATCACCAACCGGGAAACGATGGACATGGCGATGGCGGAGGGATTCGATTTCGTCGCGATGGGCCGGGCGCTGCTGGCCGAGCCCGACCTGATCAATCGGATCGCCGCCGACGGCGCCGCGCACAGCGTGCATTCGGCCTGCACGCACTGCAATCGGTGCATGCCCACGATCTACACCCGCACCCGCTGCGTGGTCACCGGCGCGCCGGACGCGTTAGCCCGCTGACCGCTCAGCCCACGGGGTGAAAACAGGCGCACCCGCTACAGTTGTGGCGATGAGTGCACCAGCCCCGCCAGCGCTGACCGTTCGCCATGACGGTTCGGAGCGCACCTTCGCGGCGGGCCACGACGTGGTGGTCGGGCGCGATCTGCGGGCCGACATGCGCATCACGCACCCGCTCATTTCACGCGCGCATCTGTTGCTGCGGTTCGACCAGGGGCGGTGGCTGGCGATCGACAACGGTTCGCTCAACGGGACTTTCGTCAACGGCCGCCGGGTGCCGGTGGTCGACATCCACGACGGCCAGAGCGTCAACATCGGCAATCCCGACGGGCCGCAGCTGACCTTCGAGGTGGGGCGCCACCAAGGCCTGGCCGGGCGCCCGCCGCGCACCGAGTCGATGGGCATCCCGGTGGCCCAGCCGGGCGCGGCGTGGTCCGGCCAACCGGGCCCGCCCGTCGCCGCCCCGCCCGCCGCGCCGCCCGGACCCCCGGGCCGGCAACCGAACTGGGCCGCGCAGGCGGCGCGGCGCCCCCAGGTCGGCGCGCCCCCACCGCCCGGCCCGCCCATGTATCCCGGAGGCGGTGGCGGACGCCCGCCGTATCCGGCCAGCGCGCCGCCGCCACCCAATTTCCAGCCGCACCCGCAGATGTCCGCCGTGGGGTCGGTGCCGGCGGCACCGGAAACCCAGATGTCGGCCAACCTCACCAAGCCGCCCGAGGTGGCGAACCTGGCGACCAAGATGTTCCAGGCGTTGCTGCCGTCGCGTTCCGGGGCGATGCCGAAGTCGTCCGACGCGGTCACGATCGGCCGTTCCACCGACAACGACATCGTCATCCAGGATGTGCTGGCGTCGCGCCACCACGCGTTCCTGACCCAGACACCGCTCGGCACCGAGATCCGGGACGCGCACAGCGTCAACGGCACGTTCGTCAACGGTGTGCGGGTCGGGTCCGCGATCCTGACCGAGGGCGACGTGGTCACGATCGGAAACGTCGACCTCGTCTTCACCCGCGACACCCTGGTCCGCCGCACGGAAGCGGCGACGCGCACCGGCGGCCTGGAGGTGAATTCCGTCGGCTTCGAGGTCGAGCACGGAAAGCAGCTGCTCGACCACATCTCGCTGACCGCGCGCCCGGGGACGCTGACCGCGATCATCGGCGGGTCCGGCGCCGGCAAGACCACGCTGTCGCGCCTCATCGCCGGGTACACCACCCCCACCTCCGGCTCGGTGACGTTCGAGGGCCACAACATCCACGCCGAGTACGCGTCCATGCGCAGCAGGATCGGGATGGTCCCGCAGGACGACGTCGTGCACCGCCAGCTGACCGTCAACCAGGCCCTGGGCTACGCCGCCGAGCTTCGGCTGCCGCCCGACACCAGCAAGGCCGACCGGGAACAGGTCGTCGCGCAGGTCCTCGAGGAGCTCGAGCTGACCAAGCACGCCGACACCCGCGTCGACAAGCTCTCCGGCGGCCAGCGCAAACGCGCGTCCGTCGCGCTCGAGCTGCTCACCGGGCCGTCGCTGCTGATCCTCGACGAGCCCACGTCCGGGCTGGACCCGGCGCTGGACCGTCAGGTGATGATGATGCTGCGTCAGCTCGCCGACGCCGGTCGCGTGGTCCTGGTCGTCACCCACTCGGTGGCCTACCTCGACGTCTGCGATCAGATACTGCTGCTGGCGCCCGGCGGCAAGACGGCGTTCCTGGGCCCGACGAGCCAGATCGGCGCGGCGATGGGCACCACCAACTGGGCCGACATCTTCGCGAAGGTGGGCGCCGACCCCGACGAGGCCAACCGCCGCTTCCTCGCCGAAAACCGGCCGCCGGAGATGCAGGCGCCGTCCGAGGCCAGCCCGGGAGACCTGGGCGAACCGGTGCACACCGACGTCCTGCGCCAGTTCTCCACGGTGGCGCGCCGCCAGGTGCGGCTGGTGATCTCCGACCGCGGCTACACGGTGTTCCTGGCGCTGCTGCCGTTCCTCATCGGCATCCTCACCCTCACCGTGCGCGGCAAGACCGGATACGGCATGGGCGACCCGATGAGCAACTCGCCCAACCAGGCCGACCAGATCCTGGTCATGCTCACCGTCGGCGCCGTGTTCATGGGCACCGCGCTGACCATCCGCGACCTCGTCGGCGAGCGGCCCATCTTCAAGCGCGAGCAGGCCGTCGGCCTGTCGACCGCGTCGTACCTGGCCGCCAAGATCGCGGTGTTCAGCGTGTTCGCGATCTTCCAGGCGGGCATCGCGACCGCGATCTCGGTGATCGGCTGGGGCCAGCCGCTCTCCGGCGCCGTGCTCCTGGGCAACTCCAGCCTCGAACTGTTCGTCGACGTCGCCCTGACGTGCGTGGCGTCGGCGCTGCTCGGCATGGCCCTGTCGTCGATCGCGAAGTCCCAGGACCAGATCATGCCGTTCCTGGTGGTCGCCATCATGTCGCAGCTGGTGTTCTGCGGCGGGTTGATCTGGGTGACCAACCGGCCCGTCCTCGACCAGCTGTCCTGGCTGACGCCGGCCCGGTGGGGCTACGCGTCCGCGGCGTCCACGATCGACACCCACCGGCTGGTCGTCGGCCCGACCGACCCGAAGGACCAGCACTTCGACCACAAGGCGAGCGCGTGGCTGTTCGACATCGCGATGCTGGTGTCGTTGTGCGTGGCCTACAGCACCATCGTGTGGTGGAAGATCCGGCTGAAGGCGCACTCCTCGGGCCGTCGCGGTCTGGCAAGGAACCGGCGCAAGCGCTGATGGGTCAGCCCGCGCAGCCAGTGCTGACGGTGCGGTCCCAGCGATCCGAAGGTAATTTCGCGCCGGGTCGCGACGTGGTCGTCGGCAGCGACCTGCGCGCCGACCTGCGCGTGGCGCACCCGCTGATCGCGCGGGCGCACCTGCTGCTGCGCTTCCAGGGCGGCCGATGGGTCGCGGTGGACAACAACTCGCTCAACGGGGTCTTCCTCGACGGCCGGCGGGTGCCGACCGTCGACATCCACGACGGCCAGGCCATCAACATCGGCAAGCCCGACGGGCCGCGGATCACGTTCGAGGTCGGCCATCACCACGGCAGCGTCGGGTCGCTGCCGCCGACCGAGACGGTCCCGACGATCGCACCGCCCAGCGGCCCGATGCCGGTGCGGCCGCCGCCCCCGCGACGGCCCGACGAGGTGCAGCGCACCACCGCCATCCCGATCGTCCCGCCGACCGCACCGACGCATGACGAGAACCCGCCCACGCAGATCGGCGTGAGCGGCGAGATCGCCGAGTTCCCGACCACCAGGGTCCGGGCCCTGGGGTCCGGCAAGCTCGAGGGGCCGGTCACCGGCGCCGCCTGGATCGGCCGCTCGCTCGACAACGACATCGTCGTGCACGACGTGCTGGCGTCGCGCCACCACGCGTTTTTGACCGCGACGCCGGTGGGCACCCAGATCCGCGACGCGCACAGCATCAACGGCACCTTCGTCAACGGGATCAGGGTCGGGTCCGCGGTCCTCACCGAGGGCGACGTCGTCACGATCGGCAACGTCGACCTGGTGTTCAGCGGCGGCATGCTGGTGCGCCGCAACGAGGTGGCGGCGCGGTCGGGCGGCCTGGAGGTGCGCGAGGTCAACTTCGCCGTCGAAGGGAAGAACCTGCTGGAACGGGTCTCGGTGACCGCCAGGCCCGGCACCCTGACCGCCATCATCGGCGGTTCGGGCGCCGGCAAGACCACGCTGTCGCGGCTGATCGCCGGCTACGCCACCCCGACCTCCGGCTCGGTGACGTTCGAGGGCCACGACATCCACACCGAGTACGCGTCGCTGCGCACCCGGATCGGCATGGTCCCCCAGGACGACGTCGTGCACCGCCAGCTGACCGTCAACCAGGCCCTCGGCTACGCCGCCGAACTCCGGCTGCCCCCGGACACCAGCAAGGCCGACCGCCAGCAGGTGGTGGCCCAGGTGCTCGACGAACTCGGGCTGACCAAGCACGCCGACACCCGCGTCGACAAGCTGTCGGGCGGCCAGCGTAAGCGCGCCTCGGTGGCGCTGGAACTGCTCACCGGGCCGTCGCTGCTGATCCTCGACGAGCCGACCTCGGGCCTGGACCCCGCCCTGGACCTGCAGGTGATGACGATGCTGCGCCAGCTCGCCGACGCCGGGCGCGTGGTGCTGGTGGTCACCCACTCGCTGACCTACCTCGACGTCTGCGACCAGGTGCTGCTGATGGCGCCGGGCGGCAAGACGGCCTTCCTGGGCGCGCCCGGCCAGATCGGTGGCGCCATGGGCACCACCAACTGGGCCCAGATCTTCGCGAAGGTGGGCGCCGATCCCGACGAGGCGAACCGCCGGTTCCTGGCTCGAACGGAAGGCTGGCACAAACCCCCGCCGCCGGTCGAGTCGGCGCCGGCCGACCTCGGCACCCAGGCCCGCACCAGCGTGCGGCACCAGTTCTCCACGATCGCGCGGCGCCAGGTCCGGCTGGTCGTGTCCGACCGTGCCTATTTCACGTTCCTGGCGCTGCTGCCCTTCGTCATGGGCGCGCTGTCGCTGACCGTCCCGGGGAACACCGGGTTCGGCGTCGCCCCACCGACCAGCGGGACGCCCGACGAGTCGGCGCAGATCCTGACCCTGCTGTCCATCGCCGCCGTCTTCATGGGGACGGCGCTGACGATCCGCGACCTGATCGGCGAGCGCGCCATCCTCCGGCGCGAGCAGGCGGTGGGCCTGTCGACGGGCGCCTACCTGGGCGCCAAGCTCACGGTGTTCTGCGCGTTCGCGGTCGCGCAGGCGGCGATCGCGACGGGCATCGTGCTGCTGGGCAAGGGCGCGCCCACCCGGCCGCCGGTGCTGCTGGGCAACCCGAGCCTCGAGCTGTTCGTCACGGTGGCGGCGACGTGTGTGGCCTCGGCGGTGCTGGGGTTGGTGCTGTCGGCGCTGGCGCGCTCCAACGAGCAGGTCATGCCGCTGCTGGTGGTATCGCTGATGCTGCAGCTGGTGCTCGGCGGCGGGATGGTGCCGGTGACCGGGCGGATCCTTCTCGACCAGTTGTCCTGGTTGGTGCCCTCACGCTGGGGCTACGCGGCGTCGGCGTCGACGGTCGACCTGCGGGCGCTGGTGCCCGGTTCGCTCCTGCCACAGGACGGCCACTGGTCGCACACGCGCGGCGCGTGGCTGCTCGACATGGGGATGCTGGTCGCGCTGTCGGTGGTCTATTCGGCGATCGTGCGGTGGCGGATCCGGCTCAGGCGCTAAGCATTTGCGTCGAGCCGCAAGCCGTGCGCCAGCGCGAACGCCATCGCCTGCGGGACGTCCACGCGGGCGCCCGACAGCGAGGCGGTGCGCCACAACGCGGCGTCCGCGATCGCGCCGCGCAGGTCGGCGTCGTCGAGCCGGGCGCCCGTCGTCCGCGCGCCGGACAGGTCGGCGCCGCGCAGCACCGCCTTGCGCAAGTCGGTCTCCACCAGGCTGGCCTCCCGCAGCCGGCAGCCGGACAGGTCGACGCCGCGAAGGTCGTTGCCGCCGAGCACCGCGAGCGTGAAGTCGACCTCGTCGAACGTCATCGGGCGCATCCGGCATCCCACAAACACCGAGCCCAGCATGCTGCACTGCGCAAAGGTGCTGTGCCACAACAAGGTTCGCTCGAACCTGCAGTTGCGAAACGCCGACCCGCGGTGGTCGGACTCGGCCAGGTTGACGCCGCCGAAGTCGCAGTCGCTGAACACCACCCGTTCGGTGCGCAGCCGGCTGAGGTCTTCGTCGCGGAAATCGGCGCCGGTGAATTCGCGGTCGACCCAGTGCTCCAAAAGCGGGATCAGCTCGCGGCCAGGGTTTCCAGCGCGTACTCGCTGACGGCGATCAGCGCGTCGGTCGCCGAGCGCCGGTCCCGGGCGTCGACGGCGATCACCGGGATGTGCCGCGGCAGGGTCAGCGCCTCGCGCACCGCCTCGACGGGATAGCGTGGCGCGCCATCGAATTCGTTGACCGCGATGAGGAACGGCAGCTTGCGGTGCTCGAAGAAGTCGACCGCGGCGAAGCTGTCCTGCAGCCGGCGGCAGTCGACGAGGACGACCGCTCCGATAGCGCCGCGCACCAGGTCGTCCCACATGAACCAGAACCGCCGCTGACCGGGGGTTCCGAAGAGGTAGAGCACCAGCTCCTCGTCCAGCGTGATCCGGCCGAAATCCATTGCGACCGTAGTGGTCTTCTTGTCCGGGGTGGCCTCGAGCATGTCGACGCCCTCCGACGCGTCGGTGAGCATGGCCTCGGTGCGCAGCGGCATGATCTCCGAAACCGCCCCGACAAACGTGGTCTTGCCGACCCCGAAGCCGCCCGCGATCACGATCTTCGTCGAAGCGTGCGGGCTGGAAGGGTGAGCGTCAGAGTGCTCGTAAGCCACGCAGGGTCCTTCCTATGAGTTCGTGGCGCTCGTCGCGGGTGGAACGCTCGGTCAACGTCCTATGCACCCGAAGGTAGCCGGACAGCACCAGATCGCCGACCAGGACGCGCGCGACGCCGACCGGTAAATCCAGCCGGGCCGAGATCTCCGCGACCGACGGGCTGTGCACGCACAGTTGGATGATCTTGCCTCTCGCATCGTTCGGTGGCCACCGGTGAGCCAGGCCCGCGTCCAACGTCTGTATCGGCGCTTCCAGCGGAAGGTCGACGTTGGTGCCGGTCCGCCCGGACGTCAGGGTGTACGGACGGACCAGGTTCGCCTCACGGGAGGCCGGCCAGCGATCGCGTCTGTCCATCGCGGCTCACTGGTACTGCTCTGCGGACCGGCGGGTGGACTGAACCACGCCGCCCACCCGTTCGACAAGGATGGCCATCTCGTAACCGATCTGGCCGATGTCGCAGGACGACACGGCCAGCGTGGCCAGATGCGAGCCGTCGCCGACCCGCATCAGCAACAGGTAGCCGTTGGACATCTCGACCACCGACTGCAGCACCTGGCCGCCCTCGAACAGCTGCGCGGCGCCGGTGGCGAGGCTGGCCAGGCCGGAGGCGACCGCGGCCAGCTGATCGGCGCGTTCGCGCGGGAGGTGTTCGCTGGCGGCGACCGGCAGCCCGTCGACCGACACGAGCAACGCGTGCGCGACGCCGGGGACCTCGCGGGCGAACTTCGTCACCAGCCAGTCCAGCGAATTGTCGGCGGACGTCATTCCTGATCAGATCCTTCACTCGTCTCGCGGGCGTGCGACCGTCCGGAGCGCACGCCCCCGAAGTGGCTGCTGAACGACGCCCGCACCGCCTCGGGGTCGCGCCCGGCGGCGGAGTGCCGCGCCAGGCCGTTGGATCCCACCAGGGATCCCTGGTCGTCGTCCGGCCGGCCCTCTTCCGTCGTGCCCGTCCCGTTCGCGGCGCCGGGCACCAGCCGGGCCCCGGGCTCGCGGACCGGCAGCCCGTGCTCGGTTTGCGCCTCGACCGGCTTGTCCTCGGCCGCGGCGGCCAACGACCAGCCCCGGTCCCACACCGACTGCCAGTCCAGGTCCGGGCTGTTGACCAGGTCGTGCGGGTCGCCCAGCATCTCCGACAGCATCCGACGGTAGATGACGTCGTCATCGGCCGGCGCCTCCGGGGCCTTCGCGGCCGGCGGGGCCTTCGGGATGCTCGGGATCGGCGCCGGGGCTTCCGGCGGAGTCGAGGCGGCCTGGGCCCGCGCGGCGAAGAACGCCGACGTGTCCGACACCGCCGCGGGCTTGGCCGGCCTGCGCTGCGGCTCCGGCTCCGGCCGCGGTCGCTGAGGCTCCGGCTCCGGCTGTGGCTCCGGCTCCGGCTGGCCGCCCTCCCACCACGGGGTGGCGAGCTCGCGCGGTTGCCGCCGGGGCAGCTGCTCGGCCGGCGCGGGAACCTCGGGGACCTCGGGGACCTCGGGGACTTCGGTGATGCCGCTGGACCCGGGGTTGCGGCGCGGCAACAGCGTGACCGACGGTATCTCGGCGCCGTTCTGGTTTGCGGGCTCCGCCACGTCGCGCTGCGCGGCCGGCCCGCCCGCGGGGTCTGTCGTCGCCATGGCGTTGGCGAGCTTGGTGCTCGGCGACGACACCGACCCCGGCCGTCCCTGCGACGCCGCCGAACCGGCCAGCACCGTGGGCGGCAGGTAGACCTCGGCGGTGGTGCCGGCGCCCGCCTCGCTGCCCGCCGGACCGCGCAGACCCACCCGGATGCCATGCCGGGCGGCGATCCGGCCCACCACGAAAAGCCCCATGTGGCGGGCGTTGTCGGGGGTGACGTCGCTGCCCGACCGCAGCCGCATGTTGGCGATGCGCCGATCGGCGTCGTTCATGCCCAGGCCGGAGTCGGAGATCCGCAGCATCACGCCCCCGTCGCCGCCGCGTCCCCCGGAGATCCGGACGGTCGTCGTCGGCGGTGAGTAGCGCAGGGCGTTGTCGATCAGCTCGGCGAACAGGTGAATCACCCCGCCCGCCGCCCCGCCGACCAGCGCGCAGTCCGGCAGGGCGGACAGCTCGACCCGGCGGTAGTCCTCGACCTCGGACACCGCGGCGTTGATCACCGTCGACAGCGGCACCGGGTCGCGCTGGTCGCGGGCCAGCTGCGCGCCCGCGAGCACCAGCAGGTTGGCGCTGTTGCGCCGCAGCCGGGCGGCCAGATGATCCAGCCGGAACAGGTTGTCCAGGCGCTCGGGATCCTCCTCGTTGCGCTCCAGCCGGTCGATCAGCATCAGCTGCTGGTCGACCAGGGAACGGTTGCGCCGCGACATGGTCTCGAACATGTCGTTGACCAGCAGGCGCAGCCGCGCCTCGTCACCGGCCAGCAGCAGGGCCTGGGTGTGCAGCTCGTCGACCGCGTGGGCCACCTGACCGATCTCCTCGGTGGTGTAGACCGGCAGCGGCTGCGGGATCGGTTCGGCGCCACCGGCTTTGACGCGGGCCACCTCCTCCTCCAGGTCGGTGTGCGCGACCCTGAGGGCGCCGTCCCGCAGCACGCGCAGCGGGCGCACCAGCGCGCGCGCCACCAGCAACACGACGAGCAGGGCGACCACGATGACGGCCAGCACCAGCGCGGTGTCGACGATCGCGGCGTTGCGGCGGTCGGTGGCCTCGGCGTGCACGGACTTGGTCACCGACGCGGTGGCGTCGTTGATGACCTGCTCGGCGATCCCGTCGGTGGTCTGGATCGAGCGCAGCAGGTCCGGGTTGTCGACGAGCACGCTGGCCGGATCCGACATGATCGCCATCCGGGTCACCATCTGCTGCTGCAGCGTCTTGGCTTCGGGCGACCCGGCGCCGAGCACCTCGCTCATGCCGAACAGCGTCGACGGCTCGGTGCCGGCCAGGGTGATCATCGAGGTCCGCAGCTGCGGCTCGGGAAGGTCGGCGCCCCGGGTCACCAGGATTTGCTGCATCGTCATCTGCCCGCGGGCGCCGACGGCCCGGCTGAGCGCCTGCGCCTCGGCGCGGATCCGCTCGTTGCCGACGCGCACCGACGCGTTGATCACGTCCTCGGCCGTCAGCAGGAGCGGGGCGTACGTGGTGACCCGGTCCCGCAAACCGATGGCGTTGTCGGCCACCTTGTCCAGCAGCCCCGCGCCGCCGTTCAGCAACGTGCTCACCCCGGACCGCACGTCGGGGGTGACGTCGGTGTCCGCCAGGCGCTGCTGCAGCTCGTACTTGCGCGCCTCGTAGTTCTTCTTGGCCCCCTCGACGTCGCGTCCGGTCGAGCTGGCCAGCAGCGCGACGTCCAGCGCCGACATGTACTTGGTGATCGCCGGCAGCACGTCGGTGCGGGCGGCGGCCAGGTTCAGGCCGCGCGAGTTGGCCATCGCGTCCCTGACGCGCAGCCCCCCGAACGCCGTCGCCAAAAGCAGCGGTACCAGCACGATGGCGAGGACTTTGTAGCGGACGGGCCAGTTGCCCAGCGACCAGGCCGGCGGGCGTTTGGCCCGCGGCCCGTCGGCTTGCGTGTATTCCGGCGTGACCGCCTCGGCCGCGTGGGCCGGGCGGGTGAACATGGTCATGTCCGGGCGGCCGCGCGACGGGCCGCTGCGCTGATTCTCAGCGCTCGGTGAAACGAGAGGCTCATGAGACTTCCTGCTTAATTCCGCCTACCCCACGCAGTCGGCGCCAGCGATAACACCTGGCAATCCGACGAGTATGACAGCCTGCGGCCGAGGTCTCCACAATTCCTACTGAGTAGGCAGAGCCCTCCAAGGTTGGGCTGCGCGCCGGTGTGCAAGTCTGGCAAACAATGTTCCGGCTGTTGTTCGTCACCCCGCGCATCGCTCCCAACACGGGGAACGCGATCCGGACGGCGGCCGCCACCGGCGCCGAACTGCACCTGGTCGAGCCGCTGGGCTTCGACCTGTCCGAGCCGAAGCTGCGGCGGGCCGGCCTGGATTATCACGACCTCGCGTCGGTCACCGTGCACGCGTCGCTGTCGGCCGCGTGGGACGCCCTGGCGCCGGCGCGGGTGGTCGCCTTCACCGCGCACGCGACCACCTCGTTCGCCGACGTCGACTACCAGGCCGGGGACGTGTTGATGTTCGGGCCGGAACCCGACGGGCTGGACGCGGCGACCCTCGCCGACCCGCACGTCACCCGGCAGGTGCGCATCCCCATGCTGGCGGGCCGCCGCTCGCTGAACCTGTCCAACGCGGCCGCGATCGCCGTCTACGAAGCCTGGCGGCAGAACGGGTACGCCGGGGCGCGATGAGTTCCGGGCCGCGCGCGAGTCGGCATTGATATGGCTACCTTCATCACGATCGGATACGGGGACGCGGCGGGGTACGACCGCGTGAGCGACGAATGCAAAGCGGCCGCGCACGAGCGCGACGACGCCCTGCGCGCGGCGGGGGCGCTCGTCGGAATCGCCGGACACCCCGTTCGGGTGCGCAATCCAGAGGGCTCGGGCGTGCGGGCCGAGCCCGGGCCGTACCTGCAGTCGGCGCTGCCGATCGCCGGGTTCGCGGTCCTGGAGGCCGAGGACCTCGACGCGGCGATCGAGCGGGTGAGCCAAACCCCGTGCGCGGTCGCCCACGGCGTCGTCGAGGTCTGGCCGCTGGCGACCTGACCTACCAGGCGTTCCAGTGGGTGAGCTGCTCGGCGGGCAGCCGCTTGGCCCGCTGAAAGTCGGTGCCCTTGGTGTAGGCGATCGGGAACAGCCCGCCCTGGCTGAATTTCTCGTACGGGATGCCGAGCACCTCGGCGGCCTGCTTTTCGCCGTCGCGTAGCAGGTGCAGCGTCGTCCAGCAGGAGCCCAGGCCCCGCGACCGCAGCGCCAGGCAGAAGCTCCACACCGCCGGAAACAGCGACGCCCAGAACGAGACGCCGCCCAGCGGCGTCTGGTCCTCGCGGCCCTCGATGCAGGGGATCATCAGGACCGGCGCCTCGTGCATGTGCTCGGCGAGATAGGTCGCCGAATCGCGGACCTTGCCCATCCGCTCGCCGCGGGTGTCGCCCTCGGCGTACTGCGCCCCCGGCGCGGCGAGGTAGCCGCGGGCGTTGGCCAGGTAGATGTCGCCGATCGCCTTCTTCTTGTCGGCGTCCTCGACGAACACCCATTGCCAGCCCTGCGAGTTGGAGCCGGTGGGCGCCTGCAGCGCCAGGTCCAGGCATTCCATCAGCACCTCGCGGCCGACCGGCTTGTCGAAGTCGAGCCGCTTGCGAACCGAGCGGGTGGTGGTGAGGACTTCGTCGACGGACAGGTTGAGGGTCATGAGTGGAGACTACATTCGGGCTCATGAGCGTCGAACTGACACAAGAGGTTTCCGACAGGCTGACATCCGATCAATACGGCTGGCTGACCACCGTGGCGAAGTCCGGGCAACCGGTGCCGCGGCTGATCTGGTTCTACTTCGACGGCGCCGAGCTGACGGTGTACACCACGCCGCAGGCCGCCAAGGTCGCCCATATCAAGGCGCACCCCGAGGTGAGCCTGAACCTGGATTCCGACGGCAACGGCGGCGGCATCATCGTCATCGGTGGCACCGCGGCGGTGGACGCCACCGGTGTCGACGGCCGCGAGGACGAGCCGTACTGGGCGAAGTACCGCGAGGCGGCGGCGAGCTTCGGCCTGACCGACTCGCTTGGCGCCTACAGCACCCGGCTGAAGATCACGCCGACGAAGGTGTGGACGACGCCGACGGGCTGAGCCCGGGGCCGGCTACGGGGGCGGAGGCGGCGGCGGCCCGTCGGGCGGGATCGCCCCACCGCAGCCACCGGGCGGTGGCGGGCCCGGAAGGGGTTCGTCGCCGCCGACGCAGTCGTAATAGAATTGCGGGCCGACGATCCAGGTTTTCATCCACTGGTGCCAAAACGACCCGTCGGGATACTTCTCGCCGTCGCACACGGCCAAATTGCCGTAACCCCATCGCCCACCCGGGCAGAAACCCTTCGTCATGTCCGGCTGGTGCGGGTCGGGCGGATCGGCGCTGGCCACCGCGGGTGAAAGAACAAGCGCCGCAGCACAACCCAATATCGCGGCGCTGTGGCGAACGAGCTTGAACTTCATTTCGACTCCCTTGACACATTGAATCAATACAGCCGATTCCAAGCGATCCCTTCGAATAGCTTACGACGCGCCGGATTTGCCATGTACCTTTCCGCACAAAAGCGGCGACACCCCGCTTACCCTCGCCGAACGTGCGCTCACGGCGAAAATTTCGCCAAAACCTCGCCGCCAGTGCACGTTCATCGCAGGAGGGCCGGCTGACCCCCGAGATCAGGGCGGCGGCCCGCCGGGCGGAATCGCCCCGCTGCAGCCACCGGGCGGTGGCGGGCCGGGGAGAGGTTCGTCGCCGCCGACGCAGTCGTACCGGAACTGAGGGCCGAGATAATAGGTATTCATCCACTGGTGCCAAAACGACCCGTCGGGATACTTCTCACCGTCGCACACGGCCAAATCGCCGAAACCCCATCGCCCACCCGGACAGTAGCCCTTCGTCAGGTCCGGCTGGTGCGGGTCCGGGGGATCGGCGCTGGCCACCGCAGGTGAAAGAACAAGCGCCGCAGCACAACCCAATATCGCGGCGCTGTGGCGAACGAGCTTGAACTTCATGCCCAACCGTCTTTTCGAATAGCTATCGACCCGATTTCGACAGTTTATGACGCGGCGGATTTGCAATGTCAACTCGTTTGCCGGCAGTAACGCGACAGTTTTACGGATTTTTAGCGGAAGTCGCGGGACTTGGACCCCACCGCGAGGGTGATGCGGCCCAGCCGCTCGGCGACGACGGTGACTGCGCCGCTGGCGTTTTGAACCTGTCCGCGGACCAGCAGCGCCGGTGCGGTGTTGGCCAGCTTGCGGTGTCGCGCCCACACCCCCGGCGTGCAGAGCACGTTGACCATCCCGGTCTCGTCCTCGAGGTTGAGGAACGTCACCCCCTGGGCGGTCCCGGGCCGTTGCCGATGGGTCACCGCGCCGGCGATCAGCACGCGGTCGCCGTCGGGAACGGAAAGCAGCGCATCGGCGGGCACCACGCCCATCGCGTCGAGGTCCTCGCGCAGGAACTGGGTCGGGTAGCTGTCCGGGGAGATGCCGGTGGCCCACACGTCGGCGGCGGCCAGCTCCAGCTCGCTCATCCCCGGCAGCGCCGGGATGTGCGACGACGACCCCACCCCGGGCAGCCGGTCTGGGCGTTGGGTGGCGGCGGCCCCGGCCGCCCACAGCCCCTCGCGCCGGGACATGCCGAAGCAACCCAGCGCCCCGGCCGTGGCCAGCGCCTCGGTCTGCGGCACGGACAGCTGCAGCCGGGTGGTCAGGTCAAGCAGGGATGCGAACGGGCCGTTGGCCTTTCGCTCGTCGACCAGCCGCTCGGCGAGGTCGTCGCCGATGTGGCGGACGGCGCCGAGGCCGAGCCGCACCTGGGTCCCCTCGTTCTCGAGGGTGGCGTGGGCCAGGCTGGCGTTGACGTCCGGGCCGTGCACCGTCACGCCGTGCCGGCGCGCGTCGGCCACCAGCGACTGCGGCGAGTAGAAGCCCATCGGCTGCGCGCGCAGCAGCGCCGCGCAGAACGCCGCCGGGTGGTGCAGCTTGAACCACGACGAGTAGAACACCAGCGACGCGAAGGACAGCGCGTGGCTTTCGGGGAAGCCGAAATTGGCGAACGCCTCCAGCTTTTCGTAGGTCCGGTCGATCACGGCGTCGGGGGCGCCGTGCAGTTCGCGCATGCCGTCGTAGAACCGGCCGCGCAGCCGTCGCATCCGTTCGGTCGAGCGCTTGGAGCCCATGGCGCGGCGCAGCTGGTCGGCCTCGGCGGCGGAAAAGCCGGCGCAGTCGACGGCGAGCTGCATCAGCTGTTCCTGAAAAAGCGGCACCCCCAGCGTCTTTCGCAGCGCGGACTCCATGGACGGGTGGTCGTAGACGACCGGGTCGACGCCGTTGCGCCGCCGGATGTAGGGGTGCACCGACCCGCCCTGGATGGGCCCGGGGCGGATCAGCGCGACCTCCACCACCAGGTCGTAGAACACCCGCGGCCGCAGCCTGGGCAGGGTGGCCATCTGCGCGCGCGACTCCACCTGGAACACGCCGACGGAATCGGCGCGGCACAGCATCTCGTACACCGCCGGTTCGGACAGGTCGAGGCGGGCCAGGTCCACTCGGATGCCCTTGTGCTCGGCCACCAGGTCGATGGCGTAGTGCAGCGCCGAGAGCATGCCCAGCCCGAGCAGGTCGAACTTCACCAAACCGATTGCCGCGCAGTCGTCCTTGTCCCACTGCAGGACGCTGCGGTTCTCCATGCGCGCCCACTCCACCGGGCACACGTCGGCGATGGGGCGGTCGCAGATCACCATGCCGCCGGAGTGGATGCCCATGTGCCGCGGCAGGTTCCGGATCTGGTTGGCCAGGTCGATCACCTGCGGCGGGATGTCCTCGATATCGGGTGAGTCGGCGAGCCCGTTCCAGTGGCTGATCTGCTTGCTCCACGCGTCCTGCTGCCCCTGTGAGAACCCCAGGGCGCGGGCCATGTCGCGCACCGCGATCCGGCCCCGGTAGGTGATGACGTTGGCGACCTGGGCGGCGTAGTCGCGGCCGTATTTGTCGTAGACGTACTGGATGACCTTCTCGCGCTGGTCCGATTCGATGTCCATGTCGATGTCGGGCGGCCCGTCGCGGGCCGGCGACAGGAAGCGCTCGAACAGCAGCTCGTTGGCCACCGGATCGACCGCGGTGACGCCCAGGGCATAGCAGACCGCCGAATTGGCCGCCGATCCCCTGCCCTGACACAGGATGTCGTTTTCCCGGCAGAACCGCGCGATGTCGTGCACCACCAGGAAGTATCCCGGAAACGTCAGGTGTGCAATGACTTTCAGCTCGTGCTCGATCTGGGCGTAGGCGCGCGGCGCTGATTCCGGGAGCCCGTAGCGCTCGCGAGCGCCCGCCATGGTCAGGTGCCGCAGCCAGCTGTCCTCGGTGTGCCCGTCGGGCACGTCGAACGGCGGCAGCTGCGGCGCGATGAGCGCCAGCCCGAACGCGCACTGCTCGCCGAGTTCGGCGGCGGCGGTCACCGCGTCAGGGCCCCCAAAAGGCACGTGCCCGAACAGCCGGGCCATCTCCTCGCCGGAGCGCAGGTGCGAGCCGCCCAGCGGGGCCAGCCAACCCGCGGCCGAATCCAGGGACTCCCGGGCCCGGATGGCGCCCATCGCCATGGCCAGCCGGCCGCGCGACGGATGGGCGAAGTGCGCCCCGGTGGTGGCGACGACCCCGACGCCGAAGCGCGGCGCGATCCCGGCCAGCGCCGCATTGCGTTCGTCGTCGAGCGGATGACCGTGCCAGGTCAGCTCGACACTGACCCGGTGCGCGCCGAACCGGTCCACCAGGCTGGCCAGCGCCCGCTCCGCGGCCTCCGGTCCCGCGTCGGAAAGCGCTTGGCGCACATGGCCTTTACGGCAGCCGGTCAGGATGTGCCAGTGCCCGCCGGCGGCCTCGGTCAGCGCGTCGATGTCGTAGCGCGGCTTGCCCTTCTCCCCGCCGGCCAGGTGCGCCGCGGCCAACTGCCGCGACAGCCGCCGGTACCCCTCCGGGCCGCGGGCCAGGACCAGCAGGTGCGGGCCGGGCGGATCCGGCGTCTCCGTGCGCGCGCCCGGCCCCAGCGAGAGTTCGGCGCCGAAGACGGTGTTCAGCTCGAGTTCGGCGGCCGCCTCGGCGAACCGCACCGCCCCGTACAGGCCGTCGTGGTCGGTGAGCGCCAGGGCGCGCAGGCCCAGCCGGGCCGCCTCCTCCACCATCTCCTCGGGGGTGCTGGCGCCGTCGAGGAAGCTGAACGCCGAATGCGCGTGCAGCTCGGCGTACGGAACGGACGAGCGGGCCGGCCGGGTGTCGTCGGGCGGCCGGTACGTCCCGCGCTTGCGCGACAGCGGGGCGTCCTCCGGGGCGTCCGCCGGCGCGCCGGCGTGGCGCGGCTTGCCGTCGAGCACCCGCTCCATTTCCGCCCAGCTCGGCGGTCCGTTGAACCAGCCCACGTCGCCGAGTCTACTCGAATATATGTTCGATTTAACCCCGGCTTATGACAACGGTTGTTAAACGGATCTTCAACTCCTAAACAAGGTCTTAACGCTGCGGTGCTACCGCGCACGGGGCGCCGCACCGGATACTGGTACGGGTGCAAAAAATCGACGGCGGGGACTGAGCATGGCGCAGGTGAAGGCACTGGACACGGCGTTCCCCGATCAGCATGCGAGCCTGGCGATCGGGGCGGTGGCCATCGTCGACGGCGCCGCACCCGGCGACGAACTGCTGAAAGAGCTGCTGGCGGAACGGCTTCCGTCGATACCGCGATGCACGCAGTTGCTGCAGACCGAGAGCTTCGAGTGGATCGACTGCCCGGGCCTCGATTTCGCCCATCACGTGCACCGGGTGGCGGTCCGGCGACCGGGCGATGACGCCGAATTGTCCCGGGCCATCGCCCATGCCCTCGAACGTCCCCTCGACCTGGACCGTCCGCTATGGGAATGCTGGGTCATCGAGGGCCTGAAGGGCAATCGGTGGGCGATCCTGATGAAGGTGCACCACTGGCTGGCCGACGGCCACTCCGCCGCCCACCTGCTCACCCGACTCTGCGACGACGCCGATCGCGACACGTTCGCCAACCACGCCGGCGCGAAAGCGGCCGCGGCGCCGCAGGATCCGAAGCGCGGCTGGGCCGACGCCCTGGGGCGGGCCGCCGGGCTGGCGGACACTCTCGTCGGGGCGATGTGGCCGCCGGCCCGGCCCGCGGTCGGCGCCGTCACCACCATGCGCAAGTACGGCACCGTGCGAGTGCCGCGCGCCGACGTCGACCGCATCTGCCGCAAATTCGGGGTGAGCGTGAACGACGTTGCGCTCGCGGCGATCACCGAGGGTTTCCGGACCGTCCTGCTGGGCCGCGGCGAGCAACCGCGGGCCGACTCGCTGCGCACCCTGGCGCCGACGCCGATGCGTTCGGCCATGCTGCCGTATCTGCCCGTCGAGCACGAGGACCCCCTGCAGCTGCTGCGGGCCGTGCAGCACCAATGCAAGGCCGGGCAAACCGACGAGCCCGGCCTCGGCGACCTCGTGGGCTCGGCGATCAACCTTCTGCCAACGATGTTGCGCGGCAACGTGTTACAGCTGCTGGCGCGGCTGCCGCAGCGCGCGATCGTGACCTTGGCGACCAACGCGCCCGGTCCTCGCCACCGGCTGCGGCTGATGGGCCGGACGCTGGAGCGCTTCCTGCCGATTCCCCCGACCGGCCTGCGGCTGAGCACCGGGGTCGGCGTGCTCAGCTACGGCGACGAGGTGGTGTTCGGCATCACCGGCGAATACGACGCCGACGCCGACGTCAAGCGGCTGGCCGCCGGAATCGAACTGGGCGTGGCGCGGCTGGTGGCGCTGAGCCAGGACTCCGTCTTGCTGTTCAGCAAGGACCGTCGGCGCAGGCGCGCGGCCCGCAGGCATCCCAGCCAGGCGCAACGGGCACGGCCGTCGACGCCGTGAGAAAGTTGGTGGATGCCGGTCACCATCGATCCGCGCCGTCATGACGCGGTGCTGTTCGACGTCGCCTTGGGCGCCACGGAGGAACTGGCGGGGCGACTGCGCGACGCCGGCGTCGGCACCGGCGTCTTCTCGTCGACTGATGAGCCCTCGAGTGACGCGGTGCGGCCGGGCCGCAGCGTGGTCATCGCCAGCGACCCCGCGGTCGTCCTGGTAGCGCGCGAGCGCGGATTCGCGTTGGTCATCGGCGTCGACCCCGCGGGTGACGGCGACGCGGTCGTCGAGGACCTCGGCCAGATCGCCGTGCGCACCGGGGACCGCCGGATGTCGGAGCTGCCGGACGCGCTGGAGGCCCTGGGCGCCCTGGCCGAGCGCGGGCCGGCCGTGTTCTACGACTTCGACGGCACGCTGTCCGACATCGTCAACGACCCGGGCGCCGCGACGCCGGTCCCCGGCGCCGTCGAGGCGCTGCGGAACCTGGCCGCGCAGTGCCCGGTCGCGGTGCTGTCCGGGCGCGACCTCGCCGACGTGACAAAGCGCCTGGGCGTGCCCGGAATCTGGTATGCCGGCAGCCACGGTTTCGAGCTGACCGCGCCCGACGGGACACATCACGAAAACGAGAACGCCGCGGCGGCCGTCCCGGTGCTCGAGGAGGCGGCCGCCGAACTACGCGACCGGCTGGGTTCGATTCCCGGAATTGCGGTGGAGCACAAGCGGTTCGGGGTCGCCGTGCACTACCGCAACGCGGCCCGCGATCGCGTCGGCGAGGTCACCGCGGCGGTGCGCGCGGCGGGTCAGCGCGACGCGCTGCGGGTGACCACCGGCCGCGAGGTCATCGAGCTGCGCCCCGACATGGACTGGGACAAGGGCAAGACCCTGCGCTGGGTGCTCGAGCACCTGGGCGGCTCCGCGCCCCTGGTGCCGGTCTATCTGGGCGACGACATCACCGACGAGGACGCGTTCGACGCCATCAGCGACGACGGAGTCCCAATCCTGGTGCGCCACAACGAGGACGGCGACCGCACCACCGCAGCACGATTCGCGCTGGACACCCCGGCGCAGGCCGCCGAGTTCACCGATCGGCTGGCGCGGCGGCTGAGCGACGCTCGAGTGAATTAGCCAATGACCCTTGGTCATTGAACCTCCGTTATCCCCTGCGAGTCCGTTGAGAAAATGGCAATATGCCGTCATGCGGTACGGAGCGCCGCTAAGCTTCCCGCCGACTCAGGAGGTCGGATATGTCTTTTGTGATCGCGTCGCCGGACCTGATGGCGAGAGCTGCGACGGACCTGGCGGGAATCAAGTCGTCGCTCAGCGGGGCGAACGCCGCGGCCCTGGCCCCCACTTCCCAAATCCAGGCGGCCGCCGCCGACGAGGTGTCGGCGGCGATTTCGGCGTTGTTCGGCGGGTACGGCGATGCGTATCAGGCGTTCAGCGCGCAGGTCTCGGCGTTTCACGACCAATTCGTAGACCTGCTGAACGGCGCCGGCCTCTCTTATGCCGCGACCGAGGCCGCCAGCGCCTCGCCGTTGCAGACCCTTGAGCAGGACGCGCTGGGCGCGATCAACGCACCCACCCAGACGCTCCTCGGACGCCCGCTGATCGGGAACGGCGCCGACGGGACGGCGGCCAGCCCGAACGGCCAGGCCGGTGGGCTGCTGTACGGCAATGGGGGCAACGGCTTTTCGGAGCCGGCGGGCTCCGGGCTCAACGGCGGTAACGGCGGAGCCGCCGGGTTGATCGGCAGCGGCGGCAACGGCGGCAACGGCGGCAGCGCCACCACCACCGGCGCCAGCGGCGGCGCCGGCGGGGCGGGCGGGCGCGCCTGGCTGTGGGGCAACGGCGGGGCCGGCGGGACCGGCGCCGCCGGCGCGGCGGGTGACGCCATCACTCCCGGCGGCAGCGGCGGGGCCGGCGGCGCGGGTGGCAACGGCTTCCTGGCCGGCGCGCCGGGGGCGGGGGTATCCGCTCGGACGAGATCCGCTGCCGGAACACCCAATACGTCCACGCCTGGTACACCACCGTCAGCG
>NZ_LZLY01000145.1 GCF_001673535.1 Mycobacterium sp. 1081908.1 | reverse complement strand
GAGCGCGGTAAGGAACAGGGGATCGCCTCCGGCGGTGACCACCCGCAGCGTCGTGGTGAGCCACAGATCGCGGTGGGTTGCGAGCCACCGTGCCGCGGGTTGGTCGATTCCCGCGATGCCGTCGCCCTCGAGCACGTCGTCGAGGACCTCGAGCCGGGCTCGCCGGCCTACCGCTACCTCCTGTAGCCAATAGGTATGGGTCAACCCGGCTTCGGCGTGGTCAGCGCCGGCACCGTGGTGGTTCTGGTGCTGCTCACGGGGGCGGCGATCTGGGTCGGGCGGTGCGGGCTTGCGCTGCGCCGACTGTGGGCGCGGGTGTCCGGTGCCGAGGTGATCGGCCGGGCACTGACCTGGGCGCGCGACCGGGTCAGCGCGAGGGGATGGCCGTTGGCCGCCCGGTTGCCCGCGGACGAGGTCGCCGGTGTGGCGCTGCTCCTGGGGTTCGTCGTGGTGGCGGCTCTCGCGGTGGGCTTCACCGAGGTCCTCGACGACGTGCTCGAGGGCGACGGCATCGCGGGAATCGACCAACCCGCGGCACGGTGGCTCGCAACCCACCGCGATCTGTGGCTCACCACGACGCTGCGGGTGGTCACCGCCGGAGGCGATCCCCTGTTCCTTACCGCGCTC
>NZ_LZLY01000144.1 GCF_001673535.1 Mycobacterium sp. 1081908.1 | reverse complement strand
GGGCTTGCCCCGGCGGGTTTTTCGTCGCTTAGCTAGGCGGGGCTTCCCACAGCAGCGGCGGCTGCGGCTTCGGCTGTGGCGGCGGCGCTGGCCGGGGCGAGTCCTGCACGATCACCGGGTCGCCGACGTGGACGGTGTCGTAGTACCACTCGGCGTCCTCGGGGCTCAGGCTGATGCAGCCGTGGCTGACGTTCTCCAGCCCCATCGCGTTGACGGCCCACGGGGCGGAATGGACGAACAGGCCGTGGCCGGTGATGCGCACGGCGTAGTCCACCGGGATCCGGTATCCGTCGGGATCGTCGACGGGGATGCCGACGCTGCTCGAGTCCATGATCACCGTGCGTTCCTTGGACAGGACGGTGTAGGAGCCGACCGGCGTCGGGTACTCGGGCCTGCCCATCGAGGCCGGCAGCACGCCCGCTTCCCCCCAGTGGGGCCGGTGGTGCGGCGCCGGCAGCGCGGGCGGCGGCCCCGACTCGACGCCGTCGATGGTCACCGTGAAGGTGTGGTCCGGGATGTTGGCGACCCCGACGACGGCGGGCCCCGTGGCGAATTCCGTGGCCAGGCCGCCCACCGAGAGCGCCACCGTGCTGTGCGCCGGCCAGTAGTGGTCGGGCACCCACTGCATGACCTCGTTGTCGAGCCATTCGTACTTGCCGGTCATCGGGGGCGCCGAGGTGACCCGGGCGGCGCGCTCGGCCGCGCGCCGGTCGGACACCGGCGCGTTGAAGGTCACCACCACCGGGTGCGCCACGCCCACCACCTCGCCGCGCGCGGGTAGCACCGACGCGACGGCGGATCGATCCGGCCGGGTGAGCGCGGCCAGGCGGATGTCGGTCGGCGCGGCAACCACGCTCGCAGCGACAGCGCTCACCGCAAGAACAGACCGAACGACCGCTCGCATGGCTCCAGTCCCTGTTTAACTGACATGGTTGTAATAGCCATGGTACGGGCGCGGTGAAGAGCGGAAGTGCAAGGGCGCGTTAGCGATTCGATCAAGCCTGGGTCACGTTTCGGCCACGGCGTGCGCGGTGACGTGGACCGGGAATTCGTCGCCGGGCTCGGGCCACGGCTGGCGGGTCAGCATGTCCGCGACGTCGACGTAGCCGGCCTCGATCAGCCCGGTTTTGGCGTCCAGGATGCGGTACCACTGCTTTTGGATGTGGATCGGTTGGCCCTCGAGCACGATGACGCGGACGTCGCCCTCCTCGAAGTGGCAGCGCCGTTGCACCGCCTCGAGCAGCTGCTCGTTGTGCAGGTGACCCTCGCCGAAGTTCCACCCGACCAGCGGCCCGGCCACCACTTCGCCCTCGCGGATGCTGTAGTCGGCCTCGTTGGCCTCTCCCCCCAGAGCGCGGGGCAACAGGCCGTTGAGCGCCCGGCCGTGGGTGTGCATCGCCCGGAACGCCGCCACCTTGTCGGACATCACTTCGGCGGTGCCCGCGCCGTAGAGCTTGGCGAGCTGATTCACCACGAGCGCAGAGCTTTTCACGACGTCGGCCTCGATCCTGTCCTCGGCGCCCGCGCGGAAGCACCACACGCTGGTCGCCCAGTTGCCCGCGTAGTAGCGCATCGCGGGCAGAAACGAAATCTTTTCGGGGAACATGTTTCCCGCGATGACGACGGCGACCGCGACCAGGATGAGGGCGAGCAGCAGGGGGGACCGAAGGTCGGTGGCGCGGATCGCGCCGTAATGCCCGAACAGATAGAACAGCGAGAAGATGAAGAACACGTTCCACTCCAACGGGACCCCCATCGGGAGGTTGGAAATGATGTTGAGGTGGAAGATCACCATGAACCCGATGAGGAACCATCGCCAGGGCTGATCGCCGGCGACGAACACCAGAACCGTCGGCACCACGAATTCCGCCGTGGTGCCGCCGACGTGGGCCATCATCTTCGGCAACCACGAGGGGCGCAGGTCGTTGACATGGTCGAGATACAGCGCGTGCTTGAAGGGACTGAACAGCTTGGGCCGCAACAGCGCGTTGTTGCTCGTCATCACCGACACGACGTACGGAAAGTGGTGGTTGAGCTTGGAGGTCGCCGCCCCCCACCACAGGCACAGCATGATGATCTTGTAGGCGGCGACCTGGTCGGCGAACGGGAAGAAGAACACGAATAGTTTCAGCCAATAGTGTTCGCCGCGGGCCGCCAGGAAGATGGTCTTGTCACGCAGGCCCAGCGCCGCCAGCGCCACGATCGTCGGCAGCACCCGGACGGGATCGATCAGCGAGCCGGGCGACAGCAGCGCCCAGACCCCGCCGGCCAGCACGACGGCATAGAGGGCGACGTCGACGACGGTGCGGGTGTCGCCGCGGGTGAACGGCACCTTGCCCGGCCAGGCGGGCAAGCGAATTGTGTTGGGCCGCAACCAATATAGGAACCCCCCGACCGGCGGCATGAATCGCCCGGTCAGCGGGCCCGACCCACAGCCGAGGCCCAGGACCTCGAACAGCAGCGTGAAGACGATGAACTTCTGGTACACGATCGGCTGCGTCCACCACTCGCCGATGCGGCCCAGCCCGCCCAGGCCGGGGGTCAGCGAGATGATCCAGGCGGGGACCGCGACGTACAACGCGATCTTGAACAGGTAGAGCAGATACACCGCGTACGGGGTCCCGAAGCCGTGTTCGGCCCAGTGCCGGGTCACGATCTGCAGTCGTGCCGCCCGCGGCTGTGACCGCCACGTTTCGGGGTCGACTTCCGGGAGCTCCGGTGACATGAATCCCATGGGCGGCCTCATTCCTGTTGCAGGTGAAACCAGCTGGCACGCAGCTTGATTGAGCCTCCGCAGCCCTAACCGCCGGCGGGCCCGTTCCGGGGCGGGAATCGGCGCTGCAGCTTTTGGATCAACCCGTCGAGGGTTCGGCGTTCCTGCTCCTCGGCGCGCGCCATCCGGCGGATGCCGGCGGCGCCTTCGGTGTCGCCGACGGTCTCCGCGGTCGCGATCGCCTTCTGGTACTCGGCGAGCCGATGGTCGATGTGGCGGCGGTTCTGGGTGAGCACCCGGCGGAAGTACTCGGCCTGGCGGCGATCCGCCGTCGCGGCCGCCGCGGCGGGCGACTCCGCCCGGGCCGCCGGTTTGCGGACATTGACCGGGCCGGGCCGGACCACGGTGCTGCGGGGCCGGCGCCCGCGCCGGTCGCGAACGCTATTGGATCCATGCCCAGCGACCGAGCGAGTACCGCGCTCGTCGGACAAACCGGCGACGTCCATCTTCGCCTCTTTTCGCTGGGCAGGGTCATTGGCCACGTAACAATACCCCCCGAGCCGACCGGCGCCATAGGCTTTGACACTGCATACCTCCGTTGCGGGTTGGCTCAAACGCTCGTCGGGGTACCCGGTCGCTACCATCATTGGACTCGACGCGGCAATGCGGCCCCGCCGGCACCTCAAGGGAGAAATGTGACCGACACCGACAGCGCAGACATCGAGGACATCGACAAGTTCGATCCCGGTCTGACCCAGCGCGTGATGGGCGTGATGCGCCCGTTCCTGAAGACCTACTTCCGCTCCGAGGTGCACGGCTTGAATTCATTCCCGCCCGGCGGGGCGCTGGTGGTCGGCAACCACTCCGGCGGCATGTTCCCAATGGACGTCCCGATTTTCAGCGTCCACTTCTACGAGAAGTTCGGCTACGACCGGCCGGTCTACACGCTCAGCCACGACATCCTGATGACCGGCCCCACCGGGCAATTCTTCCGGCGCACCGGCTACATCCGCGCCAATCGGGAGAACGCGGCCAAGGCCCTGCGGTCCGGCGGCGTGGTCGTCGTGTTCCCCGGCGGCGACTACGACGCCTACCGGCCGACGCTCTCGGAGAACGTCATCGACTTCAACGGCCGCAAGGGATACGTCAGCACGGCGATCGAGGCCGGCGTGCCCATCGTCCCGGCGGTGTCCATCGGCGGACAGGAAACCCAGCTCTACCTCTCCCGCGGCACGTGGCTGGCCGAGCGGCTCGGGGTCAAGCGCCTGCTGCGCAGCGCCATCCTGCCGCTGTCGTTCGGCTTCCCGTTCGGGTTCAGCGCGGTGATCCCGCCCAACGTGCCGCTGCCCACCAAGATCGTGACGCAGGTGCTCGACCCGATCGACATCGCCGCGCAGTTCGGCGACGACCCGGACGTCGACGAGGTCGACGAGCACGTGCGGTCGGTCATGCAGCAGGCCCTGCGCGACCTCGCCGCCAAGCGCCGCTTCCCGATCCTGGGCTGAGCCATGGCATCCCGAATCGACCAGGCGCTGGGCATCTTTGGGACGTTGCGGCGCGCCGGGATGATCGCGCCGATGCGGCCCGACCGCTATTGGAAGATCGCCGCGGCCATGCGCCGCGAGGGCATGGGCATGACGGTGGGTTTCGCCGGCGCGGCGCAGCGCTGCCCGGACCGTCCCGGCCTGATCGACGAGCTCGGCACGCTGACCTGGCGGCAGCTCGACGAGCGGATCAACGCGCTGGCCGCCGCCCTGCAGGGGTTGCCCTCGGGCGCCCCCAAGGTGGTCGGCATCATGTGCCGCAACCACCGCGGTTTCGTCGAGTCGGTGGTGGCCGTCAGCCGGATCGGCTCCGACGTGGTTCTGCTCAACACGTCGTTCGCCGGGCCGGCGCTGGCCGAGGTGGTCGGCCGCGAGGGCGTCGACGCCGTCATCTACGACGAGGAGTTCACCCAGACGGTGGACCGCGCGCTGGCCGAGCGGCCCGACGCCACCCGCATCGTGGCGTGGACCGGCGGCCAGCACGAATTGACCGTCGAAAGGCTCATCACCGGGCACGCCGGGCAACAGCCCCGGCGCGGCGGCCGCAGGGGCAGGATGATCCTGCTCACCTCGGGCACCACCGGAACTCCCAAGGGCGCCAACCAAACCGGCGGCAACGCGGGCATCGGCACGCTCAAGGCCATCCTGGACCGCACGCCGTGGCGGGCCGAGGAAAACATCGTGATCGTGGCCCCGATGTTCCACGCCTGGGGCTTCTCGCAATTGATCTTCGCCGCGTCGATGGCCTGCACGGTGATCACCCGGCGCAAGTTCGACCCGGAGGCCACCCTCGACCTCGTCGACCGGCACCGGGCGACGGGCCTGGCGGTGGTGCCGGTGATGTTCGACCGGATCATGGAGCTGCCGCCCGAGGTGCGAAACCGGTACAGCTGCAAGTCATTACGCTTCGCCGCGGCGTCCGGTTCGCGGATGCGCCCCGACGTCGTCACCGCGTTCATGGACCAGTTCGGCGACGTCATATACAACAACTACAACGCCACCGAGGCCGGCATGATCGCCACCCCCACCCCGGCCGACCTGCGGGCGGCCCCCGACACCGCCGGCCGGCCGGCGGGCGGAACCGAAATCCGCATCCTGGATAAGGAATTCAACGAACTGCCCACCGGCGAGGTCGGCACCATCTACGTCCGCAACGACACCCAGTTCGAGGGCTACACCTCCGGCACGACGAAGGACTTCCACGCCGGGTTCATGTCGTCGGGCGACGTCGGATACCTCGACGACGCCGGGCGCCTGTTCGTCGTCGGGCGCGACGACGAGATGATCGTCTCCGGCGGCGAGAACGTCTACCCGATCGAGGTGGAGAAGACCCTCGCGGCGCACCCCGAGGTCGCGGAGGCGGCGGTCATCGGCGTGGACGACGAGCAGTACGGCCAGCGGCTGGCGGCCTTCGTGGTGCTGGCCCCGGGCGGGTCCGCCACGGTCGACACCCTCAAGCAACACGTGCGCGACAACCTGGCCAACTACAAGGTGCCCCGCGAGATCGCCGTCCTCGACGAGCTTCCCCGCGGCAGCACCGGCAAGATCCTGCGCAGCGAGCTGCTGTCCCGGGTCAACGGCTGATGCGAGCCGCGCTCAGAAAGCCGAGGCCGCTGGCTCGCGCGGCGGTCGAACTTGCCAACGCCGCCAACGGATTACGACCGCTGGCCCGCAAGGGCTACAGCACCGTCCTGGTGTTCTGGTTCGGTTGGCCGACGTCGGAGGTGCCGGGCGTCTACTTCTCCGCCTCGCTGGTGGACGCGCTGCGGCGCGGGCGGCGCGGCGACTTCGCGGGGCGGCGCGGCAAGGCCGCGCTGGCGCTGACGGCCGCGTCCTGGGCCATCCTGGCGGTGATCAAGTATCGCGGCGTCACCACGCCGGGGCCGGTGCTGGAGGCCAGCCTGCGCGAACAGCTGGGGCACGACTACGCCGAGGCGCTGGAGGCGCTGCCGCAGACGAAGCCCACCCGCAGCGGGCGGCGCAACCTGCCGCTGGGCAACACGGTCGCGCGCCGGCGCTACGTCGAGAAGACGAACGTCGTGTCCTACGGCCCGCACGGCCGCGCCAACCTCGCCGACATCTGGCGCCGCCGCGACCTGCCGCGCGACGGCAAGGCGCCGGTGCTGCTGCAGGTTCCGGGCGGCGCGTGGGTGATCGGAATGCGCCGCCCGCAGGCCTATCCGCTGATGAGTCACCTGGCCGCCCGCGGCTGGGTGTGCGTGTCGATCGGCTATCGCGTGTCGCCCGTGCACACCTGGCCCGATCACATCGTCGACGTCAAACGCGCGCTGGCCTGGGTCAAGGAGAACATCGCCCGGTTCGGCGGGGATCCGGACTTCGTCGCGATCACCGGCGGGTCGGCCGGTGGGCACCTGTGTTCGCTGGCGGCGCTGACGCCCAACGACCCGCAATTCCAGCGGGGCTTCGAGGACGCCGACACGTCGGTGACCGCCGCCGTTCCCGTGTACGGGCGCTACGACTGGTTCTCCACCGAGGGTGAGGGCCGTCGCGAGTTCGTCGGGCTGCTCGAAAAGTTCGTCGTCAAAAGGAAATTCGCGACGCACCGGCACGTCTACACCGACGCCTCGCCGATCTGCAGGTTGCGCGACGACGCGCCGCCGTTTTTCATCCTGCACGGCCGCGACGACTCCCTGATCCCGGTCGGCGAGGCGCAGGTGTTCGCCGAGGAGCTGCGCGCGGTGTCCAAGTCGCCGGTCGCGTACGCCGAATTGCCGCACGCCCAACACGCTTTCGACATTTTCAGTTCCCCCCGCGCGCACCGGTCGGCCGAGGCCGTCGCGAGGTTCTTGTCCTGGGTGTACGCGACGAATCCGCCGGATCGGGACTAACGACTCACTCCCGCGCGGCCGCCTTCTCCAGCTCGGTCAGCGCCGGCTCGATGCGGTCGGCCATGTCGTCGATGTCGTTGGCCACCTCGGGCGTCGTCACGAAGCCGAAGTCCAAGTAGTCCTGGTAGGAGAAGCAGGTGATGTTCAAGGCGACGTCCATGACGGGCGGCCCGAGCGGCACCAGCGAGTCCAGCTTGGCGCCGGCCATGTACAGCGGGAATTTCGGACCGGGGACGTTGGACACGACCAGGTTGATAGGGGCCAGGTTTCGCGACAACCCGCTGGCCGTGTAGGCCCGCGCCGCCAGCTGCAGCAGCCCGGGTGGGGTGGTTTCGGTGAGCCCCATGATCTGGTGCGCCGACAGCGCCTTGGCCATCAACTTGGCGTTCTGGGTGCTCTCGTGGATGGCGCGCAGCCGCTCGGCGGGGTCCTCGATGTGGGTGGCCAGGGACGCCGTCATCGAGCTCACCTTGTTGCCGACGTCGTCCTTGGTCTCGTCGGTGCGGGTGGAAACGGGGATCTGCGCGATGAGCGGTTTGGTGGGCAGCTCGCCGCGCTTCTGCAGGTAGTCGCGGGCGGCGCCGGCGACCAGCGCGAGCACCACGTCGTTGAGCTTGACGCCGTACGCGTCCTTGATGGCCTTGGCCCGGGCCAGCTCGACGCGGGCGCCGGTGACCCGCCGGTGCGGCGACACCGGCGCGTTGAACCGGGTTTTGGGCGCCTCGAAGTAGCGCGGCGGCCGGCTGCTGACGCCCAGCGCGGCGATCTGCTGGCGCAGCGTCTGCTCCACCAGCCGGGCGATGCGGAACGGCGTCTTTACGCCGATGTTGATCAGCGCGCCGACCGCGCGCCGCTCGATGCCCGGGATCTCGAACCCGACCAGCGACCCGACCGTCTCCTGTTGCGGCGGACGGGGTTCCGGGGTGACGTCCAACAGGATTTCGCCCAACCCGGCGCCGGACACCCCGTCGACGATGGCGTGGTGCATCTTGGTCAGCGTCGCGATCCGCCCGCCCTCGACGCCCTCGATCACCCACATCTCCCAGAGCGGCCGGGCGCGGTCCAGCTTGTAGGACATCAGCCGGCCCACCAGCTCCTCGAGCTCGCGGCGGCCGCCGGGGGCCGGAACGCCGATGCGACGGATGTGGAAGTCGACGTCGAGCTCCTCGTCCTCGACGAACCACGGCCGGTCCAGGCCGAGGGGCGCGCCGGTGACCCGCCACCGCAGCTGCGGGATCTCCGGCAGCCGCTCGATGAGCAGTTCGCGGAGCCGCTGGAAGCTGTAGTCCGGCGCGTCGGTGGGATCGCAGATCGCCAGCGCCCCCACGTGCATGTGCCAGCCCGCAGTTTCGGCAGACCAAAACGCCGCATCAACACTCGAAAGCCGCTTCATGCGATGACCGTAGTCCTCCCCGACCGCCACGCCCAGCAATTTGCTGCTAGTTAAGCATCCTCCAGCAGGTCGGGCGTCACCGCCGACTCGGTATCGGGGATTCCTTCGACCTTCGCCTTGCGGTCGGCCATCGACAGCAGGCGCCGAATGCGCCCGGCCACAGCGTCTTTCGTCATCGGCGGGTCGGCCAGGCGGCCGAGCTCCTCCAGCGACGCCTGCCGGTGCTCGACGCGCAGCCGGCCCGCCGACGCCAAATGGTCCGGGACGGTGTCGCCGAGGATCTCCAGCGCCCGCTCCACCCGGGCGGCCGCCGCGACCGCCGCCCGCGCCGAGCGGCGCAGGTTGGCGTCGTCGAAGTTGGCCAGGCGGTTGGCCGTCGCGCGGACCTCGCGCCGCATCCGCCGTTCCTCCCAGACCAGCCGGGTGTCCTGGGCGCCCATCCGGGTCAGCAGCGCGCCGATCGCCTCACCGTCGCGCACCACCACCCGGTCCGCGCCGCGCACCTCGCGCGCCTTCGCGCTTACCCCGAGCCGGCGCGCGGCGCCGACCAGCGCCAGCGCGGCCTCCGGGCCGGGGCAGCTGACCTCCAGGGCCGACGAGCGCCCCGGCTCGGTCAGCGAGCCGTGCGCCAAGAAGGCCCCCCGCCACGCCGCCTCGGCGTCGGCGACGCTGCCGCCGACCACCTGTGCGGGCAGGCCGCGCACTGGACGCCCCCGCATGTCGAGCAGACCGGTCTGGCGCGCCAGCGCCTCGCCGTCGTTGGCCACCCGCAGCACGTACCGGGTGCTCTTGCGAATCCCGCTGGCGGACAACACATGTACGACGGCGTTGTATCCGTACAGCTCGAAGATGTCCTTGCGCAGCCGGCGCGCGACGTTGCCCAGGTCCACCTCGGCCTCGACGACCACCCGGCCGCCGACGATGTGCAGCCCGCCGGCGAACCTCAGCAGGGACGTGACCTCCGCGCGCCGCGCGCTCACCGATTTCACAACCAGGCGGCTCAGCTCGTCCTTGACTTCGGTCGTCATCGCCACGCGTCGTCACCCCTCGTCTCAACGTCGACCGGCAGCTGTGCCGTGGTCCGATCCAAAGGGGCTCCTTGACCTTTGTGACCCGCTCGGACCCCGTCCAGCGCCGCCGCGAGCTTGCCCGGGTCATGTAAAGGTGTACCAGGTCGGGCCACGTCGGCGAAGTGGACCTCGGCTTCCAGCAGCGTCGCGGTGCGGCGCAGTTGGTCGCGCTCGCGTTCGCTGGGCACCCGGTCGGCGTCGATGATGATGTCGTGCACGGTGAACCCGGGGGCGTGCTGGGCCAGCACGTGCAGATGGCGCTCCACCGAGAAGCCGGCCGTCTCCCCCGGCTCCGCCACCAGGTTGAGCACCAGCGCCCGCCGGGCGGAGGTGGCCCGCAGCGCCGTCGCCAGCCCCGGGACCATGACGTGCGGGATCACGCTGGTGAACCAGGACCCGGGGCCCAGCACCACCAGACCCGCGGCCATGATGGCGTCGACGGCCTGCCGGGTCGCCGGCGGGTCGGGCGGCAGCAGCCGCACCCGTCGCACCTTGCCGGGCGTGGTGGCGATCGCCACCTGGCCGCGGATCAGCCGGAAGATCCGTGGGTCGGCCTCCAGGCCGGACACGTCGGCCTCGATCTGCAGCGCGATCGGACACATCGGCAACACCCGGCCCTTGACGCCGAGGATGCGGCCCAGCTCGTCGAGCGCGGCGACGGGATCGGCCAGCACCTCGTTGAGACCCGCCAGCAGCAGGTTGCCGATCGGGTGCCCGGCCAGGGCGCCGCTGCCGCCGAATCGGTGCTGCAGGATGGTCGCCCACAGCCGGCCATACGGGCTGTCAGATGCCAACGCCGCCAAGGCCATTCGCAGGTCGCCGGGCGGGATCACGTCCAGCTCGCTGCGCAGCCGGCCCGACGAGCCCCCGTCGTCGGCGACCGTCACCACGGCCGTGACGTAGGGCGTCAGCCGGCGCGCCGCGGACAGCGTCGCGTACAGGCCGTGTCCGCCCCCCAGCGCAACGATGCCTTCACTCATTCCCGACCCAGATCCCGGTGCAGCACCCGCACCGTCAGCTGCGGGTTACCCCCCAATCGCTGCATCAATGCCTCGGCGATCGCGACGCTGCGATGCTTGCCGCCGGTGCAGCCGATGGCGACCGTCATGTAGCGCTTGCCCTCCCGGCGGTAGCCGTCGACAACCAGGTTTAGCAATCGATGGTAAGCGTCGAGAAACTCGCCCGCGCCGGGCTGGCCCAATACGTAGTCGCGGACCGCGGGGTCTTGCCCGGTGAGTGGGCGCAAATCGTCGACCCAGTGCGGGTTGGGCAGGAACCGGACGTCCATCACCATGTCGGCGTCCATCGGCAGGCCGTACTTGAAGCCGAAGGACTCGAACGTGACGCTGGTGGTTCCGGCGCCGTTGCCGCCGAACGCGCGCTCGATGCTCTCCCGCAGGCCCCGCACCGACAGCGTCGACGTGTCGATGATCAGGTCGGCGGTGGCGCGGACCGGGGCCAGCATCCTGCGCTCGGCGGCGATGCCCTCGGCCAGCGTCTGGTCGCCCTGCAGCGGGTGGCTGCGCCGGTTCTGCTCGTAGCGGCGCACCAGCATGTCGTCGGAGGCCTCCATGAACACCACGCGCGGGGTGATGTTGCGGGTGGCCAACTCGTTGCGCACCTCGTCGAGGTCGCCGGTGAAGCCGCGCGACCGCACGTCCATCACCACCGCCAGCTGGGTGATGCGCGAACCGGCGGCCAACCCGAAATCGACCATGCGCGTGATCAGCTGGGGCGGCAGGTTGTCGGCGACGTACCAGCCGAGGTCCTCGAGCACCTTGGCCGCGGTGCCCCGCCCGGCCCCCGACAATCCGGTCACCAGAACGACGTCGATGCCTGCGGTGGTCGTCATTGCGGGTCCCCGGGTTGTTCGGGTCGCAGCGCCTCGAGGACGGCCGTGGCGGTGGCCACGCCGATGCCCGGAACGGCGGTGATCTGGTCGACGGTGGCCTCCTTGAGGCGGGCTATCGATCCGAAATGCGTTACCAGCGCCTTGCGGCGATGTTCTCCCAATCCTGGCACCGAATCCAGCGCCGAGGCGGTCATTCGCTTGGATCGCTTGCTGCGATGGTAGGCGATGGCGAACCGGTGCGCCTCGTCACGCACGCGCTGCAGCAGGTAGAGGCCCTCGCTGTTGCGCGGCATGATGATCGGGTCCGGCTCCGAGGGCACCCAGATCTCCTCCAGCCGCTTGGCCAGTCCGATCACCGCGACGTCCGTGATGCCGAGCTCGTCGAGCACGGCGCTGGCCGCGTTGACCTGCGGCGCGCCGCCGTCGACGACGTAGAGGTTGGGAGGGTACGCGAAGCGGCGCGATTTCCCTTCCGCGGAAAGCATATTGGGGTCGTGCTGTTCGCTGAGGTGCCGCGCGAAGCGGCGGCGGGTCACCTCGGCGATCGAGGCGACGTCGTCCGAGCGCCCTTGACCGGCGGCCTCCCGGATCCCGAAGTGGCGATAGTCCGACTTGCGGGGCAGGCCGTCCTCGAAGACCACCAGCGAGCCCACCACGTCGGTGCCCTGCACGTGGCTGATGTCGACGCATTCGATGCGCAGCGGCGCGTCGGCCAGGCCCAGCGCGTCCTGAATGTTCTGCAGCGCCGCGGATCTCGCGTTGAAGTCGCCGGCGCGCTTCAGCTTATGTTGTTGCAGCGCCTCTTTCGCGTTGCGCTGCACGGTCTCGGCCAGCGCGCGCTTGTCGCCACGTCGGGGGACCCTCAAGGTGACACGCGAGCCGCGCAGGCCGGACAGCCAGCTGGTCAGCTCCTCGGAGTTGGACGGCAGGCACGGCACCAGCACCTCGCGGGGAACCGGGTTGGCCGCCTCGTCGGCGGAGCCGCCCAGCTCGGCCTGCTCGCCGTAGAACTGCGTCAGGAACTGCTCGACCAGCCGCTCCTCGTCGGAATCGCCGGGCTCCCCCGACTTTTCGACGATCCAGCCGCGCTGGCCGCGGACCCGACCGCCGCGCACGTGGAACACCTGCACCGCCGCTTCCAGCTCGTCGTCGGCGAAGGCGACCACGTCGGCATCCGTGCCGTCGCCGAGCACCACGGCCTGCTTCTCCATGGCCCGCTTGAGCGCCGACAGGTCGTCGCGAAGCCGCGCGGCCCGTTCGAAGTCGAGCTGCTCGGCCGCGGCGTTCATCTGATGTTCCAGATCGCGGGCGAACCGGTCGGTCTTGCCGGACAGGAAGTCGCAGAAGTCCTCCACGATCTGGCGATGCTGTTCGGCGCTGACCCTGCCGATGCACGGCGCCGAGCACTTGTCGATGTAGCCGAGCAGGCACGGGCGGTCGATCTGCTTGTGCCGCTTGAACACTCCGGCCGAGCAGGTGCGCGCCGGGAAGACGCGGGTGAGCAGGTCCAGCGTTTCGCGGATCGCCCACGCGTGCGAGTACGGGCCGAAATAGCGCACCCCCTTGCGCCGCGGGCCGCGGTACACCATCAGCCGCGGGAACTCTTCGTTGAGGGTGACGGCCAGCACCGGGTACGACTTGTCGTCGCGATAGCGGACGTTGAAGCGCGGATCGAATTCCTTGATCCAGTTGTATTCCAGCTGCAGCGCCTCGACTTCGGTGTTGACCACCGTCCACTCGACCTTGGCCGCGGTGGTCACCATCTGGCGCGTTCGCGGGTGCAGGCCGGCGACGTCGGCGAAGTACGACGTCAGCCGGCTGCGCAGGCTCTTGGCTTTGCCGACATAGATGACGCGCCCGTGCGCGTCCCGGAACCGGTAGACGCCGGGCTCGACCGGGATGGACCCGGGCGCGGGGCGATACGTTGCGGGATCTGGCACGTACCCAGGCTAATAGCCGCTAGAAGGGCGGGGGTTCGTCGGCATCGGGTGTCGGTGGCCCGGTTTGTGCCGGCCGGGTGGCCAACCGGGTTTGGCGGTTGTGGCGGCGTTCGGCGGCGATGCGCGCGGCCCGGTTCTGGGCCCGGGTGCGTGCGCGCAACGGCATCATCGCGGTGCGCTCCCCGCACCGCTCGGCCGGCGCCTCGGTGTCGGGTGCGTCGCCGGTGGGCACGCACAAACTGGGGAAAAGCAGCGCGCTGCCCGGCGTGGTGACGTAGGTGTGCCCGTCGGGCAGCCGCCAGATGACGGTGCCGTCGGGCAGCTGCTCGTCCTGCCAGCCCCAGAACGTCTTCATCAAATGATGAAGCCGGCACAGGCATTTCAGGTTCGACGCGCACGTTGCGCCGCCCTGGGCGTAGGGGATGGTGTGGTCCACATCGCAGTGCGTGGCCGGGCGGTCACAACCCGGGGCCCGACAGGTCAGGTCCCGGCACCGCACAAACTCGGCCAGCTTGGCCGACGGGGTATAGCCGGGCTCGGGCACTCCCGTCGGAATGGTCAGCGGCACCAGGCGCGCGGACTTGGCCAGCTCGGCGATCAGCTCGGCCGGAATCAGGCCCTCGACACCGGGCAGCACCCCTGGGGTGGCCCCAGTGCCGTCGACGCTGGCCCGCTCGGCAACCACATGGATCACCACACCGCTTTTCGGCGTCGGGGCGCCCGCCGCGGCCGGGCAGTCGGCGCGCCCGCAACCACACACCAGCCGCTCGGCCCCCGCCGCCAGCGCGCCCAACGCATCCGCGCGCCGCTGCCTGGCCGTGCGCGGATCGCCCTCACAGACGCTGCCCGCCAACTCGGTAAGCCTACAATCCAACGCCTGCCCATCGGCGGCGAACAGCCTTCCCTCCAGCCACGCCATGCCCGACAAGTCTCCGACCACGTCCACATACCGGTCCAGCGCGGCCTTCGCGGCCCGGCGCACGGCGTCGGGATCCACCCCGGCCACCACCCGGTCGACCGCGGCGCTCAGCCCGCCCCGCGTCAGCGTGCGCCGCCGCGACAGCAACACCGCGAGCCGCGCATCCACCTTCGCCAACACCTGCGGGTCGTCGATCAAATCGGTGCGGAACACGATCGTCTGAAACGCCCGATAATCGATATCGCCCGCGGCAAAAACCTTGCCCACTTCCGGCAGCCGATCGCGCATCGCCATCGCGTAGCGCAAATAGCTATGCCCCATCGCCACACTGCAGTTCAGCGCGGCCCCCACCTGCGCGGCCACCGCCTCCCACGCGTCGGCGGCCCAATGGGCCTTCTCCCCCGAATCGCGGCAGCGCACGACCAACAACTCCCCGACGGCCACCAAGCGCTCCGCGGCCGCGCGGGCCTCGCTCCGACCGGCCTCGCGCACCCGATCCAGCAGCGCCGCCGACTCCGGCGTCGCCTGGGATGCCAGCAGGTATTCGAACATGTGTTCGAGTATGCACGACCGTCCGACAAGTGTCCGGCCCAGGCCGGAAGCAGCTCAGGCGGTCCGCCGGTCGAGCTGCGCCCGCCGCGTCGACGCCCAGTCCAGCATCAGCGCCACCCGCGGAAGCACGGCCAGCCCGTAATCACACGTCCAATCCGCGCGGGACATGGGACGGCCTCGCCATGGCATCTGGCGATGGCCGCGAAGCCTTCGACACCACGTCGTGGGTCTTCAGCGCCGTGTCGTAGACGTCGACCGACTCGGCGTATCGCGCCGCGCCGCCGAGCATTCCGGCGGCCGCGCGCACGAGACGTGCCGTCGGGCGATGGGACAGCGCTCAGGGGGCGTCGGGGCGATATCGCGCGAGCAGCGACCGCACGGTATCCATCGCCTCCACGGCGCGCTCCTTGTCGACGGCCTGGATCGCCATCAGCGGAACGTACTCGTCGTCGGGCAGGTCGATGCGCGCCCACCGCCGGCCGGCGGGAAACGACACACCGACGACGTCCGGCCAGGGAATCAGCTTGTATCCGAAGAGGTTTCGCACCGAGAGCCCCGCCGGGCCCACCCGCAGCCGCGGGCGCGCGAACAACAGGACGCCGCCGGCGATCACCAGCCCGAGGGCGGCCATCGCCACCTGATCGGAGGTGTGAAAGATCACCCCGCTGGACTGGATCTTGAGCAGCAGGCCCACCACGATGTGCGCCGCGGCGATCAGAAACGCGGCGATGTAAACGAATAGCGGCGTGCGGTGGGGACGCAGCTCGACATCCCAGACCTCGTGGCTCGACGGCGAAGTCACGACCGAGCGCGCAGGTCACGCAACGTCAGGGCGGTGGCGAGGGCCGCCCCGGTGGCCTGGGCGCCCTTGTCCTCGGCCGATTGCGGAAGGCCGGCCCGGTCCAGCGCCTGCTCCTCGGTATCGGTGGTCAGCACCCCGTTGGCCACCGGCGTCGACGCGTCCAGTGACACCCTGGTCAGCCCCTGCGTCACCGCGTCACACACGTAGTCGAAATGCGGTGTCTGGCCGCGGATTACGACGCCCAGGGCGACGACGGCGTCGTGGTTGCGGGCCAGCTCCTGCGCGATCACCGGGATCTCGATCGCGCCGATCACCCGGACCACCGTCGGGTCGTCGATGCCAGACTCGGACGCCACCTTGCGGGCACCGGCCAGCAGCGCGTCGCAGATTTCGGCGTGCCAGGTACTGGCCACGATTGCCAGCCGCAGACCGGACGCATTGAGCGGCGGCACGTCCGGCACACCGGCGCCACCGCTCAAAGCGCACCGCCGAATTCGCCTGGCAGATGCACGGATTCGTGAAAGTCGTCCAGCCCGACGAGGTCGTGACCCATCTTGTCGCGCTTGGTCATCAGGTAGCGGATGTTCTCGGCGTTGGCCCGCACCGGAAGCGGCACCCGCTCGATGATGTGCAACCCGTAGCCGTCCAACCCGACCCGCTTGGCCGGGTTGTTGGTCAGCAGCCGCATCGAGCGCACACCGAGATCGACCAGGATCTGCGCACCGATCCCGTAATCCCTTGCGTCGGCTGGCAATCCGAGCTTGAGGTTGGCGTCGACGGTGTCGTCCCCGGCGTCCTGCAGCTGGTACGCCTGCAGCTTGTGCATCAGCCCGATGCCGCGGCCCTCGTGGCCGCGCATGTACAGCACCACGCCGCGCCCCTCCCGCGCGACCATCGCCATCGCCGCGTCCAGTTGGGGGCCGCAGTCGCAGCGGCGCGACCCGAACACGTCGCCCGTCAGGCATTCGGAGTGCACGCGGACCAACACGTCGTCGCCCTCGGCGTTGGGCCCGGCGATCTCGCCGCGGACCAGCGCGACGTGCTCGACGTCCTCATAGATGCTGGAGTAGCCGATGGCGCGAAACTCCCCGTGCCGGGTCGGGATCCGCGCTTCGGCGATGCGCTCGATGTGCTTCTCGTGCTTGCGTCGCCACTCGATCAGGTCGGCGATGGTGATGAGCGCGAGGTCGTGCTCGTCGGCGAAGACCCGCAACTCGTCGGTCTGCGCCATCGAGCCCTCGTCCTTCTGGCTGACGATTTCGCAGATCGCGCCCGCGGGTTGCAGCCCCGCCATCCGGGCCAGATCGACGGCGGCCTCGGTGTGGCCGGGCCGGCGCAACACGCCACCGTCCTTGGCGCGCAACGGAACTACGTGGCCGGGCCGGGTGAAATCGTCGGCGACGCTGGTGGGATCGGCGAGCAGCCGCATCGTCGTGGCCCGGTCGGAGGCCGAAATCCCGGTGCCCACACCGTTTCTCGCATCGACGGTGACGGTGTAGGCGGTGCCGTGCTTGTCCTGGTTCACCGCGTACATCGGCAGCAACCCGAGCCGGTCGCAGATCGAGCCGTCCAGCGGTACGCACAGGTATCCCGAGGTGTAGCGGACCATGAAGGCCACCATCTCCGGCGTCGCCTTCTCGGCCGCGAAGATCAGGTCGCCTTCGTTCTCGCGTTCCTCGTCATCGATGACGACGACGGCCTTCCCGGCCGCAATGTCGGCAACCGCCCTCTCGACGGAGTCCAACCTCGTCATCTCTGCTGCCTTGCTGTCGTAGGGGCCCGAAGCGAGCGGCCCAAGTGTTGCATCCAGTATGAACCACCGCGGCGCCGCGGTTATTGCGACGGCTTTCCTGCCGGAAACCGCCCTGGCGTAAGCCGCGGGTAAGTCCCGGCTATGAGCTACGTGTGAGGCCGCCGGATGCCGTTTTCGGCCGCATTGTTAAGGGAAATCTGAGGGACATGAATACAAACACGCAAACCAAGACATGGGTTCGCCTGTGCACCGGTGCGTTGGCGGCCGGCGGAATGGCCGCGGCCGCGCTGGGGCTGACGTCGGGCACCGCGCAGGCGGCGCCTCCCCCGGCACCCGCAAATCACCACCACTGGTGCCCAGGCCAGCAATGGGACCCGGGTTGGGGCCCGTACCAGAACTGGAACAACTGCCGCGACTGGGACGACAACTACGGTCCGGCCGGCTACGGTGCGCCGCCGCCGTGGGCGCGGCCGATGCCGCCTCCGCCGCCGTGGGCGCCGTGGGCCCATGTGGTCTGGAACGCCCAGTTCAACGACTGGGGCTACTGGGACGGACCCGTCTGGCGCGGGCTGTAACCGGGCGCGCAAACGCCGCGGCTACTGGCCCGCCTTCATCAGCCGCTCAACATATTTGGCGATGACGTCGACCTCGAGGTTCACCTGGGTCCCGACGGGGGCGCTACCGAGGGTGGTCAGTTCCCGCGTCGTCGGGATCAGCGAGACCTCGAACCAGTCCCGCGGCTCGGAGCCCAGCCCGGACACCGTCAGGGAGATCCCGTCGACGGTGATCGACCCCTTCTCGACGACGTAGCGGGCCACCGCCGCGGGCACCTCGATCCGCACCACCTCCCAGTGCTCGGAGGGTGCGCGGGACACGACCTGGCCGGTGCCGTCGACGTGCCCCTGCACGATGTGCCCGCCGAGCCGGCTGTTGACGGCCGCGGCGCGCTCGAGGTTCACCCGGCTGCCGACCTGCAACTCGCCCAGGTTGGACCGGCTCAGGGTCTCGCCCATCACGTCGGCGGTGAACCGGCCGTCCGGCAGCAGCTCGGCGACCGTGAGGCACACACCGTTGACGGCGATCGAATCGCCATGCCCGGCATCGCCGGTCACCATCGGCCCGCGGATGGTTAGCCGGGCGGCATCGTCGAGGATGTCGCGGCCGGTCACCTCCCCGAGCTCCTCGACAATTCCGGTGAACATTGCACCAGGTTAACGGGCGAAACGGCGGGCAAGCGCGCCCCGGGTTCGAAGAGCCGGTCACGGGCACCCTCTACGATGCAGGGTATGCCGACTCGCCACCGTCTACTGGCCGTCCTCGCTTCCCTAACCCTCGCCTCGGCCCTGATCGCCGGATGTTCGTCGGGCCCGAAGGTCAGCGGCGGGCCGCTCCCCGACGCCACGAACCTGGTCAAGCAATCCGCCGCGTCGACCAAGAACGTCAAGAGCGCCCACCTCGTGATCAAGGTGAACGGCAAGATTCCGGGGTTGCCCATCAAGGTGCTGACGGGTGACCTCACCAATGCACCGGCCACCGCCGCGTCCGGAAACGCCACGCTCACCGTCGGGGGATCTGACATTCAAGCCGACTTCATCGTCGTCGACGGCGACCTGTACGCCACGCTCACTCCGAACAAGTGGAGTGACTTCGGCAAGGCCTCCGACATCTACGACGTCTCGGTGATCCTGAACCCGGACACCGGGCTGGCCAACGCGCTGAACAACTTCACCAACGCCAAGGCCGAGGGCCGCGACAACATCAACGGGCAGGAAGCGGTCAAGATCAGCGGGAACTTCTCCGCGGACGCGGTGAACAAGCTCGTCCCGCAATTCACCGCCTCGGGACAGGTGCCGGGCACCGTGTGGATCCAGGAGAACGGCGACCACCAGCTGGTGCAGGCCAGCCTGGAAAAGAGTTCGGGCAATTCGCTGCAGATGACCATGTCCAACTGGGGCGCGCCGGTCACCGTGACGAAGCCCCCGGTGATCTCGTGAGCACTCAGGCGGGACGCCGCGTCGCGATCAGCGCCGGCAGCCTTGCGGTGCTGCTGGGGGCACTCGACACCTACGTCGTGGTCACCATCATGCGCGACATCATGTCCGACGTCGGGATCCCGGTTAACCAGCTGCAGCGGATCACCTGGATCGTGACGATGTACCTGCTGGGCTACATCGCGGCCATGCCGCTGCTGGGCCGGGCCTCCGACCGGTTCGGCCGCAAGCTGCTGCTGCAGGCCGCCCTGGCCCTGTTCATCGTGGGGTCGGTGGTCACCGCGCTGGCCGGTCAGTTCGGCGACTTCCACATGCTGATCGCCGGCCGGACCATCCAGGGCGTGGCCAGCGGCGCGCTGCTGCCGGTCACCCTGGCGCTGGGCGCCGACCTCTGGTCGCAGCGCAACCGCGCCGGCGTGCTGGGCGGCATCGGCGCCGCGCAGGAGCTCGGCAGCGTGCTGGGCCCGCTGTACGGCATCTTCATCGTCTTCCTCTTCCACGACTGGCGATACGTGTTCTGGATCAACGTCCCGCTGACACTGATCGCGATGGTGATGATCCAGTTCAGCCTGCCGTCGCGGGATCGCACCGAGGCGCCGGAACGGATCGACCTGGTCGGTGGCCTGCTGCTCGCCGTCGCGCTGGGGCTGGCCGTGATCGGCCTGTACAACCCCAACCCCGACGGCAAGCAGGTGCTGCCCAGCTACGGGTTGCCGCTGGTGATCGGCGCGGTCGTCGCCGCGGTGGCCTTCGTGGTGTGGGAGCGGTTCTCGCGCACCCGGCTGATCGACCCGGCCGGGGTGCACTTCCGGCCCTTCCTCGCGGCGCTGGGCGCCTCGCTGACCGCGGGCGCGGCGCTGATGGTGACGCTGGTCGACGTGGAACTGTTCGGGCAGGGCGTGCTGCAGATGAACCAGAACCAGGCGGCCGGGCTGCTGCTGTGGTTCCTGATCGCGCTGCCGATCGGCGCGGTGCTGGGCGGCTGGATCGCCACCCGGATCGGCGACCGCATCATGATCTTCGTCGGGCTGCTCATCGCCGCCTACGGGTACTGGCTGATCCATTACTGGCGCGAAGACATCCTGGGGCACAAGGTCAATGTGTTCGGGTTGTTCACCGTGCCGACGATCCACGCCGACCTCTTGGTGGCCGGCCTCGGGCTCGGCCTGGTGATCGGGCCGCTGTCGTCGGCGGCCCTGCGGGTGGTCCCCGCCGCGCAACACGGCATCGCCTCGGCGGCGGTGGTGGTGGCCCGCATGACGGGCATGCTGATCGGTGTCGCCGCGCTGACGGCCTGGGGCTTCTACCGGTTCAACCAGATCGTCGCCGGGTTGACGGCGGCGATCCCGCCGGACGCCACCCTGCTGGAACGCGTGCTCGCCCAGGGCACCATGTACATCAAGGCCTTCGCGGCGATGTACGGCGACATCTTCATGGTCACCGTCGGCATCTGCGTGGTGGGCGCGCTGCTGGGGCTGCTGGTCAGCGGCCGCCAGGAACACGCCGAGGAACCGGAAGTCACCGAGGAACCGGCCGAAATCAACCCGGCGCCCGCCCCCTGAGCGCTACCCGCCCTGCGGCACCAGGCTGAGCACCAGGTCGGGGCCCGCCCGGTCGACCCCGTCGAACTGCCAGCGCAGCGCCCGCGCGATGGTGGGCACCCCCACGTCGTCGACGGCCGTGATCGGACCACCCACCAGCATGGGCGCCATGTAGGCCAGGACGCGGTTGACCGCCCCGGCGCGCAGGAAGGCGCCCGCGAGGGTGGGGCCGCCTTCGAGCAGGACGTCGGTGCGGTCCGACAGCGCCTTGATGACCTCCATGGGATCGTGTGTGCGGATCACCATGGTGCGCGAATCGTCGTTGAGAACCTTTGCCTCCGGCGGTATTTCGCGCATGCCCACCACCACTCGCAACGGTTGGCGGTTGGCCAGCGAGCCGTCGCCCAGCCGCGCGGTCAGCGCCGGGTCGTCGGCCAGCACGGTTCCGGTGCCGACCACGATCGCGTCGGCGATGGCGCGCCGGCGATGCAGGTCCAACCGGGAAGCCTCGCTGGAGATCCACTGGCTGGTGCCGTCGGCGGCGGCGCTGCGGCCGTCGACGCTGCTGGCGTACTTCCACGTCACGTGCGGCAGCCCGGTCCGCACCTTGTGCAGCCACTCGCGCAGCGGCCCGGCGGCCACCTGGTCCGCCAGCACCCCCGACCGCACCTGCACCCCGGCGGCCTGCAGCCTCCCGGCGCCCCCGCCCGCGATCGCGTTCGGGTCGCCGACGGCGTAGATGACCGTGCCCACCCTGGCCTCGATCAGGGCGTTGACGCACGGCGGCGTCTTGCCGTAGTGATTGCACGGCTCGAGGGTGACGAACGCGATGCCGCCCTCGGCCAGGCCGCCGGCCCGCCGCAACGCCAGCACCTCGGCGTGGTCGCCGCCGGCCGGCTCGGTGGCGCCGACGCCGACGACGTGGCCCTCGGGGTCGACGATCACGCATCCGACCGGCGGATTCGGGTAGGTGGTGCCCTTCACCTGATAGGAGTGCTCGATCGCCAGGCGCATGGCCGCGTCGAGGCTGTCGACCGACTGGGGCTGGTTCATGCGCGCAGGTGCGCCGACACGGCCACGGCCTGGCGCCGCAGCGCCTCGACCGCGGCCTCCGGGTCCGCCGCCCCGTATACCGCCGACCCGGCGACGAAGCAGTCGACGCCGGCTTCGGCGGCCTGCTCGATGGTGTCCTCGTTGATGCCGCCGTCGATCTCGACCAGGATCGTCAGCTCCCCCGCCTCGATCAGCTTGCGCGCGGCGCGGACCTTCCCGAGCACCTCGGGGATGAAGCTCTGGCCGCCGAAACCGGGCTCGACGGACATGATGAGCAGGGTGTCGAAGTTCGGCAGGATTTCGAAGTAGGGCTCCAGCGGCGTGCCCGGTTTCACGCTGATTCCGGCCTTGGCGCCGGCGGCGCGGATGTCGCGGGCCACCCCCACCGGATTGTCGGTGGCCTCGGCGTGGAAGGTGACGTTGTAGGCGCCCGCCTCGGCGTAGGGCGGCGCCCATCGGTCCGGATCTTCGATCATCAGATGGCAATCCATCGGGATGGTGGTGGTTTTCAGCATGGCCTCCACCACGGGCAGCCCGATGGTCAGGTTCGGCACGAAGTGGTTGTCCATCACGTCGACGTGCAACCAGTCGGCACCGCGCACGGCGGCCGCTTCGTCGGCGAGTCGGGCGAAATCGGCGGCCAGGATCGACGGGGCGATCAGCGCTTTACCGGTATTGCCAGGCATGTGCGCCACATTACTGAGCCGGGCGGCCATCATCACTTCAGGCGCGGCGGAGCGCCGCGGCAAACATCGCGTCGGTGCCGTGCCGGTGCGGCCACAACTGCACCGAGCTTCCCTCCCCCAGCCCGGGGACGGGCTCGAACAGCGGCCGGGTGTCCAGCGCGGACACGGGGTGACGGCGCAGCGCGTCGCCCACCACGCCAACGGTTTCCGCGAGATGCGGCGAACAGGTCGCGTAGAGCACCACGCCGCCGGGCCGGGTCAGCGCGATCGCGGCGGCCAGCAGCTCGCGTTGCAGCTTGGCCAGCGCGGACACGTCGGCCGGCCCGCGCCGCCACCGGGCCTCCGGGCGGCGCCGCAGCGCGCCCAGCCCGGTGCACGGCGCGTCCACCAGCACCCGGTCGAAGCCCGGCTCGAGGCCGCTCTCCCGCCCGTCGACGCGCAGCACCTCGACCGGCAGGCCGCGGGTGTTCTCCTCGACCATCTCGGCGCGCCGCGGCGCCGGCTCCACCGCCGTGACGCGGGCCCCCGACTCCGCGCCCAGCGCGGCCAGCAGCGCGGTCTTGCCGCCCGGGCCGGCGCACAGGTCCAGCCAGCGCCCGGCGTCGCCGTCCACCGGCGCCAGCGTCAGCGCGCGGGCCACCAGCTGGCTGCCCTCGTCCTGGACCAGCGCGGTTCCGTCACGCACCGGTGCCAGCCGCCCGGGATCCCCGCCCGGCAGGTACACCGCGTACGGCGAATACCGGCCGACCGTGCCCCCCACCGCGTCGGCCAGCTCGGCGGCGCTCAGCGTTCCGGGGCGCGCCGCCAGGTGCACCTGAGGCCGCGCGTCGTCGCTGGCCAGCACCGCGTCGAGTTCGGCCGCGTCCGCGCCCAGCGCGTCGGCGAAGGCCTGGGCGATCCAGCGCGGGTGGGCGTGGGTGAACGCGGCGTGCCCGACCGGATCCCGCGCCGGGTCGGGGGCCAGCTCGTCGACCCACGACTTCTCGTCCCGGCGCGCGATGGTCCGCAGCACGCCGTTGACGAAACCCGCTCGGCCCGAATCGAATTCGATCCCGGCCTGCTCGACCGTGGTGGACACCGCGGCGTGCGCGTCGACCCGGGTCCGCAGCAGCTGGTAGGCGCCGAGCCGGAGCAGGTCGAGCAGGACCGGGTCGATGGCGTCCGGCGATCGCCCGGCGGCCGCGCCGATGACCGCGTCGAGCAGGCCCCGG